>URBN01000024.1 GCA_900546145.1 uncultured Desulfovibrio sp. | reverse complement strand
CGGAAAACCCGGTCCGGATTTACGCCAAGGGTTCCGTCCTGCATGAATTCCTGGGTGACAGAAACGAAACGCTCTACCAGGATGTCGCGATGCATGACAGCACTGACCTCGCGGGCACGTGGTACAGCGCGGGCATCGGCGCCAATGTCGGCCTCTCGGAGAACTGTTCTTTCTACGTTGACGCGGAAAGGGACTTCGGAACGGACATCAAAGTCCAGTACCGCATCCAGGGCGGTTTCCGTTTCGAGTTCTAACTGAACCGGCACTTCTCCCATTTAATCAGACAAGAAACGCCGCGGCGCAAAAAACAATGCGCTGCGGCGTTTTTCTTTCTGCTGTCAGAACCGTTGGAAAAGACAGGGGCCGGATCAGATAAAGAGACTTTCCTTAAGCAAGAAGCTGCCCTGTTCCCCGAGCTAGTTCGAGGACCTGTACAGCGTCCCCCAGGCGTTTTCCTCGCCTATGGTAGTAGATTCCCTGTGCCCGGGGTACACCTTCGTGTCATCCGGCAACGTGAGGAGCCTGTCAGCTATGGCAGCGCGCAGGGCTTCATCGGACTGCAGGGGCATGATATCAGTGAAGCCGATCTGATGGTGGAAGAGCGTGTCTCCGGAAAGAAGAATTTTCTGGGACGGGAAATAATAGCAGAGCGATCCCGGACTGTGGCCCGGAACGGAGATGACTGTTACGTTCAGAGAGCCGAAACTGACCATCCCGGACTGCAGGGGCTGAACCTTGAAATCACTGATGGTCAGATTGAAATTTTTCGCGCCGTCACAGAGGACTTCCCTATTGTCAATATCCTGCTGTCCCGCGAGCACAGGAAGGCCTGTCTTTTTCTGCCAGGCCGCGCATCCGGTCACATGATCAAAATGAAGGTGCGTGCAGAGGAGCGCTTTCAGGGTCAGACCATTTTCCGTCATGACCTTTTCCACTTCTGCCGTATCGTCAGGCGGATCCACGAGAACGGCGTCCGCATCCTGCCACACGAGGTAGGCGTTGGTATTTAAAACGCCGTAAACAAACGAACGTATCATTGCCATCTCCCCGCCGGATCTCATGCCCGGCCGGCCTGAAAACTTTGTTCAGGGCAAACAGGCTATTCAAAAGGAAAGTCAACAGTGGAGAAACAGGAAGTCAGAAAACCAGCCAGGGCGTCGGCGCCCGAAGTGGCCCCGAATCCGATGACCTTTTCCGCGAGTTCCTGAAGCTCCTCATCTGAGATCCCCCCGACGACAGCAGCTCTCGCCAGGTCGGCGATGTATTCCGAAAAATTCCCGGCAAGCGCCTTCCGAAGAAAGGCCTGCGCCACGATGCCGGTCTCCCCGGCGTAGGGAAGAAGGAGAGAGGCAAAAGAAAGGACGCCGGAATCACGGCTTCCGCCAGGTGACTGAGCGAAACGGCCGGCCAGGTAGCCTCCGAGGAAATCATCTCCTGCTGGCGTGAGCCCGGGGCCGAGACCTATGAGATGGCGCGCGGCCTCAGCCTCTCCGGCTGTATCGCGGGCACACCGGGCGCGCACCATGGCAGCTGCGGCCTCTCCGGCGCAGCCCAGGATGACATCGTTGCGGACTGAAGAATGATAGGGGGCGAAGAGACGCAGGAACCCCGGGAGCTTCTTTCTGCGCACGAATCTCCAGAGCCCGAGCCGGACGTCTTCGCGGACCGGCCCGCCAGGAGGCAGACTACCTCCATTCCAGACCCGGGCACTGGAAAAATCCACACGCAGACATCCTTCCACGGTGAGAGTCTGTCCGTCAAAAAAGCACGGGGCACCGACGCTGATAAATTTCTCAAAAGGCGCGGGAAGTTCCTGGACGCGGCAGCCCCATGACGCCATGGGAAGCCCGGGAGCGAGCACGACTACAAGAGTGGTGTCCCCGTTTTCCGGAGAAAATTCCAGATTGAGCGCGCGGCGGAAGACAGACTGCACAACGCCGCGGGATCCAATGGGCGGGAGGCTCGTGCCTTTCGACTCCGCCTGGAGGACGACCGGACCGGTTGGGACAGACACAGCACTACCCTCTCATAGCTTCACGCTTCGCCTTGTTGGCGGCGAGAATGTCCAGGGCTTTCTTCAGTTCCTGATCGGCCATGCAGGTTCCGGCACCGTAATAGTGCAGCACCTCGGCCGAAAGGCTCAGGACGTCGGGATCGTCCCTGCGCCGCGGACGGGGCAGTTCCACATGAATGATCTTCTTTATGCTCGAGGGAACCGGATTGATGACCACGATGTAGTCGCTCAGGAAGACGGCTTCCTCCACTTCATGCGTCACGAAGAGGATGGTTTCGCGCAGTTTGGCCCACAGCTGCAGGAAGAAGCACTGCAGGCCGGTCCTCGTCTGATAGTCGAGAGCGCTGAAGGGCTCGTCCATGAGAATGATGTCAGGCGCCGTCACGAGCGTGCGCGCGATGGCTACTTTCTGACGCATGCCGCCCGAGAGCTCGCGCGGATAATGATTGAGGTAATTGCCGAGGCCGAATGCCCTGAGGTACGCGGTAGCGAGTTCTTTCCGTTCAGGGGCAGGCATGCCCTGTATTTCGAGACCAAAAGCGGTGTTCTGCAACGCTGTCAGCCAGGGAAAAAGATTGATTTCCTGGCTCACCAGCCCCACACGGCCGAGACGCGGAATCTTTTTGCCATCGATGAGAATCTCGCCGGAATCGGGCTCCTCCATGCCGGAAATGCTGCGCAGAAGCGTGCTCTTGCCACAGCCGTTGCCACCAAGCAGAGTGACAAAGCTCCCCTTCGGGACATGCAGGGTGATATCTTCGATGATGGTCTTGCGGCCTTTTCCGTCAGACGTCGGATAGCTTTTGGAAACGTGATTCAGCGTCAGATCAGATGCCATGACTTATACCCTGTGGAGGAGACGCCTGGAGGTGTAGCAGAGCAGCCTCTCCAGGAAAATGCCGATGATGCCGATGACAACCATGCCGGCGATGATGAGATCAAGACGCTGCAGGTCACGGGCCGTCATGATCATATACCCGAGGCCGTAGCCGTCCTGGGTACCGGTAAATTCGGCGGCAACCAGGGTCATCCAGGCCACGCTCATGCCAAGGCGCACGCCTGTGAGGGCGCTCGGGAGAGCCGCGGGAAGCAACACCTTGAACCAGATCTGTCGTTTGTTCGCCCCGAGCACCTCGGCTGCGCCAACGAGCCCGGCAGGCGCATTCATGACGCCGGATATGGTGTTGACGAGGATGGGGAAGAACGAGCCAAGAAAAATGATGAAACAGGCAGAAGGAAAGCCAATGCCGAACCAGAGCATGGAAAGAGGTATCCACGCGAGGGGCGGCACCGGCCGCAGGAATTCAAAGAAAGGACCGAGAACAGCGCGTGCCGCGTGACTTCCTCCAATGAGGACGCCAAGCGGCAGCGCCAGCACAAGGGCGGAAAGAAATCCGGCAGCCACCAGCTTGAGGCTGTAGAAAATGTGCAGATGCAGCACATACCCCGGAGGAAGCCCTTCAGACTCGAGCTCATAAAGGCCCCGGATAACATCAAGCGGAGACACAAGCCTGTCGGCAGGAATGAGCCCCCAGGAGCAGAAGGCCTGCCAGAGGAGAATCAGACAGGCGGGGCATATCCAGTGGAAAGGCTTACCGGATTTCTTCTTTGCCATTACTTTACCAGAGACTTGATGAACTGCCCGGTGAAGGCGGTTTCATCCGGAACGTTGATAAGCTTGAAAGCGTTAAGGAAGTTCACGTATTCCTTTTCCTGCTCAACGGCCGGAACAGCCGTGTAGGCCACGTGCGAAAAAGCTTCGCGCACGGTCTTCTCATCCATGCCGGTATGCTTCACGGCGATGGCGATGGCTTCGTCAGGATGCTCGGAAATGAACTTCATGGCAGCCTCATGGGCCTTCACGACCTTGGCTGCCTCGCCGCTCGCGATGGCTTTGTCAGAAGCCACCAGGCCGCAGCAGGGATGGCCTGGCCACATATCGGAGGAATCAGCGAGAATACGGCCCTGACCGCTCACAACAGCTCTGGCCGGGAAAGGCTGCCAGGCGATGAACGCGTCAATCTGACCGCGGCTCAGGGCAGTGGCCATTTCGGAAGGAGAAATGGTGATGAAGGTGACGTCCGTGGGGGCGAGTCCGGCTTTCTTGAAGCTGCGGCGCACGAGGAAATCCTGCACAGTGCCGTTACCAGGAACGGCGATGCGCTTGCCCTTCATTTCGGCAAGGCTCTTCAGCGGGGAATTGGGAGCCACGACCACGGCAGAACCGCCGGTGTTGACCTGAGCCACGAGATGGATGTTTTTCATGCCCCGAGCAAAGGCAATGGTGGACGGAGCCTCTCCGACATATCCCATATCAATGGAGTCGGACTTGAAGGCTGTCATGAGTTCGGGACCGGCATGAAAGGCACCGGCGACCTTCACATCCACGCCTTCCTTTCCAAAGAACCCTTTATCAAGGGCGACCCAGAGAGGAAGATGATGCAGGTCGTTCTGAAGATAGGCCATGCGCACGGCCGCCTGGCTTTCCGTCACGGCCGTGAACTGGGTCAGCGCAAAGGCCGCGCAGAAAAAGAGAACGGCACCAAGAATTTTTTTCATACATACTCCTAGGACTGAACGCCGCGTGGAAAGAGCAGGCAGACCCGTCCGCTGCGCATCCAGGGCTTCATCGAATGTAATGTACCCAGAGCGCAGTTTTTTTCGCAGAGGGCACGGTTTTCGGGGCACGGTTCATAACCGGCGCTTTTCCACGCATGTTCCAGGGCGTCAGCAGAAGGACAGGCCGTGGTCTGGATGAAAAAGAGGGGAGCGCCGTACCGGGCAGCACCGGAGAAAAGTTCTCCAAGGCTGACGGGAGTAAGGTAATCGACAATATTACTCAGATGGACAAAATCGTAACCGCCCTGCCCCACTCGGGTTACCATGTCGCCGGTCACGCCATGGACGCGGCCGAGGCCCTCACGCACGCGGGCAAGGTGTTCATCATCAAAAAAGAAGCGGACGCGGAAGAAACGGCGCATCGCGGAGATGACATTTTCAAAGCTGTAATGGCTGCCGCGCCTCGCATAAAACGCATTAAGCCCGGGAAGAATGTCGGACTTCAGCCAATCCCGGAGTTCCTGGGACGTCTTCGCGCCCCGCACGGCCTCACAGAGCTTTTCCAGGTAGGTCTTCTGGAAAGGCGAAAGATCAACGCATTCAATCCGCGCGTCCCCGGGAAGGGACGGGAGCATATCGAGAGCGAGCATCCCCGAGCCCGTGACAAAAAGAGGTCTGTGCGGGGGAACGGGAAGAAGGGAAAGGACGTCTCTTGCGACCTCAGCGTCTTCATTGGGGAGATAAAAGCGGGTCTCCCCCTCCCAGTCAGGAGCGCCGTTCATGAGCGGCGCTCCCCAAAGCCGATAAACGGCTGTTTCCCCCAGTCTTGCAGCAGGGCGGAACGCCCGCCCTGCTGCAGCATGACCTGACTGCCGTCTCGGAATCCGCCAATACGCGCAGCGTACAGTCCACGCGCAAGGAAGGGACGGACGAGCTCGGGCAGTTTTTCCTCCCTTGCGGAGAGGAGGAAACCGTAGGAAAAGAATGCCCTGAGGAAGGGCTCCAGCCACACCTCGCGGTCGTAGCCTTCGGGAACAGGAACACTGTCGGTATCAATGTAGGCTCCCACACCGGAACACTCGGCAAGCATGACGAGGGTGCCGGCTATGCCGGCCATACTCACGTCCTTGCCAGCGCACGTGAGCCCCGCCTCGGCAGCCTCAGGAAGAAGCTCCAGGTTGCCGACGAGATTCGCGTCATGACGGGGAAGCGTGCAGTTCCAGTAATTGGATTTTTCAAGCCATCTGCCGTCCATATTGGTCACGAGGACCAGGGCATCGCCAGGCCTCGCGTCAAAGCTTGTGATGAGCTTCTTCGCGCGGCCCATGATGGCCAGGGCCAGGGACGGCTCATCCGCAGTCGCCTGCACATGACCGCCGACAATAGGCACATTGAAGCGCTTCGCGTTGTCACGCATGCCCTGGCACATTCTTTTCAGGATGTCGTCCTGAGGGGCACCAATGACATCAACCATAGCGAGCGGCCTGCCGCCCATGGCGTAGACATCGTTCACGTTGGCGAGGACAGCGCTTCGTCCTGCCAGCTCTGGATTTTCAGCGCACAGACCGGGAAGTATTCCTTCTGCGGCGAGCAGGAGATATCCCCCGCTGCCGTCCGGTATGGCGGCCGTGTCATCTCCGTTCGCAATGCCCGAGGACGCAAACGCATCCCCGAAGGCAGAGCGGACAAAATCAATGGAGCGCTTGCCGCTGAAAACTTCCGAGCGGCGGAGCCTATTTGCCAGTTCCTGTAGTTCCATTTTCGTCGCCTCCCATGGCTTCAAGCATCAGGGCGTCGACGCCGGCGATTTCGATGGGATTTCCCATCTTCTTGACGTTGCCGTTAAAGCTGCCCTGACAGAACGGACACATGGTTACGAGCATTTCGGCACCCGTGTCCATAGCTTCATGGAGGCGATCCTGGCAGATCTGATCCGCCAGTTCGGGATAATTGGACTTTACGCCGCCGCCGGCGCCGCAGCAGCGGGAGTCGGGGCCGTGATGAGGCATTTCACGGAACTCAAGCCCGGGAATAGCCCTGAGTATGGTCCTCGGCTCTTCAAAGAGGCCCTGAGCCCTGCCCACATGGCAGGGATCGTGGTAGGTCACGACCTTATGAATGGGCTTTGACAGACTGATTTTGCCTTCCCTGATGAGGCGGGCGTAAATTTCACTGAAGTGGAGGAATTTCACCTTGAGAGGCAGACCGAGTTTCTTCGCCCAGATGGGGTAGTCATGCTTGAGCGTCTTGGAGCAGCCGCCGCAGGGAGTGACGACTTCCTTTGCTCCGGAAGCGTTGAAGAGCTCGATGTTGTGACGGATGACGCTCTCGGCGGCTTCCTTCTGGCCTGTCCTCAGAATGGGGCTGCCGCAGCAGTGCTCCTTCCCTCCCATATACATATAGGGAATGCCGGCCTTCTGCAGGATGGTTACGCCGGTGCGCAGCATGGCGGGCACGCGGTAGGAGGCGGTGCAGCCGCCGAAAACCAGGAGATCTGCCTTTTCAGCGGGGTTCATGCCGGGCAGCATCCATCCGCGCTGTTTCTCAAGCGGCTCTCCGTAGGGGTTGGCGTATTTGGCAAGAGCATTGCGCAGCCGCACATGGGCGGGCATGGGGCCCAGTCCCATGGCGACGGTACGCGCGCGGGCAGCTTCCCAGAGAGGTACAAGAGGAATCTGCGTCTGGCAGACTTCCATGCAGCGTTCACAGGAAGTACAACGGTAAAGCCTGTCGACCCATTCGGGAGTCATTTTCTCGTGCCCAGCGAGAAATTCGTGGAGAAAGTACAGACGGCCGCGGGGAGAATAGCTCTCGAAGCCGTCGCTGAACTTGAAGGTGGGGCACACGTCCTTGCAGAAGCCGCAGCGGGCGCAGATTTTCAGATCCTCCGTAAAATCGGGAAGATTCATAAGTTCATCAAGCTGGGCCATGGTTAGTCCTCCTCGTGTCCGGTAAGCTTGCGCGGACGTGCCTTAAGAAACGCGCTCACAGGGGCAATAAGCACGGTACCCAGCCAGATACCCCAGGAAAGAAGGGAGAAAGGCAGATGACGCAGGCCTATGCCGCAGCATTTGCCGGTATTGAGAAGATTCTGCGGGTCGAGCGCCTTCTTGCGCTCCTTGAGATACTGCCAGCGCCCCAAACCGAGAATGGAACGCGACTGGCTGTTGAACCAGAGGCCCGAAGCGTAAACGTAACCGCCAAAGCGGCGGGCGACATGCAGGGGGATCATGGCTTTGCCCATACGGAAGAGGGAAAGGAAATCTTCCGAGGAATCGAGGACATATACCAGGGTAGACATCTGATTCTGGTTGTCCGCGAAGGCCTCGAGGCCCACGGTGTCCCGCGGCATGCGTTCGGTGATCTTCTTCCAGCAGGGGCCGAAGAGGCTGCGGGGAACGACGTACTCGCCACAGAGAAGGGACGGGCCGCCGCGCTTCAGGCGCATGGGGTAGAAACGCTCATCCCATTCCTCATCGGCCACAGCCTGATCAAGGAGCTTGATATGAGCGGCGCTGATGATTTTCTGAACATCTGCCTCATCGGGCTTCTCTTCGAACACGGCGAGCATGAGGAAACCGCTCGTGATCGGGGGCTGGCCCGGCTTTTTGGCGTTTTCCGCCTGCATGATGAGATACGGGGCGGACAGGACGCTGATGGAATAGGGATGCAGGAGAGAAAGAAGCTGGATGACCTGATCCACCTGGTCGGCAGAGGCAAGCTGAAAAGCGAGCTTCGAGAGCTCCACATTCTTTCTCAGAAGGAGACGCAGGCGGGTGATGATGCCGAGCGTGCCCTGGGAGAAGGCGTACACGGAAAGCTCGTGTCCTCTCACCGTGCGCATGGTGCCATCGGGATCAGCCACGTCGATTTCTTCGACACAGTCCAGGATGGAGCCGTAACGGTAGCTGCCGATACCGACGCCGCCCATGGCGAACATGCCGCCCACAGTAGAGGAAGGACCGCTCGTGGGGCAGATGCGCGAGGCGAGTCCGTGACGGGAAAGCTCTTCATTGAGATCCTTCCACACAACGCCGGGCTCGACATCACAGGTCTTATGCTCTTCGTCAACGGAGATCACTTTGTTCATGCGGCTCACGTCGACAAGAAGGCCGCCCACAGTGGGCATGGTGCCGCCGTAGCCGGAAGAGGCCTGGGCGCGGACAGTGACAGGAACCCTGTGCTTGTGGGCTACAGACAGGCAGTCACTGACCTGCTGCGCCGTCCTCGGCAGAGCGACTGCGCTGGGCGTTCTTTTGAAAAGCCCCAGCAGCACCGCCGGCATCTCGCCAAGATCATGGTTGTATGAGCGGCAGATCTGGGGATCCTGCGTAAACGAGGAACCGAGTTTCGCCGCAAGTTCGACGCAGTAGTCTTCCATTACTCTCTCTCCTGAACACGCTGATAACAAAATTTCCGGCCGGCCGCGGTCCGGTGGCTCATAAGGCCGCGGCCGGCATCTTATGCGGGAATTACTTGCCGAGGACTATCCTGGCAACGGCCTTGGCGGCCTGGGCGTTCGTCGGGAACACGAAGCAGCCGGCATCCTCGAGGGTCTTTTCCTGCTGGGCGCAGGACTGGGGGTCGGCGTCCGTGCCGCACACAGAGCAGACGATGATGGGACCGCCGTCAGGCAGCTCCTTGCGCACCCTGTTGATGATGGCGGCAAACTTGGAGGCCGGATCGGGGTCGGCGCCGTAGCCGAGCACGATATCCATCATGATCACGCGGCAGGTGGGATCGCGCATATCCTCTTCAAGGCGCTGGCCGCGGAGGCCGGTGTCGATGATGGGATGCGGAATGCCGCGGGTGAACTCGTCTTCGCCGAGGTCGACGCAGCAGTGCTTCTTGCCCTTGGTGGGAGCCTCAAGGAAGAGTTCCTTCCTGAGGGGCACATTGGACTCGATGTCAAACTTGTCATCGAGGATGACCAGGGCTTCGTAGCAGAGCGTGCCGCCGGAGAAGAGGCCGCGCATGTACTTACGCTGGGAGTCGAGCTTCGCGATGCGCTCGTCGAGAGCCTTCGGGAACACAAGTTCCGGAACGGGCTTGCCGAGGGCGGCGAAAGCGGCTTCCTCAAGCGTACGGGTGAAGATGATGCCTTCCGTGTTCAGTTCGTCGGGCTTGCCGCCGATGAGGCAGGTAACCGTACGCAGACCGGTAGCGCGGGCTTCATCGAGGACGGCATTAAGAACAGCCGGGTCGCCGGGCTTCGAGAGAAGGAGAAGAGTCTTGTTGCCAGGCGTGGCGGCAAGTTTCTTAATGCCGAAACGCATTTCGAGACCGCCGACCTGCTTGCGCAGGTCACGGCCGCCGCAGCCGAGAGCGTGGGTGATGCCGCCGCCGAAGCGGTCGATAAGGCAGGTCACTTCCTGAATGCCGGTGCCGGAGGCGGCCACGATGCCGATGTCACCGCGGCGCACGACGTTGGCCAGGGCGAGCGGGACACCCGCGATAATGGCCGTACCGCAGTCGGGGCCCATCATGAGCAGGCCTTTCTCGATAGCCTTCTTCTTCAGTTCGATTTCATCCTCGATGGTGATGTTATCGGAGAAGAGCATGACGTTGAGGCCGCGGTTGATGGCACTCAGGACATCCAGCTTGGCCATGGGGCCAGGCAGGGAAATCATGCAGAAGTTGGCGTCTTCGAGGCGGTCAGCGGCCTCCTCGATGGTGGCGGGCTTGAGTTCCTCGGCCTTGGAACCGCCGGCCTTGGTCTTGAGGTGAGCCTGCACGTTGTCGAGGGCAGCCTTGACGGCGGCGTCGTCCTTCGCTTCGATGCAGATCATGAGGTCACTGGCGGTGGCAGCGTCAACAGCCGGGTCCTTGAGACCGAGGCGGGCGATGACGTCCTTGTTGCTGACTGTTCCCAGAAGAGCGAGCACCTTGCTGACGCCGTCGAGTTTGGCGGCCTCGCGGGAAATACTCATCAGGCGCACGGAATCCTGGTACTGATTCTTATAAACGAAAACTTTGAAAAGCATTATATCCTCTCCTAATCAGGCACGATTCTCGTGCAGCATTCGGGCTGAAGCATGCATTTGGTGATGTTGTCCTGGCTCGTGATGATGGCTTCCTTGCCGCCCTTCTCGACGTATTCGATGGCGCTCTGGATCTTCGGACCCATGCTGCCGGCCGGGAACTGGCCCTCAGCGAGGTACTTCTTGGCCTCGGAAACGGTCATGACCTCAATTTCGCGCTGATCGGGCTTGCCGTAATTGATGCAGACTTTGGCCACGCCGGTGACGATCATGTAGAGCTGGGCATCGAGGTTATAGGCCAGGAGAGCGGAAGCCCTGTCCTTGTCGATAACGCCGGTGGTGCCCATGACGGAGTTCGTCGTATAGTTCACCGGAATGCCGCCGCCGCCACAGGCGATGACCACGTTGTGGGCGTTCAGGAGCGAACGGATGGAGTTGAGCTCAAGAATCTTGCGGGGCTTCGGGGAGCAGACCACGCGGCGCCAGCCGCGGCCGGCATCCTCGATCATCTTCCAGCCCTGCTTTTCCATGAGGCAGTCAGCGTCCTTCTTGGTGAAGAAGGGACCGATGGGCTTGGTGGGATTCTTGAAGGAGGGATCCTCGGAATCGACGACGACCTGGGTAAGAATGCAGGCCACGTCCTTTTCCATGTTGTCTTCGGCGAGAACAGAACGCATGCTCACTTCCAGCATGTGGCCGAGAAGGCCCTGTGAGGAAGCGACAGCCACATCCAGCGGAGGAACGGGGATGATGTCCCTGGCCTTTTCGAACTGAATGAGCAGGTTGCCGACCTGGGGGCCGTTGCCGTGAACGAGGCAGATGTCATAGCCCTTATGCAGGATGGAAAGCATCTCGCGGCAGGCCGTCTTGGCCTTTTCAAGCTGCGTCTCGAAGGAACCGTCGTCACCCTTGTCAAGGATAGCGTTGCCGCCAAAGGCGATAACTGCGATGGGTTTTTCCATGTCCGACTCCTAGAGGAGACCCAGCTTCTTGCCGATGCCGCGCAGGGCGAGCTCGAAGCAGGCCATGGGGGCGCGGGCGATGCCGGTGCCGATCTGGCCGACGCCGGAAGCCTTGTGCAGAACGCCGGTATCAACGATGGGGGTGATGCCGAGGCGCATGACCTTGCGAAGGTCGATGCCGAGCGGAGCGGGCGTGAAGTCCACGGCGCCGGGAGCGAACTTCGGGTTGTTGGAAGCGCAGATGCGCTGCATGATCTTCATGGACTTCAGGGAGTTGGCCATGCCGCCGCCCACGAAGGAGCTGATGGAGGGAGCGCCGCCGATGACCATGCCGCCGAGGCCCATGGTCTCGACAATGGCGGAGTCGCCGATATCGCCGGCAGCGTCTTCCGGTCCGTAGCCGGAGTAGTAAATGGCCTCGTCCATGGGCGCGGTCGGAGCGATGAACCATTCGTTCATGCCGCCGATACGCAGGGCGAAATCAACGCCGTTGCGGCTCATGGCCGTGACGATGGTGGAATGGGGCACGCCGTGAGCGGCCTCGGCGGACGCCTTGCAGCCCGCGATGGTGAGGGGCAGGAAGGAGTGGTTATTGCCGCCGATGAACTGGGTCACGGCATTGATCGTTTCCTTGCTCTCGTTGCTGTTCAGAAGGAGCGGGAGCAGTTCGCGCAGGAGCAGGAGCGTGCAGGCGGCGCTGCGGGCATGGACTTCATCGCCCATAAGGACGCCCTGGGAAATGATCTTGAAGATGTCGATGCCTTCCTTCTTGGAACGCACGGCGCGGCCGAGAACGGGGCCGAGCACGTCGCGCATCCAGCGCAGGCGCTCGATGGTGCCCTGATCGTAGGTGCCCATCCAGATAACGTTGCCCTTGCCTTCGTTGAAGGTGGTCCAGCTGCGGGTGCCGAACTCACGGTTTTCCACAACCAGGACGGGCATGGAGGGCGTGATCACGCCGCACATGGCGCCGGCGGCGCCGAAGGCGTAGTTGTTGGCGAGCTGGATATCACCGCTCTTGAGCTTGGCTTCCAGGCTGGCCTTGTCGGTGCACCATCCCTCGAAGATGGCAGCGGCTTCCACGGCACGCTGCTGGGGATCGCACATACGTTCGAATTCGATTTTCGGTCCGGAATGCAGGATGTGGTTGGGCTGCATGCCGGGAATAACCTTGATGGCGGGCTGCACATCCACCCACAGCGGACGGCTGGCCTTCATGCGGCGCACGGTTTCCTCATTGGCTTTGTCGACTTCAGGGGTCGCCAGAGCGCAGAGGACATTGATGAGTTCCTTCTTGCCGAGTGCCGGCGGACGCCAGTCAACCTGGATGGCTTCGACGTTCTGACTCTTCAGTTCGTTGTAAAATTTCTCAAGGCCGACATTGACGAGGGCCATGTGCTCACTGATACCAGTCACAGCTAACTCCTTGGGATTTCAATGACTGTATGCCGCAGAGGACAGACGAGCGTACCCGCCGGAAAACAATGCGACAAAGCTTCTGAGACCAATTTTTCCATCGTGTCCCGCGGGCCCTGGACCTCCACCGTGAGATCGATCCCATCACGGTGAAACGCGTCCATGTCGGCTTCCCCCTCCACGGTCACCACACATTTGCCAACGGGCATGCCCCGGCGTCCGGCCGCGAAAACAAAGGCCTGGCCGAAGCCCTGGGCTACAGAAGTGAGGACGAGCTTCATTCCGGCGATCTGATTTTCGTCGGTTCCGTCCATTCCTTCGGTAACACCGCCCGTAAAATTTCCACTTCCGTCATGGAAGAACTTCACTTTCATGATTACTCTCCCGTTCCGAGAGGCTTTTCCATGACCTGATGCAGGACGCCGTGGCAGAGAAAAGGAATGCCGAGCGGCTTCCACTGGAGAAATTCAAAGAAATGCAGGTTCTGGATCTGCACCACGGCAAAAAAACGCCTGACATCGCCGCGCTCTTCCATGGTGCTCACAGCCCTGCGCACGAGAAGCGCGCCGAGATGGCTGCGGTACTTTTTCCTCACGGCCAGACGGCCACCCACCCAGACGCCTTCGCTCCGCCTGAAGCAGCGCACGACACCGGCGGCCTCACCGTTAACCCTGGCCAGGATGTGCACGGCGTACGGGTCACGCTTGTCCGTGTCATCCACGCCGTTGAAGAGCCCCTGCTCCTGGCAGAAGACTTCGCGGCGTATGGCGTGACACTCAGCCAGATCTTCCGGCGTTTCCGCGATGCCGAGCGAAATATCGCACTCTGAGGAATCGACGCGGCTGAGACGTTCGGCAAGCTTCTTCCTGCGGTCGATATGCGCGACGACGCCTTCCTTTTCAGTGAACTGCAGAAGCGAACAGGCGCCGCAGCAGCCGCACCCGGCCACGTTGCCGGCTCTCGAAAGGCCGGTCCTTCTCAGGCAGCGGCCCGCGAAGGTATACATGTCGAGGAGGTAGGCAGGATCGAGTTCTTCAGCACCCTCGAAAGTCGTTCCCTCAAGAGGATGCAGGGGAACGAGGTTCGGGTAGACACCGATTTCGCAGAGCCTGTCGATGAGGCACCTGGTGATGTCCCTGTCCTCGCCGAGACCGAGGATGACGTAGGTGCCCACGCGGTTGCGGCCAAAAACCTCAACGGCCTTCTTAAAGGCTTCGAAATAACGGACCAGGGAAATCTCGGCCTTGCCGGGCGTCATGCGGCGGCGGACGCTCTCATCGAGGCTCTCCACGTGCATGGCGACATTGGCCACGCCGAGCTCCTTCAGCTTCTCAAAAACACCGAGGTCGACAGGCGGCTCGAACTGGAGCTGAACCGGAAGGCCCGTGCGCTCCGTGATGGCCTGGGCGCACTTTCCGAGATACAGGATGCCCTCATCGCGGTTCACGGCCGTGCCGCTCGTGAGTGTGACATGCGTGACGCCGTCAAGGCGCTTCGCGGCCTCGGCTACTTCGGCGAGCTGCTCCGGCGTTTTCTTCGCTATCGTGGCGCCAGCCTTCAGGCTGCGTCCGAGAGCGCAGAAACGGCAGCGCGTCTCGGGACGGGCGTAGCGCAGGCAGGTCTGCAGGACTGTGGAGGCAAGGCAGTTATTGCCGTGCAGCAGAGCGATCTTCTTATAAGGAATGCCATCCGCCGTCTTCAGATCGTAAAATTTCGCCTTTCTGACAAGGTTCGAGGAAATGGATTCGCCGTCCTGGCCGTGAAGAAGACAGCCGTCTTCAAGGTGTTCCACGTCATAGGCGTCGGGACGGTTGACGACATTAAGAAGAACGCAGCGTCCATCGAGAAGAAAGGCCCTGGAATCAGAGGGGCCGGCTCCGCCGCGGCGTCCGGGTTCAATGGTATCAGCGCTTACCCCGCGGACCTGAAGATTCACCAGTTGTTCAAGAGACAGACTCATAGCGTTCCTTCCTTCAACGCAAGGCCCGGAAGGGCCGTATAAAAATCACCGCAAAAACACGCTCATCTGTACGCAGAGCGTCGGGGGGAACCACTAAAAAAGGGAAAAAAACAAGGGGAGGGGAAGCGTCCCCCCTCCCCCACGGGTACGGGAGCTAAAAACTAGTCGCCGTAGAGCTTTTCAGCATTCTCCCAGAAGACCTTGTTCTTGAGATCTTCAGGCAGACCAAGTCCTTCAATCTTGTAATACTCACCCCAGAAGTCGCTCCAGGGTTCGTCGGAGCCGAAGAGCACGCGGTCTTCGCCGATGCCCTGCTTCAGCATTTCATCAAAGAGGTAGCGGGGGCCGAAGCCGACGGACCAGGAGGTGTCGGTGTAGACCTTGTAGCCTTCCTTAATCATCTTGAAGAATTCAGGTACGAACTTGATGTGGCCGGAAACACCGCCGCCGGCATGGGCGACGTGAATCTTGATGCGCTTGCCGTACTTGTAGATGAACTTGATGGCGTTGCTGACGTCAGAGCCGCCGCCGGGGCTGGTGTGCAGCATCATGACGTGGTCGTACTTCTCGCAGGTGGCGATGATGTTTTCCCACATGGCAGCGGTTTCAGCATCCCACTGGGCCGGATCCCAGGAGCCGCCGAGCAGGCAGGTGGCCTTGAGGATCTTGATGTTGTCCTCGCCGGCGAGAGCCATGGCCTTCTCGTTTTCTTCCTTCATCTTGAGCATCGGGGAGAACCAGATGCCGCCGATGAGGCGCTTGTCGCTCTTGCCCACAACGGCGTCGAGGACAACGGGGTTCAGCGTGAACGGCTGGCTGGGAATCGGGATGCCGTAGTTGGAAAGAACCACGGAACGCTCGACACCGAGCTCATCCATGATGTCCAGTTTGGACTGGCGGTCGTTATCAGTGTACATGGTCGGATTCACAGGTTCAGGCAGACCATAGTACTTGAATCCGTCCATCCAGCCGATGTGGGTGTGAATATCGAAAACCTTGCGCTGGACCTTGAGGCCCTTCTTGAAACGAACCAGGTTAGTGGCCATATTCAACTCCTCTCAGAAAAACTGTGGTAATATCCTTCTCAGGGATCCGTGCCTTCCCTCAGGGGGAAGGACACGGAACAAAACCCCAGTCCGAGTACTACACAGTCCAGGTGGACATGATGAGGGCGTGACGGCGGAAGGCTTCAATCTGGATGTCGAGGACATCGAGAGGATGAATGGCCTGGACGCCGGGGATAAGGTCGGATTCGCGCATGCCGTACAGGGCGGCCATGGCGAAGCGGCAGGCGTAAATTTTGCAGCCTTCCTTAAGGAGGACCTTAAGCTGCTTGTTGTACTGAAGGTTGCCAGCGAAGCCCTCGGAGCCGACATTCGGGAAACCGCGGGTGTTGGAGGCCATCAGAACAGCGGGACCATACAGAAGGATAGCCGTGTGGAAACCTTTGCGGTTCAGACGGGTGGCGGTAAGCTGGTTGATCAGGCCCACGGAGCCTTCGAAGGGCATGGTGTGCATGGTGATCAGAGCGTACTCATCGCCTTCAGCCTTATAATCAGGCCACAGCTTGGTGCTGGGGTCCATGTTGATAACGCTGTCGCCTTCCTGAACTGCAGGTGCTTCGATATAAGCCATAGGACAACTCCTACTGATTAAGGTTGAAAGACTGGGGGAATACTCTCAATAAAGCACGTACCGTGCCAATTCGCGTTGTGAAAATTAACCTCTTGAATTCAAAAGAAAAAATATTTTTCATCTTCATTCTGAAACATTTTGGCTTCACAAATTCCATGAAAACACTATATAATCACGTAGAAAACTACAAAATTTTGTAATTTTTTTTCATGGTTCGGTAGCACATGAATGAATCAGCCACATCGAATGCATACCCCTGGAAAAAATCGGTCATCCATCAGCCCGATCTCACGGGAGAACTCTATTCCCCCATGTTCTGCCTTCTGGGCCGGCCGAATCCCCCGGCTCTTGTGATCATTCCGGACGACAGCGGCATCTCCGATACGCGCGAACGCGCCTACGCCGCGTATTTCGCCTCCCGCGGACTCACCTGCCTCATTATTGATCCCTTCTCCCCCCTCGACATCAACCAGTGCGTGGACAACCCCCGCGTCCTCTCCCTCAGGGAGATGATGGCCGAGACCTGCGCGGCCTACTCACTGCTCATCGTGCGCCGCAATATCAATGCCGTTGGCATCGTCGGCATCGGACGCGGCGGCCTCGCCGCCATGCACCTCGGCATGTCCTCTGTGCCCGGCGTGCCCCATTTCACGGGACGCTTCGACTTCATCGTTGCCCTTTCCCCCACCTGCTACATCCAGCTGCGCCACCCCTGCCCCGGCAGGACACCCATGCTCGTCATCATCGCCTCAAAGGATGAGCTCTGCGATCCCGAGCAGGCCCTCGCCTACACAAAGCGCATCCAGCTCGCCGATCCCGAGGCTGTCATCAAGACGAGCATGCTGCCTGAGGCACACCACGCCTGGGACACCACCAGACTGCCGCGTTTCAATCCCGATGCCATCCAGCTTCCCAGAGTGACATACTATCTCGAGGAAAACGGCACCTACACCGTCGACGAAGGCGACCGGAGCTGGATGCCCGGCGAAATCGTCGATTTCCTGGCCGCCAAGGTGCACTACGGCGCCCATATCGGCGGCGGCGGAGCCATGTTCACCGCTGTCTGCCAGACCATAGACGCCTTCATCACCCGGCTGAAATTCTTCACCTGCGATCAGGACGCGGATACGGGCCTGCAGCTCCTGAACCGCATGGACCGCCGGGACGACCTCCTCCTCCGCATGGGCCGCTGCGAAAATCTCGAGCAGCTCTTCGATCTCGTCTCCACAACCTTCGGCGTCATGCCCGAAACGGCTCTCGTGCGCATCTGGCTCTCTGAGGTTCCAGGAAACGCCTGCCCGACCTGCCATAACAGGGAACTCTGCACAAACCACGCCAAATGTCTGCATCTCGTGGCTTCGGGCGGTCATTCCATTGTCTCCGGAGAAGTCTGGAACAACACGGACGGCGATTTTTCCCACGTGCCCTACGGCGTACACAAGGTCGGCGTCATCGCGGCCACAGGCTCCCCTCTGCACGTCACCAACGTGACTCCAGACATGCCCTGGGTGGCAAGCCCTGCCTGGATCTCGAGAGAGGGCATCCACACCCTCCTCTGCCAGCCCCTTATCCACATGAAGGAAGTCATCGGCGTCATCGTGCTCTTCTCGCGCGGCAACTACGGAGATTATATTATGGATGGCCTGCGCATCATCGCGGACCATCTGGCCATCAAGATAGCCCATTCCCGTGCCTTCGAAGAACTGATGCGCCTGAAACGCCAGCTCGAAATTGAAAACGAGTACCTGCACCGCACCGTTGATCACACCAATTTCATCAACGGATTCGTCGGCGAAAGCAAGGCTATTCAGGGCATCAAGGAACAGATCCTGACCGTGGCCGAAACGGACGCCCTTGTTCTCATCGTTGGCGAATCCGGCACGGGCAAGGAACTCGTCGCCAGCGAGATTCACAAACACAGCCGATACAAGAACGGCCCGCTCGTCAAGGTCAACTGTCCGACCATCCCTCGCGAACTCTTCGAGAGCGAATTTTTCGGACACGTCAAGGGCTCCTTCACCGGAGCAAACTCCAACCACATCGGCTTCTTTGAGGCCGCAGAGAACGGCACCCTCTTCCTTGATGAAATAGGCGAAATCGAAATCACCCAGCAGAGCAAGCTTCTGCGCGCCCTCCAGGAAAAAGAATACCGCCGGGTCGGCGAGGAAAAGAACCGCAGCTTCCACACCCGTATTGTCGCAGCAACGAACCGGGACCTCAGGGCCATGGTCGCGGCCGGCACCTTCAGAGAGGACCTCTTCTACCGCCTCAACGTCTTCCCCATCCGTATTCCTCCGCTGAGGGAACGTCTCGAGGACATCCCCCTCCTTGTGGAGAACTTCCTCAGGAAATACGCGGCCATGTTCAACCGCGGTCCCCTCAGAATGAAGGCCGGACAGATGGACAAACTCATGGCCCACTCCTGGCCCGGCAATATCCGAGAGCTCCAGAACGTCATTCAGAGAGCCGTCATCCTCTCCCGCGGCAACACGGTCTCCGTGGACTTCCTCAGGATAACGCGGCCCGGAGACAAACCGGCACCGGCTCCCGACACCGCTCCGGCGCCCCGCATGCCGGCCGACACACTGCCCATTCCTTCGTCCGTCGTGCACACGGAACGCATCCTCACCTCCGAGGAAATGAAGGATTACATACGCGGCAATTTCGTCCGCGCCATGATCAAGTGCAACGGCAAGATATTCGGTGAGAACGGAGCGGCCGCACTCCTCGACATGAAGCCCACGACCCTCCTCGCGCGCCTCAGAAAACTCGGTATCGACAAGGATCACCCTGCCTGACAAAAGGAGCCGCCCCCCCGCTCCCCTGCCTGTTCTGGGAAAAAAATGTCACTCATATCTTAATAAAAATGTTTAAAGATGTTTTTATTTGTATTACTTTCTGAACAGACTCATTTATCACTGCGTTGACAGCGAGGCTGCGGCCCTGTAGGGGAAGGCTTCCTCTTTTTATCAAGGAGACGAGCATGTTCTTCTTTTTTGCCGGGCCCTTTATCCCCGCTCTCTATATAGGCGCCCACCTCCTCGCCGCCAGAAAAGTCCCCCTCTTCCTGCGCGTGACCGGCGTCCTTCTGCTTCTCGCCATATCCCAGATCTACCCCATCAATATCTCCCTCTTCAAAAATCTCTCCGGACCGGATATGCCGGCCTGGCTCCTCAAGGCCCAGACAGCCCTCTTTGCGGCCCTGATCATGCTTTTCCTTGTTCTGCTCGCGCGCGATGCTCTGAGCCTTGCTGCCTTCCTTGGCCGCGCCTTCTTCTCCCGGAAAAAAACAGCAGCCGGCTCTCCTGAATCCACATCCAGGAGACAGTTCCTGAAAGGAGGGCTCGCCGCGGCCTTCTCGATGGGGGCTCCTGCCGTAAGTCTCGCAGGAGGATCTGTTGGTGTCGCCGCGGGGACGGCGTACCCCGGCATCCATGCCATTGACGCGCGTCTGCCCTCCCTGCCCTCCGGACTAGAGGGACTTAAAATCGTCCAGCTTACGGACATTCATATCGGGCCGCTCACGTCTGTGGAGAAGATCCGGGACATGGTTGTGAAAGCCGTCTCTGTCAGGCCTGACCTTATCTGCATCACGGGCGATATCGCAGACGGTCTCGAAAGCTACCAGGCCGAAAACGGCGGCACCCGGCTGGAGGCTTCCCGGGAGCTCGCCGCACTCAGGGCCCCTCTCGGCGTATGGGCCTGCACGGGCAATCATGAGTATTACAGCGACTACTCCGGATGGATGAACGTATACCGGAGCCTCGGCATCCGGTTCCTGCATAACGAGGCCGTGACGCTCACCCATAAGAACACCGGCTTTCTCCTGGCCGGCCTTGACGATCCCGTGGGCGCGGGATTTGCCGGCACACAGGCAGCCTCCCTCTCCGGCGTCCTTTCAGCTCATCAGGGGAATGAAGCTTTCAGGCTGGTCATGGACCACCGTCCCGGCCGTGCCCGCGAAAACGCTGCCGCCGGCGCGGCGCTGCAGCTCTCCGGCCACACCCACGGAGGGCAGTGTTTCGGCATGGACTCCTTCGTGGCACGTGCGAACAAAGGCTTTGTACGCGGCTGGTATACGGTTGGAGACATGAAGCTCTACGTCTCTCCCGGTGCAGGACTCTGGTCCGGATTTCCCGTGCGCCTCGGCGTTCCGGCCGAGATTGCCGCCATCACCCTGCGGCGGGGATAAATTCTGGCAGGAACATAGTCAGCCCCGGAGAGATGGCTGAGAAATAACGGAAGAAGCGGAAGAAACAGAGCCTTCTCCAGATTATGCCTGGCCAGAAAGACATCGTGGCCCCTGTGCGGAGCGGAGATGCTGACGTGCCCCAAATGGCACTACACTGCGGACATGCAGAAAGCCCCTTCTGCCGGTCACGATAAAAATATCCGATTCCTTGGCTCATCCCTGCCACACCGGCAGTCCCCTGCCGCAAAGGAACGGCAGTCCGTACGTTTCCCCGGTACTGAGGGATTTGAGGAAGAATCCGGCAAAAGACCGGAATGCAGCGGCGCTGGTGAGGGAGTGCAGGAAGCGATCATTGTGAGGGGCCAGCGGGCATCCGTCTGAGAGGACCAAGGCACCAAACAGAAAAAAGAAATCAGCGCAGCCTCTCCTCTCATTGTCCCCAACAGCCGGAATCCGGAGTCTGCATCCCCGGCTCCGGAGCACAATAACGCGGAAAGCCGCGCCATTTACGGAGGATGCCTGGACCCCGTGAACAGCGCGGCTTTCTCTGGAGAGGAGGGTAACCGTTAATTTTTGAAAAAATCGTGCTTCTTCCCGCGCGCGCCGTGGTCCGCCAGGCGCGCCGCGCCGCCCCAAAGAGGGCTATTGCTCTGAAGCGGCGCGGCGATCCTCCCGGGAAAGGAGGAAGGCACATAGGAGGGAGTCACATGAGAAATATCGCTGCCCGTCCCGGGCAGACTGGGAAATTTCTGAAGGTTCCGCTCCCCGGCATAATCCCGGAAAGCCGGGGGCGGAGACCTTCTGAGGAGTAGGGCACTATGGTTGTCTGTAAAATTCATGCGCTGCTGTCCGCTTTGCTTCTCCGGCACCCGCCCGTGACCGCTCTGGCAATGGGGAAGCGATCCCGGTATCCGGCATCCTGAGACAGGCTTCATATCCCGTTTCCGGAAAAATCTGCCTTACCTGCGTGACGTTACGAGCTCTGAACCGCTCTGCGCGCTCATCCCGGCAGTCCTGCCGGGAAGCAAGCCTTTTTCCGCCTCCATCGGAAATATCCCCGCTGTCTTCAAAACGGGAACGGCTTTTGTTGAGGTGTTCTCTTTAAAACAACAACTACAGAATATTCACTTTGCCGAAAGAGTCAATACCCTGAGGGGAAAAAGATGTATTTTTTTTGATAACATTAAAAATATATCTCTTCCCCCCTCTCAATCCGGATTTTCCCGGCCGGAAGGGCGCTTCCACTCCTGCATCCCGCCTGCCTGACAGCATTTCTGCCCGTCAGGCGGAATCTGGGAATGGCTCTCTGCCCGCATCCGTGGTTTTTATGCCCGGCTGTCATGGCTGTCTGTTCTGTTCACCAGCATATCCCCCTCTCAAAACAAAAGTGGCGGCGGTATTCCAAAGGATACCGCCGCCACGGCTGTCAGCTGAAGGGAAAGACTATCTGAGCGTTTCCGTTTTCCTGTCCTTCACGTACTGGGTGTACATTCTCCTGACTGAAGACTTGAAATCATCGATGTCGAACTCGCCGCCCTGCTCAAGCACGTTCTTGGCCACATGCCCGACAGCCCAGGTGCAGGCTGCGGCCACACTGCCCGCAATGACGGAGCCGAGGCCGGGGACAAGTTTGCTCAGGGAACTGAAGACCAGAGGGCCGACAACGGCGGAAGCCGCGGCGAGAGCCAGGGAGCGTGCCGTTGAACTGTCGAGCTGACGGCCGTACAGACGGAACAGGGCGATAAGCAGTGTCACCTGGGTTCCGATGATGAACGGCATGTCGGCCACGGGCAGGGGCACGACGCCGATACCCGCGGCTGCTGCCGTAGCACCGAGGATATAGTTATCAGCCATGCTTCCGCGATCCTTCGTCACCGAAGTGCAGAACTGCCATTCAAGCCTGGCCGAGGGCGGCAGGGCGTTCATAATGGCGTCGGAGAGCGCGGCAAGATTCCAGGCGGCCTGATCGTCTGTGGGCGCGGCGCAGGGGATGACCGCTCCGGGACTGTATGGCCCTAATTCCTCACGGAGCCTGGCGAGCCAGTTTCTGGCCGTTACCTCGGCGCGGCTCTGCCCGCCATCGATATCAAAGCCGTCAGCCCTGTAGTCATCCCCCGCATTCTCGATCCCGCCGGCCGCGATCAGCAGAGGCACATCAGAACAGAGGGCCTTCATGGTCCGCAGAAGGCCCAGCATGCCTGAATCAGGCAGACGCGGACAGGACACGAACCACACAAGAACATGGGCGCCCCTGAGAGCTTTGGACAGGGATTTGTCATAAGCGCCGCGCATCAGGGCGTCCGCCTCCTCTCCTTCCGGCGCGTCAAAGAGACAGATGTGCGCATAATGCTCCTTCCGGAGCCCCTTCTGCAGGGATTCGGAGCTGCCCTCATCCGGAAGGACCGTATTCCATTCCGGTTTCTCCGTAATAGTGCCATCGGGGGACAGCGTGGAAAAGCGGGCCTTCACGAAGGCTGAAATCATTTCCCTGCGTCCGGAGCCGGACTCACCGATCCAGACCAGCGTGGGAATGGAGACAGAATCAATGTATTCTTCAGTTTCGTCAGACATGGAAATCCTCCGTCCGGAATCCGTCCGTCCCCTCATCCTGTTCTTCTGGACTGCCTGTTTCTGCGTGTCCGCCTGAATACAGATAGACGATGGGACAGCCTTCAGGCTGAAAAGACAAAAATAAAAACGTATATACAGGAAGTCAGGTTCCCAGGCTAAGGGAAACTCCCTAACCGGCGTAATCGCCGACCCTGGCCACTGTGCCGTCCGAGAGGGTCATGGTCAGATTGGCTTTCATGAGCTTGTCCGCCTCTGCGTCGCCAAGACGGGCAGCACGGGCAAGCCAGTGGGCGCCTATGGAAAAACACTCCTGGGGAGAAAGATCATTGCCTTCCTCGCTGGTTCTCGCCTCGCGCAGAAAAAGCTTGGCCAGGTCGTGCATGGCCGGCACATAGCCGCGGCGGGCAGCCAGCTGCAGGAGGCCGAGCGGCGTCATGGCCCTGGAATCCGTTTTGCCGGCCGCGAGAAGCAGGCCGAGATCATAGGCAGCCTGCCCGCTCCCGTTCCTCACGCCGCGGCGCAGAAAATCAGCTCCTTCCTCAAGCCGCCCTTCTCCGAGCACACCGCCCGTCAGGATGCGGCCCAGATCCGCATAGGTATCCGGATCGGCCAGACGCACGGCCTTTTCGAGAAACTTCTTTCCCGTTACATCGTCTGTTTCACCGTAGCGGCCGTCCACGAGAGCCATGCCGTATTCCACGCAGGCGGCACCGCAGTCCGTCTCCGCGGCAGCCTCGAGCGCATCCATAGCCTTCTGGGGATCCTTTTCCACTCCCACCCCGTTGCGGAAGAGGCGCGAAGCGTAAAGAAGGGCACGGCCGTGCCCGGAGCGCGCGGCGCGCAGGATTTCCGGAACGCCGCAGTCATAATCCCCCTCAAGAATTTCCTTCCAGGCGTGCTCGACGCCGCGTTCGAGATAGCGGTAGTTGGCAGCCAGGAAGCGTTTTTCGCACTCTTCCATAAAGCGCGCTGCCTCCGGGGAAATGTTCGCGGCCCATGCGGGATCCACTCCGCATTCCTTCATCAGTTCGCCATACACATCCTCAAAGGAAGCGAATTTGCCGTTTTTGAGGCGCAGGAGTTCTTCCGCGTACACCCTGTAAAGTTTTTCCCTGTTCACGGGGCGCATCCCGAGAACAGCCATTCCACGGGAGGAAAAAGGCGTTCCCTCAATCCATCTTGCGAAAGAGGCCTCAAGCCTGCTGTTCAGTTCTTCTCTGTCGGACATGATACCCTCCCGGAGCCTCCGGTAAACGCGGCTTCGCGCCGCCATAAAAATTGCCAGCGTCCCGCGCGGGACGTTTCCCCTGACTGGAAGCGGACGGCTTCCGCCCTTTCCGGAGCGCAGCGTCCTTTTCAGCTTCGCGGCGCGTAGGTACCGGTGATATTCTTTCCTGACCGGTTCAGGGGCACAATGCACTCGCCGCGGCTTCCCATGAGCGCCTCGATCTTGGACTTGGCCTTGCGCAGTTCCCGCCCCACCACCTCTTCCTTCTCCTCAGAGATGCGGAAAAGAGGGATGGAAACGCTGATGGAAGCCACAACACTGCCCTTAAACCGCAGGGGGAGCGCGTAGGACGTGGCCTCGCGGGACGATTCCCTGAGTCCTCTGGCAAGATGCCCCTCACGTATGGCCTGAAGCTGCGCGGCGAGCTCAGCAAAACTCGTAAGGCTGTGCGCGGTCACAGTCGGCAGGGTATCCCCGTAGAGTCTGTGCAGATCCTCTTCGGAAAAGTCGGCCAGGAGGGCCTTACCCGTGGCCGTGCAGCAGGCAGGCAGGCGCATGCCCACCTGGGAGACGATGCGTATGGGATCCTGGGACTCAACCTTGGCGATGTAAAAGACATCCTGTCCATCGAGAATGCCCAGCTCGCAGATCTCTCCGCAGGCGTCCACGACCCTGTGCATTTCGCTCAGAACGCTGCGCAGCACGGTCCGGGGCGCCATGAAGGCCGACGAGAGAGCGTAGACGCCAAACCCTAAGGAATAGAGATGGGCCGGCTCGCTGCATTCCAGGAAATTCTCCTGCACGAGCGTACGCAGGATGACGGAGCAGGTGCTTACCGGGGAGTTCACGCCTCTCGAAATCTCGCTCAGCGTGCAGGCCCGTCCTTCCCTGGCCAGAAAATTCAGAATATCCGTGACACGTTTGGTCGGGGCATGGACTGCCATGCGCTTCTCCTTCATCTCCATCCGCGGACATGCTCCCGGGCCCCGGGCAGGGGAGGCGTCCTCCGGGGCGGCGGGGGGAGCCGCCGGGCGGGCTTTGCCACGGTATTCGTTCCCTAATTATGTAGAACAAATGCGGCCAATAGCAAAGGAAAAGACCGGATAAACCGCCAGCGGCGCAAAAAAGACGGGCGCGGGGAAGATTCCGTACGCCCGTCTCCCGTATTCTGCTGAAGAAAGAAGCTTTTTAATAAGCTTTTTCCATTTCCGTGATGCGGCGGAAGAGTTCCCTGTTCACGGGAACGTCCAGGCCGAGCTTTCCGGCCTTGTCCAGCACCGTACCGGCGAAAAGAGCCACTTCTGAACGCCTGTGCGCGAGACCGTCCTGGCGCATGGAGGGCATACCCTCGGGGTCAAGCCCGTCAATGAGGCGCACGAACCCCTTGAGGTCATCGTCGGAAACAGGCACTCTCTCTTTTCTGGCTACCATCATGGCTTCGCGCATGGCAGCGATCATGGTGTCACGGGCCTCGCCGGGTTTCTGCACCGTCCCGTACGTCCCCCCGTAGACCATGACGGTCTGGTTCACGCCCACGTTGAGCATCCACTTGCTGTAGAGTCTGTGGCGGATGTCCGTGTCATGCACATAGGCCAGGCTGGCTTCCTGGAAGAAAAGCATGAGACGCTCGAGAACGGGACGCTTTTCGAACTCGTCTGCGGGAATGCCCACCACGATCTTGCCTCCGTGGCTGCACTTCACGCTATGGCCCGTGCGCGTGGCGTCCGTTCCCTCTACTTCACAGTAAAGGACATTGTTCCCACCGAAGGCTTTCGAGATAAGCCCCTCACTGGTCAGGCCGTTGAGCACGGAAATGATGACCGTGTCAGGGCCTATCTGATTTCTGGCGTCCTCTATGGCTTTGTCGAGGGCCGTGCCCTTGACGGCGAAAATAAAGAGTTCAGCCGGAGCTTCGGGCTTTTCGTCAGGCGCCATGAAATGAAAGTCCTGGCGCTTGTCATTGAAGAAGATGCCTTCCTTTTCATAGATCTTCTGACGCTCCCTGTCGGCTACGAAGGTCAGCTTGATGTCCTTGAGCGACTTGGAAAGGAAATAGCCGTACATGATGCCCAGGGCGCCCATGCCGATGATGGACACCCTCCGTATCTGCTTAATCATAGAGATGGTACCGTCCCTTGATATTCCCGGATGGGGTTACTTGTCCCTGAGGCTTCTGACGATGGAGGTAACCTTCTCCACATCGCCGATGATGGTCACGCTGTGGCATTTGTCACCCTTGAAAGACAGGAGGGTTTCCACGCCGTCTTTCGCTTTCAGGATATAATGATTGGCATCCTGTCTCTGAACCTCGGCATCGCCCATGGCCTTTGCCGTGCCCCTGGCCACCTGATCGGCAGGCATCTTCACGCGGAAGATGGCTACCATGACGCTGGACTGATTGTCCTTTGAAACGACCTGCACGCCGTTTTCGATCACGCGCGCGTTCCAGCCGTCCGGCACGTCGATAATGAAGCGGCCGAAGTCGGGCCCGAATTCCCTTTCCTCTGCGGAGGCACTGCCGGCCATGAGGATTCCGCAGCCAAGAAGAAAAGCAGCAGCCAGTTTTTTCATATTCTGCACCTCGAAGGTGAACGTTGGATTGTTCTGGGAAGGCATGCGCTAACTTTCAGAATAAGTCCAGAAACAAAAAAGTCACCCCTTCCCGGCGGGATTACCAGTGCACGGGCACTCTCGTCTTCTGGCCGGCCTTGTTGGTTGTGAGCTGTCGCGTTAGTTGAGAATTTTAATCACGCTACTTGAGAACGTGCCAAGGTCAATTTCTGGACTTGGCACGTTCCTTGCTTTATGGGCATTTCTCGCCCGACTTTTACCTATGCTTTTTTCTCGGTCTGGAAGATGCGGTCACGGCTGATGGTGTAGTATTCCTCGGACAGTTCTATGCCCACATATCCCCTGCCAGATTCGCGGCAGGCCACGCCCACCGATCCGCCGCCCATGAACGGATCAAGCACAACGCCTTCTGGGCCGGTGATGGCCAGCAGGTCATGGATTAGGGCAACGGGCTTGCTTGTCAGATGCACCTTCTGCTTGGCGATGACGGGGTAGGAATACAGGCCCGGCAGACAGGAGTGCGTTGCGAGGGTCAGGCTGCCCTTGCAGGCGTAGAGGACGTACTCGCACTGCTGGCGGAACTTGCCGATTTGCGGTCGGGCGCTCCGCTTGTCCCAAGGCACGATGCCCAACCATTTCCAGCCCGCGCCCTGCACGGCGTCTGTCAGGGCGGGCAGCTGGCGCCAGTCCGTGAACACCATCAGGGGCGCTCCGGTACGCGCCACGCGCCAGCACTGCACCAGCCAGAGCGTACACCACATGGTCCAGCTGCGCTGATCCTTGGCATCGCCCAGCATGGGCGGGTAGTGCTTCTTGCAACCGCTTGACTGGTATTTGCTTGCCGGATCGGCCTGCCGGGCTGACATGTTCATGCCGCCGCTGGAATACGGAGGATCAGTCAGGATGGCGTCCACGCTGCCGGCGGCCATTCCGGAAAGGATGGTCAGGGAATCGCCGTTGAACAGAGTCACATTGTCAAAAATTTCCTTCTTCATTGTGCTGCAAAGGGGTTGCGCCCCAGCGATTCTCCGCATACCCTGTGTCGGTCTCACCATGAGACACAAAGCAGGCGGATTCTCTGCGGATGGCCGTAATCCATCCGTGGGGCCGTGGTGCGGCGGTAGTACGCCGCGCCGGTGGGGGCGTCATGCGCCCCCGCCACTACCTGCCCCTCCACAGTAGCCGAACCTCCGCCGTTCCGCCCAGAAACAGCGCGTTCCATGCGAACTTTTCCCCTATTCGCTTGTCAAAGTCTCTCCCGTTCTGGTAGCTGCAAACGATCAAGCTCTGACTGGTAGGAGGCTTCGCAATGATTTTTCTGCCAGAAGAGCAGAGCGTCGATAAGACGGTACGGCCAGTTTCTTACTCCGTTGAGGTGCCAGCGCCAGGCATGGGCGCTCAGAGTCTCGTCCGCCCAAGCTTTCTCGCCGAAGGCGCAGGAGACAAGCACATTTCCGAGTTGATCGATAGCGATAGCCAGCTGATGACAATTATGCCGTAACATCAGAGTAGTCGATGACAATGGCATCTACCTCCTCTTTAGTGGTGCAAGCCTCGATTTGAGCCCTGAGGCTCCACTTCTTGGCGTACAAATTATTTCCATAGCTGATCAACTCAAGTTGGAGAGTCTTCAGCTGTTCCAGCGTGAGCTCGGCCAGCGTGTTGTCGAAAGTCATGAAGTTGACGGTACTCAGATTCTGCGCCGTCATGGCCGTGATCAAACCGTCGATGTTCTGCTTCGCGGTCGTGTTGGCGTTGACAACGTACCCGGTAGAAGAAGTGATATGAGCTGCGCTGGAGGTCTTGGTCTCCTCAAGCTTCGCGTTGAGCTCATCGAGCTTGCGGGCCACCACGTTCTCGAGACGATTGTACTCGGCTTTCTTCGCGGCAGCCTCTGCATCCAGTCTGGCCTTCTCAGCTTCCCAGAGGGCCACGTAGGGAGCGACGTCTGTCTCGTAGTCGGCGTCTCTTCCCGTGTAGTCGCTGAATTCGATGGCGCCTTTCCCGTCGTGCCACTGTATGGCGTGCACCTGCTCGTGCCCTTCTATGGGCTTAAAATCTAACTGGAGATGAATGCCATTTACCAGAATGACATTATCCACTGGAACGATGGTCACATCTTTTTCCATTACTTATCTCCCTGCAGGGCCCTCGGCGCCTGCATCGTATGCGAGTGGTCGGCTTCGACGAGAGTTCTCTCTCCGTTGGCCAGAGAGACGAACTGCTGCCGAAGGGCCTTGCCTTCCGCGATGTTCTCACAGCGGGCGGCCGAGACTTCAGCGCCGACCTTTGACATCTCGCCAGCCAAAAGCCCCGTGACATTGGCCTGCTCAAGAAGGAGCATCGGCGTGAGCGTCAGCGCGCAGCCCTCGAAGCTCGCCTGCATGCTGTCCTTCCCACCGCTGTAGCTCATCCAGAGAGCGCACCCGCCTTTCTTCGAGTGCTCGGGGCACTCATCGAACCCCCTAAAGGGGCATCCTGCTGCCATATCTTCTCCTTACGTCCTCTCACACGGGACGACGTCCACGTAGTTGACGTTAATATCTATATTGTGGCGGTGGGCCGTGTTCCATGTTCCGTGCCCGTGCCCCCAGTTGCTACCTGTCCAGCCTGTGTTGTTGCCCCACCAGCTGCCATCCTGATGCCAGGAATTTTGCAATGTATTATCGAAGGTGCGATTCCGATATGCTCCGTGGCTATGAGAGGCTAGTTGACCAACACTCAGTGTTGACGCATTCACGCCCCAGGAAATCGAAGTATCTGTCGTCCACCCCCCTGCAGCGAACCGGCCCGCGAAGCCCCGGCCGTCATAGCTCCCCGTGTCGCCAGAGGTGAGGCGCAGGGCATAGTCGGTGTGGTCTGCGAGCTTCTTCCAACCTGAGGGTGAAGTCCCGCGGAAGAGCATCTTCGTGCCGGCAGGAAAATACTTCTCGAGATCAGCCTGAACCTGTTCGACTACGGGTTTGACGCTTGTTGTCAGCGTGGTGGCCGCAGCCTCAAGCTCCGCGGAAAAAGCAGCAAGGCTTTTCTGCGTCTGCTCTTCCTTGTCGTAGATGATGCCAAATAGCCGGGTGATTTTTCCGGCGTTGTCTGCCAGAGTTCTGACCATCGCTACACCTTTTCGCAGAGGATGACGTCCACAAAGTTGACGTGAAAATCTACACTATGGCCATGAGCGGAATTCCAACACCCGTGGCCGTGAGCCTCGTTCGAGCCTCGCCAGCCAATAGCGTTGTCTGTGCCTGCCCCGGAGCAGAGGATATTGCTGGTGTTGCTTGAATCTCGATCGGGATAACCAATCTTGACATCATGGCTATGTGAAGCGAGCTGACCGACGGACAGAGTCGAGGCATTCACGCCCATGGAGATCTGAGTCGTGGTCAGTCCTCTGCCGGAAGCGAAGCAGGCTGAGAAGGCCATGCCGTCAGTACGGCTTCCTGTGCCTTCACTCGTCAGGCGGAGCGCACAATCATTATAGTTGGTCAGCTTCCTCCAGCCGGGAGGGGCCGCTGACTGCTGAAAGAGCATTTGGATGCCGGCAGAGAAGTACTTGTCCAGATCAGCCTGGACCGACTTGACGGCCGGCATAAGCTCAGACTGCGCGCCCGCGAGGATTGACTCCGAGGTCATCCGCGCATCCACGATGGACTTCCTGTTCTCAAGAGAGAGCGCGAGAAGGCTGTCGACGAGGTCTGTGACCCGGTCAGCGTTGTCCACCAGAGTTCTGACCATCGCTACACCTTCTCGCAGAGGATGACGTCCAGCCGGCTGACGTCCATGTAGAGGCTGTGGCCATGGGCCGTGTTCCAGCACCCGTGGCCGTGAGCCTCGTTCGAGCCTCGCCAGCCGACAAAATTATCCCAGTAGCCTAGGCCCATATCTATCTTACCGAACCCATTGCCCGTAACATAATTTGACCTCGTCGGGCTGTTTCCTACGGCTACGCTGTGTGAGTGTCCGGCGAGCTGGCCAACGGACAGCGTTG
>URBN01000023.1 GCA_900546145.1 uncultured Desulfovibrio sp. | reverse complement strand
CCAATTTTTGGAGTGTGTGCAAATCTTTCTGTCCACTGTAATGGGTACAGTTTACTCATCCGGACACAGCATCCTGCCGGCATGATAATCAGTCAGAGCGCTGCATCTGACGCGCGGGAAACCCGATAGGCCCGGCCTGTGTGATGTGAGGCTTTTCCCAGGACAGCCTGAACAAAAAAGGAAGCGGCAGGCCCGCTGTCTTATTATGCGTGCCTGCCGCATTCAAAAGGCCGCGAAATCACTCCGGCCTTTCGGGAAAAGAAGATATCTGGCTACTTCGTTTCAGCCGAGTCAGAAGAGGAAGCGGAATCCAGCGGATTCTCCTGCTGCTGTTCGTTGGGGATTTCCTTGCCGCAGCGCTTTTCCGCGTTCCTGATGCAGTAGTACTGGTAGAAGATGGGCATAATGAGGCAGAAAATCCAGCTCATGCTGCATCCGACGCCCTCTTCCATCATGAAGCGCTCGATATAGCCCTTGGACATGAGGGAAAGTGCGATAAGGATGACGAGCTCCACCAGGCTGATGACAGCGAAGACGGTGCCGGCCCAGCCAAGGGTGACGGGAAGCTGGGCTATGCCGGTTTCCTTCAGGCTGCTGAAGACGCGGTCATACTGTGCCATAAGCAGGTTGGCGTTCCACATCATGAGAGCGATACCGATGATGACGAGAACAACCATGATCCCGGCCTGGGGGTAACGCTTCTTGAGGCGCTTGGACATGTCATAGCAGAAGTAGGCGAAGAGGAAGTTGCCGGTAACGAAGTTGAGAAGCACGAAATCGATGGTGCGCATCCTCACGCCAAAAAATTTCGCGCCGAAGGTGTCGTTCCTGTCTTCCAGGGTAATGCCGGCTTTGCTCTCATTTTTCCAGATGTAGAAACGCCATCCGGCGATGACCGCGAAAACGATCCAGCACATGATAAAAGTCAGAAGATCCATACTACCTCCAAGAAGCTGTTTTGCTGCGCCGGCAGGACTAAAAAGAGGCCGCGTACCTCCGCCGCCCGCATCCTGCAGGCTCAGACGCCTTTTGCTTACAAGTTGGGAAAAAAATAACAATCAGCTGATCTTTTGGCAACAGACATGTGCCGGAAAGAACCCTTGCAGGGCGTCAGAAAACAAAAAAAAAGCTCCCGTATCCCGAAGGACCGAGAGCTTCTGATTCAGATAAAAGCCGGACTACTTGAGTTCGGAGAAGTACTTGATGGTGCGCACCATCTGGCTGGTGTAGGAGTTTTCGTTGTCGTACCAGGACACGACCTGCACGAGGGTCTTGTCGCCCATGGGCAGAACCTTGGTCTGGGTGGCGTCGAAGATGGAGCCGGCGGTGCTGTTGACGATATCCTGGGAAACGATGTCATCGGTGTTGTATTCAAAGGAAGGAGTCTCTTCCTTCTTCATCTGGGCATTGACCTCGTCAGCGGTGACCTTGCCCTGCACGACGGCGTCGAGGATGGTGGTGGAGCCGGTCGGAACCGGGACACGCTGGGCGGCGCCGTTCAGCTTGCCGTCAAGCTCGGGGATGACGAGGCCGATGGCCTTGGCAGCGCCGGAAGAGGTGGGAGTGATGTTGACCGCGCCGGCACGGGAGCGGCGCAGGTTGCCCTTGCGCTGCGGGCCGTCGAGGATCATCTGGTCGCCGGTGTAGGCGTGAATGGTGGTCATGAAGCCGGATTCGATGGGGCAGAGGTCATTGAGGGCCTTGGCCATGGGAGCGAGGCAGTTGGTGGTGCAGCTGGCCGCGGAGATAATCTGGTCGGTGGGCTTCAGGATCTTGTGGTTGACGTTGAAGACGATGGTCGGGAGGTCCTTGCCGGCAGGGGCGGAAATAACGACCTTGCGGGCGCCGGCCTTGATGTGGGCCATGGACTTTTCCTTCGACGTATAGAAGCCGGTGCACTCGAGCACCACGTCGACCTTAAGATCGGCCCAGGGGAGATTGGCGGCGTCCTTTTCCTTGTAGATGGTAATTTCCTTGCCATCGACTTTGATGGACGTTTCCGTGGCTTCGACGGTGCCGGGGAACTTGCCATGGGTGCTGTCGTACTTGAGAAGGTACGCAAGCATCTTCGGGCTGGTCAGGTCGTTGATGGCCACGATCTCATATTCGGGATCTTTAAACATCTGACGGAAAGCGAGACGGCCGATGCGGCCGAAACCATTGATAGCTACTCTTACAGCCATGACGTAAAGCCTCCTGGGGAAAGTTGTGAACCGTTGCGGAACTGCCAGCCTGCGGACGCGGTCGCCCGTGCTCCCGGGCAGGCGGCCTCGGGAAGAAAAATCCCTTTCGCCCCTGTATATAAACACAAGTTTCCCTTCTGGCAACGCCGCATAAAAAGAATAAAACGCTCCTGCTGTCAGCAGATGGTAATCCTGTCGAGATCGTCCGGAACGTATATCCTGCCGCCGAAAAAGGCACGGCCTTCCTCAGTGTAGAGTTCCCTGCGGCGCGGGAGGTTCCGGTCCTCAGTGTGGTAGAGGATGAGATTTTTCACGCCCATGCGCTCCGCGTTCTCACAGGCTTCCTTCACTGTGGAATGGAGCTTTTCGTGCGGCGTGAAGACGGCGCTCTGGGACTCGAGGCAGAACGCCTCATGCATGAGCCAGGCGCTTCCCCTGGCGTACGGTTCCCCGGACGGACTCAGGGGCTCGTCGCCGAGGCAGGTGAGTTTCCCGCAGGGGAGGAACATGGAAAAACCGAACTGCTTCGCCTTGATGGAACGCACGTCGAAGAAAACGGTCTTATATCCGAGGATTTCCCGCTCCTCCCCGTCAGCTACGGGCACAAAAAGCACGCGGGAGCCTATGTGCCGCGTCTCCTTTTCACGTATCAGCATCATGACGATGGAGCGGATGATATCAAGAAGTTCCTGGTGGGCGCAGACCGTAAGCGTGCCCCTGTACGTGCCTTTATTAATGTTCTGACAGATGGTGCGGATCATCCAGATGACGCCCATGACGTGATCGACGTGCTTGTGCGTTACATAAATGGTGTGGATTTCATCCACGGAAACGCCCGCCCTTTCCAGCTGGACGAGAATGCCATTGCCGCCTCCGGCGTCCACGAGCAGCCGCTCCCCGTTCCCGCTGAGCAGAAAGCACGTATTGTAGCAGCGGGTCACCATGGCGTGGCCGGTGCCGAGCATGAGAAGTTCCATTTGCCGTCCTCCCTGGCAGAAAAAAGTTCTGCAGAGAGCTACCGCCTCCCGCTTTTCGCGTAAAGTCCGGAGGTCTTGGTTTATGGGCAGGGAAGCAGCCTCTGCGTGGCTGACACATCAAAAAAATCCGGCGGCATGCGGGCACTGTCCGGAAAAGAGGACGCCGGGCCCGGGAAGCTCCGTCCGGGAGCCATAACAGCCTCGCAGACGCCGGGAAAAAACGGAATCCGCGGGAAACGGGATAAGGATGCCGGGAAAAGCGTCACCGGGCTCACGGCATTTTCCCTGTTCCGGGGTACGGCTCCGGCTAAGCCTGATGCGTCAGCCATGTGTTTTTCCGCATTTTCTATAGACATCCTTCAGGAGGATAGTTATTATTAATCAGGTCAGAGGTCTAAGTACTGTCAGACAGGCAGTCCGCGCCGTGATAACGATTCCAGCGTAAACGGGTTTCTCCCCTCTCAAGAAAAACAATTTCCTGCCCGTTCTGCCCCTGCAGACGCCTCCTCTGGCACGGCTGATAACTGTATCCGCTGCGGAGGACGCCAGACATACGTCCGTGGGATGGGCTGTCCCGCACACGTATCCGATCCGGTGTTTTCCCCAAGCAGAAACCATCAACAGAGGATTGTGTTACTGCCGCCATAAGGCGAAGGGGCATAGAAATGTACAGAGTAAACGACCTGGTGGTTTACCCCGCTCAGGGCGTGGGCAAGATCAACCGCATCGACAGCAAGTCCATGGCGGGAACCAGCTGCGACTTTTACAGGGTCTGCATTCAGAACAGCAATATCACGCTGATTGTCCCTGTAAAGAACGCGCAGAATGTCGGACTGCGCCGTCTCGTCAGTAAGGACAAGGCATCACGGATACTCGAGGCTCTGAAGAACGGCACGGACAAGCCGGTCTTCGTCGGCCAGAACTGGAACCGGCGGTTCAGGGACTACATCGACAAGATGAAGAGTCCGGATCTGAAGGTTGTCGCCGGTGTCCTCCACGAGCTTCTGGTCATAGGACGCAGGAAGGATCTGTCCTTCGGCGAACGCCGCCTGAAGGAACAGGCCATGAGCCTTGTGGCAGGCGAACTTTCCGAAGTGCTCGGTATCAAGGAAGAGGATCTGAAGAAGGCCCTCTATGATCTTTATGCGCCCGTCGCATCCGATGCCGGGGCCAGGGAAACGCCGCCTTCCGGAGAAACGGGGCAGAGGCACAGAGCCTGAGGATCCGGAACTGAGGAAGAAGCCTCCACACCAGAACGCGGACAGGGACGCCCGAAAAGAATATCCTCCTCCTTTCCTGTCAGCAGAAGAAGGGCTTCCTGTCCGCATTATCCTGACAGTCCATCGCATTGTTCCTGTCCCGGCCGGCTGCCCAGCGCGCAGCAGAGGCCCGGCACATCCCCCGTCGGGGTGCGCCGGGTGCGCCAGCCGTCTTTTCCGGGACTCAGTAAAAGAGGTAACCATGTCATTTATTAATATTGACGCTTCGCGCTGTCTCGGAGACGGTCTCTGCGTGCGGGACTGCGTCTGCCACTGCATACGGATGAAGGACGGCCGCGCCTATTTCAGGGATCTCGCGGGCAGCGCCTGCATCCGCTGCGGGCACTGCGCCGCCATCTGCCCGGCCGGCGCCGTAAGCATGGACGGTCTGGAGGCCGGCGTCCTTCCCCGGGTGCCGGAGCACACCATCACGGCCGACGATTTTTCCGGAATGGCCAAGTCCCGGCGTTCAACGCGCCTCTTCGAGGACAGGCCCGTGCCGAGGGATCTTCTCCGCAGGGCTCTGGACACAGCCCGCTATGCCCCCACAGCCAAGAACGTCCAGGGAGTGGAATGGGTGGTTCTCGATGACCGCGCCAAGATCCAGGCGCTCGCTGCCGTCACCATCAACGCCATGCGCGGCATGAAGGGTTTCCAGAACGAGTGCGCGGCCTTTGACAGGGGCCGGGACGTCATTCTGCGCCACGCCCCCTGCGTCATCTTTGCCCACGCGAAGTGCGGGACAGACAATCTGTGCTTTTCCGACTGCGCCGTGGCTCTCACCTACCTCGAGTTCATGCTCTATACGCTGGGACTCGGCACCACGTGGGCCGGGTACGTCGTCGAAACGGCGCAGAAGACCCCGGCCATCCGTGACTACCTCGGCCTCCCCGAGGGCCACAACATCTTCGCCGGTTGCATGGTGGGTTACCCCTCAGTGAAGTATCTCCGCATTCCGGAACGCAAGCCTGCTGTTGTGGCATGGATATAAAAAGATAGTAATAAGATAAGAATAGTTTTCTAAACGCAAAACGAAACAATTATCTTTTTAGAGAAAGTCTCTGCCTGGGGGAGCGCTGCGGCGCTCCCTCTTTTTTTTCCCCACAGGGAAAGATTTGCGGCACAACTTTGTTTCACTCTGCGAAAAAACCATGTAATTTTGCGCCACTGCTTGACTATAGTCTCCGAATTCATAGAATTATTTCGTAGAAGCCCGAGTTCTGCATTTCCATACGGGTACAGGTTTCCCCCGTTTTCCCTTGCTCCGTCACAGCCCTGCCACAAACGCACGGCAGGATATGGATCCGCCCACGAAGATATCCGCTCCTTTGTCCGATCGGCGTGCTGAATTGCCCGGAGGTTTTTTCTCATGTTCAGCTGTCAGACTCCAGAACTTCAGAATTCAGACCGTTCCCTCCGCACCGAATGGCTGGAATGTAACGGCACAGGCGACTACGCTTCAGGCACGATCACCGGCTGCAACAGCCGGCGCTACCACGGCCTCCTTGTCGCAAATCTCGACCACATCGGCCGCCACGTCCTTCTTTCCGGCCTGGAAGACTGGCTCGTCACGGAAAACAGCAGGATTCCGCTCTCCAGCCGCAAACACCCCAACGCCATCTATCCGGATCCCTCCGGCTGTCTGAAAACCTTCTCTGCTTCACCGTACCCGACTTTTGTCTTCGAGGGCCCGGGGTTCCGCCTCACGCGCTCTCTCATGCTGGTAAGGGACAGTCACACCGTTCTCATCCGCTACAGCCTGAAGAAAACCGACAGCAGCGCCCCGGCGCTGAAATGCACGCTCGAGGCCGCCCCGCTTCTGGCCTTCCGCGGCTATCACAATCTGACCCACGCCAATATGGATCTGCAGGTCAAGACCTATCCCGTATGGCAGGGATTCAAGATCCAGCCCTACAACAGTCTCCCGCCTTTCTTCATGCAGTGCTCCGGCACCTTCGACTTCCTGCCCTCCCCGGACTGGATCTACAATGTGGAGTATCCCTTCGACCAGGAGCGCGGCTTCGACTACCAGGAGGATCTCTTCTCTCCGGGCCTCTTCGAAATCACGCTGACGCCCGGAAGGGACGTGATCCTCTCCGCCTCAACGGAGGAAATTCTCCCGCCGCGCGGCACGAAAAAAACGGTGCCCCTGCGCGACATCTGGAAAAAGGAAGAGAAGGAGCATCTCAGGGGGCGGGCCGGCACCGCCTCTCTCGCGGATTTTCTGGAGGCCCAGTGCGGCGTCTTCCTCATCAAGGATACGCGCGGTCAGGACGCCCTTCTCGCGGGCTATCACTGGTTCGGCTCGTGGTCCCGTGACACGCTCATTTCCCTGCCCGGCTGCGCTTTTCTCGGAGGACGCCTCGAAGAAGGCATATCCGTGCTGAAGCGCATCACGGCGAGTATCAGCGACGGCCTCATCCCCAACACCTTCACCACTGACGGCGCGCCATCGGGGTATGACTGCATCGATTCCTCCCTGTGGTACGCCTGGACCGTGCAGTCCCTTCTCTCTGCCATATCGAAGCACCACGGCGAAGCAGCCCTCAGGAAGGAAGTTCTCGGTTTCGCGGCCCCGGCCCTCTACGGCATCATCGACGCCTACAGAAAGGGACGCATTCTCTTCGTCTCCGCAGACGAAAGCGGTTTCCTGGACGTGGGAACGCCGAACACCCAGCTCACCTGGATGAACGTGCAGATTAACGGCAGGCCCGTCACGCCGCGCAACGGCCATCCCGTGGAAATCGAAGCCCTGTGGTACAATACCCTGGCCCTGGCCCACCACATCGCCCTGCAGAGGAAGGATCCCGATCCCTGCAGCGCGAAGGACCTTGCCGCCATGAGGGCGGTCTTCAGGAAGCGCTTCCTGCTCCCGGACGGTTCCCTGCGCGACGTATGGCGCAGTCAGGAGGACGGCGGCCCGGACAATTCCGTGCGTCCCAACCAGCTGTTCGCGGCGGCCCTGCCCTTCCCGGTTCTCGAGCCGGCGAAGGCGGAGGGAGTCGTGAAAACCGCGAAGGAAAAGCTCCTCACACCCTTCGGCCTGCGCACGCTCTCTCCCGATGATCCGACCTTCTGTCCGGACTACGCGGGAAGTCCCGCAGAGCGCGGCAGAAGCTACCATCAGGGCACGGTCTGGCCGTGGCTCCTCGGCGTCTACGCTGAGGCCCTTTTCAAAACCACCGAAGCCGTAAGCGCCGGAAAGAGAACCGTCATGGCAGGGGCCGTCACGGATTTTCTGAATACCATATCGCCGCTTTTCACAAGGCATCTCTCCGAGTCCTGTCTTGGCCATATCTCGGAAATCTTCTCCGGCACAGAGCCCTGGGCGCCGCACGGCAGCATCGCCAAGGCCTGGAGCGAGGCCGAGGTCTACCGCGCCCTGCTTCTCGCCCGCGCGGCCGATCCGAAAGCGTATGAGCGCTGGGAGAAGCATCTGAAATGGAGGAATGACTAATGCGAGTGCTCATGTTCGGGTGGGAATTCCCGCCATACATCAGCGGCGGTCTCGGATCCGCCTGCGAGGGAATGGTCAGAGCCCTCACCGGCAGGGGCACCCAGGTCATCTTCGTCGTCCCAAAACTGCTTTCCGGCGAAGGATCCGACGAACCGGGCGGCCTTTCCATGCGTTCGGCTTCGGGCATCGTGGTCCCAGGCGGCGGAGGAGGATCCGAAAAGGAAATCTTCACGGACACGAGGACCTTCTTCAAAAAGAACCTGAAGCTCGAGTACCTCGATTCCAGCCTCACGCCCTACATCACTCCGCAGACGTACGCGAAGACGCGCGAGGAGATTGAGCGCAGGCAGAAGACCACGACAGGGGAAAAGACCGTCACATGGCCCGGAGCTCCGGACATAACCCTGACCCTGCACGGCGGCTACGGGAAGGATCTGCTGGGCGAGGTCTACCGTTACAGCCTTGCGGCCCAGGTGCTCGCGCAGCGGGAGAACTTCGATGTCATCCACTGCCACGACTGGATGACCTATCCCGCCGGCATCATGGCCAAGCGCGTCAGCGGAAAACCGCTCGTGGTGCACGTGCACGCCACCGAAGCCGACCGCAGCGGCGAGCACATGAACCCCGTAGTCTCCCACATCGAGTGGGAGGGGATGACCGCGGCCGACAGGGTCGTGTGCGTCAGCCACTTCACCAAAAATCTCGTCATGCGCGTGTACAAAATTCCGGAGAGCAAGATTTCCGTCGTACACAACGCCGTGTCCCGCCGCGAGGCGGGCCACATCTACCACAACGTGGACCGCGGCAGCAAAGCCAAGCAGGTCCTTTTCATGGGACGCGTCACCTTTCAGAAGGGGCCGGACTACTTCGTGGAGGCCGCGCGTCTCGTGCTCAACGTCATGCCTGACGTGCGCTTCGTTGTCGCCGGCTCAGGCGACATGCTGCGCTCCATCGTGGCCCGCGTGGCCCGCTACCGCATGGGCCACAGATTCACGTTCACGGGTTTTCTGAAGCACGACGAGGTGGACCGCATGTACGCGTCGAGCGACCTCTATGTCATGCCCAGCGTTTCCGAGCCCTTCGGCATAGCGCCCCTTGAAGCGATGGTGTATGATGTTCCCGTGCTCATGAGCAAACAGTCCGGCGTCTCCGAAGTCATCCACAACGCCCTCAAGGTCGACTTCTGGGACGTGAGAAAAATGGCAGACCGCATCTGCGCTGTCCTCGCCTATCCGGCCCTCGGCCGCTTCATTGCGAAAAACTGCGCGGAGGAACTCAGACACATCCGCTGGGAAAACGCGGCCGTCAAACTTGAACAGATATACGCCGACCTTGTGAAGAGAGGAAACTGACATGCCTTCCGTTTGCTTTTATTTCCAGGTCCATCAGCCGTACCGTCTGCGTCATTATTCCTTCTTCGACATTGGTCACAACCATATTTACGAGGATGACGAGGCGAACCGTTCCATCATGCGCAAGGTAGCCCAGAAGTGCTACCTGCCCATGAACGACCTTCTCTACCGCCAGATAAAGAGGCATGACGGCGCCTTTAAGGTGTGCTTCTCCTTCTCCGGCGTCTTCATCGATCAGATGGTGCAGTTTGCGCCCGATGTGCTCGAGAGCTTCCAGAAGCTCGTGGACACGGGATGCGTGGAAGTGCTTTCCGAGACCTACGCCCATACCCTGGCCTTCCTCTTCTCCATGGACGAGTTCAGGGCCCAGATCGATGAGCACGACCGCCTCGTGAAGAAATACTTCAATGTCACGCCCACGGCCTTCCGCAACACGGAGCTCATCTACAACAACGACATCGCGAATGTCGCAGAGGAAAAGGGCTTCAAAGCCATTCTCACGGAAGGCGCGGATCAGGTCATCAACTGGCGCAGCCCTAACTTCGTCTACCAGCCGAGTACCTGCCGCCGCATACGCCTGCTCCTCAAGAACTACCGGCTTTCCGACGACATCGCCTTCCGCTTCTCCAACCGCGCCTGGGAGGAATATCCGCTCAGCGCCGAGAAGTACACGGGCTGGCTCTTCTCCCTCAACGGACAGGGCGAGACCATCAATCTCTTCATGGACTACGAGACCTTCGGTGAGCACCAGTGGGAGGCCACCGGCATCTTCGACTTCATGGAAGCCCTGCCCGGCATGGTTCTGAAGAACAAGGACTTTTCCTTCGCCACACCGACCGAGGTGGCCGAACACTGCTCGCCCATGGCGAGGCTCGATATCCCCCGCTTCATCTCCTGGGCCGACGCCGAACGCGACCTCTCGGCCTGGCGCGGCAACGATCTGCAGGACGACGCCCTCGGGGCCGTCGCCGCACTCGAGAAGAACGTGAAGCGGACCGGCGATGAGGGGCTTATCCGCACCTGGCGCCGGCTCACCACCTCGGACCACTTTTACTACATGTGCACCAAGTTCTTCTCGGACGGCGACGTGCACAAGTACTTCTCTCCCTATGATTCCCCCTACGACGCATACATCTTCTACATGAACGTGCTGGCCGATCTCGAGCAGACCGTAAAGCAGCGTCTCGGCGTCACAGTGTAATCCCCCCCGCTTTTCCCGGGCCGGCTGCCTTCATGGCGCCGGCCCGTTTCTGTAAGACCGGCATGGCCGCGTTCCAGGGGGTGAAGCTCCCGGCCCCTGCCCTGCAGGCGGGAAATGACAGACGAAAACCAGAAGACTGCCGGACACAGCGGCGTCCCTGCCGGCCTGATAAAATGACACCCGATCCGGGGAGAAAACAATGCACGGGGGTGTGAAGGGAGAGAGCTCTGTCCGGAGTTCTCTTCTGTTCTCTCCGCACCCCCATCCGGCCCCAGGCCTCTTTTCGCGGAACCGCTTCCTGCGGACCGCGCCAGACCGTCATTTCCCTCTTGCAAAAATGGAACTTAGATTTCATTCTCAGCCAAAACAACGATCCCGTTCCCTCCCGCAGCGCCTCTTCCCCTCAGCGCGGGCGTAAAAGGACTGATGCGAACCATTTTTCACAGCTCTTCATGTTTTTAGGAGGCTCTTGATGGATTATGGCAATATCACGCTGTTTGAGACCTCTTGGGAAGTCTGCAACAAAGTAGGCGGCATCTACGCCGTCGTCAGCAGCAAAGCCCTCCAGGCCATCGAAAACTTCGGGGAGAACTACTGGCTTCTCGGACCGGATCTGGGCAACAACCCGGATTTCGAGGAAGACAGCGACCCCGTCATCGAAACCGTCGGCAAAATCCTCAAGGCGCACAACCTGAAATGCCGCCTCGGACACTGGAACATCCCCGGCAAGCCCAAGGTCATTCTGGTCAATTTCCGCAACCGCTACGACCAGAACCAGCTCCTCTACGAATACTGGAAGGAATACCAGGTCGATTCCATGTCCGGCGGCTGGGACTATATCGAGCCGGTCATGTTCGCCACGGCCTGCGGCGAGGTCATAGCGACCATCTACCAGCACATGCTCGAGCCCATAGGCTGCCCGGCCATAGCCCAGTTCCACGAATGGATGTGCGGCGCCGGACTCCTTTACCTCAAGCGCCACTGCCCTCCCGTGGGGACGGTCTTTACAACGCACGCCACCATGCTCGGCCGCTCCCTCTCCGGCAACGGCCGCGACCTCTATTCCATGCTGGCCACCAAGTTCGATCCCCGCAGGGAAGCGGCTTCCCTCGGTATTACGGCCAAGTGCTCCATGGAAACGGCCTCGGCCAGGGAAGCTGACTGCTTCACCACGGTGAGCGACATCACGGCCGAAGAAGCCAGCGTCGTTCTCGGCCGCAAGCCCGACATCGTCACCCCGAACGGCCTTGACCTGCGCGTCATCCCCGATTTCTCGAAAGAGCGCACCCGTCCCCAGGCCTACCGCGCCGCGGTCATCAGCTGCGCCGAGAGACTTCTGCGCAGGAAGCTCCCCGAACAGACGCGCATCGTCATCATTTCCGGACGCTACGAATTCCATAACAAAGGCATCGACGTCTTCCTGCAGGCCCTCGGCAGGGTCAACCAGGATCTGGCCGATTCCCAGAGCTACATTCTGGCCCTCTGCTGCGTCATGGGCGGCCACTCCGGCGTTAATCAGGACGCCGTATCCGGCGATCCCGCGAAGATGCCCGGGGACGGCAGCCAGTGGATCTGCTCGCATCACGTCCACAACATCAATAACGACCCCATCATCTCAGCCTGCCACACATACGGCCTCAACAACACGGAAAAGGATCACGTCTCCGTGATCTTCGATCCCGCTCTCCTGGACGGGCGCGACGGCTTCTTCAACATGCGCTACTCCGAGGTTCTGGCCGCCTGTGATCTCGGCGTCTTCCCGTCCTGGTACGAGCCCTGGGGCTATACCCCCGAGGAAAGCGTGGCCAGCAGCGTTCCCACCATCACCTCGGATCTGGCCGGCTTCGGCCTCTGGGCCCGTTCCCTGAACAAGGAAAGCACCGAGCTCGGCGTTTCCGTCCTGCAGCGCCGCCATCAGGGCGACGCCTGCGTGAAAAGCCTTGAAAAGAAGATCTCGGACTTCGTCGCCATGCCGGACGAGAGCCTCGCGAAGCTCAGGACAGCGGCCAGGGCGACAGCCACGAAGTGCGACTGGTCCTCGTTCTTCCCCTACTACATCAGGGCCTACGATCTCGCTCTCGGCAAAGCCCTGGAGCACGGTGCAGAACTGCGCGAGGCCGTCTCCGACCACTCGACGCATATTTTCCTCGACGTCTCCTCGCTGACGCCCCTCCTGCACAGCTTCACGTCCCTGACGCGGCTCCCGCGCGCGCTCGGACGCCTGCGCGAACTCGCCAACAACCTCTGGTGGTGCTGGCATCCCTCGTGCTGGCCGCTCTTCATACGCCTCAATCCGCAGATCTGGGAAAGCTCCGGACACAACCCGCTCTCCTGCCTTGAGGAGGCCACGGACGAGACCATCTCGGATCTCGTCTCCGACTCCGCCTACCTCTCCCTCTATGAGGACACGCTCAGGGATTTCGATGAGTACATGTCCCGTCCCGTGCATTCAGAGGGCGCGGTCACGCCCGAAACGCCCGTCGCCTACTTCTCCACGGAATACGGCCTGCACGAGTCCCTGCCCATCTATTCAGGCGGTCTCGGCGTGCTCTCCGGCGACCATCTGAAGAGCTCCAGCGACCTCAATATCCCGCTGGTGGCCATCGGCCTCTTCTACCGCTACGGCTACTTCAAGCAGCAGATCGACAAGAACGGCCGGCAGATCGCCATCTATCCGGAGAACGATGTCACCGAGCTTCCCATGGAGCTCGTCAGGGACAGCACCGGCGATCCTCTTGAGGTCAGCCTGCAGCTCCCTGAACGCCGGCTCTTCGCCAGGGTCTGGCTTGTGCGCGTGGGCACCATCCAGCTCTACCTCATGGACACCAATCTGCCCAAAAACACCCCCGATGACCGCAAGATCACGGACAGCCTGTACGTGGCGGACAGGGACTTCCGCATCCGTCAGGAAATCCTTCTCGGCATGGGCGGCGTCATGCTCCTGAACGAGCTCGGCATCACGCCCTCCGTCTACCACATGAACGAAGGGCACTCCGCCTTCCTCATCCTCGAGCGCATCCGCAGCCTCATGAACGGGTACCACCTGAGCTTCGAGGAAGCAGGCGAAATCGTCCGCTCGAGCTGCGTGTTCACCACGCACACGCCCGTTGACGCCGGCAACGAGCGCTTCCGCAACGAGCTCATGATGAAGTACTTCTCGGGCTACGCCAACAACATCGGCCTGAGCATGGGTGACTTCCTCAATATCGGCCGCATGACCGGCACGGGCAGCGACTCCTTCGAGATGACCATCCTGGCCCTGCGCTACTCGAGCCGGGCCAATGGCGTGAGCCGCCTGCACGGCGACGTCTCGCGGCACATGTGGCACAACCTCTGGCGCGGCATGCCCATCGCCGAAGTGCCCATCGGACATATCACCAACGGCGTACACATGCCCTCCTACGCCAGCCCCGAAATCAACTTCCTCCTGACGAGCACGCTCGGCAAGGGCTGGGTCGATCTGTCAAGCCGCGCCACGGGCTGGTACAAGTTCTCCTCCATCCCGGACAAGGTCATATGGCGCGCCCGGCAGTCCATGAAGGCCAATCTGCTCGACGTCCTGCGCAACAGGCTTCCCGAGTTTTACAAAAAGCTCGGCGTGAGCCGCGAGGACAGCAAGACGGCCATCTCGAAGCTCTCCCCCGACACCCTGCTCATCGGCTTCGGCAGACGCTTCGCCCCCTATAAGCGCGCCAACCTGCTCTTCGCCGACATCGACCGCCTCGACCGCATCCTGAATTCCTCGGATCGTCCCGTGGCCCTGCTCTTCTCGGGCAAAGCCCATCCCGCGGACAATCAGGGCATCGACATCATGCAGGAGATCATCCACCACTGCACGGAGAAGCGCTTCCTCGGACGCATCTTCTTCCTCGAGGACTACTCACTGGCCATCTCCCGCCTGATGGTGCAGGGCTGCGATGTCTGGCTGAATACGCCGCGCAGGCCCTATGAAGCCTCCGGCACCAGCGGCCAGAAGGCATCGGTCAACGGCGTGCTCAACCTGAGCATCTCCGACGGCTGGTGGTGCGAAGGCTACAACGGCGGCAACGGCTGGACTATCGGCCCCGTTGTCACCCGCGTGCAGCACAACGACACACAGAACGACTACTCCGACGCCGAGGCCCTCTACACGCTCCTCGAGGAACAGGTCATCCCGCTTTACAGCTACCGCAACCAGGACGGCATCCCTGTGCGCTGGATCAGGATGATCAAAGAGTCCATGCGCTCCCTCATCCCCGTCTACAGCTCTCACCGCATGGTGCACGACTACCTCGAGATGTCCTACGAACCCGCGGCCCTGCGCTACAAGGCCATTGAAGCCGATGAGTTCGAATCCGTGAAGCGCCTCGTGAAATGGAAGGAAAACATCAGCCAGCGCTTCAGCACCCTCAGAACCGGCCTCCTGCGCGTGGACGGCATGGAGGGCGACACCTGCTCCAGAGGCCAGGACATCCACGTGACCCTGAGCCTCGAACAGGGCGAAATGCAGCGCGACGAGATCCTCGTGCAGCTCGTGGTCGGCCCCTTTGACGGCACCGACTTCATCGGCACCCCGGACATCGTTCCGCTGAGCTTCGAGAGGACGACCAGCGACAAGAGCCTCGTCTACTCCTGCAACTACCAGACCCGCCACAACGGCGTCCACGCCTACGGCGTGCGCGTCATCCCCATCACCCCGGACCTGCCGAGCTACCTCGACAGCCATCTCGTGGTCTGGGCCTAGCGACTGTCTGATATTCTGAACAGAAAACAAAAACCGCCGTCTCCCTTCACAGGGAGGCGGCGGTTTTTGTGTATGTCACTTACACCGTCACATGGCAGGACAGCGGCTCTTCAGATACGCCCCGGGAGCCTCTTCCTGCCAGGACTAAAAGGCGTCCCAGAAGGATCCGTTCCGGCGCGACACGGCCCTGACGCGGCGCGCTGCCTCTTCGATAAGACCTCTGACGCGTCCCATCTGGCCCTCTTCCGCTGCCCTGTCCGCGGCCCAGCGCACCAGGCTTTCCATACGCGCGGGATCATCGTCGTAGGCGCCGCGGACCACGTCCTGGAGCGCCGTGAGCCAGTCCGGCTGTCCAAAATCCCTCCGGCCGGGGCCGGATCTGTGCATGAGCATGGCGAAGCGGTCCGAGGCGGCCTGCAGCATGTCGGCGAATTCTTCCTGACGTCCCTCGCGGGCCGCCTGTTCCGCCGCGCGGCGCACGATGACCAGCACGGCTCCAGGGTCATTGTCGTACCTGCCCCTCAGAACGTCCTGGACGGCTTCCATGTACGAAGGCAGGCCGCGCCCGTCATCGTCAGAAACATCCACGGGATTTTCCGCGCCATCCGCCTGTCCCCTGCGCATGATGCCTGTGACTCTGGCTGAGGCCTCGCTGATCATATCGCCGTATTCCTCAAGCCGTCCTTCCTGCTCGGCGAGCTGGGCTGCCCTGCGCACGATGGCCAGCATGGCGCGGGGATCGCTGTCATAGGCGCCTTCGAGGACGCCCTGCACGGCCTGCATGTACGGGGGAAGCTCCCCTTCGGAAGCGGGCTGGCGCTCGTCGCGGCCGCCGAGAAGCGTATCCACGCGCTCAGACGCGGCTTCGAGCATGTCTTCGAACGCCTCTGACCGTCCCTCCTCAGCCGCGGACATGGCCGCGGAACGAACGAGGGACTGGGCCTCGGCAGGATTCTCGTCGTAAAAACCGTCCAGCACCTTTTTCACTTCCTGCATGTAGGGAGGAAGCTCCTCTTCCCCGGCTTCCTCTCCGCCGGCATCAGCGCTTTCCCCGGAACGTGCGGTGGATTCCGTCACGGGTTCCGCTTTTTCCGGTTCCGGGATCCCTTCTCCGGACTGCGTCCTGCCGCCGGCCTCTGGTCCGAAACCGCCGAGAAGCTTCGAGAGCCTGTCGGCTGCCTGCTGGATGCGGACGCGGTACTCACCGTCCCTGCCCTGGCGGCGGGCTTCCTGCAGGGCGACGTTGATGATGGGGAAAATGTCCTCCACCCTGTTGTCGTAGCTTCCATCGTTGACGCGGTCCACGAGGCGCATGTATTCGGGCTCGTCCCTGTCCCCGCGGTCCGGGCCTTCCACGGCAGCGGCGCCTCTGAGAAGGGAGTTGATGTGCGCGGAAGCCTGATCGAACCACGGCCTGAAATCCTGTTCGCGCCCTTCCTGACGGGCACGGTCAATGGCGCGGCGCAGGAGCTCGCTCTGGGTCTGCACATCGGCAAGGCTGCTGCCTGTGTCAAAGCGGCCGGCCGCGATGCCGACGATATCCGCCATCCAGTCAGGCAGGCTGGCTGTACCGGGTTCGTCGTGGGCGCTGACACGCCTCAGGGGCACAGCCTGCTCGCCGCCGTCGCCGCGCGTCACAGGGATACGCTTCGGGGCTTCCTCATCGCTCTTTTCTCCGGAAGCATCCGGAGCGGGAGCGTCATCACCGGCCTCACGGACATCAGCTGCCTCAGGCGCTGTGGGGGCTCCGGCTTCAGCGGCTTCCCGGTGAGGCTGCGCCTTCTCCGTGTCCGTGTCTGAAGAAACGCGGGCCAGAAGATCCGTGAAATGTTCCTGGGCCGCCTTCAGGGGGCCGCGATCCGCATCGGGGACGTTCTCCCTGTCGGCTTCGGACATGGCGGCTTCAAGCACATCAAGAAGTCTGTCGCGGTCCGCGTCGTAGCGGCCCGCCACGATGTCCTGGGCGGCAGCGCGCCATGAAGCTCCGGACTGCTGAGCCCCGGCTTCAGGTTCCGCTTCCGCGGCGGATCCGGCGTCATTGCTTTCTGCTGCCGCACCTGAGGCCCGGGGCTCCCCTTCCTGCCGGGTTCCGGCGCCGTCAGCGGCTCCGGCCGGGGTATGGGGAGCGGCGCTCCCGCGCAGGCTCTCAAGCTCTCCGAGATATTTACCGAGGCCTTCGTTCGCCTCTGTCTGTCTTTCCAGCATGTAATGCGTGGCCTGGACAAGGCCATCCAGGAGAACGCCGTCGGAAGGCATGCAGTCAAGCCTCTCCATGAGGGAGGTCTGCTCTTCAAGCGCTTCTTCAAGCCTCACGCGGAGGGAGCGCAGTTCCTTAAGCCCCTCCTCCCTTCCCCCGTCGTCCGGAGGCAGGGTGCCCGCGCCGGGAGACGCGGGGGCTTCTCCTTCAGCCTGGCGCATCCTGCCCAGTGTGTCCCTGAGGGCTTTCCAGTAAAGAACATTGCGATCCGAACCGTCACGTAAATCCGACATGGCTCATTCTCCAGCAAAAACATGTAGCGGTGCCGCCCTGAGTCCCGGAGGGCCGGGGGAAGCATCCGAAAACAGAAATAACTACGTTTGCCCGCGCGCGCTAGCCCCGCCGGGGCCGCTTTTTGCGGGTTCAGGGCATTCCCGCGAAAACCCGGGTGATTTGCAAGAGGAGCGGTCTGTGCGATATGTTTCCGGATTATTTTCTGGTTACTCTGGGAGGATACATGGAAAAACCCGCAAAACGCGAACAGCTGGCAAGCCGTCTCGGCTTCCTGCTCATCTCTGCCGGATGCGCCATAGGACTCGGCAACGTCTGGCGCTTCCCCTTTATTACCGGAGAGTACGGAGGGGCCTGCTTTCTCCTGCTCTTTATCGTCTGTCAGCTCATGGTCATGCCGGTCATGATCTGTGAGTTCGCCATCGGCCGCGCCTCGCGCCTTAATCTCGGCATGGCCCTGGGCCGCCTGGAGCCCAGGGGCACGAAATGGCATAAGTTCAGCTGGCTCAACATCGTCGGCATTTACACCCTGCTCATGTTCTACACGACCATCTGCGGCTGGATCGTCCTTTATACATGGTACATGTTCACGGGAACGTTCGAGGGCCTTCCGCCTGACGCCGTGGGAAAGTTCTTTGGTTCCTTTACGGGCAGCGCCGGCCAGATGACGCTCGGCATGACGCTCTCCGTGCTCTGCGGCGCGGCGGTCTGCTTCCTCGGACTCCAGAACGGCGTCGAGCGCATTGTCAAATTCATGATGGCCGGCCTCTTCATCATCCTAGTCATCCTGGCCGTGCACTCCATGACACTGCCGGGAGCTCCGGCTGGACTCTCCTTCTACCTTAAACCAGATCTTGAAAAATTCAGAACCATCGGATTCTTCCCCATCGCCAGCGCGGCCCTGAACCAGGCCTTTTTCACCCTGTCCGTGGGCGTGGGTTCCATGTGCATTTTCGGAAGCTACATCAGCAGGGAACACTCTCTTCCCGGCGAAGTCTGCTTCATCACGGGCATGGACTTTCTCGTGGCCCTCATCGCGGGCCTCATCATTTTCCCGGCCTGCTTCACCTTCGGCGTGCATCCCTCGCAGGGCCCCGGTCTCGTTTTCGTGGCCCTTCCCAACATCTTTGCCTCCATGGAGAACGGGAGGCTCTGGGGCACGCTCTTCTTCGTCTTCATGAGCTTCGCGGCCCTGACCACGGTCATCGCCGTGTTTGAGAACATGGTGAGCTACTTCATAGACAGGTACGGCATGAACCGCCGCCGCGCGGTCGTGGTCAACGGCATCCTGCTCTGGCTCCTGTCCCTGCCCTGTGCCCTCGGTTTCAATGTCCTCTCAGGCTTCACGCCCTTCGGACCGGGCTCCTGCGTGCTCGATCTTGAGGACTTCATCATGAGCAATAACCTCCTCCCCTTAGGCTCCCTTCTCATCGTTCTCTTCTGCTCGCTGCACAGCGGCTGGGGCTGGGACAATTTCGAAAAGGAAGCCAATGCCGGCACGGGCATCAGGATGCACGGCCTGCTCAGGGTCTACCTGCGCTGGATACTGCCCGTCATCATCGTCATTCTCTTCATTTCCGGCTACGTGGACAAGTTCTCCCGTTAACCGGCGGGACCCGGCGTTCGTTGCCTTGACAGGGAAAAACTCGTATCTTTTCCCCGTTCTTTTCCCGGATGCAGCATGCCGGGCGCCCTTTCCGGGCGGCCGGCAGATATACACGGATCTCTGACCCGCCCGCCGCGGGCCACGCACAGACTCCAAAGGATTTACCCACATGTTCAACAAAATGCGTCTTCTCACCCCCGGTCCTACGCCGATTCCCGAACGCGTCCGCCTCGCCCTCGCCAGGGACATGATCCATCACCGCAAGTCTGACTTCCACAGGATCATGAACAATGTGGAAGAAAAGCTGAAGCTCCTCTTCGGCACCACCGAACCCGTTATGCCTCTGGCCTGCTCCGGCAGCGGCGCCATGACGGCAGCCGTGTACAGCCTCTTCAAACCCGGCGAAACCGTGATTACCGTCAACGCCGGCAAATTCGGCGAGCGCTGGGGCCAGATCGCCAAAAGCCACGGCCTGAAGGTCGTGGAAATCGTGAAGAACTGGGGCGAAGCCGTCAGCGCCAAGGAAATCGAGGAGACCATTCAGAAGACCCCTGAGGCCAAAGGCGTTCTCATCCAGATGTCCGAAACCTCCACCGGCGTTCTGCATCCCATCGAAAGCATCGCTGCCGTGACCCGCGCCACGGATCTGCTTTTCGTGGTGGATGGCATCTCCGGCGTGGGCCTCTCCCCCTGCCCCATGGACAAGTGGGGCATCGACTGCCTGCTCACCGGCTCCCAGAAGGGCCTCATGGTTCCTCCCGGACTGGCCTTCATCGCTCTCTCGAAGCGCGCCTGGAAGCGCTGTGAGGACATCGAACCCGGCTGCTTCTATTTTGATCTCCCCGCCGAGCGCAAGAAACTCGCCAAGGGCGAAACCCACTTCACCACGCCCGTGAACCTCATCTGCGGCCTCGAGGAAAGCCTCTCCATGATCTTCGAGAGCGGCCTCGATGCCATCTACCGCAAGCAGTGGGCTCTGACCATGCTCTGCCGTCACAGCGCCAAAGCGCTCGGCCTCGAGCTTCTGGCCAAGGACAACTTCGCCTGGGGCGTCACCTCCATTCTGCTCCCCGATGGGCTTGACGGCACAAAGATCGTCAAGGACTGCGCCGACAAGTACGGCGTCTACATGGCCGGCGGCCAGGATCAGCTCAAGGGCCGCATCGTCCGCGTGGGCCACATGGGCTGGGTCGACTGGGCCGACGTCGTGGCCGGCATGTACGCCCTCAACCGCTGCATCATCGACAGGGGCGGTTTCTGCGGCTCCCGCGACTTCCTTGAGCAGGGCCTCGCCGCCTACAGAAAAGCTCTCGAGCTCGAGCCCGGCACGCCCGTGCCCTATCAGCTGCACGACTAGGCAGCCCGCTTCTCCCGTATAAAAGAGGCACCCGTCCGGGACGGGTGCCTCTTTTTTTATGAAAACAGCCGGCCGGCAGACCGCCGCAGGCTAGTGATGATCGTGCCCGTGCGCGTGCTCATGATCATGGTCGTGGTCGTGATGGTGATGTTCCCGCGCGTGCTCGTCGAATTCCCTGAGCTCGCCGAGAGCCATATGATGGCCGACTTCGAAGGCTTCCTTGAGATCCATGGGGAAGCATTCTTCCCTGTGCTGCTGCTTGTGGGCCTCGTCAAAGACCGGAGCCACGTAGTCGGAATAATCCCTGAACTGCAGGGTATCATAACACCAGAGCACGTACGGCCGCGTGAAAATGCGTTCGACGAAATTTTCCATGGGACGCAGAAGAGCGGACAGTCCCGCTGCCCCAGCCTGCTCCTCCGTCACGTTCATGGTGTAAAACATGGCCGTGGCCATGCGCTTCGGGGCAATGGAACTCCGGGCCGAGTCATACACGAGATAGGGATAGAGCCAGCGCTCCAGGAAGCAGCGCATCATGCCGCTCAGCCCCATGAAGTAGACGGGTGAGCCCAGAATGACGCCGTCGGCGTCAGCGATCTTTTCAAGCACGGGGGCGAGATCGTCCTTCACGGCGCAGCGGCCGTACGAGGGGCCGTTCACGCGCTTGCAGGAAAAACAGCTGCGGCAGCCCGTGAAGCTGAGATCGTAGAGGCTGATGAGTTCGGTTTCGGCGTCTTCCCTGGCGTTTTTCACGCCGTCCAGGGCCCAGGAAAGAAGACGGGCCGTGTTGCCCCTTTTGCGGGGGCTGCCATTGATGGCACAGATTTTCATGGTTTCACCTTCGTGGCGCAAAGGCCTGATCTAGAACAGGGAACAGAAAAAAATGACAGCGAAGGGCACGGAGAAATCCAGAACGATGGCGTGCACGATGCTGGTAAAGGCCCAGTCCGATCCCAGGGCGGAGACCATGACGGGCAGAGTCGTGTCCATGGTGGTGCAGCCGCCTATGCTGATGGCGGCAAAGGGCGAAAAGCGGGCCACGAGGGGCGAGAGAAGCAGCGCGTACGCCTCACGGATGAGGTTGCTGATGAGCGCGATGGTGCCGATGTCAATGAAGCCCGCCTGGCTGATGAGGACCGAAGACAGCGAATAGTAGCCGAGGCCTGCGCCCACGGCCAGGCACTGCCACACCGAGTAGCCGAGAAAGAGACAGCAGGCGGCGGAAGCCGCGTAGGTGCCCACGCCCGTGGCCAGGGGAAAAAGCAGAACGCGGGGGGAGAGAGAACGCAGGATTTCCCTGAGCCGGCCGTTGCTCCCGATAGATATGCCCACGCACACCATGAGGAGGCAGAGGAGAACCATGCTGGTGAAATCGGATGACGCGAAGTCCGGAGCCAGATCAAAACGGCCGCAGAGAATGCCTGCCGCGAAGAAGGCCACGATAAGCAGGCTTTCCTTCATCTGCGCGTCTCCCTGCCGCGGCCGGGTCTTGGCAGATACCGGGAAATGAGAAGAACGGCGATGACCGATCCCACCACCGAGGCTGTAGCCAGGACAAAGGCGTCCAGGCCGAGGCGCGGCAGGTTATCCATGACTGTTCTGTTGCGGCCAATGGCACAGCCCATGGCGAAGAGCAGAAGCACCACCACGGGCGTGAAGATGCGCCCCGCTATCCCGGGGATGGCTGTCCGGCGGAGCAGGAACCCAAGGAGGATGCCCGCGAAAATCAGGGAAATAGGAAGAAGCACGAGAACGCTCCAAAAAAATCTGCGGATGTCTCTTTTTGTACGGCCGGTGGAAAGAAGCGTCAAACACCAGCCCGGAGGCCCTTAAAAATTCACGCCCGTCTGCTGCAGGAGCCAGATGCCGGCGAGCAGACTGAAGAAACTCATGATGTTGGTGATAGTCACAGTCATGGCGCTTTCCTCGGGTGAGGCATCGTACACCTCGCCGAAGACAGAGCAGACGACAGCGCAGCCCGTGCTCGAGATGATGACCGGCACGGCGAGCCACACGCCGGAATAGCCCATAAAGGCGAGCCCGGCCCAGGTGAAGGCAGGGAAGAGAACAAGCTTGACGATACTAAGCATAAGGGAATGCAGGAGCACACCCACGCCGCCGGACAGGGCTTTGACAAATTTCGCCCTGAGGCCGAAGCCCAGGGAGAAGAGCATGCAGGCCGGAGCCAGCATACCTACCATCTCGATGGCCTTGCCCAGAGGTTCCCAGATATGGATATGCAGAAGGGCAACAATGACGCCGATGACTGCGGAACAGGCGACAGGGTTGCCGAGCACAAAGATTTTGAATCCGGTGAGGAAGCGCTTTACCGCAGATCCCTCCGTCTTTTCGCCACGGCGTTTCCTGTTCCAGGCCCCGAGAGCAACAGGAGCCAGCACGCCGTTGACGTTGGTAGCCACGAGGCACAGACCGGCCACGGTAAGAGCCTCACTGTTGCCGGGCATGAGGCTCATGACCACGGGAAGCCCGACAAAGGCCGCGTTGGGAAAGCCCACTGAGATACCCGAGATGACGCAGGAGCCGAAAGAGCAGCCGCGCAGACGGTCGATGGCAAAGAAGACCACGAAGAAAATAAGCTGGGCTGCAACCTGCACGAGCCACCAGCCGCCCTGGGCCAGCTGTTCGACCGTGACCTGGCTCATGGCGTGAAAAAGCAGGCAGGGCATGGCCACATTGACCACGAAGATGCCGAGCACCTGCCCGGCGGACTCCGGAATGAGGCTCGTGCGCTCTACGGCCATACCGATCAGGATAATGATGAAAACGGGCACGATAGCCGCAAAAAGCGTATACATAGCATCTCCAGTCCGGAATTCTCAAAAAAAAGGCCAGCCTTGCGGGAAGGACAGGCACTGGTGAAAAGAAAAAAAACAGGTCTCAGGCCCGGGATCCGCCCCGCGCCGTGCTCTCCTGCTTTTCCGCAGCTTTCTTCTCTTCCACTGCGGCATTCTTGTAGAGCCTCGAATTATAGAGCCAGGCCACGATGAAGGCCGTCAGGGCTCCCGTCCAGGACGCGTTCCAGAACGCCACAAGGGCGTGCACATTGGCGCCCGTGGCGTCAATCATGGGCGTCATGACGGATAGGAGAATGCACGCGGCGCACCAGGCGCAGCACACAAACTGCATGTGCATGGTGCTGGCAAGCTGCTCCGGAGGAAAATCCTTTTTTCTGTCGAAGAGAAGCAGAACGCGCGGCGGCAGGATGAGAAAGGTGGAAGCCGCGAGAATGCCGGTCACCGACGTACACCTGAAGAGCGTGTCGGCGGACAGTGTCGGCAGGAAAAGCAAGCCGAGGAGTGCGCTGATAAGGGCAATAACGAACGGCAGAAGGGGAAGAGGAATGAACATATCGAAAAACACCTCACATTCGCGAAGGTATCATGTTTCCGCTACGTCTTTTGCATGCTTACGGGCACCGGGTCAAGTACCACGCGCAGGGGCTGATTCAGCAGGCGCCCGGGACAGTACCATAAAATAGAGAGACAAGACCGCGCCTCCCCCGCGCCCCTGCCACCTCCTGGCTGTGACGGAAAATTTTTCTATCTGTCAGAGGGAAAAACACAACAGAGGATGAAGTTCAGGACTCAATTGCCGATATCCTCTGCCACAGAAATTTCCGCCCGGACTCTGGCAATGTCTGCCGGACTGCCAGGGGAAAAATCACAGCGATGATTTCTTTATTTTTCCACGCCCTCTATCATGGATGGGACCGCCCCCTGTGCTGACGCTGCCCCCGGAAGGAGAAAGACCATCTTTGATGTGGATCCCGTCAGGCCGGTTATGCAGCTCTGGAATATATGGGTATGACGCTGAACAGGAAGACGCCCCCTGTCCGGAGAAAATGGTGACTTTCCTGATTCCGTACCCGGTCCATCCGGAAACGCTTGGTTGACGCAGCCTCCCCACAGTATCTAGAAAGGACACGGAAAGCCGGGAGCTTTCCCCCAAGGAGGAGAGGCAGATGGGACAGATATATGATCACTACATGCCGGACATCACGGTCTCGGCCGCCGGCAGGGACTGGAAACTGAAGCGGGCGTCGGATTTTGACTCGCTGTGGGATGAAATGGTCGCGGACGGCAGGGCCGACGCCGATGAACACATCCCCTACTGGACAGAACTCTGGCCCTCAAGCATAGCCCTGTGCTCCTGGCTCAGCGAACGCAGGGACGAGATTGCAGGCAGATCCTGTCTCGATCTCGGCTGCGGCCTCGGTCTCACCGCCCTGGCTGCCGCGTCTCTCGGCGCCCATGTCACGGCCGTGGATTACGAGTTTGACGCCCTGCATTACGCCCGCGTCAACGCCGCGGCCAACGGCATCAGCCCGGAACCTGTATGGCTTGCCATGGACTGGCGCCACCCCGCCCTGAGAGAAGGCAGCATGGATCGCATCTGGGGCGGTGACATCATGTACGAAACCCGCTTTGTCGCTCCTGTCCTCAGCCTCTTCAGCCATTGTCTCGCCCCTGGCGGAAAGGCCTGGGTGGCCGAGCCCGGCAGGGAAGTGTACCAGGCTTTCTTAAACGGCCTCGCTTCCGGAGGCTTTACCGGAAAGAAGGTCTTCAGAGGCAGAGTCGATGCCCTGTACACCAAGACCGTGCCCGTCACCGTCTCTGTCTGGGAAATCACGCGCAGCTAAGCCGGCATTCCGCAGTCAGAAGAATCAAAGGATCTTGGTCATAAGGAAAAACATGCTTATCTTAATAGAACGGGAACCGCTCCCCCTGCCATAAAGGGCGGCCGGCTCCCCATTCTTATCAGATCAGATCCGGAGGCAGACATGTCTTTCTTCTTCGCTAAAGAAAAAGATCCCGACAGAATCGTCAATGATACACAGGTAAGCGACGCCGAATGGCAGACCCGCCTCGGCGTTGAGGGCACGCTCTCCTTCCCGAAGGTCACCGTTCTCGGCAGCGATGACATGAACCGCGACGGCGTGGGCCGCCGCAGAATCCTGAACCACATGCTCCCGCAGGAGCGCGTCAGGCTGGAAGTGGACTGGGAGGACGTCTACGTACTCTCAAAAATGGGCCGCATAGGCCGCGCTCCCACGGACTTCATCTACCCCATCAAGGCCGGTATGGACTGCCTCGCGCGCCTCACCGGCTTCGATGAAAAGAAACGCCCCCTGCTGGATGTCCTCTTCTCGCCGACAGAGTCCTGCCACTCTCTCTGCTTCGCCATCAAGGTTAAAGCGCCGGAGAGCCAGCTTCCCATTATCTGCGCCCCCGTGGACATTGAACAGAAGTTCTTCACCAAAGAAGAACCCAAGGGTGAAAAGGGTAAAGGCGAGTTCTACGTCAACTACTTCGATAAGACTATGGGACAGGTTCCGGACGAACTCACGGACAAAATCGCAGCTATCAAACCTGTGAAGAAGGCGTTCATCGCCGCGGGCAGGACCGAGGATGGACTCCTCAGGATTGCCTGCCTCTACTAATCTTCTCTCTTATCCCGGCGCGTTTTCAGGGCGGTATCACTTTGCGGATATCAATCTGCACCATGATGCACTTCATCTGGTGCAGAGAGCCCTCCGCGCATTTTTCACACTTCTGACTGAATCAGCCATCTTGGGACGGAACCCCTCCCCCGACTTAGTCGGGTGAGGAGGCACAGCCTCTCCAGGGGATTTTTTCGGAGAACTGTCAAGACACTCTGGTTTTGCTGCTCTCAACAATATGCATGGTTTCTCGCCTGGAGAGGTCAGCATGGAAAGGACGCATTGCTGTCTATATCAGGCGGCTGCCACAGACGACTGCGAGGATATCATGACCTCCGGTAAACTCCTGAAGCTCACCCGTATGTTTCATGTGTGTACCAATCCACCCTGGCGGACAGAACCGGGTATCATTCACGAGACACCACCAATCTGGAGGTCACCGGGCAGAATCCAGGCCATGAGAGCTTTGGCCCTTGTGCGCGTCACTGGCAGCTCAACGCGGGATTTCTCCGAAGCCCTCAGTCTCGTATACAGAAGACTGGCAGAAAAGAAGGAAGAGGAGCTCCTGCCGGCAGGCGGGAGGCTTTTTTGTTGCTTCACTCTATGAGAGCGGGGACGGCCAGTCTCCCTGGGAGCCCCGCCCGGTTTCATTCCTATCATCTATGGCCTTCGACGTAGCCAGACTCATAGTACGTTTTGTTCGTTCCGGGAACCTTCTGGAACCCTATCGAGGAAAGGTAGCTGACGCGATCCTCCAGAACGATTCCAAGTGCCATTCCCAGTGATGAAGCCCTGCCGGCATCCAGCACCTGCTTCATCAGCTGCGGACGCTGAGCGGTCCAGTTTTTCTGGTCGCTGATGAGAACCTCTCTGCCCTGCGGCGTCATATGGACTGTAATGGCCTTCAATCTCCCGTTCAGGAGGCTATCCGCCTCTCTGAGAATTTTATTGTCGTTGAGGTAGGAAATGTATTCCTGTTCAAAGGAGCCGGGGACGGCACTCCGTGGCTTCTGCATTTTCATGGCAATGAGGTCGCCGCTCTCCTCGCTGTAGCTTGCAAGGTACTGTCCCTCGCAGAAGGTATACTCACTTGCCTCCTTGAAGGAACTGCTTCCCGGCTGGGTCACGTAGACCTCCTGTCCCTTGGCTTTCCATTTCGCCGTCTGCTTCCCATCCGGCGTGGTGATGGTCAGCGTGTGGTTGCTGGAGAAGGTATACGACAGATCTGAATTAAGGTTCCGGCATATGTCCTTCAGCTCACCGTCGCCTCCTCCGCACATGTTGAAAACCAGCTGCTGGCTGCTGTTTTTCCCGAACAAGGATTCAAAGTCCGATCCGCCGGCGAAAGATGAATTGGGCATGACGGACAGCATGGAAACACAAAGCAAAGGCACAAGTTTTTTGAACATACTTAGACTCCATATCTCAAACGAAAGTTCTGGAGACCCTCAGAACGAACAAAATTTGCCCCCTCTGTCCTCCGGGCCCTGGGACAGGACAGAGGAGTCAGAACGGTGATACACTTGAGTGTGATTTTCGCATAACCTTATTCTCACTCACGCCATCCCCTCCACTGTCTTAATTCCATGACCTTCGGCCAATAGAGCCATGATTGGGCTGACCCTGTACCTGTTCAGCGTATATATTTAACATATAAATTTATATAAGTAGTTATAGACGTTTTTATTGTGACATATATTGGCGACGCTCACTAATGACTAAAGTCATGGGAATGCGGCGGCGCTTTTTTCAATTCCGCCATAGATCACATATCCTTCTTTACAACTTCCCAGAAGCCATTTTTATTGGCGCCATGCCGGATCAGAGAGCCTTCCCGCTTCAGTTTTGCGATCATGCGCTCCACCTGCCGCTGTGTAATGCCCAGTGTTCCGGCTAAAATCTTCGCGGTCAGAGTCCCGTCCTGTTTCAGCAGAAGCAGAAGCTTTTCTCCATTTATACCGACATTTACTCCGACATTTATACCGACATTCCTATGGCCAGACTGTTGCCCTGCACTCTGCTTCTCAGACAGTTCCTTCAATGCATCCCGGATCATCCGCAACATGAATTCAATAAAAATAGTGGACTGCCCAGCGTTATCCGAAATCTGAAGCACCCGGTAATACTCTTCCTGATTCTCATGCACCAGTGTCTCAATCGGCAGCCAGGCAAAAATGGGCTGCCACTTCTGGAGAATGAGTGACTGCCATAGTCTTCCCGTTCTGCCATTCCCATCCGCAAATGGATGGATAAACTCGAACCCATAATGGAAAACACAACTTTTAATCAGCGAATGATATTTTGACTTCTTCAGCCATGAAAACAGCTGTCTCATCAGCTCTGGCACATACTTTGCTAGCGTTCCAGCGTGAATAAGCTGAGTTCCGGCATACACTCCGACATTGCCGGAGCGGAACACTCCCGCCTCTCTGACAAGGCCTTCCATCATTATCTGATGCGCACGCAGAAGGTCTTTCACACTATAAGGATCAAAAGAAGAAACGGCATCGTAAACCTCATAGGCGTTCTTCACTTCCCGTATATCCTGCGGTGGCCCGAAAACCCGTTTTCCATCGATGACATCCGACACCTGATTCAGCGTCAGTGTATTCTGCTCAATCGCAAGGGAAGAGTGAATAGAACGAATCCGGTTCTCTCTCCGCAGCACCGGATTCGGATGCAGTTCTTCGAACGCGGTGGTAAAGCCGGCATACTGACCAATTTCAATCGTCAGATTGGTAATCTCTTCCGTCACCTGAAAGGAAGGAACATACCCATTACTCATCTTTTATTCCTCCCCTCATGCGGCTCATCTGTCAGATATGGAAAATTTTCAGTCCGGGTGCAGGATGTCAGGCAGTGCGGCGCTTTTCTTCGCCCAGGCGTTCATGCACAGTCTTCCACCGCGGGCTCTTCTCCTGCCGGTTGTTTTATAAAGTACATTCCCTTCCAGTATAAGTCACGCTGTGAGACAGCCGGAAAGCCGGTTCTCACGGGAATCTGCATGAGGACGCTGTCACCCAGCCTCTTCCGTCCCAAAAGCCGCTGCTCTGTTGCAAAAGAGGCGGATTTTTCGTAACTACCGCGCGCAGACAGGGGCCGGTTCCGGACACATACTGCCGAAAAAGCCCTGCCGTATATGACCTTTCAGGCCTGCCTTTCCCCCTGTGGGATGGCAGCAGGGGAAAACACAATGAGCGAGAGCGAAAATACAACATCATGGCAGTTCCAGCGCATGGGGGACAACGATCAGGTTCTCCTGCGCACCGTGGCGGAAATCCGCAGACTTCCCGAGCTTGATCCAAAGCTCTGGGGTGCCCTGAGCTGCCCGGCCGATGGACTGGAATATGACAAAGCCTCCGCGGCTATTCTCGATACGGACGGTGACGGCCGCATCCGCGTGCCCGAAGTCCTCGAGGCCGTGAACTGGACCTGCGCCCGGCTCGCCGACACGGTCGATCTTTCAAAGCCTGAAGCGGCCATGCCGCTCTCCGCCATCGATACCTCAAAACCCGAAGGACAGCACCTCGGCGCCACGGCGCGCGCACTGCTCTCCCGCCTCGGCCATCCGGAAAACGAGAGCATCAGTCAGGAAGAGGCCCAGGAAGCCGCGGACAGCGTGGATCAGACCCTCTTCAACGGCGATGGCGTTATTCCGGCCTCGGATGAGCTCGAACCCGGCATGAAAGAATTTGTTGAAGCCGGTATCGCCGTCTGCGGCGGCGCAAAGGATGCCTCCGGAAAGCCCGGGCTGAACACGGCCCTGGCAAAAGCCTTCGAGGCTGCCCTCAGAGACTGGCTCGCCTGGCGCGATCAGGTGGAAGCCGCAGAGCATCCGTCCGGTGCGGACACGCAGGACGCATGGGATCTTCTTGAAGAGATCCGTGCCAAGGTGGACGACTATTTCCTGCGCTGCCGGCTTGCCGCCTTTGCCCCCGGTATCGAGGCGCCTGTCAACGCCGAGGAAAAACTCAGCGCGGCTCTCCAGGAGAACGACCTCAGCGGCGAAACACTCTCCGCCCTTCCCCTCTCCCACGTGACGCCGGACGGCGACCTCCGTCTGGCTACAGGACTTAATCCCATCTGGCGCGAACGCGTGACGCGCTTCTTCACTCTGACCGCGCCCCTGCTGGCGGATCCCCAGAGAGTATCCTGGCAGGACTGGCAGAAAATCAGGGACGCCTTCGCTCCTTTCGGGGCTGCCCTCGCCGCCCGTCCCGCCGTGGCCGCTCCTGCTGACGGCTCCTTCTCTCCGGCATCCGATCCCGCAAAGGCCCTGGACGCCCTCGGTGTGTAGAAAGCCAGGAAGATGCTCGAAAACGGCGTGGAAAAACGGTTCGAGGAACTCGCTGACAAGGACGTGAACGGTCCTGAGGCAGCCAGGGACATCAAGGATCTGCGCCGCCTCGTGCTCATGTACCTGCACCTCGGCAAACTCCTTCAGAACTTTGTTTCCTTTGTCGACTTCTACAGCCTCGGCGAGTCCGTGACGTTCCGGGCCGGCACCCTCTATATAGACGGCCGATCCTGCAAGCTCTGCGTGCCTGCAGCAGATCTCGCGGCTCACTCGCGCATGGCCTCTCTGAGCCAGCTCCCCCTGCTCTACTGCCAGTGCACCCGCAGAAGCAATTCTGCTGAAAAGCGCCTCATCATGGCCGCGGTCACGGCAGGCAGCGAAGACTATCTGGTCGAAGGCCGCAACGGCGTCTTCGTGGATAACGAGGGCAATGACTGGGATGCCGTTCTCGTCAAAATCATCCACAATCCCATCAGTATCAGACAGGCCGTCTGGGCGCCCTACAAACGCCTGCGTCAGATGGCGGGTGACGCCATTGCCAAGTACGCGGCGTCGAAGGCCAATACCGCCCTTGCTGACGCTGCCAAACTGGCCAAGGCACCGGCTGACAAGGCTCCGGCCGGGGGAGGCTTCGACATCGGCAAGAGCGCTGGCATCTTCGCCGCCGTAGGCCTCGCTCTCGGCGCTCTCGGCACTGCCGTGGGCAGCATCGCCAACGCCCTTTTCTCCCTGACCTGGTGGCAGTTCCCCCTGCTCATCATCGGCATCTTCGTCGTGATTTCCGGACCGTCTGCCCTGCTTGCGTGGCTCAAGCTGCGCAGGCGCAACCTCGCCCCCGTGCTGGAAGCCTCCGGCTGGGCTGTCAATTCTCAGCTTCCCATTAATCTCAGACTGGGCGCGGCCCTGACCCAGACTGCCGTACTTCCTCCCGATGCGGAACGCCTGCATAACGATCCGCTCCATCAGGAAAACAGCCACGCCGGACTCTGGCTGACGCTCATTCTCATCGTGGCCATCGCTCTTGGCGGCTGGCTGTGGTCATCCGGCAGACTCGCAAAGATTCTCCCGGCCAAACCCGCAGTGACGACCAGCGCCCCCGCTCCCGCAGCTCCGGCTGCTCCTGCGGCTCCGGCCAAGTAGTTCACGCCGGTGTCTCTGTCCTTTCCGGGGCCCCACCGCGAAAATAAGCAGAAAAAGCGGTTTTCCCGTTGACAACTTCTGCCTTCCGGTATATCCCCTTTCTCACCTCGGGATGTAGCGCAGTCTGGGAGCGCACTTGAATGGGGTTCAAGGGGTCGAAAG
>URBN01000022.1 GCA_900546145.1 uncultured Desulfovibrio sp. | reverse complement strand
GACAGGGGGGTCAATTATCGTTCGTTTTGGGGGTCACCGGAACTTTCGTTTGACAAGCAAGAGCAACTCCGCCCTGCTGGTCAGCGTGTTTATGTTCTTCCTGGTCATTTCACCCATGTGCGTGGGCATCCTTCTGGACCGCATCGGCGTGCGCAAGGCCCTGCTCGTGTCAACGTTTCTTGTGGGCATCAGCGGAGCGGGCATCTACTTCGCACCTAATTTTCTCGTTCTGGTCGGCGTCCGCAGTTTTGAGGCGCTGTTTGTCCCAGTGCTTGTCACGTCCATCATGGTTTCCATTGCGAGTATGTTCCGGCATATGGACTTCAACAGAGCTCTGGCCGGCTACGTATCCTGCACGCTCGTAGGCTCTCTCTCCGGCCGTATCCTGGGGGGCTGGTGCGGAGAGCTTTTCGGCTGGCGTCTTACCCTGACCGGCGTCTGTGTGCTTTTCCTCCTCGCGCTGGTGCTGATTTTCAATGTCCCTGAAACGAGCGGCGGGCACCATACCGTGCACAATCCCAGGGTTTACGGGAAAATCCTGCGCCAGAAGGGCATCCCGAGTCTGCTCTTCGCCGAGGCTGCTGGCCTGTTCGTTTTCTCTGCCATGGGCAATCTTGTACCGTTCCGCATGGCCGAGCTCGGGCAGGGGCACTCTGAGGGCCTTATAGGCCTCATGTATGTGGGCTATTCTGTAGGCATTCTGGCCGGCCTCATCCGTGGGCCGCTCCTGCGCGTCTTCAAAAAACCCTCCAACATTATTCTCTTCGGTTCGGCTTTCTACATGCTGGCCTGTGTGACGCTGGCTGTGCCCAATCTCTGGGTGCTGTTCGGCGGTCTCTGGGGCGTAGCCTTCGGTGAATTCCTTGTTCACGCAAACTGTCCGGGTATTATCAACCATATCGCCGTAAGCGGCGGCTTCGACCGCAGCATGGTCAACGGCCTGTTCCTTTCCTGCTATTATTCGGGCGGCCTGGTCGGCTCCTACGTACCCGGCCTTATTTATACGCAGTTCGGCTGGCTGGCCTGTTTCGGCGTTCTTGAAGGAGTGCTCGTGCTGTCTTTCCTCATTATCCTGAAGCTGCATCACGATATTCCCGGAATACGCTAAGCTCCGGCCGCTTTTCTGGGCCTTTCCGGTACCTTCCCCCCCGCTGGACATGCGCCCGGGTTTTGATTCGCTTTTCTGTGACAGGTTTGTTAATAAATGCGGAGGCACTCAAAAAAGAGAATGGCTTGACGGCCTTCTGTCCGTCCCGCGGCTGCAGTTACTCCCGGTCGTGAGGACACGACGATCTACGGAGGAATCATGAAAAGTACCAGTTCTCCTCGTGAGAATACCCAGCCGCTGGACGTGCTGGTCGTGGGCGGCGGCAACGCCGCTCTCTGCGCAGCCATAACGGCGCGCCGCGCCGGCGCCAGTGTTATGCTGCTCGAGGCTTCACCGAAGGAATTTCGCGGAGGCAACAGCCGCCACACGCGCAATATCCGTTATGTTCACGCTGCCAAGAATGACTTTCTGACAGGGCCGTACACGGAAGAGGAATGTTTCAACGACCTGATGGGCGTGACCAAGGGAAATACCATAGAATCCATGGCCCGCCTGGTTATCCGGAATTCCAATAACGTCGGTTATTGGATGATGGAACAGGGCGTCCATTTTCAGCCGGCCATGCGCGGCACGCTTCACCTTTCCCGCACCAATGCGTTCTTCCTTGGAGGCGGCAAGGCGCTCATCAACGCCTATTACGCTACTGCGGAAAAGCTCGGCGTCAAAGTGCTCTATGACGCTGAAGTGACGGATCTTGAAATCAGGGACGGTGAGTTCAAATCTGCCAAGGTAAACCAGAAGGGCACTACGTTCATCGTGGAGGCCAAGGCTGTAGTGCTGGCTTCCGGCGGCTATCAGGCCAATACTGAATGGCTGACCCGCGCGTGGGGCCCTGAAGCTGCCAACTTCCTTATCCGCGGAACGCCGTATGACAAGGGCCGCATGCTTCAGGTCATGATGGACCACGGAGCCAAAACCCTCGGCGATCCCACGCAGGGGCACTGCGTGGCGATTGACGGCCGTGCGCCCAAGTTTGATGGCGGCATCTGCACGCGTCTCGACTGCGTGCCCTTCGGCATTGCCGTTAACAGAGACTGCAAGCGTTTTTACAATGAAGGCGAGGAAATCTGGCCCAAGCGCTATGCCATCTGGGGACGTCTCGTGGCCCAGCAGCCCGGACAGATCGCCTATGTCATCATAGATTCCAAGTCCATCGACCTGTTCATGCCGTCCGTGTTCCCGCCCTACGAGTCTGACTCCATCGCCGGCCTCGCCCGGAAATTCGGCATAGATCCCGCTGCACTGGAAGAAACGGTCAGGGATTTCAACGCCCATACCGTAAAGGGCGGAAACTTCAATCCGGGCGACAAGGACGGAATTTCCACGAAGGATCTCGAGCCTGCCAAGACAAACTGGGCCCGTCCTATCGATACGCCACCGTATTACGGCTACTACCTGCGCCCGGGCGTGACGTTCTCCTACCTGAGCCTGGCCCTCAATGAGAAGGCTCAGGTGCTGAAGGAGGATGGCACTCCGTTCAGGAATATTTTTGCCGCCGGCGAACTGACGTCGGGCAATGTGCTCGGTCAGGGCTATATGGCCGGTTTCGGCATGACCATTGGAACAGTGTTCGGCCGTCTGGCCGGTCAGGAGGCCGTATGTCTGAAATAATGAAAGAAGCGCAGCGCTGCACGACCATCTGCAATGCCTGCAGATACTGTGAGGGGTTCTGCGCTGTCTTCCCCGTCATGGAACTGCGCCGCAAGTTTACGGATCAGGAACTGAAGTACTTTGCCAACCTCTGCCACAACTGCCGCGGTTGCTATTATGCCTGTCAGTATGCCCCGCCGCACGAATTCAACCTGAATTATCCCATGGTCATGGCAAAGCTCAGGAAGGAAACGTGGGAGGAATTTGCTTGGCCGAAGTTCCTAGGACGGTTCTTCGAGACCAACGGTTTCTATGTGTTTCTGGTTTCCCTGCTCTGTACGCTGATCTTCGTTGCCGAGGCGCTGATCATCAAGGGGCCCCAGACTTTCTTCTCGCCCATTACTGGTGCGGGTTCGTTCTATCATATCGTGCCGTACTGGCTTATGCTCAGCCTCTTTACACTGGTCTTTGTGGCCGGCCTCGTGTGCCTCGGCATGAGTGTGCGCAATTTCTGGAAAGGCACGGGTTCCAAACCCGGCGAAATCTGGCGTATCAGTAATCACGTAAAAGCCATCAAGGACGCCTTTACGTTGCGTTATCTGGACGGCAACGGCGAGGGGTGCAACTATCCTGATGACCGTTTCAGCACCATACGCCGCAAGTTCCATCACGCTACCTTCTACGGCTTCTTGGGATGCCTTCTCTCGACCTGCATCGCCTTCGTCTATGATCATGGCTTCGGCTGGCCGGCTCCGTACAGCTTCTTCAGTCTGCCGACCTTCATAGGCACGCTCAGCGGCATCTCCCTGTGCATAGGTACGGGCGGTCTGCTCTGGCTGAAGACGCGCATGGATCACCGTCCCTATGACGAGAGTTCCGTGGGGATGGACATGTCTTTCTCCACTCTGCTTTTCCTGGTCAGCCTGACGGGTCTTATGCTTCTGGTTTTCAGAGCAACCAGCGTCATGGGCCTTCTTCTCTGCATTCATCTTGGTCTCGTGCTCGGGCTTTTCCTCTCTCTCGCCTCGAGCAAGTTCGTCCATATCGTTTACAGGTATTTCGCTCTTGTGCGTAATGCCTACGAAACGCGTGAAAAATAGCAGCTGAAAGAAGAGGCGGACCGGTTCCCCCGCCGGTCACGCCTCTTCTGGCTTCTGTTTTTCCCGGGCTCCGTCCCGGTGACCCCGAATTTCCGTTTTTTCACCGTCTCCCGTGAAAGACATCCCTTTCGCGGGCGGCGCTTCTCTGTCTTCAAGGGTCCGCCAATGTTACAGATATTCGGTCTCCTGATGGTCGTGGCGACGATTATCGCCATGTTCAAACGTGTCGAGTCCCGGCTCGTTCTCATCGTTTCCGGCTTCATCATGGCCGCGGCTTCCATGAATGTGATGGCTGCATTCGATGGCTTTTCCAAGGGCATGCTGCGCGGCAACATGATCCTCTGCATCTGTTCCGTCATGGCCTTCGCCTATGTCATGCGGTACACGGGGTGTGACAGGCATCTCTGCTACGCCGTCGCCCATCCGCTGAGGCCTGTGCGTTTTCTTCTTGTGCCCGGAGCCGTCCTCATCACGTTTCTTGTTCAGATCGCTCTTCCCAGCGCCTCGGGCGCAGCGGCCGCTGTGGGGGCTGTTGTCATTCCGCTGCTGATCCGCCTCGGCGTGCATCCGGCTATGGCCGGCGCGGCCGTTCTCGCAGGATCCTATGGTGACCTTTTGTCTCCAGGCCTTGCCCATAACGTGTACGTGGCAAAGATAGCCAGCGAGGCCCTGAATCATGAAGTAACTGTCATTGACGTCATCCGTTCCCACACACTCACGGCGTTTATCGCTGTTGGCATCTCGGCCGGCGTGCTCTGGCTCCTGAGCGTGCTCCGCAGGGAAGGCTCAGGATATGTAGCCGATGACTGCGCTGTGGGAGAGGAAGAACATTTCAGAATTAATTTTCTTTACGCCTTTATTCCGATACTGCCCATCGCGCTCCTCATTCTGGGCGTTGTTTTCCCGAAAGAGCTGCCCTGGATTGCCCATCTCAAAGTTGAGCACACCATGCTTTTAGGCGCCATGGCTGCCATTATCTGCACGCGGAAGAACCCCATGGAAGCTTCCCGTGAATTTTTCATGGGCCTCGGCCACGGCTATGGTGAAATCATCGGCATCATTATCGCTGCAGCTGTCTTCGTCGCCGGTATGAACGCGACGGGCATCGTGGAAACCGCAACGAACTGGATGAAGGGACAGCAGACCGCCAGTACTCTTTCAGCAGCCATCGGCCCCTGGGCTCTGGCCGTTGTCTGCGGTTCGGGCAACGCTGCGACGCAGGCATTCAACGAGGCTGTTACCGTGCACGCGCTCGATCTTGGCGTGAATATGGTGGACATGGGTTCCCTTGCGACTTTTGCCGGCTCGCTCGGACGCTGTATGTCTCCCGTTGCCGGTGTCTGTTTCGTATGTGCCGGTCTAGCCAGGGTGGATCCGGCGAGTCTCGTCAAGAGGACGCTTCTTCCTTCCATCTGCGCCTTGGTTTCCGTGTACCTGAGCCTGTTTGTGTTTTAGCGGACGCTGCCCGGTCGGTTTTGTCCGCTGCCTGGAGATTGGATGCGGCATCGTGCTGGCCGGTGAGCCTGCCGGCTGTCTTATCCACCCAGGACAACCTCAACGGCGTTTGTGCCGGCATGATCGGCATGTGCGTCAGAAATGAGCCAAATAACCATAAGGAGAACCATATATGGGAACTGCAATTACTGTTGACGCCAAAGGCAAATTTATCGTCCCCGATGACCCGATTATTCCCTGCATCGCCGGTGACGGCATAGGCCCCGACATCTGGAATGCCGGCAAGCCCGTTCTCGACTGCGCCGTGGCCAAGGCTTACGGCGGCAGGCGCCGCATCGAGTGGCTGCCCGTGCGCGCCGGTGAAGACTGCTGGAAGGAGACCGGCGAATTCGTACCCGAGGCTACCAAAGAAGCCATCACCAAGTACCGCGTGGCTATCAAGGGTCCTCTGAGCACTCCCGTGGGCAAGGGATTCAGGAGCGTCAACGTCATGCTCCGCCAGATGTACGATCTGTACGCCTGCGTGCGTCCCGTGAGCCATATCCCCGGCGTTCCGAGCCCTGTGACCCATCCTGACGACGTGAATATGGTCATTTTCCGTGAAAATACGGAAGACCTGTACGCTGGCGTTGAGTGGGATCACGACACCCCCGAAGCCGAACGCGTCATCGCACTCATCAAAGAACTCGGCAAGAATGTCCGCCCCCACAGCGCCATCGGCATCAAGCCCATCAGTGAGTTCGGATCCAAGCGTCTGGTCCGCATGGCTATTCAGTACGCCATTGATCACAAACTTCCCAACGTCACCCTCGTGCACAAGGGCAACATCATGAAGTTCACCGAGGGCGGCTTCCGCCGCTGGGGCTATGAAGTAGCTGCCGAGGAATTCGGCGATGTCACTGTCACTGAGGAGGAAGTGACCAAGAACTTCGGTGGCAAGGCCCCCGAAGGCAAGATCGTCATCAAGGATCGCATCACCGACGCCATGTTCCAGCAGATTCTGCTCCGTCCGGCCGAATACAGCGTTCTGGCCCTGCCTAACCTGAACGGCGACTACATGTCCGATGCCCTCGCTGCCGAAGTGGGCGGCCTCGGTATGGCTCCTGGTTCGAACATCGGCGAAGGCTACGCTATCTTTGAAGCCACGCATGGCACGGCTCCCAAGTACGCCGGTCAGGACAAGACCAACCCCGGTTCCATCATTCTTTCCGGTGCTCTCATGCTCGAGTATATCGGCTGGAAGGAGGCCGCTGAGCTGATCCGCAAGGCTGTTGAGAAGACTGTGGCCGCCAAGACGGTTACCTACGACCTCGCCCGTCAGATGCCCGGCGCCACGAAAATCTCCTGTTCGGCGTTTGGCAAGGCTATCTGCGAGCATATGTAGGAAAACGGATAAAACAGCGTCGACAATGTCCTGAAAACAGCTGCAGCGGCGGCCCCCGCCAGGGGAGTACGCCGCCGCTGCACTGAAAACACAGAGGAAGCTATGAGTTCATTTACGTTGAACAAGGCTTGGTGCAAAGGATGCGGCATTTGCGCCGCGTTCTGCCCGAAAAAGGCCCTTACAATTGATGAACTGGCTGAAAAAGCTGTCTGGCACGAGGATCTCTGCATTTATTGTGGCCTGTGCGAGCATTATTGCCCCGACCTCGCCATAACCGTGGAAAAAGATACGAAGGAGGCGAAGGCATGAGCGGAGAAACTCTGTTTGTGCAGGGCAACGAGGCATGCGCCCGTGGTGCCCTCTATGCCGGCCTGAAATTTTTTGCCGGCTATCCAATTACTCCCTCCACGGAAATAGCCGAGACCCTGGCCGAACTACTCCCCAGAGTTGGCGGTAAATTCGTGCAGATGGAAGACGAACTCGCGTCCATGTGCGCCGTGTGCGGAGCTTCTATCGCCGGGCTGAAATCCATGACGGCGACCAGCGGCCCAGGCTTTTCTCTGAAACAGGAGGCCATCGGCTATGCCGTTATGGCGGAAATTCCCTGTGTTATTGTCGACTCCATGCGCGGCGGACCTTCGACCGGTCTGCCCACAGAGGTCTCCCAGGGTGACGTCATGCAGGCCCGCTGGGGATGCCATGGCGATCATTCCATCGTTGCCCTGACCGCCTCCAGCATCCAGGATATGTTTGAAATCACGGTGGAAGCCTTCAATATCAGCGAGACCTACCGTACCCCGGTCATTCTGCTTTTCGACGCGGAAACATCACATATGCGCGAGAAGCTCGTGGTGCCGGAAAAGGGAGAGCTGCCCGTCGTGGAACGTCTGCACACGGAAGTGAAGCAGGGGGTCGCCTATCATCCTTACCTTCCGAGGGAGGACGGCCGGCTGCCTATGTCCGATTTCGGCGGCCCGCACCGCTACAACGTCACCGGCCTGCACCACAATATCTGGGGCTTCCCCACGCAGAACCCTGAAGTCGTGCAGCTCCTGAATCATCATCTGTACGACAAGATTGAAAACCGTTCTTCCCTGCTTGCCCGCTGGAAGGAATACAAGATGGAAGGGGCTGAGACCGTTGTTATTGCCTACGGTTCTTCGGCCCGCAGCGCCATGCAGCACGTGTGCTACCGCCGTCTGCGCGGCGAGAGGCTCGGCCTTCTGGAACTGCAGACCCTCTGGCCTTTCCCGAAGCAGCTTATTCGCGAGAAGACGGCACACGCCAAGAGCATCATCGTGGCCGAGATGAATATGGGTCAGGTGACTTCTCTTGTGAAGAGCGCAGTAGAAGACCCGAACCGGGTCTTCCTCGCCAACCGCGTTGACGGCAACCTGATCACGCCTGATGACATTGGCGAAGTTATCCGCGTTGTTGAGGGAAGGGGGCTGTAATGAGCATCAAAAGACTTATCAGGGAACGCTTCTTCCCTCATATCTGGTGTGCCGGCTGCGGCCATGGCATCATTCTCAACGCTCTTCTTCATGCCGTTGATGAGCTGGGCATCCCGCAGAACAATCTGTGCATGGTGTCCGGCATAGGCTGTTCTGCCCGTATTTCGGGATACGTGGATTTCCACAGCATGCATACCCTGCACGGCCGGGCTCTGGCCTTCGCCACGGGCATCAAGATGGCCCGTCCCGATCTGTCGGTTTTCGTCCCCATGGGCGATGGCGACGCCATGGCCATAGGCGGCAATCATTTTATTCATGCCTGCCGCCGCAATATCGATATGGTGGCCATCATCATGAACAACCGTATTTACGGCATGACAGGCGGCCAGTTCTCGCCCCTGTCCGGGCGTGGCATCCGCGCCACCACTGCGCCTTACGGCAATATCGACACGGCCTTTGATACCGTTCAGCTGGCTCTTGGCGCGGGCGCGACGTTTGTGGCCAGGACGACGGTTTTTCACGTTATGGAAATGGTCTCGCTCATCAAGAAGGCCTATCAGCACAAAGGCTTTTCCGTTCTGGAAGTGCTTACTGACTGCCCGACTTATTTCGGACGCAAGAACAAACTCGGTGGTCCTGTGCAGATGCTCGAGTGGTTCCGTGACAACACGGCCCCTCTCGGTTCCAAAAAATACGCGGAAAATCCGGCATTCATCCCCCGCGGCGTGTTCAGGGATGTAGAGGCTCCCGAATACTGCGAGGAATACGACAAACTCATCGCCAGCGTGCGGAAGGAGGAAGCGTAATGACCACGAGTTTTCTGCTTTCCGGTTCGGGCGGACAGGGTGTTATCACGATGGCCATCCTGCTGGCCCAGGCTGCGGCGCTCTACGAGAACCGGCTGGCCGTGCAGAGTCAGTCTTATGGCCCTGAGGCCCGTGGAGGCGCCACCCGCTCGGATGTGATTATCTCGGATGAGCCCATCATGTTTCCCAAGGTTATCTATCCTCATGTGCTGGTATCCCTGACCAACCAGTCCTGTGGCAAGTACCTGCCTCTTATCCGTCCGAACGGCATTTTCCTGTACGACACGGGGCTCGTTCAGCCAATGCGCAATACGGAAGCTATCTATGTGGGCGTGAATATGTTCGAGCCGTATATGGAAAAGTTCCACCACGCGCAGATGTACAATATCTGCGTGCTCGGCGTTCTGCTGAGACTGACGAAAATCGTGAGTTACGACGCAGTCAAGGCCTGCCTGAAGGCCAGGTTCAAACCTGCTTTCCACGCGGCTAACGAAGCTGCCCTTGAATTTGGCAGGGAGCTCGCGAAGGACATCAGGGATCCCGCTCTCGAGATGTAGAGCACAGGCTTCCCCGCCATAAAGACGGGGAAGCCTGCTTCTGTCTCGTCCTGTTTCCGCGCTCACCGCGCGGCGTAAGACGAATGTGGAGTATGCATGAACATTCACGAATACCAGGCAAAGGAACTTTTTGCCGACTTTTCTGTTCCTGTTCAGCGGGGCGGCCTGGCCGAAACGCCTGAACAGGCGCGTTCGGTGGCCGAGATGCTGGAAGGCCCCGTCTGGGTCGTGAAAGCCCAGATTCATGCCGGTGGCAGGGGGAAGGGGGGCGGAGTGAAGCTCTGCCGCTCCGTTGAGGAAGTGGAAGCCGCGGCCCGTGCCATCATCGGCATGCAGCTTGTGACGAAGCAGACCGGCCCGCAGGGCAGAAAGGTTCACAGGGTGCTTGTCTGCCAGGGTGTCGATATCGAACGGGAACTGTATCTCGCTGTCGTGTTAGACCGTTCCGCAGGATGTCTCGCTGTCATGGCTTCGCCCTCCGGAGGCATGGATATCGAGGCTGTGGCGGAAGAGACGCCGGAAAAGATTTTTACTGTCCGTCTCGACGGAGGGCATCATATCTGGCCGTTTCAGGCCCGTTCGCTCTTCTTTGGCTGCGGGCTGACGCCCCAGCAGGTGAGCGAGGGCGTCCGCATTGTCGAGGGGCTTGTCAGCCTGGCTGTGGCCAAGGATGCGACGCTCGTTGAAGTCAATCCTCTGGCCGTGACGAAGGACGGGCATCTCGTCGCGCTTGACGCGAAGGTGAATTTCGATGACAGCGGCCTGAAAAGGCATCCGGATATCGCCCGCCTCGACGATCCGGAGGAAAGCGATCCGCTTGAGCTCAGGGCCCGCGAAGCCGGCATTAATTATGTGCATCTCGACGGGTACATCGGTACCATGGTCAACGGCGCAGGACTGGCCATGGCGACCATGGACGCGGTCAGGCAGGCCGGCGGCGCTGCTGCGAACTTTCTCGATGCCGGAGGAAGCGCCAGCGGCGATATGGTGGCTGCCGGGTTCCGGATTATGCTTTCCGATCCGCAGGTACGCGGCATTCTGGTCAATATCTTTGGCGGCATCCTGCGCTGTGACATAGTGGCTGAAGGCATTGTCAGCGCCGTAAAAAAGGTTGGCATGAACATTCCCCTTGTCGTCCGCATGGAAGGCACGAACGTGGAAGAAGGCCGGCGCATTCTGGCGGAAAGCGGCTTAGCCTTCGAACAGGCCTCAACGCTTATAGAAGCCGCGCATAAAATCGTCGAGCTGACTGGGAGGATGGCATGAGCATTCTCGTCAACAGGGAGAACCGCGTTCTGGTGCAGGGCCTGACCGGCCGCGAAGGACGGTTCCATGCCGAACAGATGATGGCCTACGGCACCAGAATAGTGGCCGGAGTGACACCAGGGAAGGGCGGCCAGAGCGTTCTCGGCGTTCCGGTTTTCAACTCCTGCGCTGAAGCGGTCGCTGAGACCGGAGCGGACACAAGCGTTATTTTCGTTCCGGCCATGGCCGCAGCCGACTCGGCCTGCGAGGCCGCAGCAGCCGGCATAAAGCTTGTTATCCTCATCACGGAACATATCCCCGTCCTGGATATGGTCCGCGTGCGTGCGTTCTTCCGGGAGCGCGGCACAAAGCTCATAGGCCCCAACTGCCCCGGCATCATCACTCCGGGACAGTGCAAAATCGGCATCATGCCGGCCTATATTTTCAAGCCCGGCCCGGTGGGGCTTGTTTCCCGCTCCGGCACGCTGACCTATGAGGCCACCTGGCAGCTTACAGAGCATGGGCTGGGACAGAGCACGTGTGTGGGCATTGGAGGCGATCCTATACCGGGTCTGTATTTTACCGATATGCTGAAACTGTTCCGGGACGATCCGCAGACTGAAGCCGTGTGCCTGATTGGCGAAATTGGCGGAGATGGAGAGGAGATGGCCGCGCGCTATATCCGCGAGACGTCCTATCCAAAGCCTGTCTTCGGCTTTATCGCCGGCCTGACAGCTCCAAAGGGCAAACGTATGGGGCATGCCGGCGCTATTATCAGCGGCTCTCACGGCCGCGGCGAAGACAAAATCCGGGCCTTTGAGGAGGCCGGAGTGACTGTTATACGGGAACTTGGCCGGTTCGGCGAAACGGTGGCGTGCGCTCTGCGCGGGTAGCGCCGGAGTCCGGTTCCTTTTGAGAAAGCCGCTCCCGGTTTTTCCTTCCATGGAAAAACCGGAAGCGGCTTTTCTGTTCAGATCCAGGCAAAACAGAGTGCGTGCGAAAAGTCACAAATATTTCGCTTCAGAGCGGCGAACTCTCTCTGCTTTGAGAAAAAAGAGAAAACGAACTGAGTGCCGACAGAGTGCAGAGTCTGATCGGTACTACAAAATATGTTTTAAAATCAGTGACTTAATAAAAAGAAGGGAGATGGAAGGCAGACTGTAAAAATTGTTTCCTTGTTCAAACAATCTATTCAGATTAGGAAAATGTGTATATTTTTCTTTTTCGTGCCTCCTAATGAAAGAAAATACTATGTAATATATTTCACAAGATATATTGCGTGAATTAAAAACGGATGTAAGAATCCTGTAAAAAACAGATTTTTCACGTATCAGCCGACGATTCAGAAAAAATAATAAGCCGGCGTTCATAAAAATTTAAAAATTTATTGTCAAAAAGTATGACTGGTGTATAAAGGACGGTAATAGTCAGCAGAAGTACTGTTTCCCGGGCCGGATGTAGCAGAGACATCCATCCAGAGGGCCGGGGAGGGAGACAGTCCTGCATCTTACGAAAAAGGGGAGTTCAAGTATGATTCTGAAGAGGAATTCAGCGCGGGAGATGTCAGCGCGGCCCTGCAGCAGGGACCGGAGCTTCCTCGCTCATGTTTTTGGCATATGTCGGAACCCCACGTTCTATCACCTTTTTCTCGTCATTGCCGTTGCGGCCGCAGTACTGCTGGTTGCCGGCGCTGATACTTCTTTTTGCGCCGATAATAAAATGACCGTCAAATTGCCCGAGGATCCCACCAAAGCGTATATCACGCTGGGCATCCTGGGCGTATCAGCCATTCTCTTCTTTACTGAAGCCATCCCCATGCCCATCACGGCCATGCTGGTGCCCATTGCTCTGTGCATGACCAAAGTTATTTCCTCGAAGGTAGCCTTCAGTTTCTTTGGTGACCCGACCGTCGTCCTTTTCATGGCCATGTTCATCCTCGGCGAAGGTACGTTCGTCACGGGCTTTGCCGACAAGATAGGCGAAACAGCCATGCGTCTCTCACATGGTAACAAGCTGAAACTGCTCTTTTTCTCCATGCTGGCTGTCGGCGGCCTTTCCGGAGTCCTGTCAAACACCGGTACCACGGCCGTGGCAGTTCCCATGATTCTTGCCATGTGTATCGCCTCGAAGATTCCGTCGAGCCAGATGCTCATGCCTGTGGCCTTTGCCTCGTCTCTGGGCGGCACGCTCACCCTGGTTGGTACGCCGCCTAACGGCATCATCAATTCCATGCTTGCCCAGAACGGCCTTGAACCTTTCGGATTCTTTGAATTCGCGCTCATTGGTATTCCGCTTTTCGTCGCGGGCATGCTGTACTTTATGCTCATCGGCTACAGACTCCTGCCCAAGGCCAAGCCCGGCGCCGAGTTCCTTTCTCAGCCCAAGGAAGCCCGCCGCACCAATAAGATGTGGCTGTCCATTCTCATCTTCGCTTTCGTTGTCGTCATGATGGTGACCAAGCTTATGCCGCTCACGCCGGCCGCCATGCTGGGCGCCTGCCTTATGGTTATGACACGGTGTATGACCATGCGCGAGGCTTTCCGCAGCGTTGACTGGACGACAATCTTCCTGTTCGCAGGCATGCTCTCCATGTCCGCGGCCATGTCCTCGTCCGGAGCTGCAGCCATTGTTGCCCACGCCGTGGTCAGCCACGTCTCCGACCCCTGGATGCTCATGCTGGTGTGCTGCGCTCTGACCGCCGTTGTCACGAACTTCATGTCCAATACGGCCACGGCCGCACTCATGGCTCCTCTGGCCATGCCCATTGCCCTGGCTACGGGTATTTCCCCGCTGCCCATCGTCATGGGTATCGCCATTTCCGCTTCTGCGTGCTTCCTTACCCCCATTGCCACGCCGCCCAACACCATCGTTCTTGGTCCCGGCCGGTATAAGTTCAGTGACTATGCCAAGTGCGGCTGGCCGCTGCAGCTCATTGCCCTGCTCATAAGCTGGCTGGTCATCCCCATGATTTGGCCTTTCCATCCGTAGCAGAGATGGGGAGCGCTCCGTGGCGCTCCCCGGAAGATTTACCGCACTGAAAATTCTGAATTCAGAAAAAGAGAAAGGAGGAGCCCATGCTCGTTAGGCACTGGATGGCCAAAGACGTCTGTACCGTGAGACCCGATACAAGTCTGCTTGAATGCAAGGCGATACTCAAAGAACTCAAAATCGGACGCCTTCCTGTCGTGGACAAGGATAAGCATATTCTCGGAATTCTTTCCGAAAATGATATGAAGGAATTCCAGCCTCTTCATTCAACCGGCGTGGAAATTCTTGAAGCCCTGGATATTCTTTCGGAAAAGAAGGCCAAAGAAGTCATGACGCCCGATCCGTATACTGTGAACGTCAATGATACGCTTGAGGACGCGGCCGTGGTCATGATCGACAAGGGCGTCAGCTGCCTTCCCGTCATTGACGACAACAAAGTGCTGGTCGGCATCCTGACGGAGTGGGATATTTTCAAAAGCCTCGTTTCCATCACTGGTGTCAATCAGCCAGGCATCATGCTGTCGTTCGAAGTTGAGAACAAGCCGGGTACGCTGCGTGCTCTTCTTGATATCTTGAAACAGTATGATGTCCGGATCATCGCCGTCCTTTCGAAAATCCGCAAAAACGGCAGCCGCCTTATCTCCATACGCTGTCATGGCAAGAGCAAAGAAAGCGAGGACAAGATGATTGCGGAACTCGCTGCACGCGGCACCATGCGCTACTGGGCCCGCGATAAGGTGACGCATGAAATCAAGCAGGCTGACGGCACGTCAGCCGCGGATGGCGTCAATCCTGAAAAGTAGCACTGTTCTTTTTTCTTCCATGAGGGACGTCCTGCCGTACAGGCAGGGCGTCCCTTTTTCTTTTCCCGCTGTTTCCGGTACTTGTCCGGAAATATATTTCAGAATATGATAACTACACGGTATTTTCGGCATCGGTTTTCTCTCCTCTTCCTTCTGCTGAAGATGGGGATACCAGTGCCAGCACGTTAAAAAGAGGGAAAAATTAATGTCTTTTAAGGCTGCCATTCTTGGTCTCGGCAATATTGGCCGCAGCGTTATCCGGGCGTTGGAGACGGTGCCGGATGCCGAGTGTATCGGTGTTGTTAGACGCCCCACTTCCGTGGGCACAACGCCCTATGACCTGCGCGGCGTGCCGGACTTTCCGAGCTTCGACGAACTGCTCGAACATGCAGGAAATCCGGATGTTGTCATCCTCGGCCTTCCTTCCCGCCTCTCTCCTGCTGCGGCCAAGGAACTGCTCTCCCGCGGCTTCTGCACTGTCGACAGTTTTGATATCCATGCCCGCATCGTGGAAGTGGTCGGTTCCCTTGAGGAGGAAGCCCACAAGGGGCATGCCGTCGCCATTACGGCGGCTGGCTGGGATCCCGGCACGGATTCCGTGCAGAGGGCTCTTTTCGAGGCTATGGTGCCCAGAGGCACCACTTTCACGAACTTTGGGCGCGGCCGTTCCATGGGACATTCCGTAGCTGCCCGCGCCATTGAGGGTGTCGCCGATGCCACGGCCATTACCATTCCTCTTGGCGGCGGACGTCATGCCCGTCACGTCTATGTTGTTCTAAAGGACGGATATACCGTTGAGCAGGTCACCAGGTTCATGAAGGCTGACCCCTATTTTGCCTCTGATCCGCTGACCGTAACCGCCGTTCCGGACAGCCAGGCTCTGTTTATGGTGGCCGATGCCTCTCACGGCGTGCTTATGGAACGCGTCGGTGCTTCGGGTATGTCCTCCAATCAGCAGATCAAATTCGACATGCGCATCAACAATCCTGCGCTGACCGCACAGATTCTCGTCGCCAGCGCCCGCGCGGCCGTACGCCTCAACGAGGCCGAACAATATGGCTGCTACACGCTTATCGATATTCCTCCGGTCTACCTGCTTCCCGGGGAACGCATGGAGCTTCTCGCCCGCCTCGTGTAGGCTGGACTGTTCTTTTGAAGAACGCCGTTCTCTGCGAAAGAAGACCGGCGTTTTCTTTTTTTCTTCAGACTGAGCATGGACGTTACCTTTGATCTCATAGCCATAGGTCTGGCCGTCTTCTTCGCTGCCGGTTTCGTTGATTCCATTGCCGGGGGCGGGGGGCTGATTACACTTCCTGCGCTGCTCCTTTGCGGCCTTCCGCCGCATATGATCCTTGGAACCAACAAATTCTCGACCACACTGGGCACTCTGGCTGCCTTTTTTTCCTATCTGCGCAGCGGACTGGTAGAAAAATCCATTGTTCCTGTAGGATTTATGTCGGCCTTTCTGGGAGGCGCGGCGGGTTCGGGGCTGGCGCTGTACCTCGATAATGCCCTGCTCGGCAAAGTGCTTCTCTTCATGCTTCCTATGGGCATTGCCATCTCCCTGATGACGGGTTTTGGGAAAAAGGAACGGCCTCTGGAGAAGAAGGCGCTCGGGCTGAAAGTCTTTCTGATTGGTTTTCCCATAGGAATATATGACGGGTTTTTCGGCCCGGGGACGGGAAGCTTCATGATTATCGCTCTGAACCTTGTGCTCGGGCTCGGACTGGTCCGGGCCTCGGTCACCACCAAGGTCATGAACCTCGCGTCCAACGCGGGAGCGCTGTGCTCCTTCGCAGCCGGCGGTGTTGTGCTGTACGCACTGGCCATCCCCTGCGCTCTGGCCAATATCGCGGGAAATCTCTGCGGAGCGCATCTGGCTGTCAGAGTGGGGGCCCGTGCTGTGCGCGTGTTCCTCTATATCGCCCTGTGCCTCCTTTTAGGAACACTCGTCTGGAGGCAGCTTCTCTGATTAGTTTTTCTGGATCTTCCGTTCAGTGCTGGTCTGGTTCCGCCTCTGTTCTGTCTGGCTTATGGGATAACCCGGATGGAAATGCCGGAAAACTCTGTTTCGTACAGCCCTGAGGGAAGATTCTGGAAGAGGCCGGCCATGCCTTCCTGATTTTCCGGAGTGTGGCCGAGAAAATAGTCACAGACGATGGGCACATCGGGAAAACTTTCCCTGACCAGAGAAAGCATGTTCCTGCGCGAATGTCTTGTGAGGAAATACCCGCTCAGGAGCAGGACGGAATGTCCGGACCCGTGTTGCAGCTCTCTGATGGCCTGTTTTCGGATCTCCGGCTGGTCTTCCATCTCCGGCAGCTGCGAGTCCTCTCCGATCCCACACAGAGAGTCCAGGCTGACGGTATACGAGTCCGGAATTTTTCCGGCGAAGGCCTTTTTTTGATCCCGTGGAAGGCCGCAGAGCAGATGGATCCGTTTTTCCGGAAGTTCTTCCTGTCGCGGAGTCTCTACTGTCCGGAGCATCTCATGGCAGTCTGCGATAAGTTTTCTGTTGGCCCCGTAGCTCGGAATGCCGCAGTCCATGATGCTGCCGTCCACGTCGTATTCGAAGAGTCTGATCATGCGTGCCAGAAGGACGGGATCCCTGTTGCAGAAAATCAATGCGTCAGGAGCGGTCGTGAGACCATAGAATTCGATATGATTTGAGACGCAGAAGGCTATACCGGCAATTTCCTCAGGGGACACAGTCTGCCGTGATGCGTTCAGTTCCAGGAGAAAATCCACGGCGGCCTGTGTGCCGCGGGCTCCATGACCGTGAAAGGAGATATGTTTTTTCCCGTCCTGCCTCGTCTTCACGGAGGCTGTGAAGGGCTTGCCGAAATCATGCACCAGGGCGCAAAGGTGATCCGGAATCCGGGAATCAGGATCATCAAGAGATGCCTGGAGCACCATCATAGTGTGCGTCCACACAGAGTCTTCCATGTGAAAAGGGTTTTCCTGCCCCTTAAAAAGCTGGGGCGTATCCTTCAGTCGTCTGGTGAATTCCGGACGGGTCCGGTAGAGAAATTCGATGAGATTTCTGCGAAAAAGATAGCGCTCGCTATTCATGAAAGCCTCTGCACCTGTCATATCTGGGCGGCGGAAAACCTTGCCTCCGGTTCCGAAAGCTGAGAAAATAGTACTTTGTTTTTTTCGCAAAAGCCATAGGGGCCTGCCGAAGGCAGGGCGAACAGGGGTTTTGTCCGGGAGGGAAGGATGGACACGGCACAGATTGTTGTCGCAGTGATGTGGTTTTTTGCGGCTGTGGTGGGAGGCATCTGCGGACTGGGACCGGCCATGATGGCCGTCCCTGTCATTTCCTTCTTTGTGCCCATCAAGACGGATATTCTCATCACCTGCATTATCGCGCCTTTCACGAGCCTTCTCCTCGTTCTGCTGCATCTGCGCTTCTGCCGCTGGCATTCGCTGTTCCCCCTTTTCCTGGGGATCGTTCCGGGAGTCGCAGCAGGCCTTTATGTGCTTTGTTTCGTTCCGGCCTGGGTCCTTGAAATTATGGTCGGTGTCATGCTTCTCTTCTTCATGGCCTGGCAGCAGTTCGGCAGCCTGAAAAGCGGACGGGAATCCTGGGGACTGGGAACCTTTGCCGGCGGAGCAGCCGGTTTTCTTGGCACATCCATTTCTGTTGACGGTCCCCCTGTCGCCGCCTACGCACTGTATGTGGGATGGCGGCAGCGTCCTCTCCTGGCGACGCTGGGCGTTTTTTACTTTTGCCGTTCGCTGGTTACCTGCGGCATGCAGTGGTACTCCGGCCTCTACACTCCTGAGGTGCTGCATTACGCCATATGCGGCGTCCCCGCATCTCTTCTGGGCACGCTTGTCTCATATCCGCTTGTGAGGCGTATGAAGCCTGAGGTTTTTCAGATAATCCTGAAAATCATCATCGTCTTCGGCGCGTTGTCGTGCCTCATCCGCGGCCTGATGACACTGTGGGGATGATCCCCGTCTGCCCCAATATAAAACGCCCCGGCAGTTTTTCCTCTGCCGGGGCGTTCATCGTTTCAGGTCAGGTCCGTGTATCTTCAGGGAAGGTCAGCCGATGGCCTTAGATAGCCGTCCCCGTCTGTTCTCCGTCAGTCTGGAGTCTGGGAGCCGGAGATGTTTTTGGAGCGGCCTCAGGCTGCTTTTCATCAGGGGACTTTTCCTGAGTGGCGGCCTGATTGTCCGGGGTCTTTGTTTCTTTCTGTTCGGACTGGGGCTCCGAAGCAGGTTTCTGGGAGGCTCCGGGCGCGGCAGGCTTTTGCTGCAGGACGCTTGAGTACTGGTCAGCCTTCGAATTCTGGCTGCCGGAGGGAGCCTGGCCGGCAGGCTTCTGGCTGTTTTCTCTTATCCCGGGCTGTTCCTTAGCCGGGAGAGGGCTGGCCGGCGCTGTGGACGGATCCGTCTTTCCGGAAACGGCCGGCGCCTTTTCCTGGGACTGCGGCTTCTGGGCCGGGCTGCCAGGTATGGTGGCGTTGTAGTTCGGCCACATATAGTCGGAACCGCCGGTAACAATGGGACTGGTGGCTTTCGGCGCAGCGGGTGTAGCGTCGTTAAGGTGTTCGAACGTCTTCAGCTGGAGTGAAGGCATTTCTCTGAGGGAGGGAGCGACGAAGAGTCCGAAAGGCTGGGCCATAACAACGACCATGACGGCGGTCACAAGGAGGCCGGCAGCTGCAGTGGAACTTCTCCAGACAACGTGCAGGATGATGGCTGCGCTGATCACGGGCAGAGCCGTAAAGGCGATGGTTTTGATGATGCTTATATTGGCGAGATCGGCGAGAATCTTTTCGGCATTTCCATCAAGAGGCAGTCCGAGGGTGGAAGCCACCCAGTGCTGCAGTGAAGGAATTGTGGCTGCGGCACAGGAGAAGCCGGCTGCCAGCAGGGTGAGCGTGACGAAGATGAAGAAAGCCCTGGTCCCGATTTTTTCAAGCCTGAGGAGGGCGCGTCCCGCCAGAATCGCCGTGATAGCGATGGCCGGGAAGACGTCGGCCGCGTGCGGCGTAAGGATGGTGAGACCCAGGGTCACGAAGAGTCCTATCCAGAGAATGGCCGTTTTCGGAGCAGTGCGGCTGGCTTTGAGGCTGGCGAGGCTGCCGCGCAGGATTTTCGGCCAGTTACAGCAGAAGATCACCAGAATGGCCGGGAGGGAACCCAGAGTGTAGAGGCGCAGGGCATTGCCGGCAGCCGACGGCTCAGAGGGCAGCCGGATCAGGGATTTGGCAATGGAAGAGGATCCGGCGCCGTCGGAGAAGATGATGGTCAGGGCTGCCCAGATGGCAAGTGTGAAGAGGAAGACGGCGAAGCCGATGAGCGCGTCAGGCTGACGGCTGCGCCTGAAGTCACAGCGCCAGAGGCAGAGAAGGAACGCGGAAATAACGGGCAGGAGGGCATAGAGCAGGCCGCCGGTCAGACCGGCTGCGGCTGCCAGCAGGTTTCCGAGAATCATGCCCGAAAAATCCATGTCCTTTGTCCATGCGTGTCCGAGGATGCCCAGGGCCAGGAGAGAGAGGCCTGTTGCCGTCAGGACCGGGCCCACGAACTGGGAGAATGCCAGAAAAGCCGGCGTGCAGAAGAGGGCCAGTCCGGCTGCCAGCGGCGTGTACCGGCCGAGGCGCAGGAGGGGGCAGACGCCCCAGACGCCAATCAGGCAGATAAAGGCGCCAAGAGCGGAAACCACGGAGAGTCCCATGGCCGGGACTGGGACGCATTTGAGAACCAGGGCTCCGAGCCATGCGAAGCCGGGGAGGGCGACAGCGCCGTCAGCCTGCGGCAGGAGCGGTGACTGGGCGACAGAGCTGAAAAATTTGATGTTGAGAGCCTCGCCAGGGCAGAAGGAGTCGCCAATGAGGAAGACAGGCCAGCAGACAGCAGCCAGGAAAAGCAGCAGGGTCAGCGGCGTCATTCTTCCGAGCAGGCGGAAAGCCGCGTTGTGCTGCGTGGAGTTTTCGTCGATGATCTCTTCTGTGCTGGAAGCGTTTTCCTCTCCGGTCCCGGGAGCGTTTTCAGGAGTGTCTCCCGAAGTTTTTTCCTCTCCGGCTTCTTCCCCGTCCGGGGCCGCTATAGAGTCAGTGCCGGCATTCTCCGGTTCAGATGCGGCAGGAGAGTCCTGGCCGGCAGAAGCGGGGACTTCCCGGGCAGTATCTGCCTCCGGGGAAGGTGATTGCGGGGTACAGATCTGTCCGTCCCCGTCCTGGCCCAGGGGAATGGCCGGGCCGGAGGCAGCCGGTTCGGCAGGCTGCTTTACGGCAGAAGTTTTTTCCTGATCGGAGCCGATGGTATCCATTCTTAAAAAATTCCTTTCCTGCCAGTATTGGCCGGCAGGGGAGCCGGCACGGCCAGGCGGGCGTTGTGAAAATGAAAGGAAGCCTTCGCGGTGGACGCAAAGACGCGCAGTTTCCAAAAGAGCAGAGAAACGGGGGGCCGGGATAACCCGGCGGCATGCGCCGGAACCGGAAAAAATCGCGTGGTGCGAAAGGCCGCGCTGTCAGAAAGAAGCCGGCTGGGAATTCCCCTTTCCGCGGGCTGCTAGTCCTTTTTGGTAAGGGGAGCGTCAGCAGAGGGGGCGACAGCGGGCTTTTCCGTGCCTGCGCCTTTTTCTTCCTGTTTCGCCTGTTCCCAGAGTTCGTTTTTCTCATCGAGGCTCATATCGGTGAGATCTTTTTTCCGCTCTGCGGCCAGCTCTTCCATCCTCTTGAAGCGGGAGAGAAAACGCTCGTTGGCGTAGTCGAGGGCCTCGTTTGCCTTCATGCCATGGCGGCGTCCGAGTTCGGCGATGGTGAACAGAAGATCGCCCAGTTCATGTTTGACTTCCGCATCGCTGTCACGGTTCTCTGCATCCAGAAATTCCAGCCATTCGGCCTCAACCTGGCGCTCCACATCCTCGTCATTTTCCCAGGTAAAGCCCGTCCTGGCTGCCTTGGAGTGGATGCGGTAGGCCCTGGCGAGCGGATCCAGATCGCGGGGCAGGGAGGCAAATACGCCTGTGGCCTTTCCTTCCTTCTGGTGCTCCTCCTTCTTGAGTTTCTCCCATGCTTTGAGCTGTTCGTCGAGGCTTGCGAACTTCTCATTGCCAAAAACATGGGGATGCCGGTGTACCATTTTAGCGGCGTTGCGCCTGAAAACGTCATCGAGAGTGAAAGCTCCCTTCTTTTCAAAGTGGCATGCTATGGTAACCAGCAGGAACGCAACGTCACCAAGTTCCTCACAGACATCGTCTGCGTCTCCGTAACGGATGGCGCTGACCAGTTCGTGGCTTTCCTCGATGATATATTCGCTGAGGCTTTCAGGCGTCTGCACCCTGTCCCAGGGGCAGCCGTCAGGAGCGATAAGACGCTCGACGATATTTTTGAGAGTGGCAATGCCTTCGTTGTTATCCATGTATTTTTCTCCGTCTAAATGTTGAATCGTTTGACAATATCGGGGGGCAGGGACGTGCGTATCTGATTGATGATGGCGTTGAAGTACGGACGCACCCGCGAATGTTTGTAGAAATCCGCGTTGGCGCAGAATTTATTGAGCAGAATGAAGATGATGGAAAAGATGATGATGCCTTTGGCCAGTCCCAATATGCCGCCGGCCACCCTGTCTGCCCATGAGATGAGTGCGAACTGGAGGATTCGCTGCAGTATTTTGGCTATGATGGCGACAGCGATGATGACCGCGATGAAGATGATGACGTACGAGGCCATATTGCGCCAGAGAGGCTCTCCAATGAACTGAAGATGGGGGGAGAGCAGCGGATGGAACGTGTGCGCGGCCCAGAAGCCGCCGATGAGGGAGACAATGGCTGCGACTTCTCCGACAAATCCGTTGAGATAGCCCCTGATGGCGAAGAAGGTCAGAATAAGAATGGTCGCTGTATCAAAGATGTCCTGCCCCATGGATCCTCCAAACGAAAAAACTGTTTTTCTATACCAAAAGGGCGGCGGGGGAACAACACGCGGAGAAGCGGGCATACCGGTATCCTGTCCGTGAAGAATGAACCGGAGGAAGGACTTCGGGCTGCATTGGGAATCTCCGTTAGGGAAAGTCATTCAATACGTGTGAATTTGATGCCAGAAAGAGCCTGCCTGCGGACATTTTTTTCCCTAAAAATATAAAATAATGCATAAAAACGGTATGCTAAATGTGAAAAAGCAGGCGAGGAAATCTGGACAAAATCAGGAATTGCGGGCATATCGGAAAGGATATCAGTACGTTAGATAAAATAGTGTACAGAAATGCATAACATCCCCTCGGTTAGGGGACTTTTCAGAAATCCGAGGAATGAATCATGGCCAATCTTGCCCGTTTTGGCGTTTCCCTGAGTGAGGATCTGCTGCTGCCCTTCGATGAACTCTGCCGCCGCAAAAGCTACACGAACCGTTCTGAGGCCATACGTGATCTCATCCGCAGAGCGCTTATTCAGGATGAGTGGAAAAGGCTGGAAGGCGAGGTCGCGGGGACGCTGACACTCGTCTATGATCATCACTCCAATGATCTCGCCCGCCGTCTCATGGATATCCAGCACGATCATTACAACGTGGTCATCACGTCGATGCACGTGCATCTTGACCATCACAACTGCTTGGAAGTACTTGTTCTGCGCGGGGATGCCGCCGCTGTCAGCTCCCTGGCGGACAGGCTGATCGCCTGCAATGGCGTCAAGCATGGCGTTTTCGTGCCGACAACACTTGGAAAGGATTTGGCTTAGCGATGATTGATGTACAGAAACATGCGCCGGACGTCCCCATTCCCATTGACAGGGTGGGAGTCCGTGGTGTGAAGGTGCCGCTCTGGGCGAGAGACCGTGCCAATCTCAAGCAGAGAACCGTGGCCAGCGTGGATTTGAGCGTGGATCTGCCCGCGTCTTTTAAAGGCACGCACATGAGCCGTTTTGTGGAAGCCATTGAAAACTGGGAGGGCGAGATCAGCTACAAGTCGGTTCGGGGGCTGCTCGCTGTCATCAGGGATCGTCTGGAAGCCTGCCGGGCCCAGGTCTGTTTCCATTTCCCGTATTTTATCCGCAAGAATGCCCCGGCCACCGGTACTCCCGGCGAGGTGGCGTATAACTGCATGCTGACCGGCGAACTGAATGAAAAGGATGAACAGAACTTCATTCTGGACATTGAGGTGCCCGTGATGACCGTCTGTCCCTGCTCCAAAGCGATCAGCGATGAGGGAGCGCACAGCCAGCGTACGCTTGTGCACATGACGCTTCTCATGAACGGATTCGACTGGATCGAGGACTTTGTCTCCGTGGCGGAAGCTTCCGGCTCGAGCCCGGTGTACACGATTCTGAAGCGTGAGGACGAGAAATACGTCACAGAGCATGCTTTCGCCAATCCCTGTTTTGTTGAGGACGTGGTGCGTAACGTCGCCCAGGGACTTTCCCGTAACGAGCATTTAAAAGGGTACCGCATTGAGGTGGAAAGTATGGAATCTATCCACAACCACAATGCTTTCGCCTGTATTGAATATAATTTCCCGGCGAATCTGCGCTAGAATAATCTGCTTTTGGGATATCCCGAAGGGGGTCCATCTTGACCGATGGGCCCCCTTCGTCTTAAAAAAGGCGTGATTACGTTCCGTATCCGGCTTTTACCGGCAGCGTCACCGGCCGCCTGGCCATTTCCGCTGCCATTCTTTCTTCTTTTCTGCCCGCTTTCGGGCCTGCCGGATGCCGTGAACCTGCGCGCTGCGGCCTGCCGCCCTGCGCAGGCGGTTTTCTCTTACCGTTTTGCGGAGTCATAATGGGTACGAAATACAAGGTGCTGGTGCTTCTTCTGCTGTGCGTTCTCAGCTTTGGCTGCGCCCACAAGAAGAGCCCGGCCGTCGATGATGCCGCTGCCCAGTATGAGCGTTACAAAGCCCTCTATGGCGCCAATGGAGACATGGAAGGCGGTGACTGGGACTGGGGAGAGAATGATCCCTCCGTTTCAGGACAGGTCCTGAGACGTGCCCATAACGCCCTCGGAACACCTTATGTCTGGGGAGGCGAACATCCGGGAGGTTTCGACTGCTCCGGACTGGTTCAGTGGGCTTACAGGGGGGCTGGTGTGAAACTGCCCCGCACGGCCCAGGAACAGTCCTCCGTGGGCTTCAAAATCCGTGATGTTTCCAAGATGCGGGCCGGTGATATCGTGGCCTTCCGCCGCCGTGACGGCGGTTACCATACAGGCATTTATATCGGCTCCGGCATGTTTATTCATGCTCCCAAGCGCCACTCCCGCGTACAGGTCGAATCCCTCGACAGCGACTGGTACAGCACGCATTTCATTGGCGCCCGTCGTGTGAACATGGGGTCCGGCGATGCCGCCGTGGCTGAAGCTTCCCGTATCGCAGATGAGGAGAACGCCAGAGAGGAAGCGCAGGCAAGGCGCGAGGCCGCCCGCCAGGAACAACGCGCCGCCAGGAACGATGACGACAGATCTTCCGCCCGCTCTGACAGGCAGCGCGGAAGGAGTTCATCCTCCTCTGACAAAAGCAATGCCAGAGAAGACAGGAAAAACCGAAAGGACAAGGACAAGATAAGCGGAGGCCGTGCATCCCAGGACGCCAGTTCGTCCCGCCGCGGCACCAAGGACGGGGACGACAGGCTCAGCTCCCGGAAGAATTCAAAGGATAATACCCAGGCCAGGAAGAAGCAGGACGCCAAGCCAGAGACCGGGACGAAGACCTCCAGATCCGCCCGGAGCGGCGATGACCGCAAGGGGCGTGGCGACAGCAATTCCGGTATCAAGCCGTCTTCTCAGACAAAGGCGAAGCCTGACAGCCGGGATTCGGAAAAGAAACCTGCCCGTGGCGCCGTGAAAGATTCCGCTTCCGGTGACAGAAGCACCACAAACAGAAAGGTGCCCGCTCCAAAGCCGGCGGCTCCGGCTCCGGCCCTGAAGGACAAGAATAACGCCGGGAAGGACGCCATGAGGCAGACAAAGCCTATGCAGCGGCATATTTCGGTGATTCCGTCCGGCAGCAAGGATAAGGATAAGAAATCGAATAAGTAGTCCGCAGTCCTGGAGAGCGTAATGTTTTGACGACAGGGGCCGGCATCTCTGAAGAGGTGCCGGTCTTTCTGCAGATAACGGATCTGACAGACGGAGAGAACTTTTGAGTGATGTGAGAGGGAGACTTGCGCCAAGCCCGACCGGACTTGCGCATCTCGGGAATGCCTGGTCGTTTTTCCTGGCCTGGCTTGCCGTACGTTCCGCAGGAGGAGAACTGGTCTTCAGAATGGAGGATCTCGATCTCGAGCGCAGCAGCCCAGTGTTCATGCAGGCGCTGATGTCCGACATCCGCTGGCTCGGCCTGGACTGGGATGAAGGTCCGACGCCTGAGAAGGAAAATCCATCCTACCATCAGAGCAACCGGTATTCCCTGTATACGGCAAAGCTCGAACAGTTGAAGTCCATGAATCTGGCTTATCCCTGCTTCTGTTCCCGCAAGGACGTGCGCACTATGGCTTCGGCTCCACATATCGGGGATGCCGGCGCCCCTTATCCCGGCACATGCCGCAACCTGTCTCCCGAAGAGGTCAGGGAGCGCATCCGTGCAGGGAAAAAGTATTCGTGGCGCTTCAGATCTCCCGATACCCCATACCGGTTCACGGACAGGGTTTACGGGCCTCAGACGGCCACACTCCAGGAATGCGGAGGGGATTTTAATCTGCAGCGCTCTGACGGTGTTTTTTCCTATCAGCTCGCCGTGAGCGTGGATGACGGTGACATGGGCATTACACAGGTCGTCCGGGGAAGGGATCTGCTCCCTTCCACACCGCGCCAGATTGCGGTGCTTGAAGCTCTTGGCTATGCTGTTCCGCAATACGCTCATATTCCGCTGCTGCTGGACGCAGAGCACGAACGTCTGGCCAAGAGACATGCCAGCCTGAGCCTGGAAAGCCTGAGACAGGACGGGGTATCCCCGTGGCGTATCATCGGCCTTCTGGCCTGGGTGGCAGGTATCATGGACAGGCGTGAACCAGTGCATCCACGGGAACTCGTGTCTTCCTTCCGTTGGGAATCTCTTCCGCGTGATGACTATGTTCTGACCAGCAAAGATATGCAGTGGCTTGAAAAGGAGAATATGAATGTCTGCTAAGATCGATAATGCTTTTCTGAAAGAAATTTTCCCTCCGGAAAGGACAGATCAGTTCTTTGAAGTTCTTTTTGGCGGCGCCGAGGAAGGTGCGTACGACATTGTCCTCACCGTGCGCAATGAAACCGAAGATCATGTGGAAATGGCCTATGAGCTGCATCAGCGCCCCGGCAAATGTCTTGTCTGCAGCCTGACCTATGGCCTGAGTACCGTGTTCAGGAAGCATCCCGTCATTGATGCCGCAGGCACAGCTGCCAAAGTCGCCGAAAAAATGGGCTGGGATAATTTCGAATGGGCCATCGGATCGACCCAGGAAGAGAGCAGTGCCCTGCACTGGATTCCCTTCCAGGTGAAGAAAAAGTAGCAGATACCGGAACTGTTCAGTTGACAGAAACGGTGTTTTAGCGTAGTGAGACGAAATCACGAAAAGTGATTGAATGCCAACTTAGCTCAGTCGGTAGAGCAGCTGATTCGTAATCAGCAGGTCGAGAGTTCAAGTCCCTCAGTTGGCTCCATGAATGTTAAGGGCTGTGGTTTTCCGCCACGGCCCTTTTTTTTCCGGCAGGGCTGTAATGCCGGAAGGCGTTGCCGGCCGTGAGATCCTGTCTGTGGCCGGGAAGCGTCACTCCTCTCCGTTATAAAAAATAATATCCATGCCTAATATTTTTTGTCGTCCTGTGGCCTGTTCCCGAATGTTACGGCAGGGCTGAACAGGGGATAAAAAGCATTGTGCTTTCGCGTGGCTTCAGGATTGCCGGCAGAAGATGGATTGATGCTTTCTTCAGGAAGGCGTGAGGGGATTCCGCGGCAGGACCGTACGCTCTGGGTAATGAGTCCTGCGGAACCAGAATGTTTCCGGGGAAAAGTTTTCTGTTTCAGAGCAATAGAGCCTGCCTGATTTGAAATCAGGCAGGCTCAGGGATTCAGATATGCTTCTCAGTGACCTGATCAGAGTCCCAGCAGATTGGGCAGGAACGTGGACAGGCCGGGGAAGAGGATAATGACCACGAGGGCGAGGATCGCCGCGAAGATAAGCGGCAGGCTTGACCTGCTTATTTCTTCCATGGTCAGGTTGCTGATATGGGCGGCAACATAGAGGTTGACAGCCACGGGAGGCGTCACCTGGCCGATGGCGAGGTTAACGGTCATCACTATGCCGAACCAGAGGGGATCCCAGCCAAAATTGGCGATGATGGGCAGCATGAAGGGCAGGAAGACATAGTAAATCGAGATAGCGTCAAGCAGCATGCCCGCGAAAAGCAGGATGAGGTTGATCATGAGCATGATAACAACGGGGCTGCTGGAGAGGGAGAGAAAGAGCGAGGACCCCTTTTCGATGAGACCCACCGTGGACGCCACCCAGCTGAAGAGGCCGGCGCAGGTGACCACGATCATGACGATGGCCGTGGCGCGCATGGACTGTGCGAAAATCTCGAACAGCATTTTGACGCTGTTGATTGTCTTATAAATGAAGATACCGACGAAGAGACCGTAGAAAACGGCAATGGCGGCCGCCTCTGTGGGCGTGAAGATGCCGCCGTAGATGCCCCCGAGAATGACAACAGGCGTCATGGCTCCCCAGAATGATTCTTTCAGGATCTGGAGCATGGGTTTCGTACGCTTGACGCCGTGGTAGCCGCGCTTTTTGGAAATGATTACGACGGCGGCGAGAATAAAGCAGGCAACGACCAGACCGGGGATGAAGCCGCCTGCGAACAGGGCCGGAACAGAGACATCCGTGATGCCGCCGTACACGATGAAAGCGATGCTCGGGGGAATGACTATGGCGATACCCGAGGTGACGGCGACGGCCGATGAGGCGAAGGCCTTGTCATAACCGGCCTTGACCATTCCGGGAATGAGCACCAGGCCGAGAGCCGCCACTGTGGCCGGACCGGAACCACTGACTGCGCCCCAGAACGTGCACACGGCGACGGAGGCCACGGCCAGACCGCCGGTCTTGTCACCGACGAGGGCTTCCATCAGTTCGATGATGCGTGCAGCGATTCCTGCGCGTTCCATGATGTAGCCAGCCAGAATGAAGAAGGGGATGGCCAGGAGCGGGAATTTGGCGACGCCCGCGAAAAAGTTATAGGAAATCATGCCAATGCCCATATCCCAGCCCCAGACGATAACCAGGGCGGAGAAACCAAGTGCGACGGCGATTGGCACACGGATGATGAGCGGAATGACGAAAATGACCAGCAACCAGAATGCCGGATCAGAAAAAACTGCGCTGTTCATGACTGTCCCTTAGTATTTGCCCGTACGGAGAGTGTGTGTGGCACGCTGCAGAATGCGGAAGATAACCAGCAGGGAGAGCAGGGGCGTGCACATGGTATAGAGCCAGACCGGAATTTCCAGAGACTCGGACGTTGATTCGAGTTCGATTTCATCGAAGACTTCCAGCGTTCCCGTCCAGCAGAGAGCAGAAAAGAACACTACGCAGAGAATGACACATACGATGTAGAGAAATAGTCGGGTGGTCCTGGGACAGGCGTCGTAAAGAAGGTTCATGCAAAGGTTGCTGCCCTCGCGGAAGGCCCGGGCGGTACCCAGCAGAACGACCCAGACAAAAAAGTTGATGGTGATTTCTTCTGTCCAGGCGAATGAGAAATTTGTGCAGTATCTGACGATGACGTTGAGGAATGTGATTGTCACCATCACAGCCAGCATTATCGATCCGAGAATGTCTTCGAACCGCTTGTCGAGAAAGGACCACATGGGATTATATTCCTTAAAGAAACCGGGCCGGCTATGTTGCACAGCCGGCCCGGAAAAAACAAAAAAACTACTTGACGGAGGCCATATCCTCTTCAGCGGCCTTCACGAGAGCAGGGCCAATTTTCTTGGTCCAGTTGTCACGCACGCTCTTGGTGGCGTCGACGAAGGCCTTCTTCTGCTCGGCAGTCAGCTCGACAACAGTCATGCCGTTCTTCTTCATGACAGCGATGGGATCGGTGTCCTGCGGAGCCTTGTTGAGGCTCTGGAGGTACTTCAGAGCGGTGCCATCATCGAGGCCGACGCGGGAAAGAGCCTTGCTGTACTTTTCGCTGAGGGCGGCGCACTCGGTGATAATCTTCTGATCCTCAGCGGAGAACTGCTTCCAGACGCCGGGATTCACGCTGTTCAGAAGCGGGTCGATGAGGTAATGCCAGTCGCACAGATACTTGTGATACTGCCACAGCTTGGAGGGAATGATGATACCGTTGGTCGGATTTTCCTGACCGTCAACGATGCCCTGCTGGAATCCGGTGATGGATTCGGCCCAGTTCATATTGACCGGGTTGGCGCCAAGAGCGCGGAAGGTTTCAATGAAAAGAGGGCTGCCGACAACGCGGATTTTCATGCCCTTGAGGTCTTCAGGCTTGGTGATGGGGCCCTTGCTGGTGGTCAGTTCGCGGAAGCCGTTTTCAGCCCAGCCGATGACGTGAACGCCCTTCTTTTCAACAGCGTCGATCATCATCTTGCCGGCTTTACCGGCGAGGATGGCGTCCATGGCCTTGTAAGGCTGGGGCTGCACACCAATAAAGAAAGGCAGGCAGGGAAGGTTGAGTTCCTTAATCTGGGGAGACCAGTTGATGGTGGAACCGAAAGCGAAGTCAATGGCTCCCTGACGGAGCATCATGAATTCATTGGTCTGCTTGCCGGCAAAAAGCTGGCCGGCGGGGTAGACCTTAATGTTGACGCGGCCGTTGGTGCGTTCGCGGACCAGGTCGGCAAAGTAGAAGGCTCCCTGGGCCCATCCGGAAGTGGGACCGGGGACGACGCTCAGTTTGTACTCCTGCTTGTACTCGGCTGCCATGGACGGCGTCGCGATGGCAGCGGCACAGAACAGAACAGCAAAAGCTTTACACACTCTGGTGAACAGCCTGTTCATGGAATCCTCTCCTCCTGAAAGTGAAACAGATAATCAGCGGGGAGTTTCAAGCTGCTCAGAATAAAAAAGAACCTGCGGTCTCTCTGTCCCAGGCAGCCCTCAGGGGCGGCCCCCGTCAATGGAGGCGACGGTTTTCAACGGAATGGAACAGGAGAAAGCAGGTTCGTATCCGACAGCTTCGCAGATGACTCCACACTGATGTTCTTAAACTAAAAAACAGAATAAGGGGAAAGTCAATAAAGTTTCTGTTTTCAGGCGGATTAACAGAGCGTCTGCCGGATGAGAGTGGGAAGTTGTTCAGCTGAGCCTGGAGCGTATTTTTTCCGCAAGGCCGTTCATTTCCTCCATGGAATCGTACTTGCCCTGGGGCCACAGTTTGAGTCCGTCGCCGTCAAAGCGGGGAATAAGATGCCAGTGCAGGTGATCAACTTCCTGACCAGCTGAACGCCCGTTGTTCTGGTAAATGTTGAGTCCTGTGGCTCCGGTGGTTTCCATGACGGCATGGCCGACCTTTTTCATGAAGGAAACGAGCTCACCGCCCAGGGAGGGATCCAGCTCAAAAATATTTCCGGCGTGTTTTTTTGGGATGATCAGCGTGTGCCCCTTATGTACGGGGTTCAGGTCGAGAAACGCGTACAGGCTGTCGGTCTCGTAAATTTTGGAAGAAGGAATTTTGCCCTGTGCGATAAGGCAGAAAATGCACTCACCCATGATATTTTCTCCTTTTGAAATAGAACAATTGCCGGCGCACATCGGGATCATGCGCTGTGCGAACCCTTGCCCGTGGGGGCGTTTTCGTGGTGCGTCCTTGAAGCTCTGGCCATGGACGGGGGAACGGGCGAGGAAACACGGCCGGATTTCCCGGCTTCTATTTCGGCGGCGTTTCTGCCGGGGGCGTTTTCAGAGGCAATTTTTCCCTGCCTGATGAGCTCCAGAAAGGCGATGGCCGGCCCCGTGTCCCTGGCGTGCTCTTTCACCATGGCGGATCTCGTTGTGGACGGGGTTTTGGCGAGAACGGTGGGTTCATAGACCGCGATGGTGCCGTTCTCATTGAAAGTGGGACCGTAGTTCATGCCTATGAAGGGCCACATCCAGCGCCCTCGGGCTTCATTGAATCGGAAAATGTAGATACGCGTTCCCTGCTGCCCTCTGTCTGTGAAGAGGGCTGCGCGCCGGCTCCCGTCCCCATGCGTATATTCAATGAGCATCTCAGCCTGGGGGAGGGGGATAATCTCTCCGTTTTCATTGAACAGAGAGGGGTGATGCACGCTGCCATCGCTGGAAGTTGTCGTTATATCCGTCTGTTCTGGGCCGCAGACGTATACGGTGGCGCCCACCAGCCTGGCCCGCAGTTCGTCCAGGGATTTCCAGGTAAAAGTGAGTCCCCTGCGTTTGAGGGGCATGATATCCATGAAGAGGGTCTTAACGATTTCACTGCGCCACATTATGCACGTCCGTGATATTTCTGAAGGTTGGAAAATGCTGCCGGATGACGGCGTGAGATTCTTATTTTGAATCGCGCCGTTTTTTCGTTGTTTCTTCCGAGGAGAACAGGCCATCGAACTTTTCGCTTGAAAATTTCGAAAGGAAGATACGGCTCCTGTGCAGATCGCCGCTCATGGTCGCCACGATGAACTGTCCGTCCTGCACCATGATTCTCGCAGATCCGTCATCGCCTTCGTAGGTTGTATAGTTGAAGTACGCGACGTCGTCCTTGTACACGGGTTTTTCGTGTGCTTTGTACTGTTCAGCGAAGCTCTCCGCTATGGTGTTCAGGTCGGAGTCGCCCGCGGAACCCTGGACAAGGGTGACGACGGCATCGTGGGTTTTTGACGTGAAGACGATGATATTCAGCCCCGCAGGCTCGGTCTGCTCAATGACCTGCCAGTTCTCGGGCAGGTCGATGCTGTACAGACTCGTAGCTATGGTCTTCTGAGCCGTCTGCTCGGCCAGTGCGGGGAAGGAGAGGCAGAGGAGAGCCAAAAGAATGAGAAGTATTTTTTTCAAGAAGGAAGCCCCTATTTTCAGGAATAATTTGCGCCCGGAAATGCGCCGGAAAGTATGCCCTTCAATAGACCAACGCATCCCAATTTACAAGGAGGAGCATTCCCTGAGGGGCCTGATGCACCGGCTTCGCCGGGATTATACTCAAAACAGGAGTGACATGCGCGGAGAGGAATGTTCAGTGTTTTTTCGGGCCTTAACCTTTTTTGATGTACCGCCCAGCTTCCCGCTGTGGACCCGCGGGACTGGCATTTTTACGAAATATTTTTTTCTGCTTGACGAAAATGTCAGTCAGGCGTAGAACCGCGTTTGTTCAAAGCGTTCCCCAATAGCTCAATCGGCAGAGCGGGTGACTGTTAATCACTAGGTTGGCGGTTCAAGTCCGTCTTGGGGAGCCAGCAGAAAATAGTGGGCGGTTTTTGTAAGTATCAACGTACTGCAAAGACCGCCTGATTTTTTATAAACCAGACAGGGGTTTCACCGCACTTGGTCAAAAATGCCTGTTCCCAGAGAAGTGTCAGTAAAGTCCAGTTTAGTTGTCAATTGCCTTTCTGAGGGGAACGGGTGTCATGAACTCCTTAAAAGTTTTAGGACTGAAGAGGGGGCTGCCTGATTGCTTCTGATGATTTTCTTCAATCAGGACTGCGCCCATTGTTCCCATCAGCGATTCTTCATTGGGGAAGATTCCAAGCACGCTGAAACGACGCTTTTACCTGTCCTGCAAAAAGTCTCCCGCCTCTACAGGCGGGAGGACGTTCACAATGACGGCATGTCCTGCAGAGTCGTCTGAACCCACCCTGGGATTTTGAAAATGAGATTTCCCGGCTCTCCCGGCAGCCATTCGGCCTTTATGGCAGAGAGGCTTTCAGAACCACGTCAGTCATTGGGGGAGAAGCGTGATCCACCAGAAGAGTTTGATGGATATCAGCTTGAAATGACGTATTTTTAAATATATGTTGTTATCTTAATATTATTATATAAGTATATATCAATATAAATATACGTAATGAGAACTGCCAGGCTCCGCATCCGCCCGGAGCCTCTTTGTTTTTTGGGGAGAAGCCTGAAAACGCAGGAAGCCGCCCTGTATCGGGCGGCTTCCTGCGTTTTGAAATATATAAACGGTTACTGCGTGCGGGCTT
>URBN01000021.1 GCA_900546145.1 uncultured Desulfovibrio sp. | reverse complement strand
TATATTTCCTTTCAGAAACAAACAGGCATCCCGGAAGCGCCAGGAAAAATAAATCAGACACGCATCCCCGGGAAAACGGGCTTCTGCCCCGCCGCAAAAACTGAAAGGAACCATCCCATGAAAACATTCTTCGCGAAGCTTGCCGTTCTGTCCCTTCTGGCTCTGCCCGGCATGGCTCAGGCCGCCCCGGCAAATCCCTTCGGCCTTGTGTACCGGGGAGCCATCACGGAAAACATCCCCGGAAAGGTCAACATCCATCCCGTTCACTACACGCTGAACGGCCTCCGGATTGCCGCCAACGTTTATACGCCTGCCGGATATGATGCGGGTAAAAAGTATCCCGCCATCGTCGTTGCCCATCCCAACGGCGGCGTGAAGGAACAGGTAGCAGGGCTTTACGCTCAGCGGCTGGCCGGACAGGGCTTCATCACCATCGCCGCCGATGCCGCGTATCAGGGCGCCAGCGAAGGCACGCCCCGAAATGTGGACAGGCCGCAGTTCCGCACGGAGGACATCCACGGCATGATCGATTTTATCAGCAGCTATCCCGGCGCTGACAGCAAAGCCATCGGCGCTCTCGGCATCTGCGGCGGTGGCGGCTATACGCTGAACGCAGCCAAGTCGGACAAGCGCATCCGCGCCGTGGCCACGCTGAGCATGTTTAATTCCGGCGAAGTGCGCCGCAACGGATTTCTGAATACGCAGAAAGACTCCATACAGGAACGCCTGGCGCAGGCCTCCGCCGCCCGCGCAAAGGAAATATCCACCGGCGAGATCAGCTATTCCGGCAACGTGGATTTTGACAGCCTGACTGACGAAAGCATCAGCAAAATTCCCACGGATCTTTATCGTGAGGGCATGATGTACTACGGCAGGACGCACCGGCATCCCAACTCGACCTTCCGCTATACCACCAGCAGTCTCATGGATCTGATGACCTGGGACGCCACCGACCAGATCGGGCTCATCAATGTCCCCCTGCTCATGATCGCCGGTGAAAAGGCTGACACGCTCTACATGACCGAGGAAGCCTTTAAAAAAGCCACGGGCACCAGCGATAAGGAACTTTTTAGAATTCCCGGTGCGACGCACATCCGGACGTATTTCGTTCCTGAATACGTAGATCAGGCCATGTCCAGGCTCACCGCTTTCTACAACAGAACCCTGCGCTAACCTTCCGCACGGAGCGGGTTTTCCACCCGTGCCGCGAAAACACTGACGGAGGATATCATGCCGCACTCAGCCACTCTTTCTCTCTGCCTCCTCCCGGCCGCACTCCTGACTGCGGTCCAGGCCTTCGCCGCTCCCGGGCAGACCGTCATCCCCGCCGGCTCCGGGACTTCCCTTCCTGCCGGAACGGAGCACTTCACAGGTTCTGTCCGCGTTGATCCGGCCTTTTCGACTGAAGCGCCCCAGCGTGTCTACGGAGCCTACGTCACCTTTGAACCAGGTGCCCGTACAGACTGGCATACCCATCCCCTCGGCCAGACGCTCATCGTCACCTTTGGAACCGGCCTCACCCAGGAATGGGGCGGGCCGATCAGAACCATACACCAGGGAGACGTGGTCATCTGCCGGCCGAACCTGAAGCACTGGCACGGCGCGGCACCAGGCAGCGCCATGACGCACCTCGCCATCGGTGAACGCGGTGACGGCAAAAGCGTGACATGGATGGAAAAAGTCACGGCAGGACAGTACCCTGAAAAATAAGAGATCAGCATGAAACAGCTCACCTTTTCCCGCAGACGGATGCTCCGGTTCACCGGCGCGGCCGCTCTCGCCGGCCTTTTCGCCCCTGCTGTCAGTTTTCTCCCTCAGGCCCGGGCAGCGGAAGCGAAAAAGCCCCTCATCGTCTACTTTTCCATGCCCGAAACAGACAATCCCTTACATATGACACGGGAGGAGGAAAACAGCACCGTGGTCGTGAACGGGAAGGTTCTTGGGAACACGCAGTACGTGGCCATGCTCATCCGGCAGAAGACCGGCGGCAGCCTCTTCCGCCTCGAACCCGTAACCCCCTACCCCAGGGAACACAGGGCGCTTGTCAGCCTGGCTGAGAAAGAACAGGCCGGAAACAGACGTCCGGAAATAGCGGGGGCACCCGATCTCACGGCGTCCGACACGATCTTCCTCGGATATCCCAACTGGTGGGCTGACATGCCCATGATCCTCTACACGTTCCTCGAACAGCAGGATCTCTCCGGCAAAACCATTATTCCCTTCTGTACCCACGGGGGGAGCGGCTTCTCCCGCACCATACAGACAATCCAGGAAAAGCAGCCCGGCGCCAGAGTACAGAAGGCGGGCTTCGCGGTCTACCGTCAGAATATGGAAGCCGCGCCGGCTGGCGTCACAGCCTGGCTCAGAAAAACCGGATACGGTCTTCAGCTTCAGTCCTGCCGCCGCGGACGGGCTGAACAGGAAACCGGAAATTTCCCCGGATATGCGGATCGCGCGTAAGAGCGCGTCTTTTCAGGCCAAGGAGCAGTATATATGAAACCGAAACATCTTCTCTCCGTCATCCTGCTTGCGGCAGGCCTTGTCACAGCCTCCGCCGCAGCGGCCGGCGCGGCTTCCCAGAAACCGATTTCCATCGAAAGGCAGGGAACCTTCTCCGCCGGCGGCACGGTTATTCCCGCGAAGGAACCGTACAATCCCATGAAGCCCACGCCCGAGGGTCAGACCCTGCACGGCGATCACGCGAGCGTCTTTTACCAGATTCCGGTTCACGCCAGAAAATACCCGCTCGTCTTCCTTCACGGCGCAGGCCAGTCCATGAGAACATGGCAGACCACGCCTGACGGACGCGAAGGCTTCCAGAACGTTTTTCTGCGCCGAGGGTTCGGCGTCTATCTCGTCGATCAGCCGAGGCGCGGCGACGCCGGACGCGCCACCGTTGCGTCCACCATCGAGGCGAAGCCCGACGAGCAGTTTTGGTTCGGACAGTTCCGCATCGGCATCTGGCCCAGCGTCTTCAGGGGATCCCAGTTCGCTCAGGGCGATAAGGCCATGGATCAGTTCCTGCGCCAGATGACGCCCAATACCGCACCCTTTGACTACGCCGTCATCTCCGACGCCATGGCCGCCGTGCTGGAGCAGTCCGGCCCCGCCATCCTCGTCACGCATTCCCAGGGCGGCGGCGTCGGCTGGCTCACGGCGCTCAAAAGCCACAATGTGAAGGCTATCGTCTCTTATGAACCCGGCAGCGGATTCCTCTTCCCCGAGGGCGAGGTGCCGGATCCCATTCCCAACGCGAGCGCGTTCGGTCCGTTTAAGGCAAAAGGGGTGCCTCTCAGTCAGTTCATGGCCCTCACGAAAATGCCCATCGTCATCTACTACGGCGACAACATTCCTTCAGAGCCCGTCACCGAGCCGCATGAGGACTACTGGCGTGCGGCCATGAGCATGGCCCTGAAGTGGGCTGAGACAGTCAACCGCCATGGCGGTGATGTCACAGTGGTACACCTGCCCGACAAGGGGCTTCACGGCAATACGCACTTCCCCTTCTCCGACAGGAACAGCCTCCAGGTGGCCGATCTCCTCTCCCGGTGGCTGAAGGCCAAAAAGCTCGACTGAGACGAATGAAGCGGGCCCCGGGGCTCCATGATGCCGCCGTGGCAAAAATTCCATACCTCCGCAGGCGGCCGGTCCGATCAGTGAAAACTGATACGCCGGCCGTCTGCCTTTCTCTGCATGGAGCGTTCGCAGCGGCCGGCTTTTCAGACCGGAACCGGTGTTATCCGTAATTTCTCACAACGACTTCATCAACATCGCCGCGTCTGCCTGCAACGGAGTTGACGGCCCGCCGGGCACGGACGATGGTAATACGATACGCTGCGTACTGATCCATGATGAAAGGAGTCGCGGAATTCGACAGCATGAATTTTATCCCGCGCCTGTTCAAATCATCGCAGCACGTCCTCAGCCGTATCTGGTCGTCTCTGGTAAACCCGCTCTTCGCATACCCAGTGAAGCTGGACGTCACGGAAACAGGGTCATACGGCGGGTCGAGATACACAAAAGTACTTTTTTTTACCTGGGCCAGAACTTTCGCGTAATCCATGCAGGAAAAATGAACTGCCGCGGCGTTGAAATAAGCGCTTACCGCACGGAGGACAGGTTCGTTCACGATATTGGGATTGCGGTAACGGCCAAAAGGCGAGTTGAATTCGCCGGCGCTATTCACGCGGTAAAGGCCATTGTAGCATGTTTTGTTCAGATACAGGATACGCGCCGCCCGTTCAATTTCTGACAAAGAATTATATTTTTCTCTGTCTCTGTCCCAGTTCCGGACGGAATAAAAGAATTCCTGTTCATTCTTATATTTTTTCAGTTCCTGAATCAGGGCTTCGACGTTATCCCTGATAACCGTATAGACAAGGATCAGATTCTCATTGATGTCATTGACGTACGCTGTCTCCGGCTGCAGATGGAAAAGCAGCGCGCCGCCGCCCACAAAGGGTTCGCAATACGATGTTATCCTTGCCGGCAACAGCGGAAGAAATGTTTCCAGGAGCTGCCTCTTACCGCCAACCCATTTCAGAACAGGCGCAACCAGATTATTTTTCCGCACAGCGGGCACAGCTCCTTATAAATGACGCAGCCTGAGGACGCTGCGTCACGGCGTGGCAGGAACAACAGGAGAGCTTCCTGAACATTCTGTTAGTTTTTTGCAGATTATATTTGCTTTGGCAAGTTATGACGGGGCACGGGACAACATCATACCGTCAGCTTTTCTCAGAACCAGACTGCTGAACAAAATCAATTGGAAGAGTTACAGGTAAAGCGTGGTTCCAGCCTAATTGATATCTTCCCTGATGAAGAGCCGTGGATGAAGAACACTGTCCTGATCGAAGAAAGCCGCCGGGAACAATCGGTCCCAAGTCCTCTTCACCCCTGAAACACCTAAGGAACGCTTAATGCTCGACGTTATAAAAGCGCTACCCGAAAATTACAGGCGGCCACAACCCGTTGTCCTCCGAAAGGCAATTTACACAGTAAGCTGGACTTTCCTTTACATTTCTATATGGGATTCTGCCAATTCAATTAATCCATTCGACTTATTCCCACGTAGGGGGCATACGTCCTTCCTTATCACGGGCCGTGGCGTCCGCGCCATGTGCCAGCAGTAGCTTCACAATTTCCGCACTTTTTGCTGTGTGTAGCGGCGTGCGGCCATCGTTGTCCCTAGCCATGACATTGGCACCACACTCCAAAAGCATCGCGACCACGCCGGCATTGGGGTTAGTGTGCAGTGGCGTCTGGCCATAGTTATTGGGACTATCGACAGATATATGGAATTCATAAAGAAGAGCTGCGGCAATTATGGTGCTTGGAGTGGTGTGCAACAATGTGCAGCCGTCCTCATCCAGGGACGAGATATCTGCCCCATAATCCACGAGCAGTCTGAAAACTTTATACTTTCGTGTGGTATGCAGCGGAGTACGCCCATTATTATCTCTACCCATAACATCGGCACCATGCATAAGGAGCAGCAATCCAATCTTGCCACTATTTGTGATATGCAACGGTATCTGCCCGGTGTTATCTCGGCCATTAACATCAGCGCCGTACTCCAAGAACAGGGAAGCGATCTTACCATTTTTAGTGATGTGCAGCGGAGTCCTGCCTCTGTTATCCTGGGCCATAACATCGGCCCCCCGCTTGAGGAGCAAAGCGGCAACTTCCGCTCTGGAAACGGTGTGCAGCGGAGTCCTGCCTCTGTTATCCCGAGCCATGACATCAGCCCCCCACCTGAGGAGCAAAGCGGCAGCTTCCGCGCTGGAAGCGGTGTGCAACGGAGTCCTGCCTCTGTTATCCCGAGCCATGACATCAGCCCCCCGCTTAAGAAGCAAAACAGCAACTTCTGCGCTGAACGCGGTGTGCAGCGGAGTCCTGCCTTTGTTATCCCGAGCCATGACATCAGCCCCCCAGCTGAGGAGCAAAGCGGCGACTTCCGGACTTAAAGCGGCGTGCAGCGGAGTTATGCCCAATTTATCCTTGGCCATGACGTCAGCACCGTGTTTCAAAAGCAATGCGGCAAGATTGTTATCCCATATCCATATGTTGCTGTGCAACGGCGTGCGCCCGTTGTCATCTCTGGTCATGACCTTGGCACCATGTCTAATAAGTAATGAAGCGATATCAAAATCCTCAGCGGTGTGCAGTGGAGTCATGCCTCTGTTATCCCGGGCCATAACATCGACTCCCCGCTTGAGAAGCAAAGCGGCAATTTCCGCGCTGAAAGCGGTGTGCAGCGGAGTTATGCCTCTGTCATCCCGAGCCATGACATCGGCCCCACGCTTAAGAAGCAAATCGGCAACTTCCGCGCTGGAAGCGGTATGCAACGGAGTCATCCCTCCGTTATCCCGGGCCATAACATCGGCTCCCCGCTTGAGAAGCAAAGCGGCAACTTCCGCGCTGAAAGTGATGTGCAGCGGAGTCATCCCTCTGTTATCACGAGCCATGACATCAGCCCCCCTCCTGAGGAGCAAATCGGCAACTTCCGCGCTGGAAGTGGTATGCAGCGGAGTCATGCCTCTGTCAGCCCGAGCCATGACATCAGCCCCCCTCCTGAGGAGCAAATCGGCAACTCCCGCGCTGGAAGTGGTATGCAACGGGGTCATCCCTCTGGTATCCCGAGCCATGACATCGGCCCCACGCTTAAGGAGCAAAGCAGCAACTCCCGCGCTGGAAGTGATGTGCAGCGGAGTCCTGCCTTTGTTATCCCGAGCCATGACATCAGCCCCCCACCTGAGGAGCAAAGCGGCAGCTTCCGCGCTGAAAGCGGTGTGCAGCGGAGTCCTGCCTTTGTTATCCCGAGCCATGACATCAGCCCCACGATTAAGAAGCAAATCGGCAACTTCCGAGCTGGAAGTGGTGTGCAGCGGAGTCCTGCCTCTGTCATCCCGAGCCATGACATTGGCTCCGGACTCCAAAAGTCTATCGGCAATGTCAACATCTCTGGTGTAGTGGAGCCGCAAATCTCTTGCTCTGGCATTAACACCATGCTTAAGAAACAGATCGGCAAGTACAGCATTAGATACTTTGTCCAGCGGAGTTTCGCCTACTATATTCTCGGCGTAGACATCAGCCCCGTATTTGAGAAGCAGTGCAGCCATTCCAATATGGCCATTCTCCGCCGCGAGAGACAGTGGTGACTCTCCTTCACGGTCTCTGGCATTGACCTCGGCCCCATACTCCAAGAGTACAGCAGCCACGTCGACACTAGAGGTACAAAGCAAAGGCATACTGCCATACTTATCTCTGATATTGACGTCAGCACCGTGTTTGAGGAGCAAGGAGGCCATCTTGGTACGGCCGTTTTTTGCCGCGTAATACAGCGGCGTCCACCCCTTAGTATTCTTGGCATTTACGTCTGCGCCTTGTCCCAAAAGCTGTCGTACTTTTGCCAGGTCATTTTTTTCGACCGCATCATGCAAAGGCGTGTTCCCATCTTTCATGTCTATTCCCTCATTGATCCAGGCAGATCAAAAGAAAATCAAATTTTATAACCTCGACGCCATCATCTCGGTAGGTTATCGGGTAAATTCCCGGCGGGCCACACCTGTCAAACGAAAGTTCTGGTGCACCCCTAAACGAATGGAAAATGCCCCCTCTGTCCTGCCCCGGAGGGCAAAGTCCATATAACGGTGTATCTTTCCGCCCCCGGATGGGTCAATCAGGATCACGTTTTCAGTTTCAAATGGCCTTCGCCTTTATGAAGCACAGCACCCGCCTATGCCGTCGGCTATGAAAGCCCGACGCAGTTTATCCGCGAATACAAACGGATGTTCGGTGACTCTCCGCACAGAGATATCAGCAGGAAACAGGCTGCACTCCGATGACGGCTCCGCTCTGACACGGTTCATGAAATTACTGAACCGTGTCAGGGTATTTTCCAACCCCCTGCGCCTGGAAGAAAAATTCACAGGCCGGACAAATGCCGGGAATGGGGTAAGACGCGCTCTCACAGGAACAGGTCAGAAAACAAAAAAGGCGCTTGTGGAGAAGAATCCATAAGCGCCTGAACTTTCTGGTTGCGGGGAAAGGATTTGAACCAATGACCTTCGGGTTATGAGCCCGACGAGCTACCGAGCTGCTCCACCCCGCGTCGTGTTTGACATAAATGCCCCAGTATCGAAAAAAAGTCAACACATTTTCTGTGCAGAATAGTTCTTTTTGGGAAAAACGGCTGAAAAGAGGCCTCACTCCTCTGTATGAGAGGAAGGAAAAACAAAAGGAGGGACAGCCGGAACTGTCCCTCCTGTGTCTGGTTACTGAATGGAAGGGCCCGGATTAGGCCTTAGCCTTCAGATCTTCCTTTTTTCCGATGGGACTCATCTTACCGCTGGTACAGCCGCAGGCCGTTGCCGTGAAAATAACGTCAGAGGAGCTGTTCAGGGCCGTTTCGCAGGAGTCCTGGACAACGCCGATGATGAAGCCGATGCCCACGACCTGCATGGCGATATCATTGGAGATACCGAAGATGGAGCAGGCAAGGGGAATCAACATAAGGGAGCCGCCGGCGACGCCGGAACTGCCGCAGGCGCAGAACACGGCGGCCACGCACATCAGAAAAGCCGCGCCGAAGCTGACATTCACGCCGAGGGTGTTCACGGCGGCCATGGTCATGATGACGATGGTGACGGCTGCGCCGGACATATTGATGGTGCAGCCAAGCGGAATGGATACGGAGTAGGTCTCGCGGGGAATGCCGAGGCGGCTGCAGAGATGGAGGTTAATGGGCAGGTTGGCCGCGGAGGAGCGGGTGAAGAAGGCATACAGACCGCTGTGGACAGTGCAGGTCCAGATCAGGGGATACGGATTCCTGCGGGTCATGAGAAAGACCAGGAGCGGGTTAATGACAAAAGCGATGAAGAGCATGGTCACCACGAGGACGACGACAACATGCAGGTAATTCAGCAGGTTGGAGAAGCCGCCGGGCTGGGTGCAGGAACTGAAAACAAGGCCCATAACGCCAAGAGGCGCAAAACGGATAACAAACTTCACGACGCCGCTCACGGTCACTGCCAAATCCATGAGCACGTCCTTGGTGGCGCTGCTGGCGACGCGGAAAAGAATGCCGAAGGCCACGCCCCAGACCAGAATGGCAATGTAGTTGCCTGTGGCGAGAGCGTTAATCGGGTTATCCACGGCACTGCGCAGCACGTTCAGGATCACTTCCGAAACCGCCTTGGGGGTCGACTTGTTGACGGCCTCCGCCAGCGTGGGGAACGTGCTGGGAAAAGCGTACGACATGCACAGGGCTGCCATGGACGAGAGCAGCATGGAAATAAAGTAAAGCAGAAGGATGGGTTTCATCTTCGCGGCGGAACCGTTGGGTTCCTGACGGGCAATGGCCGCGGCGACGAGGACGAAGACCAGAAGCGGCGCTATGGCTTTCAGGGCTGAAACGAACAGCACGCCGCAGACGGGGACGACAACCTTGTCGCCCGGGACAATGAGGGCCAGCACAACACCAAGGCACATGCCAAGGACGATCTGCAGGATGAAGGGGATCCTATTGATGGCCCGACAGATGGTTCTGAATAACTCCATGTAACGACTCCGATTCATTCCGAGCTGGGCCATTACACGCAGAACTTCGTTCCTGAATGGGCAGGCCCCTCTCCTCTTTTTTCGCAGCAAACGCTTACGATAACTATGTTGTGTAAAACGAAACGGACTTGAAATCAAACTGGAATAAAAACGTTTCCGGCCGGAATGGAGCAAAGCGGACGTTTGCCGCGGAAAGGCTCTTTCGCTGAAAAAGCGGCATCCCCATATCAGTCTTTCCTTTATTTTTTCGGACCCGGCAGCCATGCGGGACAGCGGGTCTGCATTCCGGGGCTGTGAAGTCCCTGTCCTCCAGTGAACGCAGGCGGCCCGATCAAAAAAGGCGGCGTGCCTCCCCCTTCTGGGAAAAGCGTGCCGCCCCGCCTCTTCGGGATGCCCGGAAGGCCTATTTTTCCTGGTTTCCGGAGTAATAGTATTTCTGCAGGAGTTCCTGGGCTTCCTTGTTCCCCTGCTGCGCGGCCCTCAGGTACCATTCGGCCGCAGCCTGCTTGTCCTCCGCTGTGCCCCAGCCCTCAAAGAGGCAGTCGCCAAGGCGCTTCTGCGCTGACGGAAAGCCCTGCACCGCGGATTTGTAATACCATTTTGCGGCCGCGGCCGGATTGACGAGCACGCCGTCGCCGCGGGTGAAGCAGTCGCCGAGCCATTTCTGCGCGGGCGCGTGCCCCTTCTCCGCAGCCCTGTGCACCCACTGCACGGAAAGCGAGAGATTTTCTTCCACGCCGTTGCCCTTCGCGTAGCAGATGCCAAGGAAAAGCTCGGCGTCGGGGTTGCCGGTCTGAGCGGCCTGCCGGATAAGGGCAATGCCCTCTTCCTTGTTTTGGGGAACATCCACGCCGTTGAGAAAGCAGATGCCGAGATAGAGCTGGGCGTCAGCGTAGCCCTGATCCGCGGCCCTGCGTATCCACTCCATGGCGATCTCCGCGTTTTTCGGCACGCCGGCGCCTTTCTGGTAACAGTTGCCGACAGCAAACTGCGCCCTCGGATATCCCTGGTCGGCCGCCTTCTTAAACCATTTCATAGCCTCGGCGTCGCTCTGCTTCACGCCGTTCCCGAAGGAATAGCACACGCCGAGATCCATCTGGGCGGAAGCAAGCCCCTGTTCTGCGGCCTTCTTGTACCAGGAGACAGCCTGCTCCGGATTCTTCTCCGTGCCCGCTCCTTTCATGAAACACTGCCCCACGCGGTGTTCGGCAATGACGGAGCCATGCTCGGCAGCCTTCATATAGAGCTTAAAGGGCTCCTCCATGTTCTGCGTGCCGTTCTGCGCCTGCGTGTACATGTCGCCGAGCATGCGGAAGGCCTCCACAAATCCCGACTCCGCGGCTTTGCGGTACCAGGCCATGGCCTGTTCCCTGTCTCTGCGGACGCCCTGCCCAAGGCTGTAGCAGCGGGCCAGATCGGCCTGCGCCTCGGCATCCCCGTTTTCGGCGGCAATCCGGAACCAGTGCACGGCCTCGTCAAGATCCTCCTGCGTGCCCCGGCCCCTGAACAGGCAGAGTCCCAGACGCTGCTGGGCGTGGGCGTTCCCCTCGACCGCCTGCGTCTGGTAGCCCTCGGCAGCCCTGTGGTACCAGGACGCGGCCTTTTCCCTGTCCGCCTCCACGCCGATGCCCTCGGAATAAAACCGCCCGAGCTCCGCCGCGGCGTCGGCCTCGCCGGCCTCGGCCGCCTTCTGATACCAAGACACGGCCTCAGCCAGATCCTTTTCGTACACTTCCCCGCGGGCGTAGCAGTCAGCTATGTACTTCAGGGCAGTTCCGTTTCCCTGCAGGGCAGCGTCGCGGTACCACTTCACGGCCTCGTGCATTTCCTGTGTTACGCCCTCTCCCCGGGCGTAACACTGAGCAAGACGGCACTGGGCGTCCGCCACACCGTCTTCGGCGGCTCCGCGGAGCCATTTCAGGCCCGCTTTCTGATCCCTGTCAACGCCCGTGCCGTCGAGATAACAGCAGGCCAGCCTGTACTCAGCCTCACTGTTGCCCTGCTCCGCCGCCTTTTCATACCAGCCGGCGGCCTCAGTCATATTCCTTTCCAAGCCGCTTCCCTGGGCGCAGCAGACGCCAAGGCAGCACTGGGCGTCCGCATTTCCCTGATCCGCAGCCAGAGAGAACCATTTGACAGCCTCACTGACATCCTTCTCCGCGCCTGATCCGTAGAAGTACGCGTAGCCAAGCCCCACTTCAGCTCCGGCATGCTGTTTTTCGGCTGCCTTCCGGAACCATTCGGCCGCTTTCACAGGATCCTTTTCCATGCCAATGCCGTAATAGCAGCAGAGGCCAAGACGGTACTCTGCCTCCGTATGCCCCTGCGCCGCGGCAAGGCCGTACCATTTTACCATTTCGGCGGGATCCTGGTCCAGCTTTTCGCCTTCCTCGTACAGGTAGCCGAGGTAGAACTGGGCGTCTGCGTCCCCCTTCTCGGCGAGCTTGCGGTAATGCCCTATGGCCTTCACGCCATCACGGCCTTTTCCGAAGAAATGGTGAAAAGCGCTGGAAATCTTTCCTGACATGCGTAACCCCTTTCTGCAGCCCATATGCCACCGGCTGCGCGGCGTCTGAGTGTAGTTGGTCATTTTGACCCCGCGCGCCGTCAAAATCAACACCCTAAAATTCCAGTGGCAGAAACATCAGAAAACTCAGGACAAAAGCATTTCGGGAACTTTTCGCCTCTTTTTCGGATATCTCCTCAGGGGAATATATTCCATACCCCCTGAATCTCTGATGAGACTCTTCACCCAGCCTCTTTTCTGTTCCCCGGATAAAAAACGAAACTTGCTGTCTCCGGAGCTCTGTTGCAGTGGCCCCCAGACTCTGGACAAAGAACCTTCTCCGCTTTTATAAGGTGTATCTTGAAACATGGCACAATGTATCCATGAGGATACTGAACATCAAAGTAGCCGTCATGAAGATTTCCAGGGAAGAACGAGAATCCGACAGTTATCGCAGGATCCGCCAGGCTGTTCTTGACGCGGTGGCCCATACCTATGGAGATGTCTCCCCCCGCAGGATAGCGTGGGATCTTTCTGCGCGGCTGCACACGCCGGCCTATAAAATTTTCCGCTGCTGCGTGGATCTTTCGGAACGGGGAGAAATAAGCATCAGAAATGACAGGATCCACGGGACGGCCAGTCTTCCCTCGTACAGAGAAAAACCATGCCTTCTGAGCAGCCCTGGAGAAAAAATTTGCAGAGAATTCTTCCCTGCAAAAGAGAGTGATGGCCGGTGGTCATTCTTTCGAAAGCTTCTTTCCTACTACATCAGCTGCGTGCGTCTTGAAGAGGGGATGGCGGCTGAAGTCTTTCAGAAAAATATCGGCAAACAGTTCATTTTTGTTTCAGACGCGGGCCACTGGTACCCCAGAAACAATACTCTATGGAAGAAATACCTTCCTTTCGCGGGGCTTTCCGACACACTCAGGACCCTATGGCTGAACCCGGATACGACCATGCTGACGCTGGGATACCCCGTCAGCGCCACAATCACGAAAGACGGCGAAGTCATGCTGGAGCCGATATTCTGCTACACGCTTGACCACCGCATCACCAGATCCGGATTCGAGCTCCAGTCCAGGCTGACACAGCCAGGTGTCAACCTGGAGTGGCTGGATCGCAATTTTTCTCAGAGCAGCGCTAAAAAAACGTTTCTTGAGGCCTGTGGAATGTATGCCAGCGGAGACGGCGAAGAGCAGCCTGAGAGCGGAGACACTCCCGATTTTGCCATGCTGGCCGGAATTCTTTCATCCATCTGCGAAAAACAAATCAGGGAGGTGCTGGATCCATCTCTCGTTCTGGATACGCCTATCCTGCCGGCAGGGCGGAGCGGCATTTATAACAGAGCCGTCATTTCCGCCGGCCGAAGCAGCCCCTACACGAAAAGCCTCCTCGCGGAGCTTGAGGCCATTGCCAAAGTTCCGGACGACCAGCTGGACAAAACAGCTCTCGCCTTTTTCTTCACGGACACGCAGGTGGACGCCACACTGCGCCCCGCCCCCGGTTCTGTCGCCACTGACTTTTCTCTTACAGGCACACAGCGGAGAGCTGTCGCCTCGCTGCTCAAATCTCCACTGACCGTGATTCAGGGACCACCCGGAACAGGAAAAAGCCAGGTTGTGTCGGGCGCGGTGATCAATGCCCGGCTCCGTGGGCAGACTGTTCTTCTCTCAAGTTACAACCATAAGGCCATAGACTCTGTCATGGAACGCCTTCCCGACCAGGATGGCATCTCCCCTGTCGCCCGCTGCAACAGCAAGGATGACCCAAACCTTTCCTTCGGTATCCGGGAAGCCATCAGGTCCATACTGACCATGCCCTCCGGCAGACCGGAACCAAAATCCACACCGCACTCTTTTCCCAAAATCAGGGAAGCCATCAGATCCATACTGACCATGCCCTCCGGCAGACCGGAACCAAAATTCACACCGCACTCTTTTTCCAAAATCAGGGAAGCCATCAGATCCATACTGGCCATGCCCTCCGGCGGACCGGAATCAAAATTCAACCTGCACTCTTTTCCCAAAATCAGGGAAGCCATCAGGTCCATACTGACCATGCCCTCCGGCGAACCGGAATCAACACTCAAACTGCAATCCTTCCTCGAAATTCTGGAAACCTGCGGAGAAAAAAGTCTCATCGCCGAAGATGAGGAGGTCCTCGGCTGCGTCCTTGCCAACCGCCGGGGAGAACTCGATTCCGATTTCACTGTACGCCCATATCTTTCACGTCTTCCCGTGAAAGAAGCGGGCAGGGCCGCTCTCCTCCATACAGCTTCCGGGCTTGCCAGACTGTGCGGGAATCAGCCCCCCTGGCGTACATTCCTTATGCGCGGCAATCTTCACGCGCTCCTGCGGCTCTGGTGCGCAGGCCGGTTTCTGCGGGCGTACTGCCCGAAGGCGCCGGTCTGTTCCCTCGGCGGTGACATACATGCATTCGCTGATATCTTCGAAGCCGCGTCACGCGTCCTGAGGCTCAAAGGGGATATACGTAATCTCGAGAAGCGTCTGAGAGAGATGCCTGACCTTGGAAAGCTTGAGGAAGAAATCGCACAGTTAGACGGCGCTGCGAGAAAACAATTCCCTGAAATACTCCGCACAGACGCTGCCGCACGGCAGAAAATGCCTGCGGACGCTGACCGATCCCAGTTAAAGGGTGTGGAGAGAGCCCTCTCCGCCGCCCGCGGCTCCTCGTTCTCCGACGATGTCCGGACCATGCTCGTCCAGGAACTCCCCAAGAGCCTCACCACGGTATTTCACTGCTTCCCCTGCTGGGCCGTGACGAGCCTCTCCGTGAAACGTTTTCTGCCCCTTCTGCCCGGCCTTTTTGATCTGGCGCTCATTGACGAGGCCAGCCAGTCCAGCATTCCTTCAGCCATTCCGGTGCTGTTCCGCGCCCGCCGGGCGGGCATCATCGGCGATCCCAGCCAGCTGCGCTTCGTCTCCCGCATGACAGCCGACCGGGAGGCTCTGCTGAGAAGGGAACTTGGTCTGTCATCTCTGGCAGATCTGCGTTTCACGTTTGCGGAGAACTCCATCTATGATCTGGCATCGGGCTCCCCCTCAGCTACTCCGTTTCTTCTGGACTGCACCTTCCGGAACACCGGAGCAATTGCTGAATATTCCAACCAGCTTTTTTACGGTGGCCGGCTGCAGGTGGGGACAGACGGGACGAAGCTCCGCACTCCCGGGATCACTCCGGGTTCCATTCTGTGGCAGAATGTCCGGGGGATGTTATGCCGCGGAGAGGGGCAAAGGAGCTTCTGGTGTCCGGAAGAAGTTCAGAAAGTCGTGGAGATTGTTAAAAAACTCCTGCTTTCAGATCATTACAATGGCACCATCGGCATCGTTACGCCTTTCAGGGAACAGGCCAGGCGCATCGAGGACAAACTACAGATATCCGGCATTCCCCAAGACCTTCAAAGGAATGCCTGCCTTCTCTCGGACACAGCCCACGGCTTCCAGGGCGGCGAATGCGATGTCATAATCTTCAGCCTCTGCTCGGGGAACGGGCTGACTGACGGGGCTTTGAAATTCCTCCGCGAGAATCCCAATCTTTTCAATGTCTCCGTAAGCCGCGCCAGAGCTATACTCTACGTCGTGGGAGACAGGGAATGGGCAGCGGATTGCGGCATCCCCCATATAGCACTCCTCGCTGACACGGAGAAACTCCACCCGCGCCCTCAGAGGAAGCCCGTGTGGTATCCCTACGAATCCCCCTATGAGAAACTGCTCGCCAAAGCCCTGGAGAGGATCGGACTTCATCCCCTGCCGCAGGTTCCGGTCGGCTACAGGAGACTGGATCTTGCCCTCCGTGACGAATCCCATCCAGAATGCCGCCTCGACATAGAAGTTGACGGGGAAAATCACAGGGATGCCTGGGGGCGCAGGAAAAGCGATGACGTATGGCGGACCCTGGAACTGAACGCGGCCGGCTGGAAGGTCATCCGATTCTGGACTTTTGAAATCAGGGACAACCTGCGGGGATGCACGGGCCGCATCCAGCGTGAGTGGGAATCCATGCTGTCCCATGCTAAATGTAAGGGATAAAATCCATGGCAGAAAATAACAGCAAAACAAAGAAAACGGGCAGTACCGCGCTTGGGAAATTCTTTCCTCCTATGTGGCTGCTTGGTATATGCGCGTCTGGCGCCGTTGTACTCTGCATCTTTATTTTTGGGTGGATGATCAACTTCGAGCAGCGCTATGCGGAGCTTCAGGAGCACAGGGATATTCTGGCCAGCCTGCCAGGCTTAAAGCAGCAGCAATCCGAAATTCAGAAAGATCTGGATTCAAAGAATGAAGAACTCAGACTGCTGCGTAGCAATATCAGGGAAAAAACCAGCGAACTGAACGAGCTGATAGCCCAGAAAAAAGAAGCCGAACTTCAGAAGCAGGCCGATGTAAAACTGGAGGCATTCAGTCAGGAACTGAAGCAGAAGCTTGACAGCCTCTCTGCCAGCGTGGATTCCCTCTCTTCATCGGCAGCGACGATGCAGGGCGCAGCTAACAAAATCAGCAGCCAGGGTACCAAGATGGAAGGAGACGCAGATGTTTTTTCAGCAACAGGGAAAAAAATGCAGGAAAAACTCACGAATCTTTTCAATGCCGTTTCCGAAAACAGCATCAGGCAGAAAACGCAGGATTACAACCGTGCTATCGAGAATCTGGAGGGCAGCCTCAAATCACTGTCCCAACAGATGGAAGCGGGCAAAGGCAGTATTGCCAGTATGGCTGATTCTTTGCGGGGCATCAATATGGATCTGCAAAAGATAAAGAAAGATCTGAATGACGCCGCTCGTTCAGCCGGAAAAAATATCGGATCTATACCGGCTGATCTCGATAAGGTGCAGCAAACACTGCAGGACCAAAGTCTCAGGCTCGAAAAATGCCTGACGCGGCTTTCCGAAAGCGCAAGCAGACTTCCTTCAGTCAGTGCCAGCCAGGAGGAGACCCTCGAGGCACTTGAAAAGCTAAAAAAACTCCTGAAGGAAAACGGCGAGAAACAGGGAGACACTCCGGACGTACCTCAGGGCAACGGTTCAGCTCCCCAGAAGCAGGAATAAGGAGTCTCTGACATGAATGGAAGTTTTTCTATTCCACCGCTGGTAAACGGCTCTCTTATCGCCGTCCTGGCTCTGGCTGTTCTCATTTTTTTCGTCTTTGCCATGGTGCTCTATCTCAGGCGCTGCATCAGTACAGTGTCTCAGCAGTACCAGGACGCGGAGGATCTTTCCAGTGCCGTCACAATGCTAAAATCCGACAAAGAAAAGCTGGAACAGTATATCTCTGGGCAGGAAGATGAATTGCGCAAGATCCGGGGGGAGAGAGAGGAGCAGGAAGAGCTGCGTCAGGCCATTCTTGTCCAGCAGGATAAGCTGAAGGGACTCAGGGACGCCGTCGAGGCACTGACAGTCATGCAGGTCGAGCGGAGAGAACTGGAAGCCAAAATGGCAGAACGACGCTCCGACCTCGAGAAACTTGAAGAACAATACCAGAATGCACTGAGCATGAAAAATTCGCTTCCAGAAGTCCGCAGGGAATACGAGGCACTGCAAAAAGAACTTATCAAGAAGGCCGAAATTGATACCGCCATCACCACAGGCGAGGCCCGGCTGAAAAAACTTGAAGAACTTATCCCGGACAGAGAACAACATCTGAATGAACTGCGAAAGGAGATTGATCAGCAGGAAGAAGCTCAGTCCGAACTCAGTCAGCTGAAAGACGACATTGCGTCTCTGTTCAGGCAGAAAGCCGAGGCCGATGCTCAGTTCGCAGCACTTAATACACAGATTCCAGCACTCAAAAAGCAGAGCATAGATGCTGAAAATGAGTGCAACAGCGTTTCTCTGAAGCTGCAGGAGCTTAAAGTAAGACAGCAGGAGGAAGAGGAAAAGAAAAACGAATTTGAAAAAAAGACCGCCGAAGCCGAGCAACAGCTCACATCGATCCGGAAACAGGTCGCTGAAGCGAATACCGAGTTTACAGCCCTGAATGCCCAGCTGCCCGAACTCAGGAAACAGGTCCATGAAATGGGACGGCAGGCATTGGGCCTTGAGCCTGAAAAAGATGAGGCGCTCGGTGATCTTCTGCGCGCTCCCGAATCTCTCCGTTCCATGCCGCTTGTGGATGAGGCCAGTGAACAGGATATGCTCCAGGATTTTACACGCGCGCTGCGGGAAGCCAGACTGCAGTTTCCCCAGAGAACCATCAACGCCCTGCACACGTCTCTCAAATGCCAGGATATCAACCCGCTCACGGTGCTGGCCGGCGTGTCCGGCACGGGCAAAACACTTCTGCCCGTCAAATACGCGGAATTCATGGGCATCAATCAAATCATTCTTTCCGTACAGCCCCGCTGGGATTCATCCCAGGATCTGTTCGGCTTCTACAACTACCTTGAAAGACGATACAAGGCTACCGAACTAGCCCGCTGCCTGCTGCGGATGGATCCGTATATCGGCTTATTCAACACCCCCGGCGATGCCAATATCCGCAGAGGAATGCTCATGGTTCTGCTTGATGAAATGAACCTGGCACGCCCGGAATACTATTTCAGTGAATTTCTTTCCAAACTAGAACTCCGCCGTACGGTGGAACCCGGGGATCAAAAATCCCGCAGCAGGGCTTCTATAGAATTCGACACCGGAGCCGGAAACAAAACGTACTCCGTGTGGGTGCCTGATAATATTCTCTTCGTTGGCACAATGAACGAAGACGAGACCACCCAGACACTCTCGGACAAGGTACTGGACCGTGCCAATGTGCTTCGCTTTGGCAAGCCAGCGGAACGCAGAGATCACGAAAAGCCAAGCATGGCCCGTTTGGACAGCGGTCAGTCCATCTCCGCAAAAGCCTGGAAGAGCTGGAAGAAGAACGATATCCGTCAGTACGCCGATGCCTGCAGCGGATGGACAAAGACGCTCAACAATGCGCTTTCCGCACTGGGACGCGCTTTCGGGTTCCGCGTCGAGGAAGCCATTCTGAGCTATGTGGCAAACTACCCGGGCGCCCGTCCCAACAGCCGGGAAATGCGCTGGGCGTTCGCTGACCAAGTGGAGCAGAAGATACTTCCCAAGCTCCGCGGCTGCGACATGAACCTGCCCGCGGCAAGCAGCAGTCTCGACCAGATCGAGAGCGTCATCGCCGCCGTTGACGACGAAGAACTTCTGGACGCCTATCGGCTGGCGCTCGGAAACGCAAAGGACACCGGCATCTTCCTCTGGCAGGGTGTAACGAGGTCATAAACCGGCCATGTCCAGCAGAGCCATACAGTTTCATTACTGGCCATGGTCCGTCATTGGCTGTCCCAGGGAAAGCATTTCTCTCGGAACAGCGGACGGCGCGACCATCGAACTGCCGTATTACGGAAGTCCTCTGTTGTCGGTACCACAGGATTTCTCCATCAGTACAGATGCCCGACATGAGCCTTTCCACCCTATCGGCTGTCCCTACTACAACGGGTACTTTCAGCTCTACCGCGTGCCGCATGCCATAGCTTCTTCCCGCCGTACGCTGGGCGCATGCAGCACCATGACGCTTACCTTTTCCCATAACGGCATACGTGAATGCGTGACCGTTGTGCCCCGGGGTGCGGTACCGGGCAGTCTCCGGGATAAAGGCTGGTTACAGAAAATGGTTCTGGAATGGGGATCTTTTTTTGATTTCTGTCATCAGAAAGCGGGATTACAGAGAAAGGGGGCCCTGTCTCTTCCCTGGGAAAAAATGCCTGCCTGCATACGCGAATACGGGGGTGACACCTCCGTCCAGAAACGTTCACTCATTGTCTCCATAGCGGAAGAAATGTCACAGCGGGTACAGGAACTCGTTCATGCCGCTAGACGCATGCTTGTCCACGAGAGAAAGCTCCTTCCCGCGGCCAAAGCCGGAGAAATGGATGCCGGATGCATGCACTGGTATTTCAGGCAGCCTGGGAAAACTCCCATTGAAAAAGCTTCATCCAACAGGCAGAGGCTGAAGGCGCTTTCCCGGCGCGAGACATTCAACACTCTCGAAAACAGGGTCCTCAAAGAATTTCTCCAGCGCTGCATACGGGAATGCCAGCAGTACATCAGCGTCATCTGTTCCGGAAAGACAGACACAGGCTATGCGAAAGAAGTCGGCCGGTACAGCAGCATATGCTCTGACCTTCTGAAGCGCCCCATGTGGGAGGATGTGGGAACGCTTGAAAGCGGGGCGCGGCCTAATTACGTGCTGCAGAACGATGCGCGCTACCGCAAAATCTGGGAACTCTACCAGAAGCTCCTCCGCAAGCAGGACGAAGAGGACTGGATGTGGGCCTGGCAGGGAAATACCTGGGCTGACATATGCAGACTTCTCCTCGGAACCGCCCTTTTCTCCATGGCCAAAGGCAGAGGTTTTCACGTCAGGGTCACTCCTCTGGCGCGTGCCGCGTGCGGCTTTCTCGGTGAACAGACACAGGGGAACCGTATTCTGCAAGGAACGGATCCGGGCCCGTTCCTGCTCTCAGGCCCCCACAGCAAAGCAGTGCTCGAGATAGTCCACGCGGACGAAATGAAAAATCATGTCCCGGCATCGTCTCTGGGCAGCACTGGCGGTTCTATGTACTTCGTAATTAAACCCCTGCGGGATCTGCGGGAAAAGCCAGCCCTGGCGTGCGTCATCATCGTCTGGCCTGTGCACAGCCTGGCATCCACTCTGAAACTGAATTTCTACGCCCTGAAGCACTCGGCGGAGTCCGGCCTCGCACAGCAGAACAGATTCATCAACAGTCCGTCTCCGGTAGCCAGACTTTCCGGACTTGTCATGACTGACGTCTTCCCGGAAGATAAACCTGATTTCATAAACGGAGTCAATACTAATCTGGCGTGTCTGGCCGCTGATCCCTGTCTCTGGGCGGATAACGTTGATGTTCTCTCCGTGCTTCTTGACGATCTCTTTCTCAAACTCCTGGAGAAAAACGATGCCTGATATCCTGGGTCTGTCAGCCTTCGGACTGGGGGATACGTGTGCGGGAACCATATCCCTGCGTATCAATGCCTTTCATCCCTCAGCAGTCATTTTTCCGCGCACGTGGCGGGGGGCCTTCCAGACCGGACGGGATGCATCGGAAAGCCGTATTGAAGCCGGAATGAACTGGCCCCTGGAAGCCAGAGTTACAGAAAAAACAATTCTCCGCCGGGTTCCCGTGGCGCTTCTCTGGAGCAAACTTGTCGTGGATGGTGACAGGCTGTCCTACTGGACTCCGGGCCAGAACAACATCAGATTTTCAACGGGCGATGCCATAGAGGCTCACCTTGCCGGACTTCTGAAACGCGCGGAATGGAGAGATCAGAGCGTTGTAGTGGCCATACCAGATACCCTCGACGAAATGGGGCAGGAAGAAATCCTCAGGGCTTTCGGGGAACGCCGCGGGGACGTTCAGCTCCTCTGGCGTCCCGTGGCCGCAGCCATGGAATGGCTTCACGGGCTCGGAACGGACTTCCGCATTCACTCTGGTGACTGGATGCTCGTCATCTACCTTGGGCCGGACCTATTTGAATTCACGCCGTTCGGCCTTCAGGCTGACGGGGAGACAGGATATCCGCTCCCAGTACGTTCGCGGGGAATGAAAAATACCTTACTCACCGGAATGGACTGGGCCTGGAGCTGCTGCCCCGGAAATACGCCAGGAGAAATCTGGCAGCAGGTCCTGCGTTTTCCCGAAGTGTGGGAAGCCCTCGTCCGGCCCACCCCACCCGAATGCAGGCACCTCTGGAGCCGCGGAGACGGCTCCTGGAAAATATGGAACGCGAAGCAGGATCTTCTTCCGAAACGTTTGGCCAGGGCGGACACGTCATCCTGGCTTTCCACACAGATTGGAAGGAAAGACGCCGGCTCCGGTGCAGTATGGGACAGTTTTTTCTCCACACTCCTGAAACAGGCAATGTCAAAAAGACAGGAAGGGGGTCACCTGCGTGGCGTGGTACTGTGCGGACCGCTCGCGCCCTACGTCAAACCCGCATGGCTTAACCCCATTGCCCTCGGGGTTGCCCGTCTCCCCAGTCCGGACACTATCTGGATTTCAGATAAAACAGATTCCGATATTATAGCCGAAGGCGCGAAACTCTATGGCGAAAGGCTCCGGGATAATCTCCCCACTTACCTTGATACTCTTCCTCCGCTCAGAATCATGACGCAGGACAGGAGAAAACACCGCCTCTGGACTGACCTCGTGGCCGCTGACACGTGCAGAGGAGGACAGGTATACACCAATACCGTGGACGGATTCAGCTATCAGAAACGTTATGCAACGCTGACCGTTTATCTGGAGAAGGAAACCGAAAATACCTACAGAAAAGAAGTAGTTCCCCTTCCGTACGCGCCGAAAGAGGATGTCCCCATCACCATGCATGTCCGCATGAAACCGGCGAGCGGCCTTGCCGAGGTCTGCCTCAGAACCCTTGACGGCTCAATAGAGGAACTGCTGTTCGATTTTTCGCGCATGGAGGAAATCACGGAAGACGAACTGCCCCAGGAACACCTGTTCTGTCCTGACGAGGGGCATATAGCGCTTGCCGAGGCGCCAACATTCCCCGATGAGTACTGGGTCAGGGTTTACTGCAGGAAATTTCTGAATAGTGTCTGCTCCATGAGCGCAGTGGAGGACTCGTTCAATGCCATCCGCACAAAATGGCTTATGCCCTCCAGTAAGAACAAAATAATCGATGAGAACGGAGATACCCTTCCTCAATTTAAAGATCTGATAAGCCAGGTGACGGATCGTCTGGTTTTAATTGGCAGGCACGCAGACATTCCGGATGTCAGACTCATATGGCACGCTTCTTTTCTGTGGGGGCGTACGCCGGAAATCTTCAGGAAACAAATCGTTCTCGCCATCATTGAAAATTCCGGAACGAAAATTTCCAAATACTACATAGAGGCTGCCGGAAGATGCTTCCAGACAAAGGAAGAATACCAGCTGCTGTTCAATTATATCTTCTCCCTAGATCTGCATTATGCGTACGCTCTGCTGGCCTCTTTCCGTATCCTGAACTACCGTCCGCAGGCATGGGAAGCCCTGAACGACAATACAGCTTATGGCCTCCTGAAAATAGCGATCGACATAATGGAAGAGCAGCGTGAAGATAAAAAAATAAAATTCAGAAACGCGGCCTCGCTCATTTTTGTGCTCCTTAAATACCGGCTCAAGAATGGGCATATGGACTTTCTGGGAAAAAACGACCAAAAGGCACGCGTAATGCATTTCCGTGAAAGGCTGGAAGCCTATATTCAGGAAATACGCAGCACGCTGGATTACAGGGCATATCCCCCGCTGTCCCCTGCAGCGAAGAAAAATTTAAAGATTTCACATGATTATCTTCAGGGTATTTTAGGCTACATCGACTATGAAGGTGACCCGAACATCGTTCCCATTATGGACGAAGACAGTTAGGACTGATGCCGGCGGCAGATGCAAAATACCATTCCGGGCCAGGCAGAAAGAACAGGAGCCGGCTCCGGCCTCGTCCTTCTTTCCAGGGACCGGACGGCGGAACGGCTGAACAGAAACACGCAAAAAAATTCCTGTACTGTGGGGGCGAAACTCCCGGACCTCCCCTGATTCTATCCCTGATTCCCCGGGCTCAGCCCGGGGAATCCTCACTTTGTTTTCCTATCCTTACGCCCGCTTTCAGCGAGCAGTTCCTCAATGATGGCGCCCGCGATGTCTGCGGACTCCGCTCCTCCGGCGGCGGCTATCTTCTGCCTGCGCCGTTCGATTTCATCCCTGACCGTGCCCTCCGGATACCGTTCGCGCAGAAGCCCGAGCGCCTTCTCGCAGCCGAGTTCATCGTAGAGACGGTTTCGGACGCGCATATCCTCCGCCGTCGTGGAGAAGGCCCATTTGGCGTAGGCCCCGGCCGTGTTCGTAAGATACTGCACGGACTCGCCGTCCACAGTCCTGAAGAGGGCCACGAACTCCGCGCCCGCGCTGGTGGGCCTGGTGATGCGCCGGAGGGCCTCCCCTGCCGCCCTGCTGAACCCGAAGCGCTCAGCGATTTCCCCGGCTTCCCGGGCATTGCCAGCGCCGAGGGCGTACACGCTCGTGGCGAGATCCACGAGAACGGAGGGAAAGTCGTCGAGGCTCTGACTGTAGAGGCCGATGGAAAGATTCTGCTTGCGCGACTCCCTCGAGGCTGTGGTGAGGTCGCTGATGATCTGGCGGGAAAGGGGATTATTGAGATCAGCGCAGGAAGCGCGGTGCAGCTCGTCGTAGCAGAGGCGCTTCGGCGCGGCGGCCATTTCTTCGAAGATGGGCCTGTGATAGGGGCGGTAAAGGGGAGGAATGCGTCCGAGATCGGCCACGGTATTAAAGAAGCGGGCCGCGCCGACGAAACGGGCGAGCATATACATGATGCCGGACTGCCGCTCCGCCGCCGGACCTCCCCTGGGCGTCACCTCAGCGAGGTCAAGGCTCACGACGCGGGCGGGTCCCAGAGAAAAGCGGGACGGGCTGGCGAGGATGGGATACTCCCTGATGGCCGAGGTGAGCCTGCGCACGCAGGCGTCGGGAACGCTTTCGGAGCTCTGGGAGACGAGTATGCCCTGAAAGCGGTCCCGCACGAGCGGGTTGTTGATTTCGGCCATGATATCGCTCAGGAGGGGCACGGCGTAGCGCTGGGCCCTGACTGCGGCATCTGTCTCTCCTGCCCGGAAGAGCGCCTCGACGATCTCCCACCAGGAAGCGCCGGCTTCCGGCGTCAGGCCGCGATCCGTGAGCCTGCCGGTGACATCGGGATCGCAGAACGGGTCGAAGCGGCGGGGAGCGTCCCCGTCGGGAGAGAGCCTGCGGTAGGCGGCGTCCATGGCCTCCCTGAGCAAATCGGCGACGCCGTCACCGGGAGCTGTCTCATTGAGCGGCGTGCACAGGAGGGACAGGAGATTGACGAGGAAATCCGCGTGGTTCGGGAGGGGATACGGACAGCCGAGGGGCGTGTCAAAGACGTTGACTGCGGCTTCGCTGGTATTGCGCAGGCGGGCGAACACGGCAAGCCCGCGTTTTTCAGGAGGAAGGGCAGCGCGGATGAGGCTGATGACGCCGGAGGAGCTCATGCCGATATCGATAACGGTGAGCCAGGGAAGCTTTGCCTGCCCCGGGCGCAGGAGGAAGAAGAAATTCAGCGTATTGAGAAAGAACGACTTGCCTGCGCCCATGCCGGCGAAGCAGATTTCGTTCCAGGAGGCCATGGCCGGGGAGAGAAGCGCCAGGGGCATGAAGCGGCCGTCCGAAGTGCGCAGCGGAAGGTCGCAGTTCTTCCAGGGGGAGCAGGGACGCGCGAAGGGAAGGAGGCGCACGGCGTCGTCGAGCGGCGCGCAGGCCTTCGGGGCGGGAGAGGAGCAGGACATGGCGGGAAGCGTGGCAGCGTAGAGGGAGAGCGTATCGCCCGTGAAGGCGGACGTGTCCGAAGAGCCCCAGGACTGCACGGCAGTCATGAGCCTGGCCTGGCGCCGGCTGAGGGCGGAGAGTGCGCGGGAAAGCCCTTCCTCTCCCGGCGGAAAAGACAGCCTGTCGATCCACGTGACAAAGCACATCTGGAAGAGGACCGAGGGCTCCCCGTTCTGGGCAAGGGCCTGCAGATCCCGCATGGACTTCCTGTACATGCGATTGGAAGCCGAGAGAAAAGAGAGGATTGAAGCGGCGGTGAGCCGCAGGGACTGGCCGGAAAGGCCATCGCCGGTAAGGAGGACAGAAGCCCGCCAGGGCAGGCTTTCCGCGAGGAGCGAGCGGAAAAGGGCGTTGAAGGGGCGCATGGTCTGAGGCGGCAGGCTCATCACGAAGGGCGCATAGATCCTGTCACCGGCGAGGAGGAAACGCCCCCCGAGCACGGTCACGCCGCAGGGCCAGATCTGGCGGGCGAGAGAGGGAAGAAGCGCAGGGGAAAAATCGTTTCCGGCCGTGCCCGGAACCGGAGCGAGAAAGGGAAAGGGATCCCCGGGGAGAAGCGGGCGCCAGTCCGGAGCCGTGAGGCGGGGCACGTTCATGGCGCGGATGAAGCGCACAGCGGCATGGCTGTCCAGAATTTCAGCGCGGAAAGAAATCTGCCTGAAAGTTTCCGCGATGCCGCGCACGAGCGCCCAGTGCACGCTGCGCATGCGTTCGAGAACCACGCGTGAGCCCTGCGCGCCGGAAAGGCGCGCGGGAGGGAAGGACTCTTTTCCGGCCTGGCGCCTCGCGCGGCGCAGTTCAGCGCCGGTCATGACAGAGGGTTTTGTCCAGACGGCAAGGCAGATTTTCTCGACTGTGCAGTAGGAAGCCAGCGTTTTTCCCCACTCGTCGAGCACGCGGCCGAGGTTCAGGCCGAGAAGGCCCGCGGATTCACGCACGGGCTTCATGGCGGCGGAGATATGCTCCTCCGCCGCTCCGGGATCGCAGGAAAAAACCATCTGCACGGCATGGCAGCGCCTGGAGAGCGGAGTCTTCAGGACGCCGGCGAGGGCTGAGGCCGCCTTCTCAAACTCCTCCTCCCCAATGAGGCGCAGGCTCCCGCCTATCCCGATGAGCGACACCATAGAACTGTTGTCAGCAACCAGAATGCCGTCTGAGTCGGCCGTGAGGAGACGGCAGACCGAGCGCGGCGATGTGCCGGCAAAGTCAGCCGCGTCCTGACAGAAACTGTCGAGTGAGGCAAAAAAACTGTCCCAGGACATGGTTCCTCCCTGAAGATTTCCCGGAAAAGAGACCGGGAAAAACACGTCACTTACGCGTCCGGAAAGCCGTGCGGCCTTCTCCGGGGAGACGGCCGCCAGATACGTCAGGAGCCTCACGGCGTCCGTCCGGCATTCTCCCTGTTTACGGTGACGACAGAGGACAGGGCCACGCCGGCCGGGCAGTCCGCTGCGGGCATGCGCCGCACCTGGCAGACCACGGTCACGGCGTTGTTGGCGACGCGGCCGCGGGACGTCTCATAGGTGACGAGAAGCGGCACCTCGAACTCCCACACCAGGGCGCCGCGCACCACGCCCGAGCGGGTGAGCACGGGCGTGCCCTGGACAACGGAGTGCATGAGCGCCCTCCTCTGCCTGAGGAGAGGGAGATGCCCTTCGCTGTCGAGAGACACAGCGAAACGCGTGAAGGCCTCCCGCGTGAAGTACGTACGCAGGTTCGTGAGCTGGCTGCGCCAGTTCAGATAGTCGAAATTGAAGGAGGCGCTGATGGCGCCGGCCACCCAGTTCTTAAGCGCCGCCTCGTTCATGACGGGTCTGTCGAGCGGCGTCATGGGCAGAAGCTTCATATCCTGGCTCATGCCAAAATAGACAGGCTCCGGCCTCATGAGAATGGCGCAGAGGCCGGTTATCAGCCCGGCGGCCGCGAAGCCGGCGAGAATGAGGCAGAGCTTCTGGGCCGAGCGCAGGGCGCTCCGGTAACAGGAAAGGGAGACAAAGACCTCTTCCGCCCCACAGGCCGGCACGCCCGGATGCTGTCCGGCCCCCTTTCCCGGCGCGAAGGGGGCACCCCGCCCCGGAATAAGCCCGCGGAGTTTCCCGAGGAGTACGTTTTCCTGAACGGCGGCGGCCCCGGACGTCCAGGAGCCCGGGCCGAGCCGGATTTCAGACGGCATGGCCGGACCTCCGCCTCTCAGGGAGCGCCTCCAGGATGAGGCGGTCAAGTTTCAGGACCGCAGCGAGATCCCCGGAAAAGAGAAGCCGCCGCAGGGTCTCTGGGCCGCGGGAGGGATCCTCCTCAACGGCCCGGAGAAAATCGCCGGGTGAGCCGGCGCTGAAGGACGGAGGAGGCATTGCCGCAGGATCAAAATGCATAACCGGAGGGAGAAGGCCGGCCTTGACGCAGAGCTCTTCCAGCTCCGGGAAACCGGCTCCGGCGGTATTGAGGCGCACCATGCCGGAGCTCCAGCCCTGCACTTCAAAGCCGAGGCTGTCGGCCTTCACTGCCGCGGGAAAAAGGAGAGCCTGATCCGCAGCGTAAAGGAAAGGAGCTCCCGCGGGCTTTGAGACGCGCCCTGGCTCACGGACGCGTCCGGGAAGCTTTGAGGCGGCACTGTGCCAGAGCGCGTCCAGGAGAACGGACATGGTCAGGGAAAGACCGGCCAGGGCGGAAGCGAGGCGAGAAAGGAGAGAGCCCTCCCGGGACGGCGTCCGGCCGGGCAGACGCGTGCCTCAAAGACATCCACGTCAGCGTGTCCGGCAAGGAGCGTGAGCTCGGGGCCGGTCATCCACAGGCGCCGCATGGAAACGGCGTTCCAGCCGCTTCCGGATGTTCCCCCGGCGTTCAGGAGAAGGCGGACGGAGGCGTCGGCCCCGCGGGCCTCGCAGCGGAAGAGCCCGGGTCTGGCGCCTTTTTCCGTCACGGCATCGAGCCAGGCGCAGACAGCGGCCCTGTCAGAGCCGCGCGGGGGCAGGGAATCTGCGGGAACGGGCCTGAAACCGCCGTCCGGAAGGGGTGTTTCCAGAACAGCCTTTGCGTGCCCGAGAGGAAGCGCGGCGAAAGACTGCCAGACCGGGGAGGCGGATCTCGGGCCCGGCGCAAGGCATCTGTGGCTGTAGCTTAAGGCGTTGTCGAGCCGCTCCGCGTCCTCTTTAAGGACGCACGGATCCGGGGAAGGATCCATAAGGACACGCAGGCCGCCTTTGAGGAAGCGCGCGGGCAGAAAGTCCGGACGGCCTGAAAGAGCGCGGCAGACGTTCATGACCCGGGAAAAGAGGACCGAGGCGAGCCTGGCCTGCTCCCTCGCGTCATCTTCAGGCACGCCGAGGCGGGCGAGGAGCTTCTGCACGGGCTCGCGCAGGTAGGCGCTGTTCAGGAAACGGGGACTGGAGGAAAGTCCCATTTCCGCAGCCTCGCTGAAGCTGAGGCTCGTGAGCCAGACAGGCCCGGCCGGAAGACCTGCCGCGCCGTCGTCCGGAAGACGGCCGGGCTCCCCCTCCCCGAGACAGTACCAGCCGCGGTCGAGCGACTCCGGCCTGTCAAAGATGATGGCGCCGAAATTTTCATTGTCGGGCATATCTGCCTCCGTATTGGGTAAGACAGTTCATCCAGTCCTCCTCCCAGCCGCGGGGGCCGAACCAGGCGCGGCAGTCCGCGTACACGCCGGCCTCCGTATCCGAGCTGATGCGGTAGAGCCAGCGCAGGCCGCCGAGGCTCCGCTGAAGGCGGCCGGGATCATAGCCTGGCCTTTCCTGAAGACGCGCCAGCGCGGCGCCGAATGAAGCGGGATCGGTTTCGAGGAGGCAGACGGTGTCGCCGCCTTCCGGATCCATGAAACAGCCAGAGGGAAGACGCTTCAGGGAGAGCCTGCGCCAGAGCGAATCCGCCCCGCGCGCCATACGGCGGGCCCCCGGCGCGGAGCCGGGGAGACTTCCCCTGAGGCGGGCTATGGCCATGACGTGGACGAGCAGGTTGAGAGAAGCCTGGCTCACCCCGGGAAGCCAGATGAACTTCCCGGGGCGTCTGCGGACAGTGAGGCCCATATGGAAAATCCCGTGGCAGAGCGGGCAGAGGGTGACGAGATTCCCGGGCCGGTTGTCCGCGTGATCGCCGTTCAGATGGTGCACCTCAAAGCCGCCCGAAGGGGCGCCCTGGGCGGGCCAGGACGGCAGTCCGCAGGCCTGGCAGACGAAATGATCCCGCTTCAGGCACCTGAGCCGGACGCCGCGGAAATCCGCGTCCGCCACACCGGCGTGCGGATCATCCATGCGGTACGTGCCCGCCTTGACCTGGAACGTCAGGGGAACGGCCACGGGGCTACAGGCCGATGGCGCTGAGCTCGGGATCGCCGGCCGAGAGGGAGCCCGAGGTCATCTGGGCGATGGTGGCCGCCGCGAGGAGGCAGGCGCCGATGACAATGGCCATGAGCGCCCCGCCCTTGGGACGGCCGGGCTGCTGGGAGAGGCTGTAAAGCTGCCACAGCCCGAGCCCGACCAGGAAGAAGCCGGCGAGCGCGAAGCCCGCTTTGAGAGCCGGCCCGAACTTGGCGATTTCACTGCGCACGCTGTCGGACATGTCGCCGAGGCTTCCCGCGGCGCGGGCCGCGGCGCAGGGCAGCAGGAGAACAGAAGCAGCGATGCTATGGAAAAGATGGCGGAAGAAACGCATAAAAAATCTCCTTCTGCCCGTTCAGCCGCCGAGAAGGCGGGTGACAACATCCCTGAGGACGCCGCCCGCCGAAGCGCCGAGCACGAGCATAAACTGACGGATATTGACGCAGAGTGTGCCGCCCGCGATGTGGGTGACGGCCCGCCAGAAGCAGTCCCCGCCCTCGGCGGAGCGTTTCAGGAGCACGAGGCCCTTCGCGATCTGATAAAAGCCGACAAGCATGACGATGACGAGGGCAAGCCGGACCATGTCCGCGTACGGCCCTGGTCCGGTTTCGACGGTGGCGAGTCCTTCGGGAGCCGAGGCATTGAAGAGGCTTTCCGTCAGCATGCCGGTGACGGCACGGAAGCTCAGGAGGAGGGAGCCCGCGGCGATTCCCGCGACGGGCCCCGCGGCGGAACGCCCCTCCCTCCCCGCCAGGTGGAGCCGCAGAAGCGAGGCGCAGAGCATGCCGAAACCGGTGAGCGCGGCGCAGGCGGTGATGAGATCGTAGAAAGGAGCGAGTTCACCGGCGAGCCTCGCGCAGACAGCCATGAGATCCTCTGTCACGGGAAAGCCCGGCTACTCGCCGTAGCGGATGACGCCGCGGTCCGTGCTGACATTGCCCGTGGCGAGATCCACGTCCCGGATCCTGAGCCTGCCGGCCCTGTCGCCCCTGGCCACGGTCCAGATTCTGCCGCCGGGATCCTGCACGATGGCCCGCGTGGCGGAAAGCCCGAGAACGGACCAGCCCTCGAGACCGGAGGAAGAAGAGGAAGACTCTCCGGCCTCAGCCTTTCCGGGAGCGGAGAGGCCGGAGGCGGACGCGCGGCGCGCGCTTTTCTCCGCTGCGGCCTCAAGATCGCGCGCAGCCCGGCGCAGGGCACGGATGTCATCCTCTCTCACGGCCTGGCGGGCGGCAAAGCTCTCGCCGAGCTTTTTCAGATCCTCCCTGAGAGCCGCAAAGCCGTTCCTGAGATCGTCCGCCGTGGCGGGACGGCCGGATTCAGCCATGAGCGGCTCCCCTTCCGCCGCAGGGGAAACATCCGTCACGGCCGGACGGACCGGGGCTGCGGGACCGGCAGCTGACGCTGAGGGCGCTGCGCCGCTTTCAGGCGCGGAGGAAAGGGCCGTCTCCGGCGCTGCGGCCGTATCCCGGTCAGCTGCTCGAGGAGAAGACAGCGGCCCGACGCTGCCATCTTCCGGCTGAGGCAGAGCGCGCAGGGCGCCGGCCTGCCTGCGGACGAGCTCGGCCTCGGCCGCTGTGGTGGGGAGTCCGGTTCCGCCGTCTCCGCTTCCCGATCCCGCGGCGTACCAGACTGCGGCTCCGGAAACGAGGACGGCAAAAGCGACGAGACAGGCCCTGCGGCGGACGGCTCCTCTTCCGGAGCCCCTGCCACGGCCTTCCTCTTCCTGAATTTCAGCGTCTCCTTCATCATCTTCTTCCTCCTCCGGCGCTGGCTCCGCCTCCTCATCGCGGACGGGCGCTGTCCCCCCCCGGGACAGGCCGTTTTCCGGGCCGTCTTTGTTAATATTGTTATAAGGATGAACGTTTTCTTTTATGGAATACGGCACATCCTGCCTGCTTCCGAGCAAACGTCCGAGGGCGGACACGGCGGCGCCTTCATCCTCCTCTTCAGCGATGCCCTGATCCGCCTCGCCGGGATCCCCTTCAAGCGCCAGATCTGGGGCGGGGTCGGAATCCGGAAAAGCGGCTGCTCCGGCCGGATCCCTCACGTCAGCGGAGGCGTCAGTCTCTTCAGGCGTGTCCGGGGCCAGCGCATCCTGATCTTCTCCGGCTGCCGGCCTTTTCCCGGGGGCGTCCGCATTCCCGTCTCCCTCTTCCGGCCCGCCGAAAAGATACAGCGCGGCCTCCTCCTCAGCGGAAACCGCCGTCTCCCCGGCCAAGGAGCCCTGGGCCGCTCCGGCCGCCTGCGGCGCCGGAGACGTTTCCTTCAGGGGCACGGTTTCCCTGAGCCAGGTGAAGCCGCCGGCCAGGAGGCTGTCTTCCCCGGAAGCGGTACGCTCATCCTGCCTGTTTTCTGCCATACAACTCCTCACTCTCCCGCGCGCCGGGCACGGGGATAGGTGTTTTCGCTGCCACGATCCGGAACGGCAGGGGCGGCAGCCCTCCCCTGTTCACGCTGACGCGCGTAGGCCTGTTCCCGTTCTATTTCCGCCTCAGCCCCGCCCCGGCCGGCAGGAGAGCCTGTCCGTTCCCGGACCTCCAGAAGCAGCAGCCCCATTTCGGTACCCGATTTGAGAGTGACAGTGGGCGGCATCCCGAAATTCTGCTCCAGCAGGCCCGCGGCGCGTCTGCCCACGCGGGCGCCGCCGAGCCACAGCTGATCTCCGAGGTCGTAGCGCGGGTAGCGCTCCGAACTCCCGTAGATGGTGCTTGTCGAGGACACGCCGGAGCGGGCCACGGCGTCTCCGAAGCCCTCCAGGAAGGACGCGGCCACAAGACCGCCCCAGCGGGCCAGAAAATGCCTGTCGACGCTGCCCGAAACGGCGGTTCTGTCTGTTCTGGGATCGATGGCGTACGCCTGTACGGCATAGCGGCTGCCATCGCGCAGGACAAAGGAGCTGAAGCGCAGCACGAGGTGCTCGCCGAGCCGCTGGAAGGAACCGATGGCCCTGGCTCCTTTGAAAGGACCCATGATGACCTCCACCATAGCCGGTCCCGGCGCGTCGGAATCGAGCGTCACCCGGTTTACGGCGTAGAGAATGTCCCCGGGCAGGACGCCGGGCACGCCGGCCGGGGGAGCAGCCGGCGCCGCGGCATTCCGGGGAGGAACTGATCTGGGGGAGGGACGGTTCAGTACCATGGCCATAGGCTGGCCGGGATCGCTCCTGAGGCCTGCGAGATACGAAATCACGGCCTGATCGCCTTTCTCCCTGCGCTCCGCCGGACGCGTCCGCACGCGGGGCTGCGGCGAGACGGGCGTGAAGACGGGCACGTCCTCCCGTTTCGGCGCGGGAGGCGCGGGGGCGGGAGCCGGCGGATCCCGGGTCACGCGCGGCGCCTCAAAGGGCTCTGCCGGCACGGGCTTTCCGACGCCGGAGGCCGGCGCCACGAAAGTGCCGCCCTTCTCCAGGGCCTCGCTGCCCCTGCGCGCCGAATAGTCGTCGAGGCGGCGCTTGTACTCGGGACTCGTCTCCGCGGACACGCCCTTCAGATCGCTTTCGCCGGGAGACAGCCCCGAGACCTTCATCCTGCCGGCCCCGCTGTCTGACAGGGCACAGCGCCCGGCGAAAATCAGGGAAAGGACAAGGGCTAAGAAGATCCCGGCCCGTATGAGCCCCTTCGGAAGGCGCCGGCCGTGTACAGGAGCCGATTCGACCGTTTCCTCCGGCGAGGGAAAGGCCAGATCCGGGATATCCTTTGCGTCACGGGTGTCACTCATGGCGCCTCCCAGCTTCTCCGGCCGCAAGCCCGGTCATGAGTTTCACGCGCTCTCCGCCCGCGCTGAGCACCACGAAGGGCGCCCGCGGCATGGCGTAGACTGTGAGGCCGCCGCACCCGGCCCTGGAGAGCCAGGCCGGCCAGACCGCGTGATGACCCGTCCTCAGATAGATCCTGTCCCTGTAGAGCCAGGCCCGCGTGCCCGGGTATTCAGGATCGAGACGGACGGGCTTTGCGCCGTCAGGCGGCACGCCGTGCACGAATTCCAGAAGATCGGCAGACACGGCCTCAGGGGCGGGCGGAGCCAGCACCGCCGGCTTCGCGTTGGGGCCGCCGCGGTCGAGGCGGAAGACCACAAGCGCATCGCCCACGCGTCCGCGCCTCGCCTGCGATTCCGTGATGAGGTGCAGGACAACCGGATACGGCGCGTCCTCCAGGGTGACCATGAGATTTGACGAGCCGTGGTTCGTCAGGGGCACAAGGCTCACCACATTGGAGGCCGCGTTCGCCTTTGTCGTGCCTGTCCGGTTCCTGGCGCCTGACGGCGCTTCCCCGTCCTCTGCCTCCACCTTCGGCTGCGTGGCCTGAAAGGCCCTGGCGTTGCCGAGAACGATGGAAAGCACGGGCCAGGGCTCGCCGGTGGCGTCCTGAAACATGACTGTCGAGGAATAGCCCGCTGTCAGCCGGATGACCTGGGGGACAGCGCCGGGCACGGCGCTTATCTGCCGCGTCCCCGTGCGCATGCGCGCGGGCCCGGGTGCGGCTGCGCCCTCCACCCTGTCGCGCTTCTCAATATAGGTCCGTATCTCGCCGGGATCCACGGGCAGGAGCTTTTCC
>URBN01000020.1 GCA_900546145.1 uncultured Desulfovibrio sp. | reverse complement strand
CGCAAATCGGCAAGTTCCGCCAGCAGTGCGAGTACGTCCTCTACGCCTGCAAGGGAAGCCTGCACCTCGCAACGCATTCCTGTCTGCCGGGCGTGTACTCCTGCCCCGTCATCGCAAACCAGAAAGTGCATCTGACGAGCAAACCCGTTGCTCTAATCCATGACCTGCTGGCCATCACTAGCCCAGAAGGCGTTGTGCTTGACCCGTTTATGGGCGGCGGATCGGTGGGCGTGGCCTGCCGTGAATCCGGCAGGGGCTATGTGGGCATAGAGCTGTCCGAGGAATACTACGCCATCAGCCGTGACCGGATCTTACAGGCCGAGAAAAAAGCATAGGTAAAAGTCAGGTGGGAAAGCCCAGTCGACTTTTCACACAACATGAGTAAAAATGGAAAGTATCGACATACCGATTAAAATAAATTCAGGAGGAGCGAGATGAGCGAAGCCGCATACCTCAAAGCATTGAAGTTTACTTTCGCCCACGAGGGCGAGTACTCCAATGACCCGACAGACTCAGGCGGGCCCACTAAGTGGGGGGTAAGCCAGCAATCGATAAATGACATGCTGGCTTCTGACTCCGCCTTTCTGCGCTCTATTGGCATCACCTCGTCTTCGGTAGCATCGATGAAGCAGATCACCAGAGACCAGGCTGCGGCCATCTTCCGCCATGAGCACTGGGAGCCGCTCAGGTGCGACGCTATGCCTGACAGTATCGCCATTGCCGTTTTCGACTTTGGAATGAACGCCGGAAACCATCAGTCCATCCGCACCCTCCAGCGGGCCTTTAACCGGACCCATGTCGGAGAAGGGCTCCTTTCCGTCGATGGCTACATCGGCCCGCAGACGCTAAGGGCGGCCGCACAGATGGATAACGCAAGGGATATCCGGCTCCTTCTCGATGCGAGGCAGGATTTCTACGAAGGGCTCGTGGCTAAGAAACCCCGGAAGTACAGCCCCTTCATCCGTGGATGGACAAAGAGGGTCAATGACCTCCGGAAGTATCTGGGGGTGTGACGTGCGGCTCGTGATTATCAGCTACGCCCTGCTTGTCTCAGTATGCTGCGCTCTCTGGTGGGGGCTCCATCAGACAAGGCAGGAACTGGATTCATGCAGGGCTCAGCTCGGTGTGGTGACAGAGCAGAAAGAGATGCTTGCTGATGCCATGAAGGCAAGGAGAGAAGCTGATGAGCAGGCCGATAAAAGGACTTCTCAGACAGGGCAGGCTCTGGACCGTAATCGCGACTGGTCTCAGTGCCCTCTGCCTGATGACATCGTGCGCACCCTCAACGAAGCCTGTATGTCCGGCCCCGCCTCTGGAACTGCTGGCTCCCATTGAGCTGCCCGACCGCAGCCAGGCTAAGACGCAGGGCGACCTCGTCAGGCTGCTTGTGGAAGACCAGAACGCCATCGAGAGGAAAAACGCTGACCTCGGCGTCCTCAGGGAGTACTACTCAAAGTGATGCCGCCATCCTCCAGCACTCTGTCCGTCGACTGGGCCTACTATGTGCAGACGCTCTCGAGCGGCGGATACATCAAGGGCCTGATCGCCTGCTGTACCTGGTTCGCATCGCTTACCGGTATAGCCATAGAGGTGTATGCCATCTGCCTCTGCCTGTGTGTGGTGGATATGGTGCTGGGTACCTACGCCGCCATCAGGCAGGGGCGGTTCTCTCTGCGTATCTTCCAGCGTGGCGTCATGAAGTTCATCGTGTATGGCGTGTACATCCTCGTCGCAGCCGCTGTGCAGATTGTGCTGTCGAGGACGATCAGCATCGAAGTCCCGATGGTCGGATGGATTATCGCGTATCTTGGCGCAAATGATGCCTTGTCAATAATGGCCAACGCAAGGAATATTGGGTGGCCTATGCCTAAGCTATTCCAGACTATTATTGTTCGGGTGACTCATGGTGTTGAGAAGCAGGCGATGAGCGCTCTTGATGCAATAGACACAAAAGATACAGACGAACACAATGGATACCGCAATGGCAAAAAGCGCTGACGCATGGGGTGGGGGCGGTCATATCTTTACCGCCTTTCGCTTCTAGACCGGACTTGCACTCGAAAATTCTTTTTTGGCCATTTTTAGGGGGCAACATGGGACAATTCAGCTGGATGTACGGGGCCGCATGGCAGCAGGCGAGAGCCGACTACCTAAAGCGGCACCCCTTCTGCGCCATCTGCGGGAAGCCGCTCCGTGGTGCTGACGCCATCGTCGACCATATCAGGCCCCACCATGGGGACTGGACTCTCTTCTGGGATGAGTCGAACTGGCAGGCCCTCTGTAAAAGATGCCACGACGCCCACAAGCAGAGACAGGAGCATGGAGGAATTATCGGCGGGTGTGACGCCAGCGGCATGCCCACTGACCCGATGCATCCATGGAATGAGGAGGAGAAAAATGGGACGAAGAGGTAAGGCTGGGGAGCTAGAAAGATGCCTCTCTGGCGGCAGAGCGGCGAAAGCTCATCCCGCCCCCAAGGTTCTTCAGAAAACAGGCCGCGCGCTATGGAAAAATATAGTGGCGGCGTACCCGGACGATTATTTCAGGGCCGGGGACTGGCCGCTCCTGCAGTCGTACTGCCAGGAATTTGAGCGCCACGAGGAGGCGCAGAAGCATCTTCTCGAGGAGGGCGCCGTTATCCCCACGGCCAGCGGCGGCATGAGACGGTCTCCGTGGCATGACGTGCTTGTGGCGTCCATCAACGCCATGACGGCCATAGCCACGAAGCTCCGTCTGTGCGCCAATTCCCGGGTAGACAGGAAGGTCAATGGACTCGGCAACGCAAATGTCGCGAAAGAGAAGGGCCGTTCGGGGCTTATGTTTGGTGACTTCCCTGATAAGTCCGACAGGGCCAGCGTGCAGTGATGGACAGGGCGGACAGAATAATCGCCTTCATCGAGACGCTGAAGGCCCCTGACGGCAGGGACGTGGGGCAGCCTATCGTCCTGCGCCCGTGGCAGAAGGATATCCTGCGTCAGGTGTATGGCCCTGTCGGTCCTGACGGGCGCCGTATATGCAGGCAGGCCATCCTTTCTGTCGGGAGGAAGAACGGGAAAACCGCCCTTGTGGCCGGGCTGTGTCTCGCCCACCTCTGCGGGCCGGAAGCTATCAGAAACGGCCAGCTCTACTCAGTGGCCTTTGACCGCGAGCAGGCCGCCATCCTGTTCAAGTATATGGCGGCCATGGTGTACGCCGATGACGAGCTCTCCGCACGCCTCAATGTCGTAGAGTCAAGGAAGCGCATCCTCGACCCCATATCCGGCTCCGAGTATCAGGCCCTTTCGGCCGAGACGCGAGGGAAGCACGGGAAATCAAGCTCGTTCATCGTGTTCGACGAGCTGGCGCAGTTCGGGGCTGACCGTGAGCTCTACGATGTCATGATGACCTCGCGCGGCGCTCATGCCGAGCCCATGGTGTGGGTCATCTCCACACAGGCGGCATCGGACACGGCCGTGCTCTCCGAGCTCATCGACTACGGGGCGAAGGTCAACCGCGGAGAGATAAACGATCCCAAGACCAGGTGTTTCTGTTTTACGGTCCCGATGACCGATGACCCGTGGGACGAGGCAAATTGGAAAAAGTCCAACCCTGCACTGGGGGACTTCCGATCCCTCGATGAGATGAGAGAGACGGCCGAAAGGGCGAAGCGGATCCCCTCGGCCGAGGCGGCATTCCGGAATCTTTACCTAAATCAGAGGGTGGATGGCGCGGCGCATTTTATAACACCTGCAGTATGGAAGCATAACGGCGGCGAGCCTGACCTATCCCTCTTCGAGGATCTGCCCGTCTATGCCGGCCTTGACCTGTCTGCCAAAAACGACCTCACGGCGCTGGTGCTGACATGCAGGGACGGGACGGGTACCTGGCATGTCCTCCCGTATTTCTGGACTCCCAAAGAGGGGCTTGTGGATCGGGCAGAAAGGGACCGTACTCCATACGACGTATGGGTGAAGCAGGGCTACCTCTATACGACACCCGGGCGGACGGTAGACTATGGCTTTGTCGCGCAGGAGATAAAAAAGCTCATGGGCCGGATGCACATAGCCGGCCTGAAGTTCGACCGGTGGAGGATTGACGACATGGTGCGGGAGCTCCGTGACGTGGGCGTCGAGGCCTATGTCGACGGCAAGGAAGAGGCGTACCCCGACGGCCTCAGGATGATCCAGCACGGGCAGGGTTTCCGCGATATGAATCCGGCCGTAGAGGCCCTCGAGGACGCTCTGGCCAACGGGAAGATCCGTCATGGCATGCATCCGGTGCTCACGATGTGCGCCAGCAATGTCCGTGTACAGCAGGACCCATCAGGGAACCGGAAGTTCGATAAGATAAAATCGACGGGACGAATCGACGGTATTGTGGCGCTCGCCATGGCTCTCAACGGGGCAGTCGGAGGGGAGCCTGAGAGAACAGAATTTTTCGCGGAGGCATGGTGATATGTTCGATTTTTTCAGGAAAAAGCGGAAAAAAGAAACGAAAAGCGCGTCGTATGATGATTTGGTGATGAATTACGGTTTTGCCCAGTCCCATGCGGGTATTTACGTCACTCCATCTACGGCACTGCAGTGTTCTACCGTCCTCGCGTGTGTCAGGACCATTGCCAACGGCATCGCTCAGGTCCCATTCCGCCTCGTGCAGCAGAAAGGCGAGGTGAGGAAGCCGGCGATGACTCACCCCCTCTATGATTTGCTCTACATGGCCCCTAACGAATGGCAGGACGCCTTCGAGTTCTGGCATATGGTCATGATGCACCTCACCCTGACGGGTAACGCCTATATCTGGATTAACCGCCTGCCTGACGGGCGCATCGCCGAGCTCCTGCCGTATCCTCCCGGCTCTGTCTCCATCCAGCGCGACGGCTGGAAGGTGCAGTACTCCATCACCCTGCAGGACAAGACGTATATCACCGTCCCCCAGGCGGACATGTGGCACATCAGGTGGCTCGCGTGGGACGGCGTGTGCGGACTGAATGCCGTAGCTATGGCCAGAGAGGCCGTCGGTCTCGCTCTGTCACTTGACGCCCACGGGGCAACATCATTTAAAAACGGAAGCCGCCTCTCAGGATTTCTGTCTGTGGCCCAGCGCCTTGATGAGCAGCAGAGGAAAAGTCTCCGTCAGGCATGGGAAGAGGCTTTCGGAGGCGCAGAGAACTCGGGGAAGATTGCCGTTCTCGGCGCGGACATGAAGTATCAGCAGCTCCAGGCGACGAATGATGTATCTCAGTATGATCAGACACGAAGGTATCAGGTAGAAGAGATATGCCGCGCATTTGGGGTTGATCCTGTCATGATCGGCTATTCTGACAAGGCCGCCACATTCGCCTCAGTGGAGCAGAAGAGCATACAACATATTGTATACTGCCTCGGGCCGTGGTATTCTTGCATAGAGAAAAGCGCGGACAGGTGGCTTCTTACAGCCAAGGAGCGCAGGCTTGGGTATTATTTCAAGTTCAATGTCAACGCACTGCTTCGAGGCGCAAGCGCGGACAGAGCGAGCTTCTATACTCAGCTCTACAATATCGGGGCAATCAGCCCCAACGAGATACGCGAGCTCGAGGACATGAATCCATATGAAGGCGGAGATGAATACCGTGTTCCGCTCAACATGGAAGAACCGGGGAAAAATACAGATGAAGGAGACGAAGATGCTTCTCAGGACAAGGATAGGATGTGAGATCAAGGCCGCCGGTGACAGCGGTGCCGAGATGACCTTCTCCGGCTACGGCTCCGTTTTCGGTGTCCTCGACGCCTATGATGACATCATCGAGCCCGGGGCATTCTCTGCTACCATTTCGAAATTCAAATCTTCTGGAGTCTGGCCGGCCATGCTAGCCCAGCATGGAGGCTGGGGGAACTCCTCACAGGATATGACGCCTGTCGGCGTATGGACAGAAATGCGTGAAGATGACCACGGTCTCTACGTGGAGGGGAAGCTCGCTGATACCCCGAGGGGCCGCGAGCTCTATACCCTGATGAAGATGACGCCGAGACCGGCCATCAACGGACTCTCTATAGGATACTATGTCACGGACTCCCGAGACGAGGAGATAGTCGGCGGGAGTATCCGCCACATCACCGGAATTGGCCTGGTGGAGCTGTCTCTTGTGACTTTCCCGGCCAATGACGAGGCCAGGATTGAATATGTAAAAAGCGGCCAGCGTGCCTCTATACGCGACGCCGAGAGGGCCCTGCGGGAAGCGGGTTTCTCCCGGAGCGAAGCGAAGGGTATTCTGGCCGGTGGGTATAAGTCCCTGTCCCTGCGGGATGCCGGAGACGGAGATGCCGAAATAGCCGCGCTTCTGCGGCGTAACATTTCCGCCCTAAGGGGCGAGGAGATTAAAAATGTCTGACGAAATCAGAGAACTTATTGAACAGCAGGGCAAGGCCTTTGAAGAATTTAAAAAGTCCAACGACGAGCGCCTCGCGGCCATTGAAAAGGATGAGGGTCGTTCCGAACTGGAAGAGAAAACCGAGCGAATCAATGACGAACTCGGCCGTCTCTCCGCTGCCGTTGATGAGCTCGCCAAAAAGGCGAACCGCCCCGGTGCCCCCGGAGCAGAAGGAGACGAAGCCTTGCAGGCCGAGCATAAATCTGCCTGGCTCAAGTGGGTCCGTAAGGGAGACGATGCCGGACTCGCTGACATCGAGCACAAAGCGATGAATGTCGGTACTCCGGCTGATGGCGGATACGCCGTCCCCATCCAGCAGGACCGTGACATCATGCGCCTGCTGACTGACCTCTCCCCCATGCGCCAGGTGTGCAGGGTCATGACTGTCGGTACAGAGGACTACAGGAAGCTCGTCAACCTCGGCGGCACCGCTTCCGGCTGGGTGGGCGAGACTGACGCCCGTCCCGCTACTGCCGGCCCGACTCTGGCTCAGCTGAAGCCTTCCTTCGGCGAGTTGTATGCCAATCCGGAAGTGACGCAGAAGGCCCTCGATGACATCTTCTTCGACGTGGAGGGCGAGCTTTCGCAGGACATCTCCGAGTCTTTCGCCGTCCTCGAGGGGAAGGCCTTCCTTTCCGGCACCGGCACGAATCAGCCCGTGGGTCTGCTGACGGCCAAAACGTCCGCGGAAGCCGACTCCGCTAGGGCCTTCGGGACTGTGCAGCACATCGCAACCGGCGTTGCTGATAACTTCCCTGCCAAGGATCCGGCCGATATTCTTATCGACCTCATCTACTCGATGAAGGCCGGATACCGTACCGGCGCCCAGTTCATGGTGAACAGCATGACGCTCGCCACCATGCGCAAGTGGAAGGACGGGGATGGTAACTACATCTGGCAGCCGGCTATGCAGAATGGCCAGCCCGGCTCCATCTTCGGCTATGGGTATGTCACGAACGAGGACATGCCCTCTGCCGGAGCCGGCGCTATCCCCGTGGTCTTCGGAAACTTCCAGCAGGCATATGTCATCTTCGATCGAGTGGGCATCAGGTCCCTGAGAGATCCCTACACGAATAAACCCTTTGTCGCATTCTACACCACAAAGCGTGTCGGATCGATGATCGCCAACACTCAGGCAGTCAAATTCCTGAAGTGTGCGGCCTAGCCTATGCCGGTCAGACTGACAAGACCGTGGCGGTACTGGCATCGCGGGTGTATCCCCGTGGACTATGAGGCCGGTACCGTCATCGAGGATGACGAGGTGGCGAAGGTGGCTCTGCAGTGCGGGGCCGCCGCCCCCATTACGGCCACGAAAGAGAAGAAGCCCGTGGAGAAGAAGCGGTGACACTGACATACTCCCCTCTCACTGCGGCTGGCCCGCTGGTCGAGCTGGCCGACATAAAGCTCTACCTCCGTGTCGACTCGGACGCGGAGGATACTCTGATCCAGAGCCTGATCCTTTCGGCCGGCACGGAGGCTGAGCATATCACGCACCGTGTCCTCGCCAGACGGGACTACCTCGTCACGTGCGAGGGGGGTATCACGGAGCCGGTGACACTGCCGCTGGTTCCCTGCACGTCGGTCAGTATCCTGACTGACGCCGCGGGGACATCGGAGGTGGATGCGTCTCTGTACTCCATAGGGCACACTTCCAGCCGGCCGGCGGGAGACGCGGATATCGTCACCGTAGTCCCCGGTGACGGGTTCCCCGCCGGTACGATCTGGATCAGGGCGGCGTGCGGCTACACCGATGTGCCCGAGCCTGTCAGGCAGTGGGTCAGGGTGCGCGTGGCCACGCTCTATGAGCAGCGCGAGAACTTCACGATTGGATCAAACTTCCAGGAGTTCTCGCACAATTTCTCCGACAGTCTGCTGGACGACTACGTCATCCACGGGGGGTTCTGATGAGGATCGGAACGCTCCGCCACAGAGTGACGTTACAGGAATACGTGAAGGGGAAGGACGCCTACGGCGGCATGACCCAGGAGTGGGTAGAGCGTGGCACCGTATGGGCATCCTTCGAGGCTATGAGCGGTACGGAGTTTTTCGCGTCGCAGCAGGCTCAGTCGCAGGTCACGCAGCGGGTCCGCATCCGCTACCGCTCCGGGCTGAAAAGCCTGTCATGGCGCCTCTGCACTCAGGACGGGAGGCTATACAACATCATATCAATCCTTCCCGACAACACACGTCAGACTATGGTGCTGATGTGTCAGGAGGCATCGTATGAGCAGACGGTCCAGCGGTGAGCACGCATGGGTAGAGATGTCCGACGCCGACATTCAGACTATGGTCAGGAGCGTGCAGCCTGACGTTGACAGGATCCTCGAGGCTGTAGCGGGTCAGGTCGCCTCGGCGGCCGCTGCCAGCACGGCCTTCAGGGATGGAAGCCAAAAGACACGGCATCAGGCGCTTCGCCGGAGCATCCGTGTCAAAAAGTCCCGGTACGAGCTGGGGGGATACATCGTCCAGGCTACGGCGCCGCACGCGCACCTCGTGGAGTTCGGCCACGCCATGGTTACGCATGACGGCAGGGTGGTCGGTCATGTGCCGGCGCACTCTTTTCTCCGGCGGGCCAAACGGAGCGTCATTGCGAGGCTCGGGAGGGTTAAGCTGTCATGAGCCTGACCGGAGCTGACTTCGAGGCCGTCTTTCTTGCGGCTCTTCAGAACAACGCCGCCCTGAAGGCTCTTGTGGGAGACAGGGTCTTCGCACTGATCATCCCCGATGGCACGTATCTCCCGTGCGTGACATTCCAGCGCGTCAGCGGCACGCCCGCCAACATCTTGGGGGGACGCTCCGGCCTCGAGGAGATCGAGATGCAGGTCGACGTCTGGGCGCGTACCTACGCAGAAGCCAAGGCCGTGACGAAGGCCGTCAGGGACGCTGTTCCAGCGAGAGGTGCCGTCTTCGGCGCTCATCTCGTACAGGACAGCGATACGTATGAATCTGAAACAAATTACTACCGCATCACTATGGAATATACCTGTTGGATGCTGGAGGAATAAAAATGGCAATCGAAAAGATAGCCCGAGGCTACAAGACAGAGTGCCTGATGGACTTCGAGGAGTCCTTTGGGGCGGCGCCCGAAACGCATGGCGGTGTCATCCTTCCCATCAACAGCTTCAAGCTGACGGTGAACAGGGCCAAGAACAGCGCCAAGACGCTGATCGGACGCCGTGACCCAGTGGAGCCTTTTGACGGGAACGTTAAGACGTCCGGTGACATCGAGGTACCCGTAGACGCCAGAGCCTTTGGGTGGTGGCTCCGGAATCTCTTTGGAAAGCCTGTGACAAGCGGCGATGCCGCCCCATACACGCACGTATTCCAGCCAAAAGAGGAGTCTCCCTCGACTGTGCTCCAGTGCTCCTACGGCACAGAGCCAGAGACTTTTGGCCTGTACTCAGGATGTAAGGTGAGCCAGCTCCAGCTTTCCGCCGGTGGCGATGATGAGCTGACGGCTACCATCACCATGGCCGGCCAGATCGGGACATTTTCCCAGACAAACTACAACGACAAGGCCGCTCCCGTTACCTTAAAGCGATTCTCGAACTTTCAGGCCGCATTAAAGCGTGACGGGAAGGAATTCGCTGTCTGCACGGCCTTCAGCTTCACGTTCGACAACGGACTCGACACGGATACCCGCACTCTTGGCAGCCAGGGCAAGCTCTACGATATCCCCGAGGGCATCATGAGCGTGACCGGCTCTGTGACCTGCCTCTTCACGTCGCTGGCCATGCTGGAAGAGGCTCAGACATCCAAGGAGATGGCGCTGGAGCTGACCTTCTCCATAGATGACAATACCTCGCTCTCCTTCCTTCTGCCCGAAGTGCAAATCCAGTACCAGGGGCCGACCGTGGAGGGGCCGACAGGCATTAAAGTCGAGTACCCCTTCGTGGCCTACTATAATGACTCGACCGAGAACACCGTCTGCAAGGTGACGCTCAAAAATGACGTCGCCTCTTACGCTGACTAGGAGACCACAATGAGAGAAGTAAAACTTTCCACCGGTAAGACCATTGTCGTCCGCCCCCTGACCGGCAAAGATGTCCGCGAGCTCGACGCCATGCCGAAGGCTACTGACTGGAGCCTCCTTTGGGAGACTCTCCGCAGGGCCGGATTTTCGCAGGAACAGCTTGATGAGCTCCCCTTCCCCGACGTCCTCGCCATCAACCGGGGCGTGTCAGCCGAGACCTACGGACTAAAGGAAGAAGAAAAAAACTAGCATCCCTCTGGGAGTGGCTTACCGGTAATGGCGCAGAATTCTGTGACACCTGCCGGAAGGCCGCCCGCCAGAGGGGAAGCGAGTGCCACTGCGCTGACTGCGATGGCCGCCCGCCGGAGCTCCTCCCGGGCAATGAGGAGGCATGGGAGCTGCTCATGGCGGGGGCTACGCAGATACGTACAGGCTTCGGGGGGACGATCGGATTCGACTATGTGGCCCTCAAGACTCTTGCTGATGACTTCGGGTTCGAGACGAGCCCTGCTTTCTGGCGGAAGGTCAGGGCCGTGGAGAACGTCATCAGGAAGAACGAGGCCCGAGCCGCCAGCAGGAGGAAGACTACCTCTTGATGACCTTTTGCTCCTCGAAGTTTACGAGGTAGTCGACCGTTCCTGTCCCCCCGCGGTACTCGATGCACCGGACTTCGAAGTAGTCGGGAACCTCCAGCTTATGTACGCTGACGACCTTTGCACAGAGGTTTCCGGTCAGATTTATGAAGAGGGCAAGCTCCTTGTCTCCCTCCCCCTGTTCTGCGAAAGCCAGACTGGGCATCGCCAGAAGCATAAGCGTGATGATGATTTTTTTCATGGGATACTCCTTAAAGTTGAGGTGAAGTGATGGCAGGCGCCATATACGTAGCGGTCAGGGGCGATTACACGCAGTTCCAGAAGGACCTTGCCCGTGTGCGCGGCATCGCCAGAGAGAACGGCCTTGCGATCTCTAATGCCCTGAATAACGCCATTACGCCGACGCAGGCAATCTCCGGCCTGACGAAGCTGTCTTCCGCCATAAAACGTGTCCGGACGCAGTCCACCAGCTCTTTCAGGCCTGCAATCAGCGGGCTTGAGGAGCTCGCCCAGAAGGCCGGCACGAGCGTCTCTCAGATGGAGAAGCTCTCGCAGGCGATGCTCAGGACGGCCCAGCAGAACCAGCTGGCGAAGGCCTACGCCGACATCCAGAAGCAGACCGGATACGGAAACCTGCAGATGGCGAAGTTCAAGGCCAGCATCGGCGACGTGTCCGGAGCCATGAAGTCTATGGGCGCGGCGTTTAGCGCGGCGAAGCTCGCTATCGGCGGGGCAGCGGCCGGCCTCCTTGCTTTCCAGAAAGCGGCCATCGAGTCGCAGATGGAGCTGGAAAAGCTCCAGACGTCCTACCAGACTATTTTCGGAGAGGGCGGAGGGGCCCAGCTCGACTTTGTGAAGAACGAGCTCAACAGCGTTGGTCAGCAGTTCCGCTCCGGCGCCGAGGCGGCCAAGACATTTTTTGCCGCGGGCATGAACTCAAGCCTCGCCCAGCAGGTGAACGACATCTTCAGGGCATTCACCGATGCCGGCGCGGCCATGCAGCTGTCCGGCGATGAGATGAGCCGTGTGTTTCTGGCCCTTGGCCAGATGATGTCTAAGGGAAAAGTCCAGGCGGAAGAACTACGTGGACAGCTGGGTGAAGCTCTCCCCGGCGCTTTCCAGCTTGCGGCTGACGCGATGGGGATGACCACCGCCCAGCTCGATAAGTTCATGGCTGATGGCAATCTGACCGCAGAAGACCTTCTCCCAAAGCTGGCCGCCGCTCTGGAGGAGAAATACTCCGAATCGGCCAAGCGGGCCGCGGATACGACCCAGGGCAAACTCAACCAGATGCTCAACGCCTGGGAAGAGTATAAGGCCAGACTGGCGGCGTCAGGACCGGCAAGGCATATCATCCAGTTCATCACGGAATATCTGACCGCGAGGAACGACGAGGCCGCGGCGGCGGAGAAAGAGTCTTCCCAGAATGCCCGCCTCGCGTCTCAGGGCGCGAAGAAGCACCCCATCCTTGATGAGAACGGCGTCCTGGTGGGGTACGGGTACACGCAGCAGCAGCGCGCGGGACTCGACCAGCAGGACGCGGCCGCCAAGGCCAAAAAAGACGCTGAAGCCGCTGAAAAGCGGCGCAAAAAGCAGGAGGCGGACAAGCGTAGCGAGGAGCTCGCCAATATCAGAAAAGCCTCTCAGGACGTCTTCGCAAAAACTGACGCCGGACGCAGGGCGAAACTGCGGGGGCAGATCGACGCCCTGCGCAGGTCGGACGCGCTCCTCTCTACCGCCGTGAAGAATGGGGAACTCACCCAGGCTGACGCCGATGCCTACAGGCAGTCCGCGCATATCGGGGAGTCTGTCGCGTCACTGCAGGACCAGATTGCCAAGATAGGCGCATCTGGCGGAAAGGGCTCCGGGCACAAAAAGTCGTCCGCGGAGACGTTCGCAGAGAACAGCCAGCGCTACTCCGTCAACCTCGAGAAGATGCGCAACGAGGTGGAGGCCCTCCGGCAGGCATCTGATCCCACGCTGACCACTTATGACAGGATGGCGGCGAAGATTAACGCTGAGAAGGAAGCAGCGATAAAGAACGCGGACGTCAAGGCTCAGGAGACCATCCGCAGAAAGGAGGCGACGGCCGCCCAGGCTGAAGAGATGGCCTCACTCGAGAAGGAGCAGGCCACGCTCAAGGCCCAGTCCGACCTCGACCAGCTAAACAATCAGCACCTCAAGGAAAGGGCAGACTGGTACCGGGAGTACGCCGAGGAGTCTGGCGACTACGCCATGAGCCTACAGCTGCAAAATGAGCTCATCGACAAACAGGCCAAGGAGTGGGCCTCTCTGGGGATCCCCATGCAGGACGTGCAGAACCGCGTGGCCCTCCTGAAGGCCCAGCTTGACCAGAGCCCCCGTATGGCGCTGGCCCAGGCTCTCCGGCAGTACGGAGAGGAGGCAAAAGACTGGACAAAGTCCATGTCTGACGCCGTCTCGCAGGTTTTCGGGGGAATGGAAGATGCCCTGGCTAACTTCGTAACAACGGGGAAACTAAGCTTCACTGACTTCGCAAACTCCGTCATCTCTGACCTCGCCAGAATCGCCATCAGGGCGAGCATCACCGGCCCGCTCTCCAGCATGCTGGGCGGGTTCTTCGGCGCTCCGACGGCTACGGCCAGCGCGAACGGCAATGTCTTCACCGGTATCGGCGACTACTCCGGCCGGATAGTCACGAGGCCGACACTTTTCTCTTACAGCTCTCATCTTAAGGCCTTCGCGAAGGGCGGCGTCATGGGCGAGGCCGGTCCCGAAGCGGTCATGCCCCTCAGGCGCATGAGCAATGGCCGGCTCGGCGTGGAATCGTCCGGGAGCGGAGTGAATGTCCCTATTAATATAGAGGTCGTAAACGAGACAGGTCAGATCACAAAGGCGGAAGCACGCCAGCAGAGGAACAACGACGGCGGCATGGACGTCACGGTCTACATCCGTCAGGTGGTGGCGCAGGACATCACGCGCGGCAACGGCGGCATGGTCGCTCAGGCTATACAGGGCGTGTACGGCGTGAAGCGCCAGCAGAGAGGAGCGTAGGATATGGCATTATCTCAGGTGATGTGGCCCACGGACCTCCCGCAGGATCCGCTCATCGACGGGTACCAGCGGACTATGGGCAGAGATGTCATTACGTCAGAGTTCGACGTCGGGCCGAAGCGCCAGAGGAAGCGCTCATCCTCGGCTATGACGCAGATCCAGTGCTCCTATTTTCTCCGCAGGAGCCAGCGCCGCTCTTTTGAGGAGTTCGCGAAGCTTGTCGAAGGAAGGTCCTTCTGGTGGCCTGATCCTGAGGACAGCTTCAAGTACAAGTATTGCCGCTTCGCCGAGGCCCCGGTCGTGAAGCCGAGGGACGGTATCCACTACCAGATCGATCTCAGGCTCGAGATGTGGCCATACATCGAGAAGGGGACGGAGGGGGCATCAGGGACGTCGGACACTACGGGTACATCCGGCAGTGGGACGACGGGGAGCTAGCCCATGGCTAATATCATCACCTCCGAAGAGTACAAGAAGTGGGTGAAGGAGTACGACTCCGATGACCCGCTGGTGGTGCTCATGACAATCACACACCCGACGCTGTCAGAGCCGGTGCGCATCTCTTCGGACGCCACCAAGTTCATCCAGCTCGACAGCGAGACGCAGGAGCCAATCTATGGGACTGTGTCCCGGGACAACACCTACTACGCACTCCCGTTCCGCTTCATCCTGCCGGATCAGCCCGAGACGACGGACTCTTCCGTCCGCGCCACCCTCGCCATCGATAATGTGAACAGGGACTATACGGATCTCATCCGCAACGTCGACGTCAGCCCGACGCTGACTATCGAGCTGTGCTTCGCATCCGCTCCGGACACCATCATCGAGACTCTTCCGGTCATGATGATAGAGGACATCGAGTATGACGTGCGCACTATCAACTTGCAGCTCACCATCGATGACCCGCGGGTGCAGACCTTCCCAGCCCTGCAGTTTTATCCATCCCGGTTCCCCGGGCTGTTTTCCTAGGAGTTCGCTATGCTTTGGTGGGAAAAGTACGTGGGCATTCCTTTTAAGGCCATGGGCCGTGATGAGTCCGGCGTTGACTGTGTCGGGCTCGGCATCCTGATGATGCGGAGAGAGAAGGGCGTCACGGTGGATGACACTGCCCTGACGTACACGGCGGCGGAGATGCGCCACTTCCGCTCTCTCCACCGCATAGACGCGCTCATCCAGTCAGGCCTCAGCCAGTGGCATGACATCGGGGACGATATGCCGCACCCCCTCGATCTGGCGCTCTACACGGTGCATGGCATCGAGTGTCACGCCGCCATGGTCATAGACACGGGGCACGTTCTCCACGTGGAGGAGCGGCACTGCGTGCATGTGGCCCCGCTCCACATCCCCGGCTACATCCTCACGAGGATCCTCAGACATGCGACCCAGATGTGATCTTCCGGCCATTCCGGACAAAAAAGTTTTTTCCCTGAAGCCAGTGGCGGTCCGTGTCCGGCCGTCCCTCATGCGTATGGACGTCTTCACGGCCAGCGTCATGCCCGGCATGAACGTCATGGAGGGCCTCCGTCTGGCGTGCCGTCAGACTGGTACGCCCATCGGCATGGTCCGCATGGCGCGGGTGTTCGTCAATGGGGCACCCATCCCCAGAGAGAGCTGGTGCACGACATATCTCCGCCAGGGGGACTATGTCTCCGTGTCAGCTCCTCTTGCCGGCGGCGGTGGCGGAGGCGGCGGGAAGAACCCCATGCGCATGATCCTCTCCATCGCTGTCATCGCTGTGGCGGCGGCCGCTACGTGGTGGGTCGGCGGCGCCGGCGGATGGAGCTTCGGCATACTCCCGACTCTGCATCTCGGGGCTGTGGCCGGAGCCGTGGCGGGCGGCCTTGTCCTCATGGGCGGCATGCTCCTCGTGAACGCGCTCTGCCCCGTCAGCACGCCGAAGCTCTCAGGGGCCAAGGACAGCGAGACCGCCCAGAAAATATGGTCCATCGATGGCGCACAAAATAAGACGGATCCCTACGGCCCTGTCCCCACGGTGCTTGGACGTGTGCGGTTCGCTCCGAGGTTCGCTGCCCAGAGCTACAGCGTGCTATCGGGGAATGACCAGTATGTCCGTTATCTCTTCGTCGCCTCGACCGGCGACTGCACCGTAGCCAACCCCCGTCTGGGGGACACCAACCTCTGGAACTATCAGGGGGCGGAGTGGCGCGTACACAGGAACTGGACTGGCGGGAGCTTAGAGTGGTTTGGCTCGGCGGCTACATCCGAGAGCTTTAACCTCGCCATGAAAAACTCCGTGGGCTGGCAGACGCGGACGACGGCCAAGGACTGCACGCACGCCCAGCTAATACTTATCTTCGACAACGGACTGAAACATATCGACAGCGAAGGGAACGGCTCTGCCGTGGCGGTAGACGTGGAGTGCAGGTACAGGCCAGTCGGGTCTTCCGGGTGGACGACGTCCGGCTACCACTACGAGGGATGCACGATAAACCCGATGCGGCGCTCCATCGATCTGTGGTTCCCTGCCGGCCAGTACGAGATAGGCCTCAGGAGGGTGACGCCCGACTCTGACTCCGAGAGTACCAGAGAGACGACGAGAGACACCTTCACCTGGTCCGCTCTCCAGAGTTTCAGGGCGAAGCCGGCCGTAGTCGGGGACTCCAGACATCCCATGACACTTATCGAGCTCTCGCTTAAGGCCACGGAGCAGCTCAACGGAAATGTTGACGAGTTCAACGTCGAGTGCTGCAGCCTTGCTCCCGTCCCTGACGGTGACGGCTGGACGTGGGCGGAGACATCTAATCCGGCATCGCTCTTCATGCGTGTGATGACTGGCACTGACATATCGAAGCCGTGCGCGTGGGACGACCTCGACATCTCCTCATGTAGAAATTTCTATTCGTGGTGTGAAAAAATGGGCTGGCGGTACAACGCGCTCCTCACCTCGAAGACGAATGCCGGCGAAGTCGTGCACAACATCCTCTCTTCTGGACGCGGTTCCTACGCTCTCCTGAATGGCCATGGCGTCATCTACGATGACCCCGACGCTCCCGTGGTGGACATGCTCACGCAGCGCAACTCGTGGAATTTTCAGGCTAAGAAGTCGCTGGTGTTCGAGAAGGTGCACGGGCTGCGCATGCGCTTTCTCAATGAGCAGAAGGACTTTCAGGAAGACGAGCGCGTGGTCTACGATGACGGCTACAGCGACACAAACGCGACGAACGTGATCGAGTTCGAGCAGGACGGCGTGACAAATCCGGATCTTATCTGGAAGCATGGCCGTCTCAGGCTCGCCGAGATGCGCCTGCGGCCGGAGACCTACACCGTGACCGTGGAGGCGGAGTCCGTCACGCTGCGCCGCGGTGATAAGGTGCGCCTTATCCATGACGCTACATTTTGGGGGGTGACGTCAGCCGCCGTCACCAAAGTAAATCTCAATGACGACAAACTCATCGAGAGCATCGAGCTCGATGACTACTGCCCCATGGACGCTGAGAAGAGCTACGGCATCCGGATAACGAACTACAAGGCAACGGACGCCTACTACTCCGTCCGGACTGTGGCCGCGGCGGAGACGAGGGTGCTGACCCTATCCACGCCCGTAGACCCTGATGTGACGGGTATATCCGTCGGTGACATCGTGGGCTTCGGGGTCACATCCTCGGTAGGGGCAGAGTGTATCGTCCTGTCCGTCACTCCCGCGGAAAACTTCTGCGCCACCATCACGCTCTGCGACGCCGCCACGAATATCTACCAGTCCATCTGGGGGAGTATCCCAGCGTGGAACAGCCAGATCACCACGGCAACCCGCTATCAGGTAGGACGGCCCAAGCCTCCGTCCATCCTCGGTATCGTCTCTGACGAGATGGTGCTGCGCCGCAATGCCGACGGATCGCTGTCTCCCCAGATGTCCGTGACCTTCATCCTGCCCGACCAGCCTAACGACGTACATGTCTCGAGCGTCATACTCTCTGTCCGCAGGGCTGACAGCGAAGACCAGTGGGACGTGTACACCTCCACCGACATCCGCGGGGACACCTGCAGTATCCTCGATCCGTCAGTCGATGAGGGGGTGGACTATGACGTCAAGGGCCAGCTGAGCACCACGACCGGCATCCTGTCCGACTTTTCCACGACCGTGCGCCACAGGGTCATAGGCAAGACGAATCCTCCTCCGGACGTGCAGGGGCTCGTCCTCTCTCTGGAGGCTCCGGCCGGCATCCGTGTGTCATGGTCCGATGTGGGCGTCCTCGACCTTGATCACTACGAGGTGACCGGGCTAAATGGCGGCCGGACTATCGCCACAAGCATGATATGCCCAGCTCCACAGACTGTAGGCACAGTGCCCTACAGCGTCGTAGCCGTGGATACGGGTGGCCGAAAGTCCCGCACCCCGGCCACAGCGTCTATCCAGATCTATCCCCCCGCCGCCCCAGACCTTGACGGCAGCATCATCGATAACCTGCTCCACGTCGTGTGGCAGGACTGCTCCACATCATGGCCGGTGCGACGCTACTTCGTGCATGACATCAGCAAGGACACAACGGATGAGGTGCTGACTACACGCTGGCCCATGCCTACCCGTGTACCGGGAGTGTACGAGTTCGCCGTCTATGCCGAAGACATCTTCGGGAACGTTGGCGGGGTGACGACGGAGAGCATCACGGTACCTGGTGTCGGGACGCCTGCACCCAAAGTCGAGGTGGACGGCACGCAGTGTGTCATCATCTGGGAGCAGGTCACGTCACCCTTCGAGCTCTCGTACTACGAGGTGAAGGACGCCGACGGCAGGACTTTGGACAAGATCAAATCCAACTCCTACCGCTTCACGGCCCCAGCCTCTGGCGTCCTCGGCTACCGCGTCAGAGCCGTGGATATAGCGGGGAATATGTCCGCGTGGGGCGAGGTGAGCTTCGATTTGTCCGGTCCCTCGACGCCGGCCCCTGTCGTCAGCGTGGTGGAAGACCATGTGGAGGTATCGTGGGCGACGCCTCTGTCTATGCTCCCTATCACGGGGTACGACATCGTGAGGCAGTGGGACGAGGCGAGAGAGGACGGCACCATCGAGACGAGAGAGTACGACTACGGCCGCATCCTCGGCACCAAGATCACCGAGGCTAAGATGACCGTAGGCACGCACACCTTCATGGTCAGGGCCGTGGACTCGTCCGGAAATCTGTCGGAGTGGGGTACGGCTGATATCCTTGTCCGCGCTCCGGGCAAGGTCACCTTCTCCGGCTGTTACCCGCTGGACAACAACGCGATGCTCTACTGGACAGAACCGAAGCGCGGTACTTTTCCGGTTGACCGCTATCTTTTTGGCCGCGTGGATCAGGACGGGTACGACGTCCAGCTCGGCTACACCTCGGCCCTCTTCACGACCATAGTAGAGACCAAGGGCGGTGACTATACGTACTGGGTCATCCCCATAGACACGGCAGGCAACCACGGGGCCAGAGAGATCGTCACACTCTCCATCACCCAGCCTCCTGAATTTCGGCTCTATTATGATGTGGACAGCACTTTCTCAGGCACGCGGAAAAACATGCTCCTCGACGGTAAAGGGGCCATGGTCGGTCCGTACACGGATCAGACGTGGTCGGAGAACTGCCAGACCGTGGCAGGCAGGATCGGATCTGATGCTGACGCCGTGACGTGGCAGTCGAAGATCGACCACGGCTTCAACGGCTACCTATCTCCGTACATGACGCCAGCGGCGGATGGCACATACACAGACGCCACGGGGACGTACTCTGACACACAGGGGTACTATCAGGAGATCTTCGACGTGGGGGCCGTCATCCCCTCCTGCCGTGTGATCGTCACTCCGACGACTGAGACTATCGACGGCGAGCCCGTGGCCACATGCCGCATCGAGACGTCCACAGACCAGACGGAGTGGGCCGTGGCGGCGGAGGACGGATACGTGGGTATCACGGACGCATTCCGATACGTCCGGGTCACCATGACATGGACGCGCGGAGCCGTGGCCGTGAGGAATCTCCACATTCAGGCGTCCATCAAAAAAAAGCAGGACTTCGGTTCCGTGTACGTCAGGGCCGACGATAACGCCGCCGGATGGGAAGAGGATCCCATGCTCATGGGCAAGCAGGTGGACTTCAACGTCGACTTCCTCGACGTCGAGGAGCCGATCCATGTCTTTATGGCCGACAGCTCGACCGGCAAGACGCCCATCGTCATCTTCCGGGGGGAGGATAAGGAGCCCACGGGATTCCGCGTCGTCGTCTATGACGTGAACGGGCAGCGGGCTGACGGCCTCGTCCAGTGGAGAGCGCAGGGGGTGTAGAGTATGGCAGACAGGAAGTGTGACATGGTGCTGGCGACCACAGCCAGATGGCGGGACACACAGATCGACGCAGAGGCTATCCGGTGGAACCCGGCGCGACAGACTTTCGAGCGCTGGGACGGTGCAGCATGGGTTCTTCTCTCGCCGACATTCGATGCCTGCACTATCTCGGGTAGTCCAGCGACTGGAGACAGCTCGGGGGCTCTTGCCTCTACCCACTGGGTGACAGAGATGGCTCGGGGGTACGTCACTCTGGGTACGGATCAGACCATCACCGGAGCCAAGACCTTCACGGGGGCGGTCACCGTGCCCGTCCCCGCCGATGATGACAGCTCGGCCGCGCCCGCCACGACGTCTTATGTCACGGGGAAGATTGGCACCGTACAGACACAGATCGATGATGCACAGGGGAAGATCTCCGCCATTCAGACCAAGATTACGGCCCTGGATGCTAAAGACTCATCCCTTGAAGCCAAAATCGCCGCATTCCAGGAGCAGATCGATGACGCATATGCGGCCATTAGCGCGGCATACATAGAGGCAGGAGGCACACTGGATGAATAATCATACTCTGCAACAAGTTATTGATTTAGCCGTTAAAACTGCCGTACTTCAGGCAAAAAAGGAAGCAATTCTGGAATGTCGTCCGATTGGCTCATATTTTATTACTGAAACTGATGATGATCCTAATGTAATTTTCGGGGGGGGGTGGAAACGTGTTAAAGGAAAAATACTGCAATGCTCTGATGATAAGCATCCAGCAGGTACAGATATAGAGGCAGGTTTGCCTGATATTGAAGGAAAAGCAACGTTCTTAAATAGCGATGGAATGGATGATGCCTCGTGGCCTGATCTGGGTTGTTTCAGTTGGGGAGTGAAACCGCATAATTATGTATTAACTTTAAAATCAGGAAAAGGGAAGAGAGATTTGTTATTTAAAGCTTCCAGATCTAACTCTATATATGGTAAAAGTGATACCGTCCAACCACCAACACATGTAGTGAATGCATGGATTAGGATATCATGACAGATAAAACGCTAGCAGAACTGCTCGAGATGCATGAGAAGACCATCGCGCTCAAGATGCATCCCGTAGGATGCTACTATACGAGCGACAAGCCAACGGACCCGCATGAACTTTTTGGTGGCACATGGGAGCCGATACAGGACACTTTTTTATGGTGCGCTGGGCCAAAGCATGCGGCGGGCACAACAGGCGGTGCGGAGACGCATACGCTGACTATCGAGGAGATGCCGGCGCATAGTCATCAGTACAATAGATTGCCGCAACTTTACGCTAATACAGACCATACTAAGAATGAACAAGCCAACTTTGCTGATTCAGTAAGGTGGAGTTCAAATACTGAATATGTACAGACTTGGAATACGGGCGGCAGTAAGCCGCATAACAACATGCCGCCATTCAGGTCCGTGTATTGCTGGCACAGAATTGCATAATAATATATGATGGATACAAGTATATCTACAAAGTTATTGCATTGGAGAAGATACAATGGCCGCTGATTTTGCAAGACCAAACGTCGGGAATAAGATAAAGGAAGACGTCCCGGGGATGGCAGACATCCTTCAGGCGCTCGCTACAGGCGCCCTGTCCGGCACGGTGAACACCCCCACTGGGACGCTCAACTACTATGTAGACGGAAGTAATACGCTCAAAATCCAGCGTCTTGACGCCAATGGGGCGTGGGTGGACATCGCCCAGATCAAGAACGACGCCGACACTCTGGATGGCTGGCACGCCGCCACGAGCACCACCAAAAACACGATCCCAGTCCGTGACAGCAACGGGAACCTTCCGGGCTCTATCACGGGCAACGCACCCACAGCCACCAAGGCCACGGAGCTTACGGAGATAAACCCCGTAGCGATGGGTGGAACGGGAGCGTCCACGGCGGCTGACGCGAGAACAAATCTCGGCGTGCCCCCTATCAGTCACGCTTCCGTGGCGACGACATACGGCGTCTCCACCGATAAGGCATATGGCCACGCGAAGGCGACGGGCACGACGCCAAAAAAAGACAGTCTGGCAGGAACCGTGGGAAACGAGACGTCCACCTTCGCCCGCGGGGATCATCAGCATCCCCGTGCAGTCTTCTTCGGGACGTGCACAACGGCACTCGATACGCCCGCCAAGGTGGTGTCCATCCCTGATTTCCTGCCGGCAGAAGGGGCCTTCGTCCTCATCAGGTACATCCCCGAGGCCACCCGCACGGTGACGACCAAGGCGGAAGACGGCACAGAGACGACTTCCACTCTGACTCTGACGGCGACATCAGACCCGCTCACGCTCTCGGTGAATGCCGGGACAGCGCTCCCTATCCGGACATCCGGAGGGCAGGTCATCGGCACGGAGCTTATCGCAGGGGGTACGTACCTGCTGGTCTACACAGGGGAAGCGTACCTCTACGCCGGCGGCACAAAACTCACAAATGAGCCGGCAGGGGCAGTACTCTCCGATCTGACGAAGGGCACCGCTCCGGATACGCCGCGGGCGCCATCCATCGCCGTGTACGACAAGACCGGAGCGGAGATCGGCACTCTGACACTCAGGGTCGGCACAGATAACTCGACGGCACTATCTCTTAACGTCCACCCCGGAAATGAAGCAGGAGCCCCCACACAGACTGGGACGATCGAGGTCGGCTATGACGCATCAGGTGTCGTGTACACGTCAGCCCCGACCCCTGCCGCACAGGATAAATCGACGAAGATCGCCACCACCGAGTATGTCAATGACAATGCCTGCACGCTGTACGGCGATCAGACTGTAGCCGGGGCCAAGACCTTCTCTTCTCCGCTGACCTGCAGCGAACTCATCTCAGGTAAAAGACTAACCCTGAACAACGGCGTAAACAACAACCTCGATTTCGTGGCGAACAACGTCTCGGGGGACGAAGGCGGCGGCGCCTTTATAGCCGGGAGCTCCATGGAACAGGGGAAATGGAAGCAGATCGCCCTCATCGATGACACAAATACCATCGCCGATAACAAGGCCGCGGCTTGGTCTCGTGACAGACAGATGGCGCCGGACGGGACTAGGTGGGGCTTCTCCGCTGATACCACGTATACAGCGCCCAATAACGGATTCCTCAGAATCGAAGATATCAACAGGCATAATGCCGTACAGACCTTTGTACTGAACATCAATGGCGGCGTAGCGATGCGTGTTACCGCGTCAGGGTATGGATCTGGCGGCCAGCATGGCGGGATCGACGTGTGCTACCCCATACGTGGCGGATGGACGTACAGAGTATGGCGCGAAGCCGGTGACAGCTGGCCTAACTACATGGAGTTCATCAGATGCTACTTCTAGTTGCCGGCTGTCCGGCCACCGGGAAAAGCCGCTACGCACGCATACTCCTTTCTGGGATCAGGGTTATCGAGTTCGACGAGTGGGTATGCATGTGGTACGGCGTTCCATTCGTTGATGCTATGGATAAGTATTCTGCTGAATACCCTAAAAGTAAGCATGAATATTTCAATGAAATTGGCATTCAATATCTACAAAATAGAGATATTGTTGTATGTGATACATTCACATACAGGAAAGACAGATTAGATTTTTTGGAATATATGAATGAAATGTTCAATATTCCAACGAATGAACCATCAATTAAATATCTTGTTGCGTCCTATCCATTAATTAAAAAGCGCAATCAGGAACGTAAAACTGTCCTTCCAGAGAATATTATTCTCACAATGTACTACAATCAGCAGTATCCCGTCGCCGAAGAAGGCTTCGGGAGAGTGGAGATAGTATCAAATGAGTATCAATAGCATTCAGGATATGGAATCCGCGGCGGAGTCTTATCCGGCCGCGATGTTCAGCCATGACACTGTCTACCTCAAGATCATGAGTGACGGAACCGTCCGGGCTCTCGCTGATAAAGCCACAGTGAATGCCCCCATGGAGTACGGTGGGGGCGGCGGATCATACGATATGGAGATCAGCACCGAGACGTGGACGGAGAATGAATGCGTCGCCCGCGTCCGTGACGGCAAAATCTTCCTCGGCAAGACTCATGATGAGAAGCAGGCCGAGTGGGAAGCGGCCATCAGGGCAGAGCGGGATCGCCGTCTCCGCCTATGCGACAAGATGTCACCCATGCGCTGGAACGTCCTGACAGATGAAGAGCGCGCTACGTGGGCGGCGTACCGTCAGGCGCTCCTCGACATCCCCGAGCAGGAGGGTTTCCCGTGGGGCGGGGTGGTGGAAGACGCCCCGTGGCCGGAGATCCCGTAGAGGCCAAAAGGGCCCGGTCGGTTATCCGATCGGGCTCCTTATTCTATTTCGCGGCTGCTGCCAGTATCTCCCTGATCATGTCAGGGAACGCCTTGTTCTCTGCCTCGGCCTTGCGCTTCAGACCGTCAACTACGACGACCGGCACCTGCACCACCACCCTCTTGCAGGGCGGGAGGCGCTTTTTGGGGCCGGTCCCCTGTCGAGGCCCGCCCCACGCCGGATTATGCGCGGGCATAGAAGATCTCCTCGGCGTAGCGGTCGACAATCTCATCGGCCCCAGCCTTGTCCTCGCCCAGCTCGTCCAGCGCGTCAAAAGCCTCCTCGAAAAGTCTGGACTGGTGGATGTATTCCCAGGGTACTTCTCTGCCCCCATGGTAGGCTTCCCAGATGTCCTGGATTATCTGAGCACACTCTTCCTCCTTCCAGTCGCGGTAGGCCTGCCGGATATAGTCGGCATGCTCCTCCACGTAACGGCGGGCGAGACTCTCCGGAGTGTCCCCCTCCTTGGCCGTAAGGGGCTCACTCTCCCAGAGCCACGGCATACACCATGGCGAGCCTGAGTCCATATCGGATCTCTGGATATACTCTTCCGGTGCCGCCTCATCGAAGGCGTCGGTGAAGCGGCTGACGTCCTCGTCAGTGTAGATGGCGTTAAAGAAGCGGGCGTAGGGCATGGGATCCGCGCCTTCGCGGATCTTGCTAAGTACGCTCTCCACGGTCTCTTCCTTCGCGGAAGAGCACTCCTCGAGGGTCTCGGGCATGGTGAACACCTTCTCGGCGGCGGCTGCCTTGAGCTCTTCGGCGATCTGCTTGGATCTGGTCATGGTTTTTCTCCTTGCGGTTTCTGTGCTTGTGGTGTATAGCTGTTGTTAATTTCTACTGCTGTAGATCAATTAATGCTTATCTCAGTGTGATGCATTTCCCCCGGAGAGTAATCAGACTCTCCGGGGTTTTTTGTTTTTTTATCTGGCCCTACGCATGGCCACGAGGGCGGTGACCTCCGCGACACACTGGACCACGAGTTCGGACACGATGCTGTTCTTTACCTCGTCATCGGCGATGCGTTCCTGTGCCTCGGCAATGTCGGACGCGGCCCTGCGCAGGGCGCCCTCCTCGGGCTTCAGGAACTCTGGGAGAGCGAGCCCGTCCAGCAGGTAGCCGCGGACGGCGGCTTCAGTGCGGGCCGCAAGGCCTTCCTCATCAGGCCCAAAAAGGGCCTCCAACTCCCCGTAGTCCTTGCAGGCCGCCTTACGGCCCAGAGTTTCGGGAGTGTCTCCCTTATTGGCGCCCATGGCGCCGAGGCGCCATGGCATGCACATCGGCGCATCATTCTCGAGATCCTTGTCCTGGTCATAGCACTTTGGAGCCGCGGCGGCATAGGCGGCAAGGAAAGTGTGTACGTCTTCCTGCGTGTAGACGGTGGCGAAGAAGCGGGCGAGCTTATCCAGCGTGAGGAGCCGGCTGGAGGCGTATATCGCGTGCTTGACTGTCGCAGGGCTGACGATAGCGCAGTCCTTCAGGACCTCGGGAAGCATGCCTTCTGTAAGGGTGTCGACGGAGGGGTAGAGGTCCTTCAGGGCTTCGAGGATGGCGGCGGTGCGCCTCTCGATATCATCTTCTTCCCAACCGCCGTCCGCGGTTCTGCGGACTTCGACAAGGCCGGCGTCTGAGAAGTAATGCCCACCCCACTCCTCGGGGGTGAGCTCCATGTAGTCGCAGATCCATTCTGAGAGAGGAGACACCGATCCCGTGGCGGGGTTCATCATCATCGGGTCTGCGATACCGCGTCTTTCGGCTTCCTTTTCGAGCGTGTTCCGGCATATCCTCTGGGCCATCTCCTTTGTGCAGTAGTCCATACGGGCGTCGTAGCTGATGCCCTGGTAGAGCTCCTGCATAGCGGTGACGGCGGTAGTGGTGGACATAGCGGCCTCCTTTTCTTCTTCTTCAAGGCTGGCGCGGATCTCTTCGATGATAGCTTCTGCGGCGGCGAGAAGATCGCTGTCGTCGCTATGGACGGACATGTCCGTGAGGTCAAGATATGTCTTAGCATGAAGCATGGATGCGCCTTCGCGGTTGGAGATCTTTTCTCCAAGCCATTCAGCGTGCTTCACGGCACCGGATCCGTACTTCTGGACCTTGAGGCCGAGCTTTTCGGCGTCGATGTACATGCGGTCCTTATCTCCCTTAGTCCAGCGCTTGAACCCCTTTTCTTCAAGGGCGGTGATGAGCTTTTCGGTGGTGGTGGTCATGGTTTTCTCCTTCTTGTTTGGGGACTTTTTCTTTTTTCCCCCTCTCTGTTGAAAACAATGTATGCTATTCAACTTGAATAGTCAACATCTTATTCAAGATTTTTATAAAAAATTTCCCGGCAGAAGCGCTTGACCTCTGCCGGGATTGCGGCGGACCCTCTGCACTTGATGCTTGGTGCACCGTGGTGCAGAATTATATTTAAGTTATTGAATTAATTGAATTGTTGTTCGGCCTTGCAGGCCTGGACAAGCTCGGCCGTCTTCAGGCCGGTATCCGTGCCGCGGGTCCAGACGGCAGTGCCGCCGGCCTCGACTTTGGCCCAGCTGCGGTACTGGAACCTGCCAAGGTGCAGGCAGATATCCTTGCTGAGCCCGCTGAAGCTGATGGTGTAGGTCGAAGGATCGCTGCCGGCCTCAATGGTGATGGGGCCCCACTTGGTGGCAGGCGTCGTCCCGTTCGCGCTGACGCGGGCGAGGCGCTCGGGCAGAAGGCCGAGGTCGTAGAGGCTCCCGTCAGAAGCGTCGGAGGACAGATTTTCGTAATTGCCGTCGTAGGCGTCCTCAATGTTGGCCCGCAGGAGCGAAACATTCTGCATGACCTGCGCCACTTCATTTTTGTCGGACACGTTCGTGTAGAGGGTGTAGCCGCCGGCAATGACGGCCAGTGAAACAATAACAGCGAGCAGAACCTCTGTCAGGTTCAAGCAAACCTCCTGCCGTTCACGGAGGAACGGGCTTAAAGCGGGAAGAAAAAATGAGATACCTGCAGGAGAAGGGCGTCCTTCCGCGCGCAGGATGCGGCAGTCTTTCTGAAAAGTCAATAAAATTTTTAGCAATGAAGAAATTTTTAATTTTATACCATGCCTTTGACAGGAACGGACTGTCCCTGTATCTGGCAGAACAGAACGGCCCATGGCCGCAACGCATTTATATGGAGGAAAATGGCATGTTCAGGGAACTTCGCCGCAGGGGACAGGCTCTTCCGGAGGAAGAGGTTGAAAGGATTCTCAGGGAAGGCACGTACGGTGTCCTTTCCGTTACGGACGCGGACGGCTGGCCGTATGGCGTCCCCATCAATTATTTCTATGAAGACGGGTGCCTCTACATGCACTGCGGAAAGGAAGGGCACAGAATAGACTGCCTGAAGCACGATGATCGTGCCAGTTTCTGCGTGGTAGGCTCAGACAGGATCAACGAGCCGAAGCTGAGCACGGATTTCCAGAGCGTGATCTGTTTCGGCAGGGTCAGTTTTGTGGCCGGTGAGGCAGAAAGAGAAGAAACCGTCAGAAAATTCACACTGCATCTCGCTCCCGGAACAACGGAAGAGGCGCTGGAAAAGGAAATCTCCGTTTTCGGCAGAAATCTTGTCATCCTGAAGCTGAAGGTTGAGCACGTGACCGGCAAGGAGGGCAAATACCTCTCCCTGGCGCGCAAAAAAGCCGCGAAATAGGCGTTTTCTTCCACCAGCCTGAGATGAAGTTCTCCGGCGGCTCTCACGCGGCCGGAGGTCTTTTTTGCGTGCCCTGCGGAAAAAGAGTATGAAAACCGGATCTGTCACGGACTGCCGGCCCCGTAACGGGACAGCAGTCCGTGACGGGGCTGGCAGCGTCCCGGCTGCGGGACAGCGCATCTGTCTGCCGCCGGCCGGTTCAGCCGTGTTCCGGTAACGGAACCGCAGCCGCAGTCCGGGAGCGCTTCCGTACCCCGCGTCCTTCACCCCCTTTTCACCTGGTCATCCCCATGCACTTCAGCGCCTTTGAGAAGGCCCGCATCTCGGGCTTTTATTTCTTTACGTTTCCCTATCTTTTTGACGCGCTCTTCCTTTCGCGCATGCCTGCCCTCAAAGCCCAGACCGGCGCCACGGAGACCGAGATCGGCTGGGTGCTCCTGACGCTCGGGCTGTGCGGCCTCTGCGCCCTCCTGTGCGGCAACCAGCTCCTGCGGCGCGTGGGCAGCCGGCGTCTCTGCCCCTGGAGCATGCTGGCCATGTGCGTTGTTCTCGTTCTGGGCACCCGTGCCACCACGGTGCCGGGACTCGCCGTCTGCGCCGGTCTTTTCGGGTTCTTCCTCAATGTCTCGGATCTCTGCGCGAACACGCACGCTGTTCTTGTGGAGGTGCGGTATAAGAAGCCGACCATGTCCATGCTGCACGCTTTTTACGGCATAGGGCTCCTCATCGGCTCCTCCGCGGGCGGCCTCGCCGCTGCCCTGAAGCTGTCTCCCTCGGAAAGCCTGGGTCTCATGACCATTCCCGCGGTTCTGCTCCTCTATCCCGCCTGGAAGCACGTGGAAAAGGATCCGCCCCTCGAGAAGCCGGTTCCCGGTAGAAAGAAACGCGAGCGCGTGCCGAGGCTCGTCTGGTTCTGTGGCCTCACCGTGCTCGGCTCCTATTCCGTCACCGGCGCGGCAGGCGACTGGGGGAGTCTCTTCATGTACACCTGCAAGGGCGCCAATGAAGAGACGGCAGCGCTGGCCTACGGGCTCTGCGGCACATCCCTAGCCTTCTTCCGCCTGCTCGGCGACTGGCTGCGCACCCAGCTCGGCGATCGTTTCCTGGCCACGGGAGGTGCCATCGTGGCCTTCCTCTCCATGGGGCTCGTCATTATCGCCCCGGATCCGGTGACCGCGCTCATCGGCTACACCCTGCTCGGCATCGGGCTTTTCCCGCTTGGCCCCGTCTTTTACAGCAAGGCAGGACAGTGTCCGGGCGTGAGCACGGCCAAAGCCACCTCTGTGGTCGTGCTCATGGCCAATGGCCCGCTCATGCTCTTTCCGCCTCTTATCGGCAGCCTGGCCGGCGTTGTGGGGCTCCAGAAGGCCATGTTCGTGCCTCTCTGCATCACCTTTCTTCTTATTCCCTGGACCATGTATCTCATGCGGCATGACGGGAAATAAAAAAAGGCCGGGAGGCATTCTCCCGGCCGTCTGTGCTTCATACGCAGAGGAGGCCGCTCAGGCCGTTATCCCCGTGCAGCTTAGAACATGGTATTGTTGTTTTCGGCTTTTTCCGGGATATCCTGGATGACATCCCAGTGCTCCGCGATTTTGCCGTCTTTGACGCGGAAGATATCGACAGCAGCCTGACCGCGGTCGCCATCTTTCAGCGTGATGTGATTGTGGATGAACACGAGATCGCCGTCAGCGCCGATATGTTTGATGACCGCCCTGCTTTCCGGGAATTCTTTGAGGAATCCCTGGACGCCGGTCTTAAACGCCTCACGGCCATCGGCGAAGCCGGGGCTGTGCTGAATGTATTTCGGGGACGTCAGGCTGTCGATCACGGCAGTATTGTGTTTGTTGAAAATCTCATTCCAGAAATATTCCACCATCTGCCTGTTATTCTTAAAAGACGGCATGTTATCTGCCGCCAGCGCCGGGCAGGCAGTGGAGGCTGCCATAAGGCTCAGTCCCGCCATAAAAGCCAGTACCGTTTTCTTTGCTTTCATATAGTTACTCCTTTGTTTTTTTTCCCGTTATTCCTCTTCCCGTGATGCCCCTGGGGCGGACGGCTGTCCCGGCGGTGCCGTGAGAGCGGAAAGCCCGTCCGGTCTGTCCCGGAAATCGATGTTTTTTTATTTATAACATTTATGAATACCGATCAAACCGGGATCCGGCAGGCTGCGGTGTCTGCATGACGGAGAAGATGCCGGGCGGGAATACGGGGCATCCGGTGTCGGCTGACGCTTCCGGCTTTTCTGCGCCTGTGTTGCCCGCCGGGGCCGGCCGGGCTATAGTCCTCTATTCAGTAACATCCAGCCCGTATCCATCATGAAAATTTCCGAATACACAAAGGCCCGTCTGGCCGTTTCCTTCTTTTTCACTGCTTCAACGATTTTCTACGCCATTCTTCTCTCGCGCATGCCGGCCCTCAAGGCCCAGGTGGGCGCAGATGAGGCTGAGGTGGGCCTGATCATCCTGTCCATGGGCCTGTGCGGATTCGCGGCGCTTCTGGGAAGCGCCTGTGCCCTGCGGCGTTTCGGGTCGGGGCGGCTCTGCCGCTGGAGCGCCGCGCTCATGGTCGTTTCCCTGCTCGGGGCCGTGTTCGCGGTGAACGTGTGGCAGCTGGCTATCGGCGTCGGGATATTCGGCTTTTTCATGGGCATGCTGGACGCGTGCGTGAACACGCAGGGCATGCTCATAGAAAAGCATTTCAGCCGGCCGAGCATGTCCTTTCTGCATGCCTTCTACGGCTTCGGCATCTTCCTCGGATCCGCGTCGGGCAGTGCGTTTTCTTCCCTGTCCCTTCCTCCGCTTCCGAACGTGGCCTTCTTCGCCGCACTCTTTTTTCTCCTGTTTCTGCCAGCCTGCCGCTCCCTGCAGCACGAAGATGAGAGTCCGGCCGGGAAAGGCGGGGCGAAGGAGAGCGGGCGCATACCGCTTTTCGTCATAGGGTGCGGCCTCGGGTATCTTCTCATCGAGGCCGTGGAGGGATCGTCAGGGGACTGGGGCAGCCTCTACCTCTTCACCGTCAAGGGCGCGGACGAGAAGACAGCGGCCCTGGCGTATGGCGCGTATGGGTCCGCCGCGGCCGTGTGCCGCCTCTTCGGGGACAGAATGCGCGCACGTTTCGGGGACCGGACCCTGTCCGTGGCGGGCTCGGCCATAGCCTTCTGCGGGCTCGCCGTGGCGCTTTTCGCGGGGAATCCCCTGATCTGCCTGGCCGGGTACGCCATTCTCGGCGCCGGCATCTCGCCCGTGGGGCCCATTTTCTTCAGCCAGGCGGGCAGGTGTCCCGGCATAAGCCTCGAGCGGGCGAGCTCTGCTGTCTCCGTTCTGGCCTACAGCTCGCTTCTCCTTTTCCCGCCGCTCCTCGGCGGCATCGCCAAGCTCGTGGGCCTTGCCGATGCGCTTCTTCTTCCCTTTGTCCTCTGCTTTGCGCTGATCCCCTGGACGTTCTTCCTCCTGAAGGGCCGCAGGTAGGACGGGCTACACCGAGGACGCGAACTGCTGCTGAAAGGAAAAGACGCCAGCCAGAATGAGCAGGACGAGACCGAAAACGAGAAGGAGCAGGAACGTGCCGAGCGCCCGCATGGAATCGTGAACGCGTTCCGTGCCTTCCCGGATCTCCGCGCGCGCCGTCTCAAGAAGACGCTCCCCGCAGCCGTCCAGCCCGTCCAGGGCGCGCAGATCCTCGATGGCCTCTTCAGGCAGGAAGGACGGCCCGGCGCCGGCCAGGGCGTCCCCCAGGTTCGTGCCGCTTCCGTAGACGCGCAGGACGCCTCTGAGGCGTTCCCTGAGCCAGGGCGAGGAAGAGGGGGAGGCAAGGCAGGTTTCGAGCACCACGCGCGTCTGCACGCCCGCCATGGACAGCGTGGCCAGCGTGAAGAGAAAGGCCGATCCCTCGGAGAGGGCGTGCAGCTTCCAGGGGCCGAAGGCATCGAGGCGCTGTCTGAGAGGGCCGGTCCAGGTGCCGAGCCCTGTCACGGTGAGGACGGCGAGCAGGATGAGGACGAGCCCCAGGAAAAGGCCGCGGGACGAGTTCAGGAAGCCGGAGAGCGCGTAGAGCCACGCTGCGGCGCCGGTCCACGACTCCGGATCCAGCACTGCGGCCAGCTGGGGGACTATGAGCCTTGAGGTCAGGACAAGCACGATGACGGAGAGCAGAACCAGGAACACGGGATAGGCGAGCCCGGATTTCACCTCCTTCGCCACGCGTCCCCGTGTCTCAAGAAGCTCCGCCGCGAGGGAGAGGCCTTCGGCCGTACGGCCCGCGTCTTCGCCGGCTGCGAGAAGCAGCCCTTCGCCCGGAGCGCCGAGGCCGCCCAGCCCGTCAGCGAGGCCGAGCCCGGAGTCGCGGGCCAGGAGAAGCCTGCCGCAGGCCCTGGCGAAGCCGGGATTCTTCCCCTCAGCCCGTCTGCGCGCGTCTTCGACGGCGTCCCACACGGGGAGCCCGAGCGCCGCCCTGGCTGCGAGACGCCTCCACAGTTTTGCCCGCACGGACGGGCGGAAAGCCCGGCGCAGGGCGTATTCGGAAAGAAGGGACATGGTTCCTCCATTCGGGCAGGTTTTTAAAGTATTGCGTGAAGAAATACCGCAGGACGCCGCAGAGCAGGGATGCGTTCCGCTCCCGCCATGGCCACCGGAGGTCTTCCTGAATTATAAAGTTTTACTTTAAAAATGTATTGTTTATTACGTAAAAACAGCCTGTTATATGAACGCATCCGGAGCTGACAGGCCGCCCAGCCTGTGTACGTAGGTGACGGGATCGAGACGTCCCTCCGCGATGAGCCCGAGGCAGCGGCCGGCTATGGTGACGCCGCCGTCCCGTTCCCAGAGCGCCCTGGCTGCCCCGTCCTCTCCCCTGGAGAGGAGCCTGCCCACTTCGCCGCGGCAGTCGACGATCTCGGCCGCTGCCGCGCGGGAGAGGATGCCCTGTCCCCCGCAGGCCGGGCAGCCGTCAGGACTGCGCAGGCGCACGCCGCCCATGGCGGAGGGGCCGAGGGCGCCTTCGAGGAATGCTTCAAGTTCTTTCGGAAGAAGCCGGCGCCGCGCTTCCCCTGTCAGGGAGGAGAGCGGCAGGCTGCAGCTGGGGCAGTTCAGGGGCATGAGGCGCTGGCAGATGAGTCCGGCGCAGACGCCCTGTCCGAAGAGGGTTTCCCTGGGATCGGGGACGCCGGCTGACGTGAGCATGCCCGTGAGGCGGCGGGCAATGGCAAAGGCGCTGGCCGCGTGCACGGTGGTCCACACGGCGTGGCCGGTCAGCGCCGCGTCGAGCGCGGCGGCTGCGGCAGCGGGCCAGCGAATCTCGCCAATCATGATGACATCGGGGTCGCAGCGCATGGCACCGGCTATGGCGTCGGCGTAGGCCGAGGCCCTGTCTCCTCCGGACGTAGGCACCTGAATCTGCCTGACGCCGGCCATGGGGTATTCCGGAGGATCCTCGACGGAGAGGTAGCTCTGGTCTGGACGGGAGATGACCATGGACTCCATGACGTGGCGCAGGGTTGTGGATTTGCCGTGCCCCGTGGGGCCGGCGAGGAGGGTGAGGCCGCGTGATTCCGCGAGGGAGGCCATGAGGCGGCACTGTTTTTCAGAATAGCCGAGCGCGGCAAGGCGCTCCCCGAGACTGCCCGAGACGCCGTCCGCTCCGGTGAGGAGGCGCATGGCGAGGAGGGTGCCCCTGGCCGCGGTGTCGGACTGGATCGGCTCCGCGTGCAGGCGCACGGAATGGACGTTTGGCGGCAGGACGGAACGGCTTACGATGCGCGCGTCCTGGCGGGAGGCCTGCGAAAAGCCCGGCGTTCCGTTCTGCTGGCCGAGGCCGTTGAAGGCGACGGCGATTAAACGCCTCGCAAGGGTGCCGGAGATTTCGGCGGCCGGGCGCATCTCGCCGCGCACGCGGAAGCGCACGAGGCCGTAGGCGCCCATATCAGCGATATGCACGTCCGAGGCTCCGCTTTTTCCGGCTTCAGCGAGAAGGCTCACGAGCCTCCGCTGCACCTCCGTGCGCCCTGTCTCCGTCTCCCCGCCGCGTCCGGCGAAGCGCAGGGCGAACTCGGCCGCCGGATGCGGCACGGCGCGCGTCCCGCAGTTTTCCTGCAGAAAGGAGGCGAGGGCCATGAAGGGCAGGTTCCCGGCGATTTCGCGGGAATAGTCCAGGACGCTTCTGTCCGGCGAAAGGCGTATTTTTTCCCGGACCGGCCCGCTGAGTCCGGCCATAAGTTCCGCAAGCCGCAGGCGCAGGGTCTGATCGTTTCCGGTATCCGGCATGCTTCTCTCCTCAGAATGAAATGAAAAGCGTGGAGCCCTGGCAGCGCACGCGCACGCCCTGGCGGGTCACGGCGCTTACCCTGCCGCAGGCGAAGGGACTGCCCGGCCTGAGGGTGACAATGCGGCCTTCCGCGGTGCGCGCGAGGGCCCACAGACTGTCCCCCGCGCCCTGTACGGAAATGATGACGTCCCTTCCGGTCAGCCGGGGGGCTTTTTCCTCACGGCTGGCCGGGGCCTGTGCGGGGGGACGGCTTTCCGCGGGCTTCGTGCCTGTTCCGTTTCTCACCGCATCGGCTGCCTGCTTCGCTTTCAGATACTCGGCTTCCTCACGGGCGATGCGCGTCCTGAGCCGCATCGCCTCGAGCTCGTTCATGAGCTTCGCGTTCTCCCCGAGAGATCCCGGCTGCGCGGCGGGCCTTCCGGCATCAGCCGCGGCTGCGCCGGCACTCTCCTTCGCAGCAGGAGCTTCCGGCTTCCTGTGAACGCGCGGCGCGGGAGCGGGAGCCCCGGCGGCTTCGTATCCCGGAGCCGGGTCTTCCTGCAGAAAGAAGGCGGCGCCGCAGACGCAGGCTGTGAGCGGGACGGCGAGGCAGGTGGTTATGGCCAGGGCGCGTCTGCCAGGCCGGGATCGGGCCGGCCGGGAAAAAGTTTTTTCCCCGCCTTCCGGAGAGCCCCCGAAAAGGCGGGCCAGATCGTCCACGCCGTTTTCGGAGCTTTCCTCCATGGCGTTTCTGTTCTCGTCAGGGAAAGCGGGTTCCCTGGTATCATCGGGCATAGGCGTCTCCTCTGGCGGTCCAGCTGCCGCCCTGTACAGTGAGTCCGGTCAGGAAAAAGCCGGGCAGGTTCCGGAGCGCGTCAAGGACGTCCCGGAGGCTGTCTCCCTGCAGGCCGGATATATTCCAGGCGCCCTCCGCCCACGGGCAGACTATGACCGCGCCGTCTTTATCCGTCAGTTTCGCGGGTTCCCTGAAACGCACGCCGCCGCGGGCCTTCGCGCGCTGCAGCAGATCGAGGAAGCGGGCGGAAGCGTCCTTTTTCGTGAGAAAGGTTTTCCAGGCGTCAGGCCCCGGACCCGGCGCAGCGGAGAGCGTCACCCTGCGCGTCATTTCCGAGGGACGCGCATCCTGGAAAGACGCGTCTTTGGGGAGCCCCGTATAGCTTGAGGCCGCAGTGCGGGCGTAAGTGAGGAGCAGGGTCACACCGCCTTCCCCGCCGGACACTGACCGCGGACGGCACGCGCCGCTGCGGAAGATCCAGCCCGAGAGCTCGCGCGGCGCTTCGTAGATGCCGGCGAGGCAGGAACGGCCCGCGGACGCCGTTTCCGGGAGTGAGGTCCATGCCGGAGGAAAGACTGACTCAGGGTGTTCCCCGGCCTGGCGCGCCAGGCCGCCGGAACTTCCCTTTCCCGTGAGCGCGTCCATCCGTTCCATGAGGGAGGACAGGGCCGGCGGCAGGAAGAAGCCGCATGCCGCGCAGAAGAGGACGGACTCCAGGAAGATGCGGAGAGGGGAGCGCAGGGAGCGCACGGGCCGGCAGCGCCAGGCGAAGCGGGCCGCGCGTCCGGGCATGCCGCCCCGCGTGAGAAGGCGCGTGAGGAGCTCCGCCGACTCTCCGGGCTCAGAGGAAGCGGCGCGCAGGGAAAAGGCGTCCCTGCCGCCCGCGAGCCGGGCGAGCCGTACAGCCGCCTGGCCGGCGTCCTCCTCCGTGGCGTGGACCTGGTCGCCGGATCCCGGCGCCACGGCGCCGCCGAGCAGGCCGAGCACCCACCAGAAGGGGGCGCCGCTGACGTCTTTCAGACAGAGAGAGAGGAGAACGCCCTTTTCCCCGGAAAGAGCGTGACAGAGGGCAGCCGCGAGGGAGGGGGCGAGTCCTTCGCCGGCCGCGGCGCAGCCCGTCTGACGGGATCCGCGGGGCCCCAGGAAAACGACGGTGTCCGCGCCGCGGAGCGCGGCTTCCCTGCGGACCGCGGAAACGGAAGGGGCTGGCCCCGGCGCGGTCCAGTCAAAGCCCGCGCGCCAGGGGCGGCCGCCCAGGAAAAGAATTTTTCCCGTCATGGCGTTACGCGCGGCACCGGGCGCGGGAATTTTTCAGGGAGGGGAATGGCGATCACGGCTGTCCTCCCGCAGCTCCGAGGCCGGCGAGTTCGGGGGCCGCGTTTTCCACGCCTATGGTAATGATGAGCAGCGTGCGGGATTCGTCGCCCGTGCGGGAGAAGCGGAAGAGGCCCGCGGAACCGGCGCTGTCCTGTCCGGTCTGCTGGTAACCTGCCAGAACGAGGGTCTGCCCCATATGGAGCGTGGCCGACTGGCTGAAGGCACGGCTCGCTGTCTGGGGGAGCTGGACCTTCGCTGTGCCGGCCGTGTACTCGCGCAGGGACTCGAGGGAGGAGAGGGTGACCGAGCAGGAGAGGGACACGCGGCGGCCGTCCAGGATGTGGGGCAGGATGGTCATGGAGAAGCCCGTGCTCACCTCCCCGGGCGTCACCGTGGTGGTCTGCCCGTAGTCCGTGGTCTGGGAAGAGATGCCGGCCAGGTAGCCCACCTTGCGTATGGCCTGAAGCGGAGCCGGCACATTGTTGCGCACCACGAGTCCGCCGCTCGTGATCTGAGTAGCCTTTCCCCAGGCGCCGAGCGCCTTCAGGATCCCGGCGGAACCCTTGAGATCGCCTTTGACTATGGCCGCCGAGGTGGTGTCCGCGGATCCCGCGGCCAGGGAGAGCGCGCCGGCCACCACACTCACGCCGGCGCCGGCATCCCTGCTGAAGAGCGCCTGCACGTCGATGCCCGCCTGGGAGTTTCTGTTTGTCTCGAGGGAATAGACATTGACCCTGAGAGCCACCTGGCGCGAGTAGCTCTCGTTCACTCCGGCGATGTAGCGGGACACCTTGCGGATGTTTTCAGGCCGGTCATGCACGGTTATGGTGCCGGCCGAGAGGGAGCCTGTGGCGCGGCCCTTTGGCGAGAGAAGAATGCGCACGTTCTCGAGTATCTCCTTCCAGGTGTCATAGGAGAGGCGGCTTGTGGCGGTCTGGGCCGTCTGGGAATCGGCGGTGCGGGAAGAAACCGTGCTGCCCACCTGGCCGGAGAGGGACACGCCGGCCGCCTCCGCCTGCTTCGTTGAGTTGGTGATGCGC
>URBN01000019.1 GCA_900546145.1 uncultured Desulfovibrio sp. | reverse complement strand
CTGCAAACGGGAAACGCCACTCCGGATTTCGGTCCGGAATGGCGTTCTGTTCAGATTATCCGGCCTGAGGCCGGGGGGAAAACCGGGGAAGAGAATTTAGAGCACGAAGCCCTGTTTCTTCAGCCAGGAGCTGACACGATCCTCAGAGCTGTGGGCAGCCGTGCCGCGTACTTCGAGGCCCTGGAGAATCTTCGCCTTCGGGCAGAGCCTCTTCAAATCCCTGAGGCTGTCGCCGAAGCCGCTGCCGCCGTGCGTGGTGAAGGGCACAATGGTCTTTCCCGCAAGGCGATACTTCTCAAGGAGAGTGAAGAACACCATGGGCATGGTGCCCCACCAGCAGGGATAGCCAATAAAGACGGTATTGAAGGAATTCAGATCCGGGACGGGTTCGGCATAGGCAGGACGGGCGTTGGAAGCCTTTTCCTTCTTGGCGATTTCCACGACATCGTCATAGCCTTCGGGATAGGGTTTGGCGGTCTTCAGCTGGAAGATATCGCCGCCCACTTTAGCGTGGATTTCCTCGGCCACGGCTTTGGTATTGCCGCTACGGGAATAATAGAGCACAAGGATTTTGCCCCAGCTGCCGGCGTCAGCGGCCATGGCATCCAGGGGAGAGAGGGACAGGGCACAGAGGCCGGCGGCGGAAGCCGCCAGAAAAGAACGTCTGGAAAGGCCGCCGTTGTACGCAAACAGATTTTTCATGGTTTTCTCCTGCGAAAGAAACTTCCGCGTTCAGATACCGGCCGCGCCGCGGCCGTCCGTATCCTGCTGATGGGAAAGGACAGACTGCCGCAGAAAGCGGAAAAAAGAGAGACTCCCGGCATAAATGACCGGGTGAAGCTCTCCGGACGCAGCGCAGCCGGAATGGGAAATAACTGCTCTTTTTTACGACGCGGCACCAAAGGCAAAGAGCGCGCCATTGGGCGCATCGGGAAAGACCGTGTTTCCGTAGACGCGGGCCATGCGCACAATCCGCATGGCCGGCCACGGCCCGAATTCCGCTCCCATGGCCCTGAGAAGGGCAAGTCCGGTAGGTGTCACCGTTTCCCCCTCTCCGGCAAACGGACGCACAGGTACGCCCTCAAGGAGCTCGGCGACAGCCGGAGCGGGACAGGGGATGACCCCGTGGGCGCAGGCGATGCTGCCGTCGCAGACAGGCAGGGGACTTACGACAAAGCGGCCGGGATTGAGTTCGTGGAAAAGCTGGGAGGCGAGACAGATATCGAGGATGCTGTCGAGGGCGCCGACTTCATGGAAATGGACTTCTTCAGGCTTCACGCCGTGCACCCTGCCCTCTGCTTCGGCGACAAGGCGGAAAGCGGCCAGCGCCGTCTCCTTTGCGCCCGCGTCCATGCCGGCAGAGGCTATGATCTTCTCACAGTCGGAAAGCGTACGGTGCCCGTGCTGGTGCGGCAGGCTGACCCTGAGGCGCCAGCCCGCGATATGCTGCACAGAGGCGGACTCCAGAACCGCGCTGCCCGAAAGTTCGGGCATAATGGCGGCGAGACGTTTCTGCAGACCTTCCCCGTCTGTGCCGGTCATCCGGATGAGACCGGAGAGAATCATATCTCCGGCTATGCCGGAATACGCGCGCACCGTGAGGACGGTACCCGTTTTGAGAGCATCAGTTGTTGTGTTCAATGGCATGTATCACCCTTGCCGCGGCGCAGGCGGCGCCGTAGCCGTTATCGATGTTGAGCACGCAGGCGCCCGGAGCGCAGCTCGCGAGCATGCTGGCGAGCGCGGCTTTTCCGCCTTCCGCGGCGCCGTAGCCCACAGACGTGGGCACTCCGAAAAGCGGTTTTGAGATGAGGCCCCCGACCACGCTGAGGAGCGCCGCGTCCAGCCCGGCCACCACGATGACGCAGTCACAGGCGTTGATGGCGGGAAGCTTCTCCGTGAGGCGCCAGAGGCCGGCCACTCCGCAATCCTCAAAGACCTCGTTATGCACGCCGAGATAGGTCAGCGTGCGGGCAGCCTCAAAGGTAACGAAGCCGTCAGCCGTGCCGGCCGAAACAATGGCCACGCTGCCGCGCTTTCTCTCCGGCATGGTATCCCCGAAAGCCGTGCGGGACAGAGGATCGTAGTCATAGGTCGCCTTTATTTCCTCTGGCATGCTCCCGAAGACGTCAGGGGAAAGCCTCGTGAAAAGAATGGGATGACCGGATCCGCGGCCGAAGCGGGAAAGCAGGGCTTTGAGAGAAGAGAAAGGCTTCCCTTCGCAGAAAACGGCCTCGGGAAGGCCGATGCGGGACGAACGGCCGAAGTCAAAGAGAACGTGGGAATCGACGAAAGTATCGGAACGTGCTGCCATGGTGAAATCTGCTTTCCGTCCCGGACGGAGGCCGGGACGGAAAATTTTTTTAGTCAGCGAGTACGGCGTTAACACAGCCGAGCGCGTTCAGGGACCGGGGAAATCCGATGAGAGGCACAAGGCAGGCGATGGCGTCCACGAGATTCTGTTTGGTGAGGCCCATATTGGCGCAGCCCTGGGTGTGCGCCCTGAGCTGGGGCTCACAGCCGCCGAGGGTGGCGATGATGGAGAAGGTGAGAAGCTCCCTGGTCTTCAGATCGAGGTGGCGGCGCGTGTAGAAGTCGCCGAAGCAGTAGGAAGAAAGATAGTCCACCATGATATCCCGCTGTCCCGGCGCGCAGTTTTTGTGCATCTCGTCAATGGAGTCCCCGAAAATGGCCTTCTGGGCGGCGAGACCATCCTTAAAACGGGTCTCCTCGGTCACGGTGGCGGCATCGGGGAGAGGAAGATCCACGCCCGAGGCGCGGAAAACCTGATCCGCAAGGCGGACGGCGGATTCGGCGCGGGGAAGGCCGGTATAGGGAGCGCAGTGGTACAGAGCCTCGCGGACCTCGATGGGCGTGAGCCCGGCTCTCAGGGCGGCTTTCACCTGTTCCTTGAATCCATCAAGATTCTGGCCGGCCGTCAGCGATACCAGGGTCACCAGCATGCGAAGACTGTCGCCGAGCGTGCCGCGGGAGGCAATCTGCCCGTAGATGAGCCTGTCGCGGATAGCCGCGAACTCAGGATCCGTCTTTTCGAGGGGAGCGGCTCCCTTTCCGAAAAATTTTTCCATGTTATTCTTCGTCATCTGAATTCTGTCCATATCGCATGCCTCCTGATCTCCCGCCCAGGCCAGAGGCCATCATGAGCGGCTTGTGGGAAACTACCCCGCCCGTCCGGGCGAAAAAAGCCCTTATCCTTGCTGAATTTTGCCTGATTCTCTCAGTTTCGCGGACCGGGATGGCCGGAACGCGGCCGGTTCCTGCAGGCGTGCGCCACCATACACGTTTTATCCGGCACCGGCCACAGCCCCGGAGTGAGGCGTACTGGCAGGCGCTGGCAGAAAGCCTTTCCGGATCCGGAGCCCGCGGCGCGCTTTCTTCCCGGAGAGAAGGACCAGCAGTCCGGCGGCGCGGCGGCGGCAGAATCGGCGTTTTTCGCCGGACCGCCGGCAATGTATAAAAGAAATAATTCATGCAATAGTGTGGTATACACATATAAAATTCATTTAATAGTATATAAAAAAATATTTTTCATTGTTATTTATCAATTTATTGCATCTTTCCTGTTCATGTTGCAATGATATCCGGGAGCCATAGTCCCCGGATCCTCCCGGATCCCTGTTTTTTTATGAAATTTTTTTAAAAAATATATTGACGGATTTTTGTGTGATTAGTATGTAGTCCGCGCTTTCACCGCGGGAAGCGCAGACGGAACTTTTCCGCTGCCATTTTTCTCCTGTTCCAGGGATCCGGCTCCTTTGAAGATATATCTCCCCACTCTGGGGGAACGCTTTTTTACCAATTTGTAAAACGTTCTATTATGAGAACGATTTTATTAAAATGGCTGCCGGGGATCTCCCTGCCCCGGCTCTTCTCTGGCAGGCCGCCGATGACGGTTTACGCCTTCACCTCAAAAAGGCCCCTCGTCTTCTTTAATGAAAACAGGGCCGGAGGTTCAGCCGCATGAAATTTTCCACAGGCTCCAGCATGACGAAGCAGACTGCCCCGGTGAGTTCCACGCAGAAAAACGGAGAAGGTGCGTGGTCTTATCCCCTGCGCTGCGGTGTCACCGGACTCGCAGGATGGTCAACGGGCACGTTTCTCATCCCCATTCTGGGCGCTCGTACGCCCTTCGTCCTTCCGGCCGCGGCTCTGTTCCGGCTTTTGAAAAAACGGCTCGGCAGCCGTGCCTCCGGGGCCACCGAGCAGATTGATCTGAGAGAAAGAGGAGTGGGCGTCTTCTCCTCGTCAGCCGATGGCTTTCTTCCCCTGCTCTTCCTGAACCGTCACCGGGACACTGACGGCTGGGCACATCTTTCCTTCACCGAAGGAAGGGTGCTGGATCTCGTTCTGCCTCCGGAAAAACGCTGCGGCTACGCGGGGCACGCCCGCCTCAGCCGGAGGCAGCCTGCCGGCGCGGAATTCCTTCCGCGTGGCGGCGGAACAACGTCTTCGCGCACACGCGGCGGCCTTTTCGGAAGAAGCAGGGAAAGCCGGCTTCTCTTTCTGGCCCGCATCGCCGACCGGAAGGGTGAGCGGGACAGAAAAAACGGCCTCGTGCGGCTTGCCCTCTCATCCCCTGAACTGGCTGTCCGGCTTCAGATGCTCTGCCTGAGCCTCGGACTCAACACGCGGCTCTCCATGGCGGGACCCCGTACGGTTCTCGAAATTCCGCCATCGCCCGCGTTTCTCCGTCACTGCGAATCCGCGGAAATGGCGGTGGTGGACGGCACCGGACAGGACGTAGTGAGGACGGCCCGTTTTTCCGCCTCTGCGGCACTCCCTCTGGCCGGGAAGGACGACAGCTACGAATTCGTCGTGGACGGCGAAGGGTATGATATCAACGGTGTGGAGGTGCAGGAATGATAACGGGCCCTCTTCCCGGCTGTTCTCCCGACTCCCCGGCTCCCCTGCCTGTCGGAATCCGCTTCCCCTCCTCTTCCCGGATGACCGTCAGCCGGGATCCCGGCCTGTCCGCCGCAGCCGCTCCGGACGGGGAAAAGGTTCCCTTCTCCTCAGGCGTGGCGGGCTGGACGACAGGGAGCTTTCTCATCAAAACCTCATCGGGCCGCAGATTCAGCGTCCTGTCCCTGGCGCGCCTTTTCCGGCTGCTCTCTTTCTCACGCAGGCCGCGGCGCGCCGGTTCCAGCCTCTTCATCACCGGCTTCGGGGAGGACGGACTCCTCGCCTACGATTCCCTGGAGAACGGCTTCGTCCCTGTGCGGGCTCTTGTCCGCACGCCAGGAGCAGGCGGCATGCGCCGCCTCGTTTTTGCCGAAGGACGCCTTCTCGACGCTTTCCCCGGCTGCAGGATCCTGACAGACGGCTGGAGGCGTGTCCCTCTCCGGGCTCTGGGAAAGAACTTTACGGGGACTCTCGCGATCTCTCAGCCCACACCGGGGCCGGATGCGGTCTGCGATACGCCTGAACTGACAGGCCGCATGCGGATTCTCGGCTTCCTCTCCGCTTCCCTTCTGCCGGACAGGAACAGCGCCGCCGTGCGCCCCCTGCCCCGGTACGCGCCCATGCTGGACTGGATGACATGGATCTGCGCCCACGGAAAAATTCCGGGGCTCCCGGACGCCAGGCCCGCTTTCAGAAATGGCCGCTTCATTCTTGGGGGGCCCGGCTGCGCCCGCGCCCTGCATGCCCTCTTCTCGGAGCCGGGGGAACGGGACCGTCATATCCCTGCCCTTGTCTTCCGGCGCGGCACGGACGATCGCCGCGAATTTCTTACAGGGCTCATCGAGGGCTGCGGCACCTTCCTCACCAGCCCTGGAACGCTGCGGCTCTCGCCGGGAGGAATGGAGGCCGCCATCCAGACAATGCTTCTCTGCCACAGCCTTGGCCTTGCCGCGTCCATGCGCTTCGTGGACGGAATGCCCGTTGTGGATATGAGCCCGGACCGCGACACCGCCGCCGGCCTGCTCAGCTCCGGGCTGGTTCCGGAGCACGCAGTGAAAGAGGTCCCCTGGTCGCAGGCCTCACGCGTCCGGGTCCTCCCGTTCTCCTCCTGCGCGGAGAGCTATGATGTCATCACCGAAAGCGGAGGCATCGATTTGAACGGCGTCTGCTGAGAAAACAGGAAACGGCAGGCCGGGGAATGACTCCCGGTCTGCCGTACTCTCACCTGTCTGTGGCGGACCGGCTCAGTGTTTGTCTTTTTCCTGTTTTTCCCTGACCATGCCGTTCAGTCTGAGGACGCTGTTTTTGGGCGAGTCGCCGAAAAGCCGCTTGTACTCACGGCTGAACTGGGTCACGCTCTCGTAGCCCACAGCGTATGCGGATTCCGTGACGGAACTCCCGTTGAGAAGGAGCCGTCTGGCCTCCTCAAGCCGCAGCCTTTTCTGGTACTGCAGAGGGCTCAGCGTGGTCACTTCCTTAAAGTAACGGTGGAATGTGGACGGCGCCATGTGGCAGAGCAGGGAAAGCTCCTCAATGGTCACCGGATTGCGGAAATTTTTCCTGAGCCAGCCCACGGCCTGGGCGATCTGGCTTCCGGGGGAACCGAAAGCGCTGAGGGAGCGCAGAAGCTGTCCGAACGGACTTTTCAGAAGCCGGTAATGCACCTCGCGCACAAGTATCGGACTCATGACGGGAAGCTCGTCGGGGGTGCGAGTGAGTTCCACCAGCCGGACAAATGCGTCAAGAAGCTCGGGAGATATTTCCGTGACCTGTGCGCCACAGACGGAACGCACTCCGCCGCCGACAGAGGACGTCTTCGCGGAAAGGTCTGCGATAAGCACCGCATCGATATCCAGGCTCATCGCGAGGTACGGCTTATCTTCCGTGGCTTCCGCGACACAGCTGACAACAGGCATATCGATGCCGGTCACGAGGCAGAGCCTGGAGCCGTACATATACTCTTTATCGCCCACGCGCAGATACTTCTTTCCCTGTGGCACCACGACCACCCGGGGGCGCAGAAAGCTGGTATGGCTCGGATACCGTTTTGTGTAGCGGTAGAAGACCATACCCGGCACCGACGTCTCCATCGGCCCCTCATGTCCTTCTGTCGCCACATCGATATCATCCTTCAGGAGTTTCCAGGATTTGTCTATATCCACGCGTTCTGACATGCTCTCACCTCAGACTGTTCACAAAAAAGAATGCCCATGGCATTCCTCAGGGGAACATCTTTTTCACAAAAACGTTTTTTTGTCCCAGAGAAGAGAGAAATGTGCATGATTTAGAGAAGATCAGAAAAGATTTCCGCCGCCTTTGTCCCCTCATTACAGCGGGAAAAACGCCACGGCCCCCAAAGAGACCAGCCGGCCCCGATAAAACCACAAAGGAGGCCCCCTGCACAATCAGGCAAAAAAGGGAAAGGCAGGAAGAAACAGCTCCGCGTCAGAGGATGCAGCGTATGCCGCCGGGCGGTCCTAACGGCTTCCCACTGTGGGTGGACAGCAGGCACTGAAGAACGCGGAAACGCCCGCCTTCCGGTCGGGGAAAGCGGGCGCTGAATTTATGACTGGCTCTGGAAGCTCTTATTTCTTGTGGCTCGAGCGGAGCTTGACGCGCATGGGCGCGTACTTAATCTCAAAGATGCGCCTCAGGCTGTTTTCAAGGTAGCGCGCGTAGGTAGTGGGAACGCGATCGGCGTCGCTCACGAAAAAGACGAACGTCGGCGGCTGTTCCTCAGCCTGGGTCAGATAGAAGAACTTGGCGCGGACGCCCTTGACAAGGGGCGGCTGATGGGCGTCAAGGGATTCCTTCATGGCCCTGTTGAGCTTTGCGGTAGACACATGCACGCCGCATTCCTCATGCAGGCGGCGGCAGATGGGCAGGATGCGGTCAAGCCCGGTCCCGCGCGCGGCTGAGGTAATCAGTATCGGGACATGTTTGCAGAAGCCCAGCATCTTCCTGGCTTCCTCGACAACGTCCTTCATCCTCGAGGGATGGATGAGATCCGACTTGTTGATGATAATGATGAAGGGAATCTTGCGGGTGTCCAGCATGTCCATGAGACGTTTGTCCTGGCTGCCCACGCCTTCGCTGGCATCGAGCGTCAGCAGGGTCACATCGGCCTTGCCGGCGGACTTGATGGCAGAGTTCACGGAATACTTCTCTACCGTGTCGGTGATGCGGGCACGTTTCCTGACACCCGCCGTATCCACGAAAACATAGTCCTCGCCATCAACGGTAAAACGCACGTCCACGCTGTCACGGGTGGTGCCGGCCACATCGGAAACAATCTGCCGGCTCTCTCCGGCAAGCGCGTTGACGATGGAGGACTTGCCTACGTTGGGACGCCCGAGCAGCGCGAGCCGCAGGGCCGGACGCTCAAGCCTGGCACCGAAGGCATCCTTGGGGATGAGCCTGGCCAGCGCATCGGAAAGCTCGTCGAGATTGTGTCCGTGCTCAGCGGAAACCGCGATGATGGGGAACCCAAAGCTGTGGAATTCGGCGGTGCGCTCGTAGGTCTGCTCCGCGCCATCCACTTTGTTGACAACGCAGAGCACCGGCAGGCCGAGCCTGCGGATGTGATTGGCCAGGAACTTGTCAGCGGGCAGCATGCCCGACTGGCCGTCCACGACGAAGGCGAGCCCCATGGCATCCTTCACGCAGCGATCCACCTGGGCAAGAATTTCCTTCTCGAAACCGCGGATGCCGGCGGGGCCGTCCTGCACAACGGCGCGTTCGTCCAGCGTCACGCCACCTGTATCCACGATCCCGTATTCCGGCTTGTCCTTTCTGCGCACCACGCCCTGAAGAGCGTCGCGGGTAACGCCGGGCATATCATGGGTGATGGCGCGGTTGCTGCGGATCAGCCTGTTGAAAAGCGTGGACTTGCCCACGTTGGGGCGCCCCACGAGGACAATGGTGGGAAGTTCGTACTGCATGAGATTGACCTAAAGGTAGAAGTTGCCGGAGTCCCTCTCTGCGGAACGCGCGGCCTGTGGCGGGAGGGTAAAGCCCTCCCCTGAAAACGGCATATATCTTAGAGATTGGTAATTATGCACTATCCCGTCTCTGCTGTCGAGTGCCGGAACAGGCATAAAATTAAAGTTTTACTTTAAAAATATCTCAAAAAAGGCGCAAAAACACTCCACTGTCACGCCGCTGGGTCTTTCGCAGGCTGCCGCAGAGCCGAAGCGAAGATACCGATGGCGGTCAGGACCGTCATGACAGCGAAAGCGATGATAATGTCCAGGGCGAGCAGATCGCGCGGAGCGAGGCCGGGCCACTTTATGGTGAGGACAACGCCGGCCAGGGCCATGGAGAGGGATTGCCCCACGAGGCGCGCGGCGCCCAGCATGGCCGACGCGATACCATACTGTTCCCTGTTCACGGAACCCATAATCGCGGAATTGTTGGGGGCCCCGAAGAACGCGCTGCCCACGCCCGTTGCGGCGAGAGCCGGAAGGAGCGGCCAGAACTGACGGAAAAACACGCACGCGCCGACCGCAGCCAGCCCCATGGTGATGACAGCCATGCCGATACAGCAGAGCCGGGTGCACCCGACGCGATCGGAGAGCGAGCCCATCAGCGGGGACAGAAGGCACATGGGCAGCGGATGCAGAAGCAGAATGAGCCCAGCCTCCCTCGAAGAAAATCCGAGGACGGACTGCAGGTACAGGGACACGAGGAAGAGCTCGGCGAAGACGCCAGCGAAGTTGATGACGGCAGCCAGAGTGGACCCCGCGAACATGCGGTTTGTGGAGAAAAGACGCGTCGGCAGAACAGCCTTGTCGTCCGGCACACGGCGTTCAAGAACCACAAGAAGAACGGCAAGAACAATCCCGCCTGTGAAGGCCCAGACCGCCCAGTCACAGCGGCTTATTTCAGCGAGGCCTCCCATGGTGAGGAGCATGCTGAGTCCGTAGAGCACGATGCCAATGCAGTCCGCACCCTTCCCCGTGTGCGGCAGGCGCATGGGATCGCGCATGGAGACAAAGGAAAAGGCCAGAGCGAGGGATCCCACTGCTGCGAAAATCCAGAAAATGCTCTTCCACCCGAAGTAGAAATTGGCCAGTCCTCCCACACAGGGGCCAAGCGTGCTCCCGAGGAAAACCATGCTGATGTTCCACCCCATGGCGAAACCGCGTTTTTCCGGGGGAAAGGTCAGGCTCAGGATGGAATTGTTGGTGGCGAAGATCATGGCGCTGCCGAGGCCCTGCAGAGCCCGTGACGCCAGGAAGCCGGCGTATTCCGTCTGCAGGGGCGCGATGAGGGCCGAGATGACAAACACGGCCATGCCGGTCATGAAGACCAGCCGGCAGCCGACCTTTTCCGTCACCTTGCCTACGGGCAGCATGAACACGATGCAGCCGAGCAGGAAAGACTGCAGAATCCAGGCCAGACTGTCAGGTCCCGCGCCGTAGGCCCGTCCAACGTCAGGAAGAGCGGCCGAAAGCGCGCTCCCGGCAAAGGGCGTGAGAAAGGAAGCCAGCATGACGGCGAACAGGATATTGCGGCGGGTACTCTCAGTGTATGTGTGCATAGTGGTGAATTTTAAGTGAGATTTCAGGTAAGCAAAAGATATTTAGCTAGTTTTCTTAAAAAAATTCTTCAAGTTAAACTTGAATGTATTTTGTCTGTCTGACTCATTTCTCCAGATTTTCTGGAAGTTCTTTGTGCAACGTCAGTCAATAAAAGGGCCCCTTCTTTCCTTCCTCTGAAAAAGGTGCTAGCCAAGAAACGTTCTCCTCTGCCAGAATACGCTTCAGGGGAAAGACATCAGACTGCCGAAAGAATCAGATCACTCAGAATATACAGCTCTTACATCAGGCCGAAAACATGAAAAAAATGGGCGAAAAACTCGAACCGGGTCTTTACGAACAGGTCATAAGCGAAAAACTTGCTACCCTTCTCTCTACCCTGCCGGAAGGACGCAGCGATGAACGCAGGATCGATCCCGCTGAGGCCGCAGAGGTTCTCACAGGCTACCTTTCGGGCATTGTCAGACAGGGCCTCTCCGAAATCGGAGAGGCTCCCCGCCCCTCAAAAAACAGCAAAGAAGCAACAATTCCGGACAGCCTTGCTGCGCAGATTTCTCTGGCCAATGAGATCATTTCTCTTATCCGAAAAAGAACCCGCTCTGCGCAGGGGACAAGTGTAGGAGCGGACACAAGCGACGAAGACCTCATCGACGCAGAAGGCAAGCAGCTTCTTGGCATCACACACGAAAAAGCCCTTCCGCTTGCCCCAAGGGAACACCTGCCCCGTCCCGAAACCTCTCTTGTGGAAACATCGCTCTTCACCGGAACGGCCAATCAGGAACCCTCCATGGAGTCTGAGCTCAAAAAGGAAATCCAGAGTGCGGACAGAATTGATCTGCTGGTCTCGTTCATCAAATGGAGCGGCTACATTCTCCTTCGTCCCCAGCTTGAGGCGTTCACCCAGCGCGGTGGCCGGCTGCGCGTCATCGCAACAGCGTATATGGGAGCCACCGACAGCAAAGCCATCGATGATATAGCAAGTCTGAAGAATACCACGATTCGCATCTCTTATGACACGAAGCGGACGCGCCTTCACGCCAAGGCCTACATCTTCTATCGGGAAACAGGCTTTGACACGGCCTACATCGGTTCCTCCAACCTCTCGGGCGCAGCGCTCACGAGCGGCCTTGAATGGAATATCAAGCTCACCAGGTACGATTCCCCTACCACTACGGCAAAAGTTCAGGCAACCTTCGAATCCTACTGGCAGTCGCCTGATTTCGAGCCGTACACTCTCACTGATAAGCCCCGCCTTGAAGCCGCCCTCGAGGAGGAACGCCACCCGGGAACAGCCCTGACCTCCTATCTTTTTACCATCCGGCCCTACGCCTACCAGCGCCAGATGCTTGACGAAATCGCGGCCGAGCGGGAACTGCGCAACAACTACAGGAATCTCGTCGTCGCCGCTACGGGCACGGGGAAAACCGTTCTCGCGGCTTTTGACTATCTGCGCTTCATGCGGGAACACCCCGGTGAAAAATGCTCCCTGCTCTTTGTCGCCCACCGCGAAGAAATCCTCGAACAGAGCCTTTCCTGCTTCCGGGGTATTTTGCAGGATCCAAACTTCGGGAGCCTTCTCGTGGGTGCTCACTCTCTAACCGGTAATGCGGACGCTGATCACCTCTTTCTCTCAATCCAGACATTCAAATCCAGAGAATGGTGGAAAAAGACGACGAAAGACGCCTATGATTACATCGTCATCGATGAAGTCCACCACGCCGCCGCGCAAAGCTACAGGCAGCTCCTCGATTATTATCAGCCCCAAATTCTGCTTGGTCTCACGGCTACACCGGAGCGCATGGATGGGGGAGATATCCTTACGTATTTTGGTGGGCACATCACTACGGAACTCCGCCTCTTTGAAGCCATAGAGCGGAGTATGCTCGTGCCTTTCCACTATTTCGGCGTCACGGACACCGTGGATCTCTCCCAGCTCGCATGGACAAGGAGCGGATACCAGACAAGCGACCTCAACAAGGTCTATGTCTTTTCGGCAAAAATTGCGGAACAGCGCGTGGATAACATCATCCGCAACCTCCGGCATTACACGACGGACCTTTCCACCGTGCACGGCGTCGGTTTCTGCGTCTCCTGTGAACACGCAAAATTCATGGCCAATCGCTTCAATGCCGCTGGCATCCCCTCACGGGACCTCTCAGGCCTCTCGCAGGATGACGCGAGGCATGCAGCAAAGGCCGCTCTCGAGAGCGGTGAAATCCGCTTCATCTTCGTCGTCGACCTGTACAATGAAGGCGTCGATATCCCCAATATCGACACCATTCTTTTCCTGCGGCCGACGCAGTCACTCACGATTTTCCTGCAGCAGCTCGGTCGAGGCCTGCGCCTCGCGCCGGGCAAAGAATTCCTGACTGTCCTCGACTTCATCGGACAGGCGAACCGGAAATACCGCTTCGCTGAAAAATTCGCCGCCCTCGTGAGGAAAACGAAGCGCAGCATCAGTGAAGAGATAAAAAGCGGCTTACCCAACGTCCCGAGTGGCTGCTGCGTCCAGCTTGAGCGGATCGCACAGGACTACGTCCTCGATAACATCCGGCACCAGCTCGCCACAAAGAACCACCTCATCAGTCTGCTCCAGGATTTTCAGAGCACGGGCGAACCCCTGTCACTCGAAAATTTTCTTGCCTTCGCGCGTATCCCCCTCACGGATATTTACAAGAGTTCACGCAAGGAAGGTTTCATGCGCCTCGCCACCATTGCCGGGAGCAGGAAAGAATTTACCGAGCCGGATGAAAAACTCATCTCCAGGGCCTTGCCGCGCTTCGCCTCCTTTGACGACGCCGAATTCTGCCACTTCTGCCTCAGAGTACTTTCGAAGCCTGAAAGCATTCCCCAGGAATTACCCCCCCTTAAAGATCTGTACCTTAAGATGCTCTACTTCACCTTCTGGGACGCATCACTCGAACACAGGACAGCCGCTGCCGTCATCAGGGAAAAACTGGCTTCCCTTTCCAGAAATCCCGTGCTCCTCGGGGAAGTACAGGAACTGATTGCCTATCGCCTCAAAAACATCAGGGGACGCAGCCTTAACAACACCTTCCTCTTTCCCTGCCCTCTCCGCATCCATGCCCACTATACGCGCAACCAGATATGCGCCGCATTCGATATGCTTATGCCAACCAGTCTGAGACAGGGCGTCTACCAGATCAAGGAAAAGCATTGCGACCTCTTCTTCGTGACCCTCAACAAGAGCGAAAAAGACTATTCCCCCACGACCATGTATCAGGACTACTCGATAAACGACACGCTCTTCCACTGGGAATCACAGAGTACGACAGCCGCTGAATCTCCCACGGCCCAGCGCTACTTCAATCACCGCAAACTGGGACAGCACATTCTGCTCTTTGTGCGCGAGTACAAAGAGGACACGCTTGGTAAGATGCCCTACCTCTTCCTCGGTGAAGCCGACTACGTCAGCCACGAAGGTTCCCGCCCTGTCAGCATCGTCTGGCGCCTGAGAACGCCTATCCCTGCTGATTTTATCAACGTGACCAACAAACTCGTAAATGAATAGAAACGAATTAGCACGATTTTAGGTGTGATATTCCGAAAATACCTGAACCTTCCCCTGAGAGGGCTTTACTTCCTCTCAGGGGAAGGTTCCGCCAATACATCAATTATTCGTATACACAGGATGACGTCGGCCAAATTTTTTGGCGATCCCGACACACTGAACGAAAACGAAACAGGGGCTTCAGGTCCACGGTGACGGCAAGCCATCGAAATTTTCTCTGAAATCAGATCAGTGAGGGGAGAAGGGGCAGATCCTCCCCCAGGTGTGGCTCCGAATCAGAAACCATTTTCCTCTTCTCTCCCGAAAGCCCCTATGTACAGGCGTTTCACCACCTCATCGAGCAACGGGAACGAATCCAGCACCAGACCGTATTCCTCAGAACCGAGTCCGTAAAGGCGCGCCGTCATGGCATCGAGGAGAGCGATACGCCGAATCCTTTCCTCCGGATCCGGCATTTCCGGCACGCTACCGCGGAAAGCCGCAAACGCTGCACCGAGGTAAAGAGGAAGGGCGAGGCGGCCGAGTTTCCTGATGGCCGGTATATCCCGCGGGACGGGAACGGATCTGACGATGAAAGCGCTGACGTTCTTGGCCGAACGCAGGCGCACGTAAAAGTCGGCGCACAGGGAGGAGAGGATAACGTTCAAACCGGAGAGAAGTTCCGGATCCGATACCATCTTCCCCTTATATATGATTTCCGCCGCGTTGAGGGCGTTGCCGCAGAAGACCTTCGGCGGGATGACAGTGCCGATGAGACTGCGGCTGTCCGTGGCCTGGGCAATGACGCGCCAGGCGAGCCGGTAGTTTCTGTCCGGGAGTTCGTCCGGTGAAGAGCGGCGACGCCGGGCAAGCCTTTTCTCTCCCTCCACAGGATCCACCCTGCGTTCCACCGGACCGAAGCTGGCGTTATAATGATGAATGGTACGCCCCTGGAAAAGCGGCCAGCCGTTCCCTCCCTTCCGGAAGAGATCGGAGTCCGTCGTCATGTTGAACTCGGTGGATGTGAGGATATGCATTTCTTCCTCCGGATCTCCGATGCAGGGAAAAGACTTCAGTTTCCCGAGCACATTCATCCCGCCGGCTGAGCCGAACTCCCAGATGGTGAGCGTATCCGGATCGTTCCTGAGAATGGCGGCGACGGGATAGCGGAAGCGGCGGTGATAGCGTCCGGCGTTGAGGGGATGTTCCGCCATATGCGCGGCCGAGGGCCGTCCATCCAGCCAGACCGGGTCGTACCAGGAAAATCCGGCGTCAAACGCGGCGTCGGGAGACGGCCTGCGTTTCATGAAAGTCAGGACATCGAACTTGTACTGACCGTGGATATCGAAAAGTTTGCGTCTGTTCACGAAAGTCACGAGCTCCCGGATTGTCGTCTTCTGCAGAAGAAGGCGGCGCAGGCCTGTGCAGGCGCTGTCGATATTGAGATTGTCGGGCACGATGATGCCGCAGAGGCCGTCCTTCGCGAGAAGGAGATAAATCTTCTCGAGGAAAACCTTATAGATATTGTTGTGCCCGCGCAGGAAGGTGCCGTCACCACGGCGCGGCTGCAGCGAGGCGTATGTTTTCAGGAAATAGGCGTTGAGCGTGGTGACACGCTTCCGGTAGGCCTGCCAGATCCCCCGCACGGCGGGATCACGGGCAAGCAGCGTTTTCTCCGCCTTCATGGCTTCCCGCGTGTCGAGGCGCCCGTAGTCCGGAATATAGTCCCGGAAGAATTCGGCCCGGTACGGGAGAATCACGTCCCAGGGCGGATTGGCGATGATCACGTCAAAGCCGCCGTGCGCCGCGGCTTCGGGAAAATCCGTACGCCAGTGCACGGGCAAGAACTCCCCGCGCATACGCAGGACGTCCATGGCTGCCCGCTCATCATCCGCAGGGCCCCCAGAACTGCCGCGGAGGGGGGCATCCTTGCCGGAAAGCCGCTCTTCGCCGCGGCGATGGGCCTTCTCCGATTTCCCAAAAAATCCGGACGCGAGACTGCGGCAGAGGGCAAGATCGTCTTCAGCCTGTCCGCGCAGCCTCTCAGGTATGACGCTTCCGGCAAATTTTTCGCGCAGACGGGCTATGCTCCGCGAAGGCTCGGCCATGAGTTTCATGGACGGGGAAACAGGACGGGAGGACGCTTTTCCCTCAGACAGTTCCTCATAGGGCCCCACAATGCTGCTTCCGCAGACGAGATTCCCCTCAAGGAATGGGGGAGTCGGAAAGGAGCCGGGAATCGGACCGGAAAGCCTTATCCAGAGCGTCATGCGGGCGATGTCGCAGGCCAGGGGATCGAGATCCACGCCGAAAAGGCAGTTTTCAGCGAGAAGCCGGCCGAAGCGCGTCTCAAGGTTCAGATTCCAAGGCTCTCTTTCACAGGCGCTGTCCGTCTCCTCGTACCTCCGGTGCATGAAGCTCAGCAGGCAGTAGAGGGAGGCGAGAAGCATACGGCCGCATCCCATGGCCGGATCCAGAACGCGGACAGATGGCAGAGCGAAGCCGTTTTTCCCGTCAGAGGATTTCAGCTTTTCGCCGATGGTCCTGCGCACGAGGTGCCGTATGAGGGTGTCCCTAGTATAGAAGGCGCAGGCAGCCCTCCGCCGTCCGCGTCCCTCGAAGAGATCCACTCCCCCGTCACCGTCCGGAACGAGACGCGTTTTCAGAAAAGCCTCATAGAGCACTCCCGGAAACTGCGGGAGAATGCCTGCCCAGTCCACGGACAGCGTTCTTTTCCCGGCTGAGACCCGTGTGAGAAGAGAGAGGCAGTCCCTGGCGAGGCCGTCGTCAGAAGCGATGAGCTCCAGAAGGGGATGCGCCCTGCGCACGAAAAGCGAACCGCTGCAGTCATGGGCCAGCCTGTCGCAGATTCTCAGCACAAGAGCGCCGGAACGCGGGGGGAACGTTCCTGTCCCCATACTTTTCCTCAGGGAGGTCAGGCCGGACACGCCGCGCGCCGCGGCAAAGAGCGCGCCCGTAAGGCGCAGGACAAAGACCATGGCCTCCCGGTGAATCTCTTTCAGTTTTTCCCGTCTTTCCACTCTGCTTTTTCCGTCCATACCAGCCGCGCGCCACAGAGCCCTCGCCACGAGACGGAGAGCTGTCTGCGCCTGATCCGTCAGGACGGCCTCCACCTTTTCCTCGAGAGAGAGCGATTCCTTATGCATACGGCTGAGAAAGCCTGTCATCCCTTCCCGGCCGAAGCACAGGGCGAAACACTTCAGAAGGCGCTCCCGCAGGGCGGCATCGGGACAGTGCAGGATGCTCTTCAGCTCAAAGCTCACGTCCTTGTCCCCGCAGAAGCCGGTCCCCTCGCCGGGAAGTCCGGATGTGAGAACCCAGACGTCCCCGTTGGTCCACGCGGCCCAGCCGGGCCTCTCTCCTGACGGCCACGACGGAATAGCAGCTGCGTCCACGGCCCGGCACAGCCCGGCGTACTCCCTGCGGTCATCACTGACGCAGAGGATCATCCCGGGAGCGGCGTCCTTTCCGGGAATAACGGCGAAGAGTCCTTCCTCTCCACCCTGCCGGGACAGGGGAACAGGTTCACAGCCGAGGGCACGGAGAATAGCACGCGCGCGCCCTTCCCCACGGCTCTCTTCCGGAGAGGATATTTCCAGATCCGGCACAGGGAAGCGCCGGAAAAAGGAACTCTGCGGCAGCACCTCTTCAAGATACTGCCTTGTCAGGAACGAGCCCTGACTGCCGGCGGATCGGACGCGCAGATACGTTTCATCCATGACGGGCGGCCTCCCTTTGCCCGAATAACGGGCAGGCACAGACCTGTTTTTTTCCACATACACCATCTTTCAGGGCAGTGCCACGAAAAGGCGCTTTCCCCGTGTGATTTCTTTCTTTTCCTCTGTGTTTTTCCCGGCGTTCCCCTGCCTTCCGGGAGATCTTCCATTCCGGGGAGCTACCGGAACGAATCTCCGGGATTCCTGCCATGCAGATGGCGCGATGCTCCGCCCTGTGACAAACGAAGCATAATACTATACAAAAGAGGAAAAGGAGAGCGGATGGAAAATATCAGCGGCGAAGAAACAGCCGGGCTTCTCAGACGCTTCGGCACTGTACGTACCGTTCCCAAAGGAACACTCTTAAGCGGAAAAGAAGCTTACTGGCTGCTCAGGGGCATCTGCGCCCTGACCTGCGTCAATGAGTCCGGGGCGGAGTATTCCTTCCTCTATTTTCACCGGAACATGCTTTTCGGCTTTGTCCCCGTGCTCGGCCGCTATTACCGCATGAACCGGCTCGTCGACGTCCGCGCCTCGCGGTCCTTCTCGGGCTTTATGGCCAAAACGGACTGCTCGGTCATCGAACTTCCCGAGAACGCCTTCCTCGATGAAATAACCAGGGACAGGGACGTCCTCTCCGTGGTTCTGCGGGCCGCAGTAGTCAATCTCGCGGATATGCTGAATCACTCCATGGTCATCGCCTCCCTGCCCGTCCCCTGCCGCGTCTGCTACATGCTTCTCGAGGCCTGTCCGGAAGAAGAACCCTATCTCCTGCCAGCCTATCTGAACTACGACGAAATCGCGGCGCATCTCGGCGTGCACGTCATTACTGTCACCAAAATTTTTGGCGCCCTGTACAGCAACGGTATTCTGGCCAGGGAAGGCCGCAGACGCGTTGTACTCGACAAGGAACGCCTCCTGCGCATCGTCCAGAGGGAGGAAGAGCTTCCTTATCTCAAAAAGCGCAGTTCCCGCGCCCCGTAAAGCTCCTCCCTGCTCGCTTTTTCTTTCACAGCCTCCGGCCCGGATCGGGTGCTTTTGTTTTTCTCCGCGCTCATCCGGCCCTTTTTTGGGGTTTTGTCACTTTTTTCACGCCAACCTAGTTACGGCTAGGGTTTGAATATACGCGTTTTTCTATAAGGGCAAAAAGAAGAAAGGCGATCCGGAACAGCCATGGAATTCCGGATCTGCGTCACATACGGGAAAAAATTCACAGGCGGAAGACTGCTCCGCCGGGAGACATATTATGAAAAAGTATGATGTTGTGATTGTGGGTGCCGGCCCCGCCGGACTGACTGCGGCCATTTACGCCGTGCGTGCGAACATGAAGACCATTATGCTCGACAAGCTTGCCCCTGGCGGCAACATCGTCAATACCAACGAGATCGCCAACTACGCCGGCACCGGCGTTATCAATGGCGCGGAACTCGCCATCAAGATGTTCGAGCAGGCCCAGCAGACCGGCGCGGAGTTTGACTACAAGACCGTCAACCGCATCGAGGACCTTGGTGACGTCAAGCGCGTGCACTGCGAGGAAGACGATGAAGTCTACGAATGCACCGCCGTCATCATCGCCACCGGCACCCGTCCGCGCAAGCTGCACATCCCCGGCGAGGACAAATTCACGGGCAACGGCATCAGCTGGTGCGCCATCTGTGACGGCGCCCAGTATCCCGGCAAGGACGTCGTGGTCATCGGCGGCGGCAACTCCGCTGTCGAGGAATCCCTCTACCTCGCCGGCATCGTGAAGAAGCTCACCATCGTGACCATGTTCGACCTCACCGCCGATCCCAAGGTCTGCGACAAGCTTCGCGCCCTGCCCAATGTGACGATCTACCCCTACCAGGACGTGCTTGAGTTCCTGGGCGACGACAAACTCACCGGCGTGCGCTTCAAGTCCACCAAGGAAGACGCCACAGAGCGCACCGTAAACTGCGACGGCGTGTTCGAGTACATCGGCCTCGAGCCCACGGCCGGCTTCTGCAAGGATCTCGGCATCCTCGACCGCTCCGGCTGCATCAAGACCGATCAGTTCATGGCCACCTCACGCCCCGGCATCTTCGCCGCCGGCGACATCATCGTGAAATTCCTGCGCCAGGTCGCTACGGCCTGCGGCGATGGCGCCATCGCCGGCAACTCCGCCGCAAAGTACGTGGAAGCGCGCCGCTAGTTTTTTAGAAGAACAAACCAGACACGGGCCGGGGCATCCGGCCCCCCGAGGAGAACATTATGATCACCGAAGTTGACACCGCCGGATACGATGCACTGGACAAAAAGGGCCCCATGCTCGTGGAATTTTATTCCAAGACCTGCGGCCCGTGCAAAATGCTCGCCTTCGTCCTCAAGGACATCGAGAAGAGCATGCCGGATCTGCGCATCTACCAGATTGAATTCAACGAAAACAAGGAACTCAAGGACCGTTGCGGCGTGAAGGGCTTCCCCACACTGCTCTTTATGGTTGACGGCAAGGAAGTCAGCCGTCTCGAAGGTCTCAAGCAGAAGCCCGTCATCGTCAAGGAAATCGAGAAAATCGTAAAGTAGGCATCCTTACGCCTGCAAGGAGAAAACCCATGGTAAACGCCGTCACCTACGTCAGAGAGGAAAGCCTCATTACCTCCCAGAACAAGGCCGAAAAAAGCTTTCTCGAGAAGTTCAGGAAGGATAAGCCCTCCCTTGAGAACGCCACGGTTCTGGTCAACCCCTACTTCATCAACCCCCTCTGCGCTCTTATCCTCTTCATGACCGAGAAGCCCTGCAGTGTCACGCTGACCGTGCACGGCAAGAAGTTCGAGCGCCACAATATCGTGAAGACCTTCGAGAAGAATGAAACCGAGCATGCCATCCCGGTCCTCGGCCTCTACGAAGGCATGGACACGAAGGTGACCGTGGCCCTCTCCACCGGTGAGTCCAGGGACTTCCTCATCCGCGGCCAGGAACTGCCGGCCGATGTCTGCCGCTGCCGCAACATCATGACTTCTTTCGACTACTTCGGCACCAACTGGATGTTCCTGTCCCCCGCCGGCAAGAACCTCCCCATGGGCTATGACTTCGAAGGCAACATCCGCTGGCTCCTGACTGTCAACACCATGTTTGACATCAAGCGTCTTAAGAACGGCAACATCCTGACCGGTTCTCACCGTTTCTGCCACATGCCCTACAATGACACCGGCCTCATCGAGCTCAGCCTCATGGGCAAGATCTACAAGGAATACCGTATGCCCGGCAACTACCACCACGACATGGTGGAAATGCCCGACGGCAACATCCTTGCCCTGTCCCAGGACTTCCATACCGATACCGTGGAAGACCTCGTCGTCCTGCTCGACCGCGAGACCGGCATGACCCTCAGGACCTGGGATCTCAAGAACATCCTGCCCCAGAAGGGCCCGGGTTCCGGTTCCCAGAGCCCCCGCGACTGGTTCCACTGCAACGCTGTCTGGTACTTCGAGAAGGATAAGTCCATCACCGTCTCCGGCCGCCACGAGGACGCCATCGTCAACTTCGACTACGAGTCCGGCAAGCTGAACTGGATCATCGGCGATCCCGAGAACTGGCCCGCCGAATACCAGAAGTACTTCTTCAAGCCCGTAGGCGACGACTTCGACTGGCAGTACGAGCAGCATGCCTGCCTGCGCACTCCTGACGGCGACGTCATGTGCTTCGACAACGGCCACTACCGCTCCAAGAACAAGGAGAAGTACCTCAAGAACCGCGACAACTTCTCCCGCGGCGTGCGCTATCACATCGACACCAAGAAGATGGAAATCCGCCAGGTCTGGCAGTATGGCAAGGAACTCGGCGCCACCTTCTTCTCTCCCTACATCTCCAACGTTGAGTACTATGGCGAAGGCCATTACCTCATCCACTCCGGCGGCATCGGCTGGGAGGACGGCTACGCTTCCGAGAAGCTCGGCGCCTACATCAACCCCGCCAAGAATCCCAATTCCGATATCTGCGCCAAGACCGTCGAACAGAAGGACGGCGTTGTGCTCTACGCCATGGAAGTGGACGGCAACTTCTACCGCGCTGAGAAGCTGCAGCCCTACCACGACGGCGAAAACCTCGTCTTCGGCGACGGCAAGGTCATCGGCGAACTCGAAGTCACTGACACCTTCGACACTATTCCGGATCTCCCCGAGACCGATGAGCTCGTCGACTCCTGGCATCAGGTCAGGATTGAAGAGGACGATGACCGCATCGTCTTCCACGGCCGCTTCGAACGCGGCTCCCTCGTCATGCTTCTTCTGAAGAATGAAAAGGAAACCAGGGGGTACTTCATCAACACCGCCGCGGTCAGCTATCTGGCCATGTGCTCCGGCGCCTACCTCGAGGATGACGACCGCGTGATCAAACTGCACGTCAGCAAGCGTGGCCTCAAGGGCACCTACGAAGTGCGCGTCCTCATCAACGACAAGAAGTACGCCACCGGCGTCTCCATCAACTGCGACTAATCAGGAATGGGGACAGGCGCCCCGGGGTACTTTCCCGGGGCGCCCGCCTTTTTTCCCCCGCCGCAGGGGCGGGTTTTTTTGAATCATTCTCAGAGGAGAGAGTGAATGGAAAATGCCAGCAAGATGCCGATGACAAAAATCATCCATACCATCATCGGCCTCGTCATTATGTTCTCGGGGCACTTCCTGCCCAACTTTTCCATGGTCGTGCCGCCTGACGCAAAACTCGCGCCGCTGAACCTGCCCGCCGTTGACGGCGGTGTTCTTCTGAGCGTGACCCATACGGGCATGATCGTGACGCTGATCTTCTTCGGCGTCATCTACCTGTGGACCTTCGTGGATACCGTATGGCCCGGCCTCCTTGGCATCGTGGCCCTCATCTTCAGCGGCTATGCTCCGGCCGGAAAAGTTTTCAACATGTTCCTTGGCAACCCCATGGTTGTCATGATTTTCTTCCTGCTCATGCTGGCCGCCGCCATCGTCTACAGTAACCTCGCCCAGTGGGTGCCCGCTATCTCATGAGCCGCCCTTTCGTGAACGGCAGACCCTGGGTGCTTACAGCCACCATTCTCGGCACAACCTTCATCGTGGCCTTCCTCGATCAGGTGACTTCCCTCTTCCTCATGTGGCCCGTGCTTTTCACCATTCTCGAAAAAGCCGGATTCAAGAAGGGTGACAAGTACACCTCTGTCATGACGGTCAATATCGTCATTGTCGCCCTCCTCTCTTTCTCCACCGACCCCTTCAAGGGCGGCGCCTTCTACCTTCTGAGCAACCTGCACAACCTGGCCGCCAGTACCGGTTCCGCAGCTGTCGAGCTGAATACGGCAGCCTACTTCGCCTTCGCTCTGCTCATTTCCATCTGTGTCATCATCCTTCTTCTCCTGATGATGAAGTTCGTCTACCGCATCGACGTCTCCCCGCTCAGGAAGCTGGACGCGGCTTCCATCAATGAAGAACCCCTGCCGCCCATGAATCTGCAGCAGAAGCTCGTTCTCTTCGACTTCCTCCTCTATGCTGCCTGGCTTCTTGTTCCTGCCATCATCGGCAAGGGCAATCCCGTGGGCGCCTTCCTCGCCAACAACACGCTGACCGGCTCCATCCTGGTCGTGCTCATCCTGGCCGTGGCCATGTCCAAAGGCAAGCCCGTCATTGACATCATGAAGTCCAACAAGCTCTACGCCTGGCGCGTCTTCCTGCTCATCGCCGTCGCCTTCCTGCTTGGCGGCATCATGACCGGCAAAGGCACCAACGTGGCTCTCGTCATGGAATACGGCCTCAGAGATCTCCTCGGCGGCATGAACTACACCGCCATCTGCATCTGCGTTATCCTCATCGGCATCATCTTCACGAACTTCTGCAACTCCGTTGTGCTCGGCCTCGTGCTCTCCCCCGTGCTTCTGGCTGTCGCCGCTTCCTTCGGCGTGGATTCCGGCCCCATGATGGCCTGCTTCATCTACGCGGTTCTCATCGCGGCCTGCACTCCCGCAGCCTCGCCCTTCGCGGCACTGCTCTACGGTCAGTCAGACTGGATCGATCCTCCGGCCATTGCCCGCTACACTGTCATTTCCTCCGGCCTCGTGGTTCTGACCCTTGTTGTTCTGGGTCTGCCCCTCGCCAAGATGATCTTCTAACCAAACGTCTTTCAGGCATTAAAGATCCGTTCCTCCTTTCAGAGGAATGGAGCCTTTCGGCATATAGGACGTGCCGCACGCCACGGCACACCGGGGTATTTCCCCCATGCTGTTTTCCCGGCCTTCTGCCGGCAAGGAGCATTTCATGAGCAGGTTCTTCGCTGCAGGTCTCGTGGCCGGCGCGCTTTTTATCGGCGCCCAGACCGCTCAGGCCATTGAAATTCACGACGGACCCACCGGTGTCACCAAGAACGAGGCTGACAAAACCTTCAAAGGCTACACGCTTTTCGCTCCCACGGTGAAATCCACGACCACCTACCTCATCAACATGGACGGCGACATCGTCCATACCTGGCAGAGCAAGTATCCGCCAGGCCTCTACGCCCAGCTTCTCCCCAATGGCAACCTCCTGCGCGCCAGCGCCCTGCCTGACAGGCCCGTGCATATCGGCGGCGCCGGCGGCCTGCTCGAGGAAATCGACAGGAACGGCAAGGTCGTCTGGTCCTACAAGCTGTGCGGCCCCAGGGAAGTGCAGCACCACTGCTTCAGCCGCATGCCCAACGGCAATACCCTTATCCTCGCGTGGGAAGCCAAGACTCCCGAAGAATTCGTTGCCAAGGGACGCAAGGCCGGCACCTGGGGAGATAACGTTGTTGTCAACGGCATCAGGCTGACGGACTTCTGGATCGACTTCGTCCGCGAAGTGAATCCCGAGGGCAAAACTGTCTGGGAATGGCACGTGTGGGATCATCTCGGAACCGGAAAGGATCAGCTCGATCCCAACTACCGCCTTCCCAAAACGGTCGGCCCCGGCTACTCGGACTTTGACTTCACGCATTTCAACACTGTTGCCTACATCGCCAAGACCGATCAGATCCTGGTCAACTCCCGCAACTTCAGCGAATTCTTTATCATCGATCACAAAACCGGCAAGATCGTGAAGCGCTGGGGCAACCCCACCACGCACGGCGAGGGCGTCAAGCCCAGCTGGTATGACGACGGTTCCCAGATCATGTTCGGCGAACACGACGCCGAGCCGCTCGAAAACGGTCATATTCAGATCTTCGATAATGGATCTGAGCGTCCCCAGATCAACAGATCCCGCGTCATCGAGATGGATCCCGCAACTGACAAGATCGTGTGGAGCTACGAATCCCAGTATCCCACCTCGTTCTTCAGCTACCGCCAGGGCGCAGCCCAGCTTCTGCCCAACGGCAACAGGCTTGTGACTTCCACTCAGACCGGCCACCTCTTCGAAGTCACTCCCACAGGCGAAGTGGTGTGGGAATTCATCAACCCGGTGGTGTTCGGCAAGGCCCAGCCCATCATGCATGACACTGATATGACCAAGGCGCACTACTGCATGGGCAACATGATCCACCGTGCCTACAGGTACGCCCCCGACTATCCCGGCCTGAAGGGCAAAAAGCTCGACAAGCCCGTGAAGTTCGTGCCTGACTGGCCGCACTTCCTTGATGTCTACAAGCCCCTCAAAAGCGGCAGGTAAGACTCTCTGACAAAAGGACATAAGGCGTCCCGCGGATACGCGGGGCGCCTTTTTTGTGTTCAGCGGGCGCAGATGCCCTGTCACGGAGACATCCCGAACCGCCGGAAAGCCCCTGACTCCGGAATTTTTTTCAGACCAGCGAAAAAAATTCTTCCGGCACATTTACTTACCCGGGCAAGAGGCATAGAAAGAATACTAACTCTGTACGTTTATCGGAATCAGGGCCCTGCCCGCAGCAGAGTCCTGACGGCCAGACAGTTTCCTCCGTATCCCGCCGCACTGGGCGGCGGGTTTGCACGGCGCCGTTCATCCCGGAAGGGACCGGACGGCGCCGCCTTGTTTTGTCCGGAGAAAATTCTCTGCCGGCCCTTCTTCAGGCTTCCCTGTAAGATCAGACATGCTTCCTCCCGTCCCACCGGCACCGGAAAAAACGACAGCCTGAACCGGTCAGATTTCCTTTTTCAGGTAGTCGAGAAACAACGCCGAAGCCTTTGAAAATCGCTGGTATTTTTTCCAGGCCACGCACACGCCGACCTCAAGGGACGGTTTCAGGGGCCGGAAACAGAACGGACTCCCGGATGAGGTACTGATAATTCCCTCAAGACAGAGCGCGTATCCCATCCCCGCCTCCACCATGCGCGATGCGTTAAAGAGGAGGTTGTAGGTCGCGGCTATATGGAACTGCCCCGCCCGTTCGCCCATCCATCCGGCTATTTCATTTTCCACAAAGGTCTGCCCCGAGACAAGGAGCGGCAGACCGGCCAGATCATCGGGCGTGACGGCATCCTTCGGCGTCAGCGGACTGTCCTTCCTCATGAGCACTCCCCAGGTTTCCTTCACGGGGAGCCGGATAACATCGTATTTCGAAAGATCGGCCGGCTCGATGAACACGCCGAAATCGGCCAGGCCGCCTGCTATCCGCTCCGCGACGGTGTCCGCGTTGCCGCTGAAGAGATGAAAAGTCACGCGCGGATGCGCCTTCCGGAGGGCGCACGCCGCTCTGGCGATAATCCGCATGGCGGAAGTCTCGCCGCCGCCGATATAAATGTTACCGCTCACACCTTCCGCCGGATCCGCAAACTCGGACTCCGTTTTTTCCACCAGCGCGAGAATTTCCCTGGCTCTGTCACGGAGGAAAAGCCCTTCCTCAGTGAGGGAAATACTCCGCTTCCCCCGCAGAAAAAGCGTTTTCCCGAGCTCCTCCTCCAGTTCCATCATCTGCCTCGACAGCGTCGGCTGCGTCACGTGCAGGGCACAGGCAGCCCCGCTGATGGTTCCCTCCCTGGCCACGGCCAGAAAATAGCGAAGTACCCTCAGTTCCATACGTTCTCCTTCCATATCAGCGTTACGCAGTAATTACCATGCTTTTTAAGCATTATCCAATATTCAATATAAGTATTTGCTATCTATAATCTCCATTACTACATATCCGGAAGACAGCATTTTCAACCAGACGACAACCAAAGGAGAAAAACATGACTTCCTTCAGACTCGCCGGAGCGTCTGCGCTCCTTCTCGGCCTGCTCTCTGCCGCTCCTGCCGCAGCGCAGGAATCCGGCATTCCCGCTGATGCTTCAAACTTCTACAAAAGCGACAGGGTGATCATGCAGCCCGTCACTTTCCCGAATCAGTATAAAATGACCATAGCCGGCGACCTCTTCATGCCGAAAGGCATGAATCCCGGAGAAAAACACGCTGCCATCATCGTGGGACATCCCATGGGAGCCGTCAGGGAGCAGAGCGCCTGCCTCTACGCAACGAAGATGGCGGAACAGGGCTTCGTGACCCTCGCCGTGGACCTGAGCTTCTGGGGCGGAAGCGCGGGAGAGCCCCGCAACGCCGTGTCCCCTGATCTCTACGCCGAGACCTTCAGCGCGGCAGCCGACTTCCTCGGCACGCGCCCCTTCGTCGACAGGGAGAAAATCGGTGTCATCGGCATCTGCGGCAGCGGCAGCTTCGCCATCAGCGCCGCGAAAATCGATCCGCGCCTCAAAGCCATCGCAACAGTGAGCATGTACGATATGGGGGAGGCCACGCGGAGCGGGCTCGGCCACTCTCTGACGCAGGAGAACCGCAAAGCCATCCTGAAGGAAGCGGCGGCCCAGCGCTGGGTGGAAGCTGAAGGCGGGCCGACGAAATACACGGGCGGCACGGTGCATAAGCTGACTGAGAAGTCCACGCCCATTGAACGCGAATTCTACGCCTTTTACCGCACTCCCCGCGGGGAATTCACGCCGAAGGGGGCGAGCCCGCTCACCACGACGCATCCCACGCTCACGAGCAATGTGAAGTTCATGAACTTTTATCCCTTTAACGATATCGAAACCATATCTCCGCGCCCCATGCTCTTTATCGCCGGGGAAAAGGCCCATTCCAGGGAATTCAGCGAAGACGCCTACAAAAAGGCAGCAGAGCCCAAGGAACTCCTTATCGTGCCTGGCGCCGGGCATGTGGATCTTTATGATCGCGTGAACCTCATTCCTTTCGCGAAACTCACCAGTTTCTTCAGACAGGCACTGAAATAACTGCTGCCCCGGGCGGGAGAAATTCCCGTCCGGAACCATTGCCGGCACAGGGAACGCCGCCAGGCTGCCACGGCCCTGTCCCAGCCGGTACGCCGGTGTGATGGAACACGCACCCCTGCCCGCTGGTGATCTTTCCCGGAAAAACCACTTTGTACGGGAAAGGGCAGTCCTCTTCGCCATATGCATGGGCCGGCTTAGTATGCGCATGTCAGGCTTTTCCAGGCAGGCCTGCGCCCCGGGATGAGAACTCCGGGACGCGGCCAAAGGAGAAATAACAATGAAGAATCGCCTTTTCGCTGTCCCTGCCCTGCTGATCCTTGTTCTGGCCGTATTCCGGGCTTCCGGAGCCATGGCAGAAACCGCCGGAAAGGTCCGTCTCACTTCCGGAGGCGGAGAAGCCATCGCCGTCCTCGATGACACCCCGGCTGCCCGAGACTTCCTCTCCATGCTGCCCCTTGAACTGACGTTTAAAGATTACAACAGGACGGAGAAGATCAGCTATCTGCCCAGGAAGCTCTCTGTGCAGGGCTCTCCCAGCTCCTGCACGCCCGAAGCCGGCGCGTTCACCTACGGAGAGAACCTTTTGTGTAAATTCAATAACTTATAAGAAATTCCGCACCAAAATATGGTGCAGAGGGTCCGCCGCACTCCCGGCAGAGGTCACGCGCTTCTGCCGGGATTTTCGTTGGCCTTCCCTCAAATTCATCAAGGATTGGGGCAGGCCAATGATGCGTGCGTTGGAGTCGGCTTCACACTTGGCTATACAATTAAGTCTACACTTCTACAATCTGTTGGGGTATAGAATGACTCACGCCGAGGAACGTCGAACAGTTTCCAATGGCGAATACCCTCCTCCCGCTAAGGTAAGGAATATGACATGAGCGCTTTTAGTGACGTGAATTTTTTCAAGGCAATTGAGTCTGGAATGATTTCCATCTATCCTGTTGTCCCGGACAACATTCAGCCGGGGAGCATTGATCTGACGCTCCATAATATCATTGAGATACTTGATGAGACCGATAAACTCAACCCGATAGATGCTTCTTCTGAAACTCTTAAATCGGAGCTGAAGAAACACGTCAAAGAGATCGACATCACCGGAGGGCACATCCTACATCCCGGAGATTTCTGCATCGGATATTCTGCGGAAAAGATAAAGTTAAACAAGCTGGTGAACGGATGCCTATATAACCGAAACAGCCTCGTCCGCATAGGGATTGACGCGACATTAACGGCGTATATAAATCCAGGCTTTTCAGGCAGAAAGATGATAGGAATACGTAACATCGGAAAATACGATATAAGAATCGCGCCTGGCATGCGTATATGCCAATTGGTGTTGCACACTTTACTTGAGGAAGCCAAACGAGGGTATTCTGAACGCCATGATACATCAAAAATATCTCAAATAGCCGAACATTTTCCAACAGATGTTGCTGAACAAAAATACATAGACACGTCGCTTTCTGATTTTATGAATGAAAGAATAGAAATAGCAGCCTCAAGGATATGACGGCATGTCTCCGAATAAAGTAAGAATACGTGTGCGCGATTACTTATTGCAACAGGATGCGTACGTCCAGAATTTGCGACGATCAATAGCAATTGCTAGTTTGCAAAAAAAAACGTGCTGCCCTTGGAATTTCTTCGGAAGTGAGACAGAGTGACGTAGAGTTATATATCACTACTCATTATGAAGAAATCGAAAAAGAAATTTTTAAAGCAGTAACCGAATTAGTAAAATAAGCTATACCGAATTCACAAATAGTATTTATATTGAAGAACATAGGCGTCCTTTCCATTTTTATTTTGCCGCCGTTTTATCCTCTTTCCTCTTATATCTGTGAACTTTTATCACAACCAACGATAGAATACAGCAAGATCGGATCGGCTATAGTAAGCATTATTTTGCTATGTTGTATTTTTATTGCCTCGTTCATTGCATTCTTACAGGAATCCTTAGAACCAAAGACATTAAATCTGCTCAGAAAAAGCACCAAGACGATTACTTGCGTGGACAAAACAGCTCGTAAGATTCAGGGGAAAACTACGTCATTAAAGGATAAAAACTAGTTCCCTCTGCGAAGAAGAATGGATGGCCCCTCGCGGCGTGTGGGAATACGAACAAAATTAATGTGTTAAGTGTTATTTCTGCACCAAGTTTCGCCGCACAGCCCCGGGGTTTCCCCCGGGGCTTTTTGTCCGCCTTGCCGAAAAGTGCATCAGCCCCTGCAACTAGGCATACTAGGTAACGCACTAAACAATTGGCTAGTTCATTACCTAGTAACTAGCCAGACTGTTTACTTCCTTTCCTGTTCCGGGAGCTGAAGTCCCCCGACTTCGCTCTCATACGCGCTGCGGCAATGGTCTTGCTGCCAGAAGAGAAGAGTGTCGATAAGGCGGTATGGCCAGTCTCTCACTCCGTCGAGGTGCCAGCGCCAGGCATGGGCGCTCAGAGTTTCGTCCGCCCATGCCTTTTCCAGGAAGAAGATAGAAACTATGACATTGCCCAGCTGGTCGATAGCGATGGCCATCTGATGGGCATTATGCCGTAACATCCGAGTAGTCGATGACAATTGCGTCTACCTCTGTCTTGCTTGTGCAGGCCTCGATTTGAGACCTGAGGCTCCATTTGCGAACGTATAAGTTGTTGCCATACGAGATTAGCTCCAGCTGGATCGTCTTCAATTGGGCAAGCGTGAGTTCGGTCAATGTGTTATCGAAGGTCATAAAATTGACCGTTGAAAGCCCCTGCGCCTCCATGGCCGTGATGAGCCCGTCCACGTTCGTCTTCGCTGTCGAATTCGCGTTGACGACATAGCCGGTGGAAGACGTGATGTGGGCGGCGCTGGAAGCCTTGGTTTCCTCGAGCCTCAAGTTAAGTTCTTCGAGCTTGCGGGCCACCACATTTTCCAATTTGTTGTATTCGGCCTCGGCGGCGGCAGCCTCTGCATCCAGTCTGGCCTTCTCTGCCTGATAAAGGGCCACGTAGGGAGCGACGTCTGTGTCATAGTCTGCATCCCGGCCGCTGTAGTCGGTGAACTCGATGGCACCTTTTCCGCTATGCCACTGTATGGCGTGCACCTGCTCATGTCCTTCGATGGGCTTGTAGTCGAACTGAAGGGGAACGTTGTTCACAAGTATGACAGTGTCTACAGGAACCACAGTGACGTCTGTTATGTCCATTACTTATCTCCCTGCAGGGCCCTCGGCGCCTGCATCGTGTGGGAATGATCTGCCTCGACGAGAGCCTTGCTGCCGTTAGCCAGAGAGACGAACTGTTGCCTGAGAGCCTTGCCTTCAGCGATGTTCTCGCATCGGGCGGCCGAGACTTCAGCCCCGACTTTAGACATTTCTCCGGCCAGCTGCCCCGTCACGTTCGCCTGCTCAAGAAGGAGCATGGGTGTGAGCGTCAGAGCGCATCCCTCGAAGCTCGCCTGCATGCTGTCCTTCCCTCCGGAGTAGCTCATCCAGAGAGCGCACCCGCCTTTTTTTGAGTGCTCGGGGCACTCTTCGAATCCCCTAAAGGGGCATCCTGCCATATCTCCTCCTTATGTCCTCTCGCAGAGGACGACGTCCACGTAGTTTACGTTAAGATCGAGGCTGTGCCCGTGGGCGGTGTTCCACGTCCCGTGCCCATGCCCCCAGTTACTCCCTGTCCAGCCGGTGTTATTACCCCACCAGCTGCCGTTTTGATGCCAGGCCTCGCTCCTGGTGTAGTCTAAGCTTCGGTTCCGGTATGCTCCATGACTGTGTCCGGCGAGCTGCCCGACGGACAGCGTTGACGCATTCACCCCCCACGAGATTTGGTCGTTTGTCGTACTGCCTCCCGCCGCGAAACGGACGGAAAAACTGAATCGGCCGGCATCGCTTCCCGTGTCTCCTGACGTCAGGCGCAGGGCATAGTCGGCGTGGTCTGTGAGCTTCTTCCAACTAGAGGGTGCAGCCCCGCGGAAGAGCATCTTTGTGCCGGCGGGGAAGTACTTCTCGAGGTCGGCCTGAGCCTTCTCGACGACAGGCTGGATGCTTGTCGTCAGCATGTTGGCCGCGGCCGCAAGGTCCGCAGAAAAAGAAGCGAGGCCTCTCTTTGTCTGTTCTGCCTTATTGTAGATAATGCCAATGAGCCTGGTGATTCTCTCTGCGTTGTCCACCAAAGTCCTGGTCATCTCTCACCCCTTCTCACAAAGGATGACATCAACAAAATTGACGTGGAGATCTACGCTGTGGCCATGGGCCGTATTCCAGCAGCCATGGCCGTGGGCTTCGTTTGAGCCTCGCCAGCCAATAGCGTTATCTGTACCGGCCCCAGAGCAGAGCATATTATTGGTGTTGCTTGACGCCCAACTTGGAGAACCGATCCTGACATCGTGGCTATGGGACGCTAGCTGCCCAACTGACAGTGTCGACGCGTTCACGCCCATGGATATCTGGGTAGTGGTCGTGCCTCTGGACGCCGCGAAGCAGGCTGAGAAAGCCAGGCCATTAGTGCGGCTCCCCGTACCTTCACTTGTCAGGCGAAGAGCGCAGTCGGTGAAGCCGGTCAGCTTTTTCCAGCCTGGAGGTGCAGCTGACTGCTGGAAGAGCATCTGGATGCCGGCAGGGAAGTACTTGTTCAAATCGGCCTGCGCTGACTCGATGGCCGGCATAAGGTCGGCCTGCGCGCTCACGAAGACTGACTCCGAGGTCATCCGCGCGTCCACGATAGTCTTCCGATTCTCAAGAGAGAGTGCGAGGAGGATGTCAACGAGGGCTGTGACCTGGTCAGCATTGTCTTGTAAAGTCTTCGTCATTCACACCTTCTCGCAAAGAATGACGTCTAAGCGGCTGACATTCATCCACAGCTGATGGCCATGGGCTGTATTCCAGCATCCGTGGCCATGGGCTTCGTTTGAGCCTCGCCAGCCGACAAAATTATCCCAGTAGCCTAGCCCCATATCTACGTGCCCAAACCCATCGCCCGTAACGCCATTTGACCTCGTCGGGCTATTGATCGAGGCTACGCTGTGTGAGTGTCCGGCGAGCTGGCCAACGGACAGCGTTGACGCGTTCACTCCCATAGAAATCTGGGTCGTGGTCGTGCCTCTGGACGCAGCAAAGCAGGCAGAGAAAGCCATACCGTCAGTGCGGGCGGTGACATCGCCGGAGGTAAGCCTGAGCGCGCAGTCATCATACGTCGTGATCTTCTTCCAGCCCGATGGGGCCGCACCATTGAAGAGCATCCGGACGCCTGTCGGGAAGTACTGACTGATGCCTCCCCTGAGCTTCTCGACAGCCGGGGCCATGGTGGTCTGGATGCTGTCGAGCGCGGCACTGGCAGTCTGCTTCAGGGCCTGATAGTCCTCCCAGTCCTTGAGCGCGTAGCCGTACAGGATATCGGCGAGATCTGCTATCCTGTTGGCGCTGTCCTCCAGTGTCTTCATGCAGTACGCCTCCAGCAGTAGGCGGCGTGATAAGGCATCATGTTGTTGTGCGGCTTCCCTCCGCCGGTAGCGTTGGTGTTAGCCGCTAAATAATTTGGCGAGTCATTAGCGCACAGACCATTCTCCAGATGCCCAGACCAGTTCTGATCATCGGTGCCGGTGTACCGCATCAGTCCATGTGTATGCGAAGGCATCTCCTCCACCGTCAGCGTGTGCTCTGCCTCGCCACCCTCGCTGCCGGCCGGATACGAGTCTTCATCCGCACCCAGCAGGACGACGCCCTTCACCCTCTCCCAGGTACCAAAACCGAAAATCTTAGCCGGCTCTGTGTCCTTGTCCGATGTATAGTAGCTGCCAACAGGGTGCTCACGCATGCTGCGCTCCAGAAGCATGCTCTCCACGAGCTGGATGGAGACGCTCAGCTCACCTGACTCGGTGGACTCGAGCGTTCTGGCTTTGGCGTCAAGAATATCCCACATGCCCTGCTGTGCATCGTCAATATCTGACAGTTTTGCCTCAACGGCAGAAAACTGTAAGTCAGCTTCCGACTTAGCCGCTTCCGCAGCCGCCCTGTCCGTTCCTATCGCAGAGTCAATGCCACCAAGCGCTTTGCGAAACGTGTATACACTGTCATGCGGGGTATCGGTCTCCGCGGGGAGAGGCAGAGCAATGTTCTTTGTGTATTCCATTTTTTTCTCCTGGATCCGCCGGCTGTATAACCAGCGGATCCAGCCCCAATTGTTTACACAGTGGCCATGAAACGGATATTGGCGGCCATCGGACGCGCGGCAGGCGTGCCGGCAAGCTCAAGTTTCAGCTTAAGAGCGGCAATTTTTGAAATGTCTGCCGTCCAGACAAACTCCACCCATCCGTCATCCATCTTTGTCGTGGCGCCTGCAGTCAACGATTCCCAGCTTCCGCTGTCCTTCTGGATGGTCGGAACAACGGTAGAGCCGGAAGGCACATAGGCGTCATACACGACGGTGCATTTTGCCGCATCGGTGGCCGGGATGCTCCTCGAATAGTAATCGCCGGTGTCGGCGACGATCCCTTCAATCAGTTCAGCTCCGGGCCATATAAGCGGACTCATATCCGCTGTTCCGGTCAGCACGGCCTTGGCTGAGACCGAGCCCGTAATAGCGGAGGGCAGCTTGACGGTCTGCCCGGCATCTACATGAATCTGGCTTGCGTCAGGGAGTGTGAGTACGTAATCGACAGAGCACGCAGAATTCGGGATCTCACTGACGCCGAGGAAGATGAGGTCCGTGGCGCCGGTAACATCTGCACTGCCAAGGTCAATCTCAGAAGAACCGGCAGCAGCGTAGTCAGCCTTCAGGATACGGAAAGAAAGGTCCTTATCCTGATGAGCTGTCCAGGTGCTGGCGTTAGAAGAAGAAAGCAGGACACCGACAGTATAAGGCTGCGAGATAACCCACTGACCGTGCGTAGAGTCGTACTTTCCTGTTTCCGCTATGGAGACAGACGTGACAGCTTCGTCAGCGAGGACGACAAGCGCGTATTCAACGCCGGCGTTCAGGAGTACGGGAGCGTCAAACGTAATGCGGGTATAGCCTCCGCCGGATACGATGACGGCATCTTTCTTTACCTTCCCACGGGCAAGCACGACTTTCGTCGGAACGCCGTTAGACGTCTCTCTGATTTCGATGGTTGCGTCACCGCCACAGGCCGTGAACCAGAGGTCCGCGCCAGTGCATTGTGTATCAGCGTCAAGAATAAACGTCTGCGCAAGAGGATCGATGAGGATATTGGTTACCGTCCTGAGCGTGCGAAGCGTCTGCACAGTCAGACTGCCCTGCCCCGTGAATACAGATTCACCGTAGCTTCCGTTTACGCCGGTGAAGGCCACCGTTTTGGCACCTGCAGGGACGCCCTTAGGGATAGTAAACGAGCCTGTGAAAGACCCATTTGCATCAGCTGTGACGCCACCGGGAGTGACATCAATGCCGTCGAAGATGAGGCTCTTAAGAGCCTCTCCCGCATCAAAGCCGGACACAGTGAACGTGATTTGTGTCTGCCGCAGATAGCTCAGCTGAGACGTCGTTTCACCGGAAACAAGCGTGGACGTTTTCGCGGTTGTCACCGTAGAGCCATGGGCATAGCCCCATATGCCGTTAGGGGCGTAAACAGAAGAATTGAATATCTTCGTGACAGGGCTGGCCCAGACGCTTCCCGTTTCCGTCCAGTTGTCGACGGAAGGCACCAGTGAGACTTCGGCCGGGACGGGCGCGAAGGCAAGGTACGGGTTCACCTGCATGGAACCGGTGCGCAGGGGCTGCTCGATGGCGGTCACGTTCGTGTAGGCGCGGCCCGTTGGGATGGACGGACCGGAGAGCTCATGCACGGTGGCGCTTACAGGCAGAAGCAGACACTGATTAACGACAGCGCCGGTCTGCTCAAGTCCCTGATCCCGCATGGAATCATCAAGCAGGGGATCGACAAAAAGCCCGGCCTTGATGCCCGCTTCACGGGTAGCTACATCGCTTTCCAGACGGTTCAGGCTTACCTGGTTCAGAGCATAGTCAACGCGGGCTTCCAGCGCTTCCATGTCGGACATAGAGACAACGCGCGTCCCATCCTGAGATATGGTCCTTGCCCCGGTTCGCCAGGTCTGATTCACGGTGGCAAGGAGCAGGACGCCATCAGGGACGCCCGGCTTCTGCCTGTTCGTTTCCGAACCGACGCCGGCAATCCACGTAAACGTACCGTCAGAGGAAAGGCAGAGACGGTCGTATCGCGGCAGAGCCTGATGATACGTCGTCATGATACTCGTTCCCTTGACGGCCCCGCTGACCGTATAGCCGTCTGCGTCCATATTTTCCGGTTCGGTCGCGGCGATATACGTGTAGGTGACCGAATAGGACGTCCCAGAAGCAGGTTCTTCACCGGACGGGCTCCAGTCTACGGTGTCGCCCGTTTTTTTGTAGTCGGAGCCAGCAGTGTACGTCGTATCGCCCTGAGTCACGGCAAGAAGTTCAACGACGGACGTTTCACTGAGAGCGTCGGCACAGCCTGTATAAGAACCATGCACAACGGTTTCCGTTTTCTTCTTTGTGATACGAACGCTGGAAATATCATGCACGGGCGTATGAGCAAGATCCACTCGCTGGCTGTCCGTTCCGTCAGCGAGAGTAATCTCCGTATCTATCGTGCGCAGATCCGGCTCAGCAGCATAGACGATACGGCGGGACGTGGACAGCTCGATGGATTTGCCGGCAACGCGGGCTTTGCCTGCATCGACGGTATACACCTGTTTCCCTGCCTCGTCGTCCAGCGCGTGCAGCTGAAGCCCGGAAACAGCATAGGTGCCGCCACCGGTAGACTGTACGTCATATGCGGCGATGGCCTGGGAAACACTGGAAAGCTCCGGCGGCGTCTCCGTTACGCGCACTACGCCGTCGTCTACAGTGTAAATGGCGTAGAAATCCCCTGTCCCGCCGTCTTCGGAATACCCCCAGGATAGACTGACTACTTCGCGCCAGGCTCCGGGCTCGCCTTCGGACCTTGTGCCGACTGCAGGATTGTACAGCGTCTTATCTTCGGCCTCGGACACCGAAGCCGTAGACATGCGGATGCCGATAGCAACCGTCCCTTTCACCGGAATAGTAAAGTTTGCGGCAGGGACTTCGCGGACGGCCCCGGAAAGATACACCTTGCCTGCCTGGGCAGAAACAGCGCCGGTAGACGGGTTGACGGAAATCTGACCGTCGCTGATGACGTCACCGTCGGAGAAAAGAGCGTCACCTATGCCAGCAAGGCGCTTCTGCGCCATGGACTGCAGTTCGTTAAGCTCGGCGCCCTGCAGGTACCTGCCATCGACAAAAAGAAGCCTCTCCCGCCTGGCAGCAGAATCGGACTTATCGTCCGCATGGTTGTAATAATTGGAAGGATAGACAGTGCTCATGTTTTCTCTCCTTAGACACAGAAGACGAATTCTATGCTCTGGCGCATGGACGCACTGCGCACAATCGGCGAATCAAAAATCTGCGCGAGCACAAGATAGCCGGGATCGGTTACTTCTCCCGGGACGAAATATCGCTGCCCTTCCGGGCAAGCTTCAGAAACGACCGTATCCATAAAAAGGCCGCATTCCCGAATGGTCGCTTCCGATGCGTCTCCATAATCAAAACTGGCCATGATGTAGAGATACGGCTGAGGCGTATCGGAAAGCGAATACCTGGCCGTGATGATATTGCCTTCAGGATCTGTCCCTGTCGGCGCGACGATATCTCCATTTTCATCGGGAGTGCAGAACGAGCAGGCGCGCACCGTTCTGCGCCCAAGCTCATGCGTCAGCGCCGTAGCGTCCACAAGCGACGGCTTCTTGGTTGGATCAGAGTCCCAATCTTCAGAACCGGCCCCCCATGCGATATGCAACGGCCTCGTCTTAATAGCTGCAGCTACGGCTGACAGCCCTGTCTTTGTCAGTGTTGCGACTGTACTCATTTTTATCCCTCTGCTTTCTCTTTAATCAGGGCCACGCGCGGCCACCATCTGCGTGCATTGTCTTCAGGCCATACGGAAAGCTCTGTCTGTCTGGATGTATCTGCGCTGGCGCTGCAGTCCGAAACTACGGCGCCGGAAACGGTTATCGCCGGGGCAGACACCGCGCCTGCCTGAGCGGTCTGTACAAAAATTTCATGTATCGTATCGAGAGACGTTTCGGGGTCCGTCTCAGAAAGCTGCATGGCTCCAAGCTGCCATGGGTTCTTCGTCGACCTCACGCGGACCGGCCCGAGACACGTTCCGTTAATCGAGCCCAGAGGCCCCGAATCGGAAAGGACAAGACGGATTTTGGAGAAGGTTCGAGCGACTACCGGAGAAACCCATCCCTTATGCGAGGTTCCAAGCATGTTGGCATTGTACACCAGGACAAATCCGGCAGGTTCATCTCTGGCATCGGACAGCCGAAAATAGGACAGCCTCCAGCCGTATTCCCTCGAAGCCGTCAGTGTAACGGTCGAC
>URBN01000018.1 GCA_900546145.1 uncultured Desulfovibrio sp. | reverse complement strand
TCCAATTTTTGGAGTGTGTGCAAATCTTTCTGTCCACTGTAATGGGTACAGTTTACCTCCCTGCCATGCCGGCAACGGTCCGGGAATCTGGCCCACATCCGTACCCGGTTTTCGATTTGCACCTGGCTTCACAGTTGATGACGGAGCGGCCGGATAAATGCTGAATCTCCTATAACTACACGGAATTTCGCGTCAAAACCGGATTGATGTCAGGGGACCGGCACGTCGTCCCCGGAGGCCTTCTTCCGGGGATCGGGAAGAATTCTGAGGCGCCGATCCACCGGCTTCAGCCGGGGACAGAGAGAAGAGAACCATGTTTTTTATGAATTGAAATTGACATTCAATTTCAAAAAAGGTACTCACATTCCTGCCCATGCTGGCGGGATCTGCCGCCGCAGCCGTCCTGTTTTGCGCGCGGCTGGCAGTTATCAGGGCAAAGAAGAGCGAAATTTTTGGGGAGACTTGTTTATGCCAGAACAGTTAGCGGAAAGCGGCGTTTCCAGTTCAGAAACCTTTGTCTCGATAGTAGATGTTGTGCAGAAACTGCACGCGGCGCAGCCGGACAAACCGGTTCTGCGTTTCCTGCCCGATGGCGATCCGGCTCATGAAATTGTGTGGGATTACACGCGGCTGACTACCCGCGCCAAAGCCGTAGCTGCGGCCATTGGGAGTACGGGCAAAGGCGACGGCTGCCCTGTGCTGCTCATGCTTCCGCCAGGACTGGAATTCATTTCGTCCTTTTTCGGCTGTCTGTACGCCAGGGCCATCGCGGTTCCAATGACGCCCCCCGGACTCGCGCGCATGGCGCGCACTTTCTCGAGGCTCGCCCGCATCGTGAATGATTCCGGCGCGAAGATTATCATCACGGACTCGCGCCTCATGAAGGCCGTTGAGGAGCTGCGGACGCGCATGGACATGCCCGAGGATATGTCCATCATTAATTTTGATGAAGTGGACGACAGGCTGGCAGCGGACTGGAAATATCTGCCGCTTTCTCCAGACACACCCGGCTGGCTGCAGTATACGTCCGGCTCCACCAGCGATCCCAAGGGCGTCATTGTCACCCATGGCAACATCATCGCCAACTGGCAGAGCATCTGCAGCGGTATGAAACTGCCAGACGGTGTAATTTTCGTGAGCTGGCTTCCCCCCTTCCATGACATGGGTCTCGTGGGCGGCATCATCACGCCCATCCTCTGCGGCGGCGAATGCATCACCATGCCGCCCATGACCTTCCTGCGCAGTCCTTTTGCCTGGCTCAGGGCCTGTTCGTATTATCACGCCTATCTGACCGGTGCGCCGAATTTCGCCTATGATTCCTGCTGCGAACGTATTACCGATACCCAGCTGAAGGAACTTGCTCTGAGCTCGGTCAGGGTCTGTTACTGCGGCTCCGAGCCTATCCGCCTCAAGACCGTGAAGCGGTTCCTCGAGCGTTTCGAAGGAACAGGACTTTCCAGGGAAGTGTTCTACCCCTGCTACGGCCTCGCCGAGAACACCCTGTTTTCCAGCGGCACATGGATTGGCAGAGGCGAATATTCCGTCTGTCTTGACCGTGAGCAGTACACGGCCGGAAAAATCGTCACCGTCTCCGAAGATAATCCCAACGCGTGGCCTCTTGTCACCTGCGGCCGCGAGGTAAAAAACACGGAAATCCGCATCGTCAATCCGGATACCCGCATGGCAGAAGGCGAGGACGAGATCGGCGAAATCTGGCTCAGGGGCGCGTGCGTGGCGGCCGGCTACTGGCACAAGAAGAAGGAAACGGAAGAAAGCCTCAAAGCCGTCCTCGCGGATACAGGCGATGGGGGCTGGCTCCGCACCGGAGACCTCGGCTTCATGCACAGAGGGAGCCTCTACGTCTCCGGACGCCGCAAGGAAATGATCATTGTGAACGGGCGCAATTTCTTCCCTCAGGACATGGAAGAAAGCGTCACCCAGAACGTCCCCGGCCTTGAGAAGAACGGCGCCGCCGCCTTTGGCGTGGAAACCGGGAAAGGCGAGGGGCTCGTTGCGGTCTTCGAGACAAAGCTCCCTCCCGAAAAGAGAGAAGAAGCGCTCACGGCCATCCGCACCACGCTGGTGGAGGAATTTGATGTGCTGCCCCACGCCATTGTGCTCGTGAAGCGCCACGGCGTGCCCAAGACCACGAGCGGCAAAATCCAGCAGGCCGCATGCCGGAAAATGTATCTTGCCGGCGAGCTCCCCGTGCTCGCCATGTGGCAGGAAAAGGAAAGCGCGGCAGGTGCCGAAAAATGGGGCATGCTGCCGCCTCCTGAAGCTGATGCCGGCGAAACGCTCCGGCAGAACTGGGAAGCCTGGCTCATGAGAGGTCTTGTCTCCCGTCTCGGCCTCGAAAAGGACATGGTCACGCCGCACACTCCCTTCAGTTCCATGGGCATGAACTCTTCCACTGCCGTGTCTCTGACCGGGGAGCTGCAGCAGATTCTCGGACGCCAGCTCTCTCCCACCCTCTTCTATGACTGTGCCGATGTCTCCGAACTGGCCTCGTTCCTCTCCGGGGAATCCGCCGCGAAAAGCGGCGCAAAGGCCGCGAAGTGCGAACCCATGGCCATCATCGGGCTCGCCTGCCGCCTCCCTGGTGCTGACTCCCCCGAAGCGCTCTCAAAGATGCTCTTCGCCGGAACGGACGCGATCTCCGAACGCAGGATTGGCGGGAAAACCTGTTTCGGCGGCTTTGTCAAAGATCCTGCGGCGTTTGACGCAGCCCTCTTCGGCATTTCCCCCCGTGAAGCCGGGGAAATCGATCCCCAGCAGCGCATGCTGCTGGAGGTCTCCTGGGAAGCTCTTGAACGCGCCGGCATCGCGCCCGATTCCCTGCGCAACAGCATGACCGGCGTGTTCGCGGGGATCAGCGGAACCGATTTCGAAAATCTCCGTCTCGCTTCCGCCGTTCCCCTCAACGCCTACGTGGGCACGGGCACGGCGCACAGCATCGCAGCCAACCGTCTCTCCTGGTTTTACGGGCTCGGGGGCCCAAGCATGGCCGTTGACAGCGCCTGCTCGTCTTCGCTCCTCGCCCTGCACACAGCCTGCCGCAGCCTCCAGAACGGCGAATGCGATCTGGCTCTTGTCTGCGGCGTGAATCTTCTTGCCTCTCCTGTCGGAAACGATGTCCTTGAAGACGCGCATCTCATGGCGCCGGATGGCCGGTGCAAGACCTTTTCCGCTGACGCCAACGGCTACGTGCGCTCCGAAGGATGCGTGGTGCTGGTTCTGAAGAAGCTCGCCGAAGCGGAACGGAACGGGGACAGGATCCTGGGAGTCGTGAGGGGTTCCGCCGTCAACCAGGACGGCAGAACGAGCGGTCTTACGGCGCCGAGCCGCCATGCCCAGGCTGCCCTTCTGAAGAGCGCCCTCGCCTCAGCCGGCCTTTCTCCTTCGGACATTGACGCCATAGAGGCGCACGGCACGGGTACGGCGCTCGGCGATCCCATCGAGTTCGGTGCCATCAACGACGTGTACGCGGGAAGCCACACGGCAGAAAGCCCACTGATCGTTTCCTCGGTCAAGACCAGCATCGGCCATCTCGAAGCCTGTGCCGGTCTCGCCGGCGTATGCCGCGCGCTTGTTTCCTTTGCCGCGGAAGCCATTCCGCCCACACTTCATTTCACGAAACTCAACCCCGCCATCGACGTGACGGCTGTTCCGTCCGCTATTCCCGTGAAGGCCGCGCCCTGGCTGCGGACCGAAGGACATCCCCGTCTGGCCGGTGTCAGTTCCTTCGGGTTCGGCGGCACCAACGTGCACGTGATTCTCAGCGAGCCGCCCCTGCCGGCTGAACGTTCCGTGGACGCTTCCAAAGAGCTTTCCGTGTTCACGCTTTCCGCGGCTTCCGCTGATCAGCTCCAGAGACTGGCCCTTTCCTGCGCGGGCAGGCTCAGGGACGCGGACGCTGAGCTTTTCGCCGACACCTGCCTGACCTCCTGCCTCGGCCGCGCGGCCATGCCGTACCGCCTCGCCGTCTTTGACCGCCAGGCTATGCATTCCGCTCCGGGCTGCGTGCCTGACGGCTATTTCACCGGCCGCGTTCCGGAAGGAACTCCCGCCCGCAGGGTGGTTCTCGTTCTCACGGATGGCGTTCCCGCCGTCCCGGAAGCGGCCGTTTTCGCCGCGCGCGCCGAAGAGATCGCGGCGGGCGTTCCCGAACGCTTCCGTGATATTCCCGCTGCGCGCCGTCTCTGCACCATGGCGGCCCAGATGCTCGCCTGGAAGGACTTTCTCGGACAGCCTGCCGGCATTCTGTATACGCCCGTCATGGCGCCTGCGGCCGCGCTGGCCACCGGCCTCATTGGTTTCGTGGATGCCCTCGCTCTCGCGGCCGGTGAAAAGGTGACCCCGAAGGTGCATCATCCTGAGATGGCCGCCTACAGTATAGCGGATGGTGAAGCCCTCACGGACACGGCCCTTCTCAGGGGAGAGACTGCAAAGACGCCCGTGCCGGACAGCAGCGCGCTCTCTGCCCTCGCGAAGGAAAAGTTCGGGGATGCGGAAGTTCTGGTTCTCGCCGCGGGTGAGGACGGGGGAAAGCCCGGCCTCATCTATACCCATGACGCCTCGGGGCGCTCCATGGCCGGAAAAGTCCTCGCTGCGCTCTGGACCCGCGGTGCGGCTGTTTCCTGGCCTGCCGTGTACAGACTGAGCCGGGGCAGGCGCGTTCTGCTTCCGACCTGTCCCTTTAACCGCACCCGCTACTGGTTCGCGGACAAAAACGAAGAATCCGGCCACACCACAGTGCTCGCCGCGAGACGCGCGCCGAGCACGGGCATGAGTGTGCCTGCGGCTGAAGTCATGAAGGCAGAAGGAAAAGATTCTGCTCCTTCCCTCAGCGGCAGGGAACTGCTGGATTTTCTGGAAAACGCGGCCGGAGAAATCCTGCGCCTGCCTGAAGGACGCCTTGATCCGAAAACCCCACTCGTACGGGCCGGATTCGACTCCCTCATGCTCATGGAACTCGCACAGCGTACGCCCCGCCGTCTCGGCCGCAGCCTGGCCCCGGCTCTCTTCCTTGAGGCGAAGGACCTTGCCGATCTGGCGGACCACATCGCCGTGGCTCCCGCGGACAGGGCAGAAGAGGCTGTTATCGTCCCGGCGCCGCAGAACAGATTTAAGCCCTTCCCGCTGACTGATGTACAGCACGCCTACTGGCTTGGCCGGAGAGAGGAAATGCCCCTTGGCGGCGTGAGCTGCTGCGCCTACGCCGAACTCGATTTTAAAAACCCCGATCTGCCAAGACTCGAAAAAGCCCTGAACAAAACCGTCGCGCGCCACGACATGCTGCGCTGCGTTTTCACCGATGACGGACGCCAGCGCGTTCTGGAAGAGGTGCCGCCCTGCCATATCGTTGTGGAGGATGTGTCTGGCCTCGGGGCTGAAGAAAAGAAAAAAGCGCTGGAGGCAAAGACCAATGGCCTGTCGCACGAGGTCCTGCCTCTCGACAGAGCCCCCGTTCTTGCAATCAGGGCCACACGCCTCGACGCTGAAACAGTGCGCCTGCACATCAAGATGGACATGCTCATCGCGGACGCCTTCAGCTTCGGCATTCTGCTGAAAGACATCGCCGGATGGTACGCTTTCCCTGAAATGGAGAAGCCCGCCCTGACGCTGTCCTTCCGCGACTGCGTGCTGGCGGAAGAAGCCGCCAGAAAGAGTCCCCGCTTCGAGGCGGACAAAGCCTACTGGATGGCCAGAATTCCTTCTCTTCCCGGCGGTCCCGATCTGCCCCTTGCCGCCGATCCGCAGACCATGCACAAACCCCGCTTCACGCGGCGCATGGCTGAGATACCGGCTGAAAAATGGAGCAGGCTCAGGGATCTCGCCCGCGCCCGCGGCCTTACTCCGTCGGCCATGCTGCTTTCCGCCTTCAGCCTGGTTCTTTCCCGCTGGTGCGCGAATCCCCACTTCTGTCTCATGCTGACCACTTTTGACAGAGGACAGGGACACCCCGCGATCAATGATATTGTGGGCGACTTCACAAAGCTTCTTCTCCTCGAAGTGAACCGCGAAAAGGGCGCGAGCTTCGCGGACCACGCGGAAGCGGTGAGTTCAAGGCTCAGGAGCGATCTCGGTCATGGCCTCTTCTCCGCCATGGACGTGCTGAGGGAACTCAACGGCGGCAGGTCTACCTCCCATTCCGCCGTTGTCTTTACGAGTGCCCTGCCTCTTGGCAGCGAGGATCTCTTCAGCCCCTCCTACGACATGGACGTCCGCGCAGGCTATTCCGTCTCGCAGACGCCCCAGGTCTGGCTCGATCATCAGGTCTGCGAATATAAGGGCAGGCTCATCTACACCTGGGACTGCGTGGGAGCGCTTTTCCCGGACGGCATGATGGACGCCATGTTTGGAACCTACAGCGCCTTCCTCGAAAAGCTCACGGATCCCGCCTTCTGGGACAGGACCGTGCCGCTCGCCGGTCTTCCCGCTGGACAGGAAGCCGCGCGCAGGGCCGCCAATGACACGGCCGTGGAACGCGTTCCCGAAACCATTCAGGCAGCGTTCCTGAGACAGGCCGGAGCTGACGGCGCACTCCCCGCCATCATGGCAGGGGAGCGCGTCTTCTCCCGCGCGGAAATCGTGAATATCGCGAAAGGCATCGCCTCCGGTCTCATGCGGGCCGGTTTCCACAAAGGCGAAATCGCCGCTGTCATGATGGAAAAGAGCTGGGAGCAGATCGCCGCGGCCATGGCCATCCTTCTGGCCGGCGGAACGTACCTGCCCGCGGATCCGGCCCTGCCGGACAAACGCCTCATCTTCATGATGAAGGAAGCAAAAGTCCGCTTCTGCCTCGTCCGCCCCGGTGAGGAAGCCCGTGCCGAACGCGTCGGCTGTTCCGCCGTTCCCGTCACGGAAGGCGCAACGCGGAACGCGGACTCCGCGGGGCTCCCCGAGCCCGTGGATCCTGCTATGCCGGCGTATGTCATCTACACTTCCGGATCCACAGGGACGCCCAAGGGCGTGGTTATCCAGCACGCGGCCTGCGACAACACCCTCGCCGATCTGAGGGAACGCTTCTGCCTCGGCGCCGGTGACCGCGTGCTCGCCCTGGCGAGCCTCTCTTTCGATCTTTCCGTCTTTGACGCCTTCGGCGTCACCGGCGCAGGCGGTGCCATAGTCATGCCCGCGCCTGACGAACTGCAGGATCCCGCGGCCTGGTGCCGCCTCATGAAAGAGCGCGGCGTCACCATCTGGAACACGACGCCCGCGCTCATGCAGCTCCTTCTCGACTACCTCGGTGAACACGCGGAAGCCACTCCGGAAAAACTCCGCCTCGCTATTCTGAGCGGCGACCGCATCCCGCTCTCCATGCCCGGACGCATGCGCGCGGCCTGGCCCGGCATCACCGTTGCGGCCATGGGCGGCGCCACGGAAGCCTCCATCTGGTCCAACCTGCAGAAGGTCACATCCGTGCCGGAAAGCTGGCACAGCATTCCCTACGGCAGACCTCTCAGCAACCAGGGATACCTCGTGCTTGACGAAGACATGAGTCCCTGCCCGGACTGGGTAACGGGAGATCTCTATATTACGGGCCGCGGCCTCGCGCAGGGCTATCTCAATAATCCCGCTCTGACGGAAAAAGCCTTCTTCAGGCATCCCGTCACGGGAGAGCGCCTCTACCGCACGGGCGACCTCGGACGCTACTGGCCGGACGGAACGATCGAGTTCATGGGACGCAGCGACAGTCAGGTCAAGGTGAACGGCTTCCGGGTGGAGCTCGGAGAAATCGAAAGCGCCATGCGCCGCTGTCCCGGTGTAAAAAACGCCGCGGCCGCCGTTGTAAGCGGCCGCGAGGGAAGCAGGCTGGCCGGTTTCGTTGCCATGGAAGGCGCGAAAGAGACGCCGGCCGAGACGCCTGAGGAATACGAGACCCGCAGAAAGGCTATGCAGGAGGCCGGGATCTCGCTCATTGACGAAACAGATCGCCTCACCTTCAAACAGGCGGGGCACAACCTGCGGTCGGATCTCTCCAGTCTGCCGCGGGTGAGCATGGGCTCAGACGGGGACAGGACAGGCGGACTCTTTTCGCGGCGCATCTCCTCCCGCCGCTTCCTGTCCGTCCCCGTCCCGGGGACTGACTTCGGGGCGCTCATGCGTTCCCTCATGGGGTTAAGCGTGCCGGAATGGCCTACTGTGCGGCACCGCTACGGTTCCGCGGGCTGGACGTATGCCGTCCAGGCCTATGTCATCATCCGTCCCGGACGCGTGGAAGGATTCCCGGACGGCGGCGCCTTCTACTACCACCCCCTGGAGAACAGCCTGGTACGCCTCAGCCCGTGCCCCGAAGACGCGGCTGAAGCGTTCCCCTCCCACAACAGAGAGATCTTTGAAGGCGGCGCCTTCGCCATCATCCTGGCCGCGGAAATGGACGCCATCCGTCCGGTCTACGGAAACAGATCCGACGATTTCGTCCTCATCGAGGCAGGCCTCATGAGCCAGCTTCTGGAAGAGACGGCCATGCCCCATTCCATCGGGCTCTGCCAGATCGGCGCGGTGGACTACGGGCGCTTCAGCGGCGTCTTCCGCCTCGGCCCCTCACACCGCTGCCTGCACTGCCTCATCGGCGGCGCGGTTGAACGCGGGAAAGGCTGGAAATTCACGGACGCCATGTACGAGGCCCTCGGAGAAACCGCGCCAGGATCCGGGACAGCGGATCCCGAAAAAATCCGCGGGCTCCTCTCACAGTGGCTCCCCGGATACATGGTGCCGCACACCATCCTCACCCTGCCGGCCATTCCGCTCACGCCCAACGGCAAGGTGGACCGCAAAAAACTGGTTTCCCTGGCTGAAGCCGGCGCCAAAGCTGCCGTCTTTACGCCGCCCGAAGGCGAAGGAGAGACGAAGCTCGCTACTCTGGCCGGGAAGGTGCTCGGACGCGAAAACATCGGCGCCCTGGACAACTTCTTCGACCTCGGTGCCACATCCCTGCAGCTCGTGCTTTTCCAGCGCCGCGTCAGCGAAATGCTTTCAAAACCAGTGGCCATCACTGACATCTTCGCGCATCCCAATATCAGGGACCTCGCGGCCTTCCTCTTTGAGAAGACTGATTCCACGGATGAGGCTCTGTCCGACGCAGGGGCAAGGGGCGCGCGCCGCAGAATGAAACGCCGTGCCACGCGCCGCGCAGCCGGCACCGGTTATACAGGACAGAATGTCGACAAACAGTAAGTGGCAGCAGGCGCTGCCGGGTGGACTCATGATTGATAAAAACGACGTACTTGAAAATGGCATCGCCATTGTCGGCATAAGCTGCCGCTTCCCCGGTGCCCGGAGCCTCAGGGAATACTGGGACAACCTCTGCGCCGGAAAGGTCAGCGTGACCTTTCCGGACAGGGAAAACCTCATTGAAGCCGGTGTCAGCCGGGAACTCCTGGATGATCCCTCCTACGTACGGGCCTTCTACGGACTCAGGGACACGGAAATGTTTGACGCCTCGTTCTTCGGTTACGCGGGAAGTGAGGCTGAAAAGATAGATCCGCAGCAGCGGATGTTTCTTGAATGCTGCTGGGAAGCCCTGGAGGACGCCGGCTGTTCTCCCCTGCCCGGATCCGGGCTTGACAGAAAGAGCGTGGGCATGTTCGGCGGCTGCCGCATCAGCACCTATCTGAACCAGGTGTACCACGGCATGCGCCCGGGCGGCGGAGCGGAAGCCTTCCAGTGCCTTGTGGGCAACGACAAGGATTATCTGTGTACGCGAGTCTCCTACAAGCTCAACCTGCACGGGCCCAGCATCAGTGTGCAGTCAGCGTGCTCAAGCTCGCTGGCGGCCCTGCATCTCGCGTGCGACAGTCTGCGTCAGGGAGCCTGCGACATGGCTCTTGCCGGAGGCGCGGCCGTGGACGTGCCCCAGGGACGCGGCTATCTGTGGCAGAAGGGCATGATCTTCTCCCCGGACGGGTACTGCCGCCCCTTTGACAAAAACGCCTCGGGCACGGTCTTTTCCGGCGGCGTCGGCGTTGTGGCCCTGAAACGTCTTGAGGACGCCCTGGCTGACCGAGATGACATCTACGCCGTTGTCATGGCCTCGGCCATCAACAACGACGGCGCGCGCCGCGTGGGCTACACGGCTCCCGGCGAGTACGGCCAGACCTCGGTTATCGCCGAGGCCATTTCCCTTGCGGGCATTTCACCACGCGACATCGGCTACGTGGAAACGCACGGAACGGGCACGGCCATCGGCGACCCCATCGAGTTCGCCGCCCTGAATAAGGTATTCGGCAGGTCCACGTCAGACAGAAACTTCTGCGCCCTCGGCGCGGTCAAGGCCAATATCGGCCACGCCGACGCCGCAGCAGGCATAGCCAGCCTCATCAAGGCCGCCATGGCCGTAAAGACGGGCGTCATTCCGCCGAATCCGCTTTTCACGGAGGCCAATCCCGCCATCAGCCTGAAGGAGAGCCCCTTCTATATCAACACAGAACCGGCCCGCTGGAAGGACAGTTCCGCCCCCAGGGCGGCCGGCGTCAGTTCGTTCGGCATCGGCGGCTCAAACGCCCACGTTCTGCTTGTGGAGCCTCCGGCGCACACGTCTTCCCGGACGCCGGTTTCCCAGCCGGATCTCTTTGTCCTGTCCTCACGCAATGAGCCCATGCTGCGCGCCCTGGCCGGACGCATGGCCGACCGGCTGAAGGAAGGCGTGCCGCTTTCCGATTTCTGCTACACGGTACGCGCAGGCCGGAGTTTTGACCGCTGCCGCATGGCGCTCATGCGCGGAAAGGAAGACGTGCTCGCGAAGGACCTTGAGCTCTTTTCCAAAGGAGAAACCCCGGAAGGTCTTCTCCTCGCCGACAACGTAAAGAGTTCCGGGCTTGAAACCTCCTCCGCTCCCAAAAATCCTGACAACGCGGCCCTCGCCTGGATAGCCGGCGAACCGGGCGCGCTCAGTCTGGTGCAGAAGGAGGCCTTTGACAGGGGAGCTTCCCTGGTTCATCTGCCGGGAACGCCCTTCCAGAGGAAACGCTGCTGGCCCCGCAGGGAAGCCAGCGTGGAGAACATGAGGGAAAAGATGCGGCATCCCGTGCTGAAGAGCCGTTTCGCCGCCCCCGGCGGTCCCGTCTTCTATGAAGGCGTCCTGACGGGCGATTCCCTCGTATCCCTGCTCGATCACAAAGTACGCGGCACGGCTATTGCTCCGGCCAGCTTCTTTATCGAACTCATGACCACCGCCGGCCGCAGGGAATTTGAAAACGGCGCGGTTCTGACCGGATTCCGCATCCACGCTCCCCTTGAACTTGAAGAAGGAAAAGACGTCTTCTTCGAGATCACGGCAGCGCCGGTCTCCGGCCGGGATGAGCTCAGACTTGAGCTTTTCGCTTCGGAAGTACCCGGGAACGCCGGATCCTGGAAGCGCATCGCCCAGGCCACAGCCGCGGCGTCAGACGGGATCCCCGCTTTTGACGTGCCCGGAACGGAAGCCTTCCCTGAAAGCGCTGACACGGAGTCCTATTATGCCGCCATGCACGGCCTGGGCGCCGACTATGGTCCGTCTTTCAGGCTCATCAGAAAAATTACCAGGAATCAGGGCGGGACCTGCCTCGAAGTGCAGGGAACGGGAAACGGCTGGAACTGGCAGCCCGCCCTCCTGGATGCCTGCCTGCAGGGCGTCCTGGCCTGTGTCCCGGAGGAGAAGCGCGGGAAAGGACGCGTCTTCGTTCCCTCCGGGGCACAGGAAATCATTCTCGCGGAGAAACAGAGCGCGGTAATGCGCGCGTATCTCCAAATCGCCAATCCGGACGACCTTGAAAAGGGCGATGTCCGCAGGTTTGACGTCAATGTCTCCATTACGGACGGCGCTGGCACTCCGCTCGGGCTCATCCGGGGGCTTGCCGTCAGCGAACTGTCCGCAGCAGCCGGGGAGCAGGCGCGGCAGGACGCCCTCTCTGACAGGCTTGAGTACCGTATCGGCTGGACGGATGCGGACGTCCGCAGGGCCGTGCCTGCCGGGTCATGGCTCCTTCTCGGCGACAAAGGCACGGCCGCCGATACGGTCGAAAAAATTCTCCTGGCTGCCGGATGCGTTGTGAAGCGCGCCGGCTTTGAAGAGCGGACAGTTCTTCCTTCCCTCCTGTCCGCTCTTCCAGCCGGGAAAGGCGGCCGCCATGTCGTCCTCGCCTGGCCGCTTGGCGGCGGCACTGAGCTCGGTGAGGTGATGGAGCGCGGCGTTCTGACCGTTCTCGGCATCGTCCAGTCTGAAATGAAAGAAGGCGGGCAGCTCGACATCGTCTGCCTCACCTCCGGTGCTTTCGGGCCTGCGGGTTCTGAGAGCGCCGGGAGTGAGCGTCTTCCCGGGCAGGGCATGCTCTGGGGCATGGCTCCCGTCGTGAACATGGAGATGCAGGACATAAAGGCCCGCGTCATCGATGTGGACGCCGGCGCGGACGAAGAGATCCTCGCCTCTGTCCTGGCGCAGGGAATGTCCGGAAATCTGCTCTCCATCAGGGGCGGACATGCCTGGGAACCCCGTCTCTCCGGCGCCGGAGAGCATCATGAGGAAAAGCCAAGGGCTCTCGTCATGACGGGAAAGGGGCTTGACGCCCTCGCATGGGAGGATCTGACGCGCAAAGCCCCGGGCGAAGGAGAGGTGGAAGTGGCCATAGAGGCCTCAAGCCTCAATTTCCGCGACGTCATGATGGCCATGGGCATCTATCCCGGCGCGGCCACAGCCATCGGAAGCGATGGCGCCGGACGCGTCACGGCCGTCGGTAAAGGCGTTACGGGGCTGCATCCCGGTGACAGAGTCGCTCTGGCCGCGTTCGGCTGCCTCAGGTCGCATGTCACGCTGCCAGCGCCCATGGTCTGCCGCATTCCCGATTCCCTCGGCATCGAGCAGGCGGCCGGGCTTCCTGTGGCCTACATCACGGCCTGGTACGGGCTCATGGAGCTCGCCCACGTGAGCGCGGGCCAGACCGTGCTCATCCATGCCGCTTCGGGCGGCGTGGGACTCGCGGCCATGTCCATCTGCCGCAGGGCCGGAGCGAGGATTTTCGCCACGGCCGGCAATGACAGCAAGCGCGCCCTTGTCAGGGAGCAGGGAGCGGAACTGGTCATGGATTCGCGGAGCGCGGGCTTTGCGGAAGAAGTGATGAAGGCGACGCACGGCCGCGGCGTCGACGTGGTGCTGAATTCCCTGGCCGGAGAACTCCAGGAGCTTTCCCTGAATCTCGTCCGCGACGGCGGAACGTTCATCGAACTGGGCAAGAGCGGCGTGCGCCCGCTTGGAAAACTTGAAAACAGCCTCGGCACCATGCACTACTTCCCCGTGGATCTGGTCGTCCTCGGAGATACCGAACCCCGGCTCATGGCCGGAATCTTCAGCCGTGTCATCAGGGACTGCGCGGAAGGGCGTCTTGATATCCTTCCTGTGCGCACCTTCGATATTGACGACTATGATTCGGCTTTCCGCTTCATGCTTGCTACGAAGCACACCGGCAAAATCGTCCTCCGCTGGCCCGGCATCCGGGAACCCCTTACCGCAGACGGCTGTGAACTCATCACAGGCGGCCTCGGCGATCTCGGCCTGAGCCTCGCGCAGACCCGCGTCAGCGAAGGCTGCCGCAGTCTTATTCTTGTCTCGCGCAGAGAGCCCGGCGAAAGGGAAAAGAAGGCCATCCGGGAGCTCGAAGCCACAGGCTGCTCCGTCTGCCACGTAAAAGCTGACGTCACGGACTATCCGGCCCTTCTCTCCGCCGTGAAAACGGCTCTGGATAAAGCCGGCCCGCTTACCCGTATCTGGCATCTCGCCGGCGTTCTCGATGACGGTCCCCTTTCAGGACAGAATGCGGAGCGTTTCAGAAAGGTCATTGCTCCCAAGGCCCTTGGCGCCTGGAATCTGCACAGGCTGGACCGTGAGCTGAAGCCGGGTCTGAAGAGCCTCGTTCTCTTCTCCTCAAGCGCTTCCTTCATGGGGCCGCGTGCACAGGCTTCCTACGCTTCCGCCAATGCCTTCCTTGATGAGCTGGCCCTCTACCGCAGACGCCTCGGCCTTCCTGCCCTCAGCGTCAATTTCGGCGCCTTCCACGGAACGGGGATGGCCTGGAGGTCCGTGAATCCCGAAATCCTCAGGCGTATCGGCATCGGATCGTTCTCCCCCGCAGACGGCTTTGCCGTCATGGAAGACCTCCTCGCCCGCGGGGAATCCCGGGGAGCCGTGCTCGATATGGACTGGGCGAAGTACGGAGCCGCTCTCGGAGATGACCGCCTGTCCGGCATTATCCGCCACCTCTGCTCCGGAACCAGGGAGGCGTCCAGGGAGGAGCCGTCTGACAGGGAGACGCGCCGTGCTGACGTTCCGGCCCAGTCCGGGGCCGCGCCGTCAGCTTCGGCCGAATCCGTGAAAGAGGCCGTCCTGTTCAAGGCCGCTTCCATCCTGAGGGTGGATCCCGGGTCCCTTGATCCTGACGCCAGCCTCATCGAAATGGGCATCGACAGTCTGCTGGCCCTCGACCTCTTCAACTTCCTCGAAGGCAAGTTCCAGGTCCGGCTCGACAGAAGCCTGCTTTTTGAGAGCCCCACGGTGAACGGCCTGGCCGCGCGGGTGAGCGAATGCCTCGGCGGATCCGGAAAGGAAGAGACAAAAGAGGACGCTTTCCCGGCCATCGTGCCCGATCCCGGCTCCATGAACGAGCCCTTCCCGCTCATGGGCATGCAGCAGGCCTACTGGGTGGGCCGCACCGGCGCGCTGGTGCTCGGCAATGTGTCCTGCCACGTTTATCTTGAAATGGCGTCCCCGGATCTCGACCCCGCGCGTATGGAAGAGGCCTGGAACCGCATTATCCGGCAGCACGGCATGCTCCGCTGCGTCATGCTCAATGACGGCAGGCAGCGCATCCTGCCCGAAGTGCCCCGCTTCCATGTGTCCGTCAACGATCTCAGCAGCATGACCGGAGCACAGGCGGAAACCGCCATCAGCGAAATCCGCGGCAGAATGGGCAGCGAGGTCCTGAAAGCCGGGAAATGGCCGCTCTACCGCTGTGAAATCTCAAAGATGCCCGACGGAAGCCGGCGCATGCACGTGAGCCTCGACCTGCTCGTGGCCGATCTTCACAGCATGAATCTGATGATGAGCGGCCTCGCCAGCGCCTACCGCCATCCCGAACTCCCGGATCCCGCGCCCACGGCCCTTTCCTTCAGGGATTACGTGCTGGCCCAGGAAAAAATCAGGGATCTTCCCGCGTACAAAAAAGACATGGAATACTGGCTCGCCAGGATAGATGACTTCGCACCAGCTCCGGATCTTCCCCTGGCCGTCTCTCCCTCTGAGGTGAAACAGCCGCACTTCGTGCGCCACGCCGCCCGCCTCGGCAGGGACACCTGGGCTGCGCTCAGAAAGCTCGCCCAGGAAAGAGGGATTACGCCTTCCGGCCTGCTCCTCGCCTGCTACGTGGAAGTGCTTGCCCGCTGGAGCAGCCGCAGCCGCTTTACCGTCGACGTGACCATGTTCAACAGGCTGCCGATGCATCCCGACGTATCCAGAATTATCGGCGACTTCACGTCCGTCATCCTGCTCGACTGCGAATTTAACGGCGATCTGCCCTTCGTGAAGCGCGCCGAAACCCTGCAGAAACAGCTCTGGGCGGACATGGATCACGGCCTCTACTCCGGCGTTGACGCTGCCCGCGAATGGAGCCGCCGCACCGGACATCCCGGGTCCGACATCATCCCCGTCGTCTTCACGAGCACGCTCGGGTTCGGCGACGAACACGGCACCCACCCAGCCCTCTCCGCCTTCGGCACCATGGTGTACACCATTACGCAGACGCCCCAGGTCTGGATTGACCATCAGGTCCGCGAAGTGGATGACTGCCTCGACTTCAACTGGGACAGCGTGGATGAGCTCTTCCCCGCCGGACTCGTGGATGACATGTTCGGCGCCTACTGCCGTCTCCTGAAAATGCTGGCCGCAGGCGGACGCCTCTGGAACCACACCCGGCTGCCGCTCCTCCCCGAGGAACAGCAGGAACGCAGGATCCTCGCCAACGCCACATCGGTTCCTTCAGGGACGCCCGGAAAGGCCACCCTGGACAGCCTCTTCGCCAGGACACTGGAGCGCACACCTGACGCCCCCGCCATCTTCCAGGAAAACCGTGTCCTCACTTACCGCGGGCTCGGCAGCGCGGCAGAAGGACTCGCGCAGAAACTCCTGGAGGCCGGAGTCCGTAAGGGAAGCCTCTGCGCCGTCATCAGCTCCGGCGGCTGGCAGGAAGCCTGCGCGGCCATAGCCGTAACCTGCGTCGGAGCGGCCTACATGCCTCTTGACGCTGCCCTCCCCGAAAAGCGGCTGAAACATCTCTTTGAATACTCGGGAGCGCGCCATGTGCTCCTGAAGCCCTCCGACGCTGGACTTCCCCTGCCGGGAAACGTCACCAGAATAATTATTGATGACGGGTTATTGAAATTGAATTTCAATTTCGATATAAAGAGAAACGCGTCCCGCCCGGATGGCCTGGCTTACGTGATTCACACGTCCGGATCCACCGGTGAACCCAAAGGCGTCATGATACGCCATGAACGGGCCGTGAACACCATTCTTGCCGTCAACCGCATGCTCAGCCTGACTTCCGCCGACAGGGTGCTGTCGGTTTCCCGCTTCACCTTCGACCTTTCCGTCTGGGACATCTTCGGGATGTTCGCGGCCGGCGGGGCTCTCGTGCTGCCCGATCCGAAGCGGCGCCTGGACGCCGCCCACTGGCTCGGGCTTATGTGCGCCCATAACGTCACGGTCTGGAACTCCGTCCCGCCGCTCCTTCAGATTTTCGCGGACTGGCTCGGACACCACGAAGGCATGGAACTGCCGCCCCTGCGCTGCGCCATGCTGAGCGGCGACTGGATCCCCCTCAGCCTTCCCGGCGCCGTGCGGCGTTTCTGGCCGAATCTCAGGCTGTTCAGCCTGGGCGGCGCCACAGAGGCCTCCATCTGGTCCATTTCCTGCGAAGTCGGAGAAGTGGATCCCGGCTGGAAGAGCATTCCCTATGGCAGGCCGCTCCCCAACCAGCGCTTCCACATCCTCAACAAATGGGGCACCGACTGTCCGGACTGGGTTCCCGGCGAACTCTTCATCGCCGGCAGGGGACTCGCGGACGGCTATCTCAATGACCCCGGACGTACGGCCGAGCGGTTCATCAGGCATTCCGGCACGGGAGAGAAGCTCTACGCCACGGGCGACCTCGGCTGCTACATGCCTGACGGCAGCATCGAGTTCCTCGGCCGCAGCGACAGCCAGGTCAAGATCAACGGATACCGAGTGGAACTCGGTGAGGTCGAGAACAACCTCCTCGCGTGCCCCGGTGTCGGCCAGGCCGCAGCCATGGCCGTAAAGGGCGCCGGAGCGGGCCAGATGCTCGTCGCCTTTGCCTCCCCCGCCCACGGCGCTCCGAAGCCGGAACCCGCAGAGCTGAGGAAGTGGCTCGAGTCGAGGCTCCCCTCCTTCCTCGTGCCGGGCATGATCATCGTGAAGGACAGCCTGCCCCTCACTGCCAACGGCAAAGTCGACCGGCGCCACCTCTCCGTTGAGCCATCGGCCCGGAACAGCCAGCCTGCCGGCGCCGCGGCAGGGACCGAGACCGAACGGATCATGGCCGACGCCATCGGCACCGTGCTCCGCGGCGGGAAACCCGGCATCGACCAGCGCTTCTTCGAAATGGGACTGAGTTCACTCGACCTCGTAACCGTCCAGAACCTGCTGGAGGGACGGCTCCACAGAACCATTCCTCTTATGACGCTCCTCGAGCATACCACCATCCGCTCCCTCGCGGCCTGGGTGGACTCGGAGAAGGCCAGGGCAGGATCCGGCGCTTCCAAAGCTTCTGAAAAGACGCACGGAACCGTCTCCTTCAGCCGCGGCATGGGCCGCGCGGAGCAGCGCATGCGCCGGAGAATGAGAAGCCGGGACGACAGCAGATTTTCAAGCAACAATTAATGCCACGCGCTCATGAGGCCCAACCACATGCAAGCAAACACGACTGAAATCCCCGAAAACGCCATCGCCGTCATCGGCATGGACTGCCGTTTTCCCAAAGCCAACAGTACGGAAGAGTACTGGGACAACCTGGTGAAGGGAAAGGAGTGCATCACCTTCCTTTCCGATGACGAGCTGCGCCGGGCAGGCGTCAGCGAAGAAACAATTCACAATCCGGATTATGTCAAGGCGGCCGGACTCATAGACGGGGCCGATCTCTTTGACGCCGGATTTTTCGGATACACGCCCACGGAAGCCATGCATATGGATCCCCAGCAGTGTCTTTTTCTTGAGACCTGCTGGCACGCCCTGGAGGATGCGGGATATAATCCCTATACCTACCCGGGCGCCGTGGCCGTCTTCGGCGGGACCCGTCTGAGCACCTACTACGTCAACTTCATGGCCGCCGACCTCGCCGAATACGGCACGGCCCGCTTCATGCAGAGCCATATCGGCACGGACAGGGATCACCTCTGCACCCGCATCTCCTATAAGCTCAACCTCAGAGGCCCCGCCTTCACGGTGCAGTGCGCCTGCTCGACTTCCCTGGTGGCCCTGCATCTCGGCTGCCAGGGCCTCCTGAACGGCGAATGCGACATGGCCATCGCTGGCGCGAGCGGCATCGATATTCCCCAGGAACACGGGCATTTCTACCAGGAAGGCATGATCTTTGCCCCTGACGGCCATTGCCGTCCCTATGACGCGGCCGCCGAAGGCATCGTCTCCGGCAACGGCGTGGGCGCTGTCCTCCTGAAACGCCTCGAGGACGCCATAGAAGACCGCGACGCCATTCACGCGGTTATTCTCGGCACGGCCATCAATAATGACGGCAGTTCCAAAGTCGCCTATTCCGCCCCCAGTTTCGAGGGCCAGAGCGAAGTCATAGCCGAGGCTCTCGGCGTGAGCGGCGTGGATCCGGCCAGCATCGCCTATGTGGAAGGCCATGGCACGGGCACCTATCTGGGCGATCCTCTCGAAGTGGAGGCCCTGAACCGCATCTACTCCCACAACAACCCGAAAAAACAGTACTGCGCCCTCGGATCCGTCAAGAGCAACGTCGGCCATCTCGAAGTGGTCGCCGGCGTGGCGAGCTTCATCAAGGCGGTCATGACCCTCAAAAAAGGCCGCATCGCGCCCACCTGCCATTACAAAACCCCGAATCCGCGCATCCATTTCGAAGAAACGCCTTTCTTCGTGAACAACACGGCCATTGACTGGCCGGCTGACATGACGCCCCGCCGCGCCGCGGTGAGCTCCTTCGGCGTCGGCGGCACCAACGCCCACGTCATTCTGCAGGAAGCCCCCGCCCGCGATGATTCTGCTGAAGCAGGCGCTGCCGAAAACCGTCTGCTTGTCCTCTCCGCCAGGGGGGAAAAGCCCCTCCGCGAGCTCGCCGAAAGCTACTGCTCTTTCCTTGACAGCGCCGGCGAAAGCCTCGACCTCACGGATATGTGCAACACCACGCAGGAAGGCCGCGCGCACCACGCGACACGCCTCGCTGTCACGGCGGACAGCCGCGCCGGATTCCGCGCGAAGCTCGGCGAAGTTCTCGAAAAAAAGGCCTGGCGCACATCCCAGCCCGGCGACGGAGACAGAACCGTCTTCCTCTTCACCGGCCAGGGCGCCCAGCGCACGGGCATGGGGAAGGATCTCTACGCCGTCCAGCCTGTCTTCCGGGAAGAGCTTGACCGCTGCGCAGCCCTCTTTGACCCCCTGCTTGAAAAGCCCCTCCTCGACGTCATGTGGAAGAAGGAGTTCGTAGAGCTTCTGGACAACACCGCCTATACGCAGCCGGCACTCTTCAGCATCGAGTACGCGCTGGCCAAAATGTGGGAGGCCTTTGGCGTGAAGCCCATGGCCGCCTGCGGACACAGCATCGGCGAGTACGTGGCCGCCTGCATAGGAGGCGTGTTCAGCCTTGAGGACGCCGTGAAGCTCGTCGCGGCCAGGGGCAGGCTCATCGCCACACTGCCCGCCGGCGGCGGCATGAGTGCCCTCCTCGCCGGTGAAGAAGAAGCCATGAAGCTTCTTGAAGCCGCGGGACGTCCCGACCGCGTCGGCATAGCCGCCTTCAACGGCTCCTTCCAGACCGTTTTCACGGGTCCTCTCGAAGGCCTTGCCCGCATTGAGGCCAAAGCCGGAGAAATGGGGCTTACCATAAAAAGCCTGCACGTTTCCCACGCTTTTCATTCCGATCTCATGGAGCCCATCCTGGACGAATTCGCGCGGGTCGCTGACTCCGTTGCCTACCAGGATCCCTCCCTCGTCATTGTGAGCAACGTCACCGGCCGTGCCGCCCAGCCCGGGGAAATCTCCTGCGCCGGCTACTGGGTCAGGCATCTCAGGAGCACGGTGCGCTTCCTGGACGGCATCCACACTCTCGAAGCCCTTGATCCGAAAGCCTGGCTCGAAGTGGGCCCGAGCGGCATCCTGACCGCCCTGTGCCGCCGCGAACAGAACGCGGACGGCTCTGCCTCCTCCGCTGTCCATACGGCCAGCCTCCACGCGAGGGAACCCGAATGGAGGCAGGTCCAGAACGCTCTGGGAGACCTTTACATGGCCGGATGCCAGATCGACTGGGACGCCTTCGCCGAAGATCAGCACTGGGGCCGCATTCATCTTCCCCTGTATCCCTTCCAGGGAACAAAGCATTTCGTGGACGACTCTTTCAACGGCGTGGCCACGAAGAAAGCTCCCGCCGCTGCCTCTCCTGACTCAATCTGGGAAGGCCTCTGCGCAAGCGCGGCCGCTGACTCCGAGGAAAGCCCGGATCGCCCTGACAGCGCGTCTTACGCAGGACAGGCCGCCATGGTCGAAAAACTCTGCGCCGGATACTCGGCCGAGGCTCTCACGAAGCTCGGCGCCTTCGCAGGCGGAAAATTCCATACGCCGGAGGAAATCGCCGCGGCCATTCATCTCCCCGCGGGATTCGATCAGCTCCTGACACGTATTCTTGGTGACCTTGTTGAGAACGGTCTGCTCAAAAAAGATGAAGAAGGCCGTTACGGCTCTCCCGTGAGCCCGGACCTGGCCATCCGTTCCGAGGTTGACGCCCTGGTTGCCAGACAGAACGAGACAAATCAAAGCAAATAACAAAGCGGAGATATATAATGCCCAACCAGTCAGAAACAGCAGACAAAAAGGATTTCATCGCGGCCAACCTGCCACTGCTTTCTTTTATGAAGCACTGCGGGGAGAGCCTCGGCGGCATCCTCGGAGGTACACAGGACCCGCGGGAAGTGATGTTCCCCGGGGGAAGCTCCGACGCCGTTGAAAAAGTGTATCAGGATACGCCCCAGAGCCGCTACTACAACGGCATCATGGCGAAGGCCCTCAAATCCGTGGTGGACACCCTGCCTCTCGACAGGAAGATTTCCATCCTTGAAATCGGCGCGGGCACGGGCGGCACCACCTCTGCCCTCCTGCCCGTCCTTCCGCCCGAACGCACGCGCTACGTCTACACGGACATTTCCCCCCTTTTCACGGCCAAAGGGCAGGAGCGTTTCTCCGGATTCCCCTTCGTCGAATACCGCACCCTGGACGTGAGCCGCGATCCCCTGCAGCAGGGATTCGGGGAAGGTGAATTTGACGTAGTCGTCTGCTCCAACATCCTGCACGCGACCCCCGATATCACCCAGTCCGTGAAGAACATCCGCACGCTGCTCGCCTCGCGCGGTCTTCTCCTTCTCCGTGAGATCACCCTTCCGCGTCCCGCCCTGGGCTTCGAAATCTCGTTTGGATGCCTCCTCGGACAGATACACGATCAGGACTGCCGCGGCATCAATCCCTTCCTTACCCCGGAGCGCTGGCACGATCTCCTTACGGAAAACGGCTTTGACAGGACCGCGTGCTACCCCGATCCCAAAGACAAGGCCCCCGACGAGCATATCATCATCGCCCGCAGCTCCGGTGAGGGGCGGGAAGCCTTCAGTACGGAAATGATCACCGCTGCGGAAGCCTCCGAAGGAGAGCCGTCCGGCTTGGACACTGGGCATATCCTGCTCGGACGCCGGCTCGCCTCCCCTCTCTCCACGGCCCAGTACACCTCCCTCGTAAGCGGCGAGCGCCAGCCCTTCCTCGCGCAGCATCAGGTATTCAAAAACATCGTCGTCCCCGGCACCGCTCACTTTGATCTCGCTGCCGCGGCCGGCATGAATTACTTCGGCTGCGATGAAGTGAGCCTCGAAAATGTGGTCCTGAGGGAAGCCCTCATGCTCGATGATGGCGCCCGCAGGGTTCAGGTTCTTGTAAGCCCCTCTGACAGCGGCGCGGAATTCGAAATCTACAGCCGAAACGCGGCTGACACAGAGGGCGGCTGGCACATGCACGTGTCCGGCCAGGTCTCTCCCCTGCAAAGCGCCGCAGGCGCGCATGTGAATCTGAAAAATCTCACCAAAGGCGGCCGGGAGATTGACATCGACGCCTTCTACACGAAGTTCGACTCCTACGGAACCGTCCATTACGGTCCCATCTTCCGCGGTCTGCGTCATCTCTGGCGCACGGATGACGGCGCCATCGCCGAGGTGAGCCTGGACTCCCAGGAAGCGCGCCGCGGCGGCGGATTCATTGTCCATCCCGCCGTGCTTGACAGCTGCCTGCAGAGCATGGTCGCTGCCATGGGCGCCGATGACAGCGATCCCAACGGCGAAGGGTTCATGCCTTTCAGCGTTGAGCGCATCAACTTTTACGGCAAGGCTCCGGACACGGTCTGGTGCCGCGCTGTGATGAAAGAAGGCGATTCCTTCAAAAAGGAAATGTTCCAGGCGAGCTTCAGCATTTACACGCCTGACGGCACGCCGGTCTGCGACATCATCAATCTGACCATGCGCCGCACCAACAGGAGCACGCTTGACCAGATCCGCGCCGGACAGCAGAGCGCCGATATCTGCTACGACATCGTCTGGCGCCAGATCGCGGCTCCTGAAAAGCACGACATGAAAGGCCACTGGCTTATTCTCGCCGGCCGCGACATGGGCTTCGCCAGAGCCGTTTCTGACGAAATCACCCGTGACGGCGGTACCTTTGAGATGGCCGTCTGCGCGGGCGGAGACGCCCCCGACGGCATTCAGGCCGTGGCTCCCGATGACCCCGGTGCTTTCAAAGACCTCGTCTCCGCCTTCAGCGCGAAGGAAGACGCCAGGGGCATTCTCTACCTCTGGGCTCCTGACTGCACGGTGCCCGACTTCACCGGAAAGAATGGCGAAGCGCCCTTCAAGACCCATACGGCCGAAGCCCTCCTCTTCCTCGCCCAGGCTCTCGCGGCCTGCGGCGCGTCTTCAAAAATCCGTCTCGCCGCTGTCACCTGCCAGGCGCAGGCCGTACGCGCCGCGGATCAGCCCGTTCCCACGCAGAGCCTTGTCTGGGGCCTCGAGAAATCCGTGGCCATGGAACTCGGGCAGATTTACCCTCTCATCATCGACCTCGATCCTGTGGCGGAACTCTCCTCACAGGCCGCCACGCTGTGCGCCGCGGCCGGAGCCCGCGGCTGGCATGAGGACAAGGCTGCCGTGAGGAACGGCGTCTTCTACTCCCCGCGCCTCGTGCGCGCCGCCCATGAAGCTCCTGCCAGGACCCCGAAGATTCTCGAAAAGCCCGAAGGGGACTACGAAGTGGAAATCCTCGGCGGCGGTCTTGAAAACATCGCCGTGAAGCCCCTCACCCGCCACGCGCCCAGGCCCGGCGAAATCGAAATCGCGGTCGAAGCCTACGGCCTTAATTTCCAGAACGTCATGTCCGCCATGGGCGTCACCAGCCAGATGAAGAGCATGGTGCTCGACTGCGCCGGCACTGTCACCGCCATCGGCGAGGGCGTTACCCGCTTCGCCCCCGGCGACAGGGTTTTCACCACGACCTACGGCCAATTCGCCTCCCACCTCTACGCCCGCGAGCTCTTCACGGCTCCCATCCCCGAGGGCTTCAATGCCATTGAGGCGTCCTGCATTCCCACGGTCTTCATGACCTCCTGGCATTCCCTCATTGAGGTGGCCGGCCTGAAGAAGGGCGAGCGCGTCCTCCTGCATTCCGCCACGGGCGGCATCGGACAGTCCGCCATCCAGATCGCCAGGGCGGTGGGCGCCGAAATCTATGCCACGGCCGGCACGGAACGCAAACGCGGCCTGCTCCGCTCCTGGGGCATCAGACACGTCTATTCCTCTCGCACCGCGGATTTTGAGAAGGAAATTCTCAGAGATACCGGCGGTGAGGGCGTGCACGTGGTTCTGAACTTCCTCGTGAAGGATCTCTGCGACGCCGGCATGCGCTGCCTCGTCAAAGGCGGCCGCTTTGTGGAAATCGGCAAGACCGACGTGCGTACCCCCGAACAGGTCAGGGCTGTGCGCGACGACATCGCCTACACGGCTGTTGACCTCGTGAAGATCGGCCAGAAGGACGAAAACAGGCTGCGTGAAATCTTCACCGGCTGCATGGAAGGCTTCAAAAAGGGCTTCTACCATCCGCTCACGCACAGGGTCTTCACCATGGATTCCGTCGCGGAAGCCTTCAGGTACATGCTTGAAGGCCGCCATACCGGCAAGGTTGTCGTGAGGAACGTGTTCGTTCCCGGTGACACCGGCATCCGCCATGACGCCTCCTACGTCATCACGGGCGGCATGAGCGATGTCGGCCTCGCCCTCGCCCAGCATCTCGCCGAACGCGGCGCAGGCAGGATCTGGCTCCTCGGACGCCATCTGCCCGAAGCCGGTTCACGTCAGGCGGAACAGGTTGAAAAAATCCGCGCCGCAGGCTGCGAGGCCAGGCCGCTCACCTGCGATGTGACCGACTTTGACGCCATGAAAGCCGCCTTCGGCGAAATGACCGCCCAGGAGGACATGCCCATCCGCGGCGTCTTCCACCTCGCCGGATTCCTCGATGACGACGCCATCGAACGGCTTACCTGGAAGCGCTTCAATGCCGTCCTTTCCCCGAAGGTCGACGGCAGCTGGTTCCTGAACGAACTGACCCGTGACATGCCCCTCGACCACTTTGTGGTCTTCTCTTCCATAGCCTCCGTCTTCGGCACGCACGGTCAGGCCAACCACGTTGCCGCCAACACGTTCCTCGACGCGCTCATCGCCTCCCGCAGGGCGGACTTCCTGCCCGGCCTCTCGGTCAACTGGGGCGCCTGGGGCGAAATCGGTACGGTCGTGAGGCTCGGCATACTTGACCGTATCCGCCGCCAGGGCGTTGAAGGCTTCGATACTGCCACCGGCCTCGCTCTCCTTGACGCCTTCATGAGCAGCGGCGCCACGCGCAAGGTCGTGACGCGCATGGACTGGAACAAGATGCTCCCTCTTCTCAGAGCTACGTCCGGCGCTGCCATGTTCGACGAGATCAGGGACAGGGTTAAACCCAGCGAAAAGCAGGCTGAAAAAACTTCTTCCAGCAGACTTGCCGAAGAAATGCGCGCCCTGCCCATGGAAGAGCGTCTTACGAAGATGCGCGCGTACCTCAGAAAGGAAATAGCCGGATTCCTGCGCATCAGCGAGGACACCATTCCCGATGACGTCAACCTGACGAGCCTCGGCATGGATTCCCTCATCAGCCTCGACCTCTTCCAGCGCATCAGCCGTGACCTCAAAATCCGTATCGCGCCGCATGAGGTTTCCGCCCGTCCCACAGTCCAGGCCATGGCTGAGAAGTTTGCCCATGACCTCGGCCCGGATACGGCCGGAGAAACCAAAAAGCCTGAAAAGGAAAATGACGCGGGCTCGCCCCTTTCCGGTCTCCTTGTTCCGGATCTGGAGCACGCCTGCGATCCCTTCCCTCTCTCCGACATGCAGCAGGCCTACTGGATCGGCCGCGGCAGCGACGGCCTCGCCCTTGGCGGCGTCAGCTGTCACTTCTACTTCGAGGCCGAAGCCCAGAATATCGACTACGACCGCTATGAGAAGGCCTGGAACGAACTCATCGCCCGCCAGCCCATCCTGCGCACCGTCATCCTTGACAGTGAGCACCAGCAGGTTCTCGCGGAAGTTCCGCCCTACGTCATTCCCCGCCACGATCTGCGCGGGCTTTCCGACAAAGAGGTGGACGAAAAAATCCAGGCCATGCGCGCGGAAATGTCCCATGAAGTCGTGGCTGTGGACAAATGGCCGAACTTCCGTATCGAAATCTCCGAACTCTCCGATACGGTCTGCCGCCTGCACTTCAGCTTTGACCTCATGCTCTGCGACTTCCACGGCATCAGCCTCCTTCTGCACGAGCTCGGCGAGATTTACGCCGGACGCGGGGCGGCTCTGCCGAAGATGGAAATCACCTTCCGCGACTACCGCCTTGCCGAAGAGCGCTACCGCAAAACGAAGACCTTCGAACGCGACCGCAGATACTGGCTGGACCGCATCGACAGCCTGCCCGAAGCTCCCAGGCTTCCGCTGGCCGTCAAGCCCTCGGCTCTCACGCATACTGAGTTCAGACGCCTCATGAAGACGATCGATAAAGGCGTCTGGCAGTCCCTCAGGAAGAAAGGTGAAGCAAGGGGGCTTACGCCCACGGCCATCACGCTTGCCGCCTTCTCCGAAGTCCTCGGCCTGTGGAGCTCCGATCGGAAGTTCACTCTCAACCTCACGCTATTCAACCGCCTGCCCATGCACAGACAGGTCAACGAGCTCGTGGGCGAGTTTACCTCTAACACGCTCCTTGCCGTGGATCTCGACGAGGGCACGGGCTTCGAAAATATGGCCGGACGTCTCTGGAGCAGGCTCTGGGACGATATGGGGCACCGCTCCTTCAGCGGTATCCGCGTCCTGCGTGAAATGAGCCGTCGCCGCGGCAGCGCCGCCGGCATTATGCCCATCATTTTCACGAGCATCCTCTCCATGGAGTCCAAAGGCGACGCTTTCGCCCTCGGCGGGCTCGGACGCGAGGTCTGCAGCATCTCCCAGACGCCGCAGGTCTGGCTTGATCATCAGCTCTTTGAAGTGGACGGCGCCCTCAGACTCGTCTTCGACTATGTGCCCGGGCTCTTCCCCAAGGGCATGATAGAAGACATGTTCAGCGTTTATGCGGACTTCCTGACCCGCCTCGCCGGTGACGACAGCCTCTGGAACAGCCTCACTCCTGTCCGCGCTCCCGAAGCCCAGCTCGCCATCCGCGCGAAAGTCAACGATACGGCCATGGATCTCGGAGCGGGCCTCATGTACGCGCCCTTCCTGAAGCAGGCATCTGAGCATCCTGAAGCCTGCGCCGTTATCAGCAGAAACAGGACGCTCTCCTACGGCGAACTGGAAGAAATGAGCCGCGCCCTGGCCCTGCAGCTCAGGGAAAAGGGCATCGGACGCGGCGCTCGCTGCGCCATCCTGCTTCCCCATGGCTGGCAGCAGATTGCAGCCTGCCTCGGCATCCAGCGCGCCGGCGCGGCCTACCTGCCCCTCGATCCGGGTCAGCCCGAAACCCGCATCGGAGAGATTCTCTCTGATGCCGGCGTGAAGGCGGTCATTGGCAGAAAGTGCACCGCTCCCGAAGGGACGGCCTTCCTTTCCGCCGATGACACCCTGAAGGCGGCTGACGGCGCTGCCTGCCCTGAAAACGCGGCTATGCCGGAGGATCCCGCCTACATCATCTACACCTCAGGTTCCACCGGAAAGCCCAAGGGCGTCGTGATTTCCCACAAAGCCGCTATGAACACGATTCTTGACGTCAACCGCCGTTACGGCGTGACCGGGAAGGATCGCGTTCTCAGCGTGTCGCGGCTCTCCTTCGACCTCTCGGTTTACGACATCTTCGGCCTTCTCTCGGCCGGCGGCACCGTCGTTGTTCCTGAAGAGGAGGAACGTCTCGAGCCCCGGACCTGGCTTGCCCTCATCCGCGCGCACGGCGTGACCCTCTGGAACACGGTTCCCGCCCTCGGTCAGGTCCTCTGTGACGCCGCGGAAGAAGAAGGCGGCACGCCTCTCCCGCTTAAGATCGCCATCTTCAGCGGTGACTGGATTCCCCAGGATCTGCCCGGGAAACTGAAGAAGAATATCCCCGGCCTGAAGGTCATGGCCATGGGCGGCGCCACGGAAGCCTCCATCTGGTCAAACTTCCATGAGACCTGCCCCGCCGACGCGGCCTGGACCTCGGTCCCCTACGGCACGCCCCTCGCGAACCAGGCCTTCGCCATCCTCGACGGACATCTCACGGACCGTCCCGACTGGGTCCCCGGCGACCTCTACATCCTGGGCGCAGGCCTCGCCACCGGCTACTGGAACGATCCAGAAAAGACCGCCGCGGCCTTCCTTCCCGCCACGGAGAAACATCCGCGCATGTATAAAACCGGCGACACCGCCCGCTACCATCCCGACGGCACCATTGAATTCCTGGGCCGCCTGGACACGCAGGTAAAGGTGCACGGCTACCGCATCGAACTCGGCGAAGTTGAATCCGTGCTCAGAGAACACCCGGCCGTGAAGCGCGCTGCCGTCATCGTCGAAAACGGACGGGGCGGCGAAAAGCAGCTCACCGCCTTCCTGGAAGCCGAACCTGAAAAGGCCGGCATGATCATGCGGACCGAGGAAGCCCCCAGCCAGCTGACTGACGACCTTATGAAAGCTGCAGGGAACACGGAGTCAGTGACTGACTTCGACCCTGAAATCTTCAAAAAAATGTGGAACGGTCTCTCAGACCTCTACCTTGCCGCAGCCGAGCGTGCTCTGCGTACCCTCGGCCTCTACGACAGGAAATGGACGGGCCTTGAAGACTTCATCGCCGAATCCGGCGCGGCAAAACGCTACACCAAGTGGCTCCACCGCGCACTGACAGCCCTCTCTTCCCGCGGCATCATCGCCGTTGACGACAGGGGCATGTACGCTCCCTGCGGCACGCCGCCTTCCTTTGACGGCTGCCTTAAAAACGCGCTCGGCTGCCTTAAAGAGATGAAGTTCGCTCCGAGGTTCGGAACCATCCTTGAGAAGACCGTCACGGATCTGCCCGCCCTCCTCAAGGAGGATAAGCACTCCGGTGAGCTCTATACGGACGAAATCGTCCCGGTCCTCTACCAGAAGGTGCCCGCTGCGTGCAACCGCCTCACTGCCGACATCGCCGTCAGGGCTGTCGAAAACGCAGGCGGCAGACCGTACCGCATCCTTGAGGTCGGCGCAGGATATGGCTCTGTAACGCGCCATATTCTCCCCTCTCTCGTGGGAAAGAACGTCACCTATGACTTCACCGATATCTCCCGCTTCTTCCTCACCGCGGCGCAGAAGGCCTTTTCCGAATATGATTTCGTGAATTACGGCCTCTTCGACCTCGATGTGGAGCCGGAACTCCAGGGCCGCGAAGCCCACAGCTATGACATGATCCTGGCTGTCGGCGTCCTGCACGACGTGAAGGACATGCGCAAATCGCTGACCGCCCTGAAGCGCATGCTCGCCCCCTCCGGCATACTCCTCATTGAGGATCAGTCCTCCTTCCAGCTGCCCCTCGACCTGTCGCAGGGCCTGCAGCAGGGCTACGAGAACGCGAACGACGCGGACCTGCGCCTGGAGAACCCCATCCCCTCGCGTGAAGAGTGGACGAAAGTCTTTACCGAACAGGGGCTTACCGCCCCAGTCTGGTTCGTGAAGAAGGATTCTCTTGAAGGCTTCCTCGGCCTCGAGGTTTTCGTGAGCTCCGGGCCGGAATCCGTGTCGCGCTTTACTCCCGAAGTTCTGGACTCCTGGACCCGGGAACGCGTTCCCGGCTACATGGTGCCTTCCAGCTGGCATCTTCTTGAAAGCATGCCGCTTTCCGCCAATGGCAAGATTGACCGCAGGGCCATTGCCGCCGCTTCCGGCCGCGGGCCTTCCAGGCCGGCCGTAACCGTCGCGCCCCGTACTGAAACGGAAAAGACCATCGCCGCCATCTGGAAAGAGGTTCTTTCCCTCGACAGTGTCAGCGTGGAGGAAAGCTTCTTCCACTGCGGCGGTGACTCCCTGTCCGCCTTCCAGCTCCTGAAAGGACTTCAGAAGAGCTTCGGACGCAGGTTCACGCTCAGGGATCTGATGCAGCAGCCGACCATTGCCGGAGAAGCCGCCCTTATCGAGTCCAGAAAGAACGACAGAGACGGTTCCCTTGTCATCCTGAACGAAGCGGGGAGCAGCCGGACGCTTGTCTTCGGGCATCCCTGCGAAGGCATTGTGACATCCTACGCCAGACTCTCCGCCGCACTGCCGGAATGGAACTTCTGCGCCCTGCAGAGCCGCGGCCTTGGCGGCGAATGCCAGCCCGTCACGGACTTCAGCGTCATGGCGGAAAACTACATGAGTGACTTCGCCCAGAAGATTACTCCTTCCAGTGCCGTGTTCGGCGGCTGGTCCATGGGCGCCTTTATCGCCTGGGAGCTTGCCACCCGCACGGGCAGCGACAACAGACAGCCGCTTGTGCTCATTGACCCGCCGTCAAAGAAGCTCTGGGATGAACAGTACGGCAGGAGACGTTCGAGCTTCATGTCCCTCATGGAACAGGTCTTCCCCGATGCCGTGGGCGTCGTGAAGTCCATGGGCTTCGAGCCTTCCGATTTCGACAGCCTCGACAGGGAAAGCCAGCTCCGCGTCTTCACCAGGGCCATGGAAATGGAAGGCCTCGTTCCCGAAGGGAGCCAGGCCATTCAGGAACAGGTTGGCCGCATCATTAAGGTGGGGCTCGCCAACGTTGAGGCCCTCTGGCACTACCAGCCGAAACCTCTCTCCGGTCATGCCGTGCTCTACATCAGAGGCGAAGGCCAGAAGGACGAAAGCGTTGAATACTGGCGCTCTCTCACCGACGGTCCGTTCACCGTTGTCCCTGTCAGCCATGACCACTGGCACCTCCTGAAATCAGATGAAGACGTCAGCCGTATCGCAGCCGGCATCCGCCAGCTCATCGAATCCGGCTCTGAAAACGGGAGGAACAGCTAAAATGACACTCAGGTCCGATTGGCTCATCCATAATCAGGAAGAGACCGGCGGCAGGGCCAGGCCGCGCATGTTCTGCTTTCCCTTTGCCGGGGGCGGAGCGTCCATCTACCGTAACTGGGGACGCGCGCTTGGCTCTGCCGTGGACCTGTATGCCGTTCAGCTTCCGGGCCGCGAAGAGCGGATCCGGGAGCCGAGGTACTACAGCGTAAAGAGCCTCTGCGATGCCATGTTCGAAGCCGGAGAAGACGGTGGGTGGTTTGACACCCCGTGCGTCATCTACGGCCACAGCATGGGTGCCAAAATCGCTTTCGAGACGGCCCGCCGCCTGGAGGAACAGGGGCGCCCCCCCCTGCTCCTCATTGTCTCCGGCAGCCGTGCCCCTTCCACCCCGCCGGCCCGCCTCGTGAGTACATACCCGGACAGGGACTTCGACAACGAACTCAGGCACCTTTCCGGCACTCCCGAGGCCATCCTGCGCGATCCCGACTTCATGCGGCTCCTGCGGCCCCTTCTACGCGCCGACTTCGCCGTTGATGAAAGTTATGTGACCACCCAGCGCCTGTCCGTTCCCATGCGCGCTTTCTCCGGCATGGAGGACAGCGAAGTGACCGCTCCCGAACTCGAGAAGTGGCGGGAGCACACAAGCGCCGGTTTCGCCGCGCGCATGCTGCCAGGTGATCACTTCTTCCTCAAAAAAAATGAAAACCTCTTCCTTCCCATCCTGAAGGAACTTGTTGAAAAAGCTGTGGAGAAAACCCTATGAACCTTGAAGCAGGAGAGCAGGCGGCCATGGCCAGGGCCCGCTGGTTCACTGAATTTCTCAGCGCGTGGCGCTGGCTCATCCTGGCCGTCATTCTCGTCCTTGCCGCGGGTTCCGTGTATCTCATGAAGGATATCCGTTCGGATAATTCCGATGAATCCTTCTTCCTCGAAGACGACCCCGCCGTTGTCGCCATACACCGCTTCCGTGAACTCTTCGGCAACGAGGATTATGTCTACGTGGCGGTCCGGCCCGGCGGGGACGTCTTTGAGCGCAGCAACATGCTGATGCTCAAATCTCTCGCTGACGCCCTCGAAAAAGACGTTCCCTTCCTCCGTGAGGTGAAATGGCTCGGTTCAGCCGAGTACATACGTCCCGAAGGCGATCACATTGCGGCCGGTCCCGGCCTTGAGAAAATTCCGGAGGACCAGGCTCCCATCGATGCATTCAAAGCCGAGGTCCTCAAACTCAACGATTTCGTCAATGTTCTTGTTTCCCCGGACAGCCGCATCGCCACCATAGTTCTGGAATGCGAACGCTATCCGGACAACGTGAAGGATCCGAGAAAGCTGATCGCGCCGGCCGTCGAAAAAGTCCTGCAGCGGCCCGAGTTCGCGAAGTATGAGACGCACCTCGCCGGTACGCCAGTGCAGGACTATGAAAGCGACCGCATTACGGCCAGGGAAACGCTCAAGCTCGTGGCTGTGTGCCTCATCATCCAGAGCGTGCTCCTCTTTATGCTCGGGAATGGGATCAGAGCGGTTCTGGCACCCGTTCTGGTCATTCTCCTGAGCATTATTATGACTATGGGCATCATCAGCCTCGCGGGCTGGAAAGTCTCCATGATGGACATCATGCTGCCCACCATGCTCTTTTCCGTCTGTCTTGGCGATACGGTGCACATCGTCGCGAGCTATCACCTCAACAGGATAAACGGAATGCCTCACGGCGAAGCGCTGACCCATACCATACGCAGCGTGTTCATCCCGTGCCTCTTTACGTCCCTCACCACCATGATGGGCTTCATATCATTCCTCGCGACGGACATCGCGCCAATCCGGATGGCCGGCGTGTATTCCGCGATCGGCGTCGGGCTGGCCTTTATCCTGAGCATCACGCTGACCCCCATCATCTACTCAATCCATCCTGAAACCGGGAGCGTCCTTAAGAAGGAAAGCCACAGCCGTTTTCTCCACGGCATGGGACGCGCCCTGGAAAAACTCACCACCTGGTCCATCGATCACGCGTATTTTGTCATTTTCTTCTTTGTCGGCACCGGCGCGCTCGGTGTCTGGCTTTATCAGAGCGTCGTCATTGAAACGAATACAATCAAGGACATCAGCACATCCGAAAAACTGCGTCAGGACTACGATTTCTTTGACAGTGACTTCGGCGGATCCATGTCTCTCGACATCATGATCGACAGCGGAAAGGAAAACGGAGCCCGGAAACTGGCATTCCTGCAGGACGTGGAACGCCTGCAGCGCTACACGGAAACCCTGCCCGGCTGCGTCAAGACGCACAGCCTGGTGGACATCATCCGCCGCATCAACTTTGTCCTGCATGAAGGCCGCCCGGAGAACGATGTTCTCCCCTCAGACCAGAAAAACTGCGACGAATACCTCTTCTTCTACGAGACGTCCGGCGGCAAAAACCTCGATCGTGAACTGAGTTTCCTGAGCGACGTGGCGAGAATCCACGTGCAGACCCGCAATATGGGCACGCAGGAAGTAAAGGCCTTTATCCGGAACATGGACAACTTCGCCGCAAACGAACTCCAGGGGCGTCTGAAAGTGGAATACACAGGTCAGATGGCCTTTGTGTCGGACATCTCCGACTACGTCAGCGCGGGTCAGGCGGACAGCTTCCTCTGCGCCCTCATCTCCATCTGCGTCATGATGATGATCTGCCTCAGATCCGTAAGGCTCGGCCTCCTCAGCATGCTTCCGAACATTGTGCCCATCCTTATTCCCATGGGCCTCATGGGCGTGCTTGGCTTCAACATGAGCATCGTGCTGATGATTTTTTCCTCTGTCATCATCGGCGTCACCGTTGATGACACGACGCACTTCTACGTCACCTTCAAACGGTTCTTCAGGGAAAAGCACGACTATCACTCTACCCTTCTGAAAACAGTAGACAGTGTCGGACACCCCGTTGTCTTCACGTCGGTCTCTCTCGTTGTGGGCTTTCTGCTTTTTGAACTTTCCGTCGTGCGTACCACCGGGCAGTTCGGACTCCTCGGCGCAGCCGCCTTCTTCTGGGGATGTCTCGCCGACCTGACTTTCTCTCCGGCACTGCTTTATGTGTTCAGGGCCATGGGCAAAGCGAAAAAATAAAGGATAGCAGCTTAGATGAAAGTATTACGTGACAGGAAGAGTGTGGCAAAAAAAACAACCCTGAAAAAGTTCAGGCGGCGCATTCCCCTGTACCTTTCCCTCACAGCCATGGGATCTGTCCTGGCCGGCCTTATCTTCACAGGAGCCCTCTCCGTGCAGGGCGCGTCCCTGACGGACGCCATTAAGGACAGTTTTTCCTTCTCGGGCTATCTCCAGTCCACGTACAGACAGTCCGTGAATAAAGAAAATCCTCTGGCCGCCATCCAGAGGGTTGAGCTTGAGACGCGCTTCAACCAGGGATCCTGGATCAGGGGCTTCGCGAGCGGATACGTGGATACGGATCTTTCCGTCACCGGACGCTGGCATTCACGGGAGCCTGTTGTCACGCCTGAAGTGGGCGAGGCCTATCTTACCATCGATACCCATTATGCGGATCTCATTGTCGGCATGCAGCAGATACGCTGGGGCGAGGCTGACGCGTTAAGCACCTTCGACCTCATCAACCCTGTCGACTACCGCAATCCCATCGCCACGGGCCGCTCCACGCAGCGGCTCTCCGTCGGCGCCGCGGATCTGCGCGTGAGCCTCAAAGGACTCGGCCTTCTTGACCTTATCTGCGTCCCCTTTCCCCGCTTTTCCCGCCTCGCCGAATACGGATCCCCCTGGGAAGACAAAGGACTCAGGGAACTCAGGCATTACGTCGGGGAGGGGCTCGTAGGACGCAAATATGACAACGGTCCTTTCGAGCCCGAATTCGCCGGCCGCCTGAAATTCTTTCAGTCCGGCTACGATCTCGCCTTCATGTTCTTCAAAGGCTATGAGCACAAGCCCCTTTACACGGCGGATATCGATTATCAGAACATGTCGGCAACCATTCACGAGACGTACAAAACCTTCGAGGCCTTTGGCGTGAGCTCGGCCGTTTCCGTACTGAAGTCCACCCTGCGCACCGAATTCACGTTCCGTCACAACTATCCCTTCCAGTCCGACGATATTGATATAGAGCGCCGCAACGATTACGAAGCCATCATCGGCTGGGACAGAATGTTCCTCACAAACCTTAACGTGAACCTGCAGACCTTCTTCTCCTCATACGACGGGGAAAAAGTGCGCGGCAAGGACAGAGAGCGCTACGGCGCAACCTGGTCCGTCTCGGACAAGTATCTCGATGACGCGCTCACGGCAGGCGTACGCGGTGAATACTTCGCCAACAACGATGACGCCTGCGTAGAAGTATTCGGTGAGTACGAGTACGATGATCATCTGCGCTTTACGGCAGGTTACATGCTCTTCAGCGGCGGCAAAAGCAACGACCTCGGCCAGTATGACAAGAACGATCATTTCTATTTCAGCGTGAAATACTCCTTCTGATGTATACCCTCCCCGTACGGCGCCTCATCTCTCCCGCGAAGCGGGGGAAAAGCCTGCAGGACAGAATCCGGCACAGGGACGCTGCCTTACCTGCGGGAAAAGACGTTTCCAGGGAGAAAAAAATTGCGTGAATCAGTCCGGCCGCCATGCCTCGACCTCTGGCTCTTTGATCTGGACGCCGGGGAAGAGGCAGAACGCCTTTCCATGGATCTTCTGAATGAGGACGAGCGGCTCCGCGCCGCGCGTTTCGTCAGAGCCTCTGACAGGCGTCATTTCGCCGTGTGCCGGGCCTGCGTGAAATCCGTCATCGCTTCACGCTTTCCGGGGCAGTCCGCTCAGTCCATCACCTTTGCCTATGGCCCATGGGGCAAGCCGCGGTGGGGGAATATTTCCTTCAGCATTTCCCACAGCCAGTCCCTGGGACTGCTCGCCATCTCCCCCTCCGGCCCGCTGGGGTGCGATATCGAATGGCATGCAGTCCGATCCCGTCGGCGTGGCTTCCTATTTTACGCTGACGGAACGCCTCTCCCTTGCGGAACTCCCGGCATCCGCCCGGCGCGACGCCTTTTTTACGCTCTGGGTGCGCAAGGAATCCGTGGGGAAAGCCTGCGGCCAGGGGCTCGGCGTGGGGCTCGAAAACATAGCCGCTTCCTGCCGCCCCGATGAACCTGTTGTACGGGTCCTTCCCGGCGCCCCGGTTCCTCCGGAAACCTGGTGGGTCCCGGCCTTTACTCTGCCGGGGGGGTACAGCGCGGCAGCCGCTCTCCCCATGTCCCTCGCGGGGCTGCCCTTTGTCTGGCACGGACCATTCGCCCCGCTGGATATTTTTTCCGGAGAGGCCTTCAGGCCGTAACCGCTTACCTCCGGCCTGAACGGGAAAAGAAAAAAAATCCCTGTTTTTGTGGTTTGAAATTGACATTCAATTTCAAATAATATAAAAAAGCCCTGTACGAAGAAAACCACAACGGTGCCGGAAACAACCGCGGGAGGAAAAAACGCGGCGGAATCTGGATTTCCACGGCATATGCTCCCCGGGACCCCTCCCCGGGGAGCAGCATACGACGCGGAGATATTTTGCCCGGGCACTGCCCTTCCTCTGAAAATGAGGACTTACGGAGCGTCCTCCCCTGAGGGGACGGCGGAAAAAGTTTTTTACTATTCTGGAGGCTGTATGAATTTTTTGAAACCCGGGGTGCTGGCTCTGCTTGGCCTGTTTGCCTTTTCTCCCGCTCTGGCGGCTGAAACAAAAACCATGACAGGGTACGATCTCGCCGTGCTTATGGATGGCGTGGATACCAGTAAGGACTCCGTGAGTCTGGGCCATATGGAAATCAAACGGGGCAGTCAGACCCTTGTGCGCGACTTTGAAACCTATACTGATGAAAGCAACAAGGATGTTGAGGAACGCAATCTCTTTGTCTTCAACAGCCCCGCCGAAGTCAAAGGAACCAAATATCTGGAATGGACGTACAGAGGTACGGACAAGGACGACGATCTCTGGGTGTACCTGCCTTCTGAAAGCCTCGTCCGCCGCATCAGCGGTTCCAGCAAATTCGCTTCGTTCATGCGCAGCGACTACACCAACGAAGACATTGAAAACATGGACGACGTCGAGGATTACACGTACAGCCTCAAGGGAAGCGAGGTCGTTGACGGCATAGACTGCTATATTCTCGAACGTTACCCAAAACCCGAAAAGAAGACCCAGTATTCCAAGCATAAACAGTGGGTCCGTAAAGACAACTACCTGCGTCTTAAAATGGAATACTACGACAAGCATGAGAAGCTTGTGAAAACCATGTATTTCAGCGACTGCCGTAAAATCGACGGCATCTGGACAAATATGCATGTCCGTCTCGCTCGCGCCGACGGCACTTCCGTTACCACTGTCCTCTGGAAAGAGGTAAAATACAACGTGGGTCTCGATCCCGAAATCTTCACGCAGAGTCAGCTGCAGCGCTAATCTTTTTCCCAACCAAAAAAGCCCCGGCCTGTTCCCCCCGGGGCGTAAAAAACCGGAAACCGAAATGAAGCCACGGTTTCCGGTTTTTTTGCGTGTTGCTTCAGAAGCTCTCTTCCCCGGCGGCGTCCTGGTGCTGACGGCAAAAGCTGACACCGGCTGGAAGCGGGCTGCCTCCTGCCGGCTTATCACATGCCACAGCGCCCTTTCTTCGGCCGCGGCAGCTGCCCCTCCCCGTCTTCAGGCACGGCCATGGTGGAGCGGTGTACATCTGGAGCCATCCTGGACGCTCCCGCGGGGGAGTTTCGGGCATCTTTCAGGTGTGCTGCGGTTTTCGGGAAACCGGTGAATCTGCTATGCCCCGGTATGTGGAGCCTTCCGTGAGGCCATCCCCAGCGTTCCGGTACAATCATGTACAAAAGAGAGAGGATCAGACATTCTTCCCAGAAACGGGACAGCGTATTTCTCTTCGTGATAACAGAGCAGACCTTTGAAGAGGAGGAAAACGTCATGACCAACGCGAATTTTGAATACTGGGTCCCCACACATATCTATTTTGGAGACAATCAGATTCAGAAACTGGGCGCCGAACTCGCGAAGCACGGCAGCCGGGTTCTGCTCATCTACGGGAGCGAGCGGCTGAAAACAACGCCGCTCTATGCTTCCATCCTGGATCAGATCAAATCCGCCGGTCTGACGCTTTTTGAAATGGGCGGCGTTGAACCCAATCCGCGGCATACGACAGTAGACCGCGCGGCCGGAATCTGCCGCGACAAAAACATCGACGTGCTCCTCGCCGTGGGCGGCGGCAGCGTCACGGACTGCGCGAAGCTGACGAGCCCTACCGTTTTTCACGACGGCACCTGCTGGGATTTCCTCTCCGGCAAGGCTCAGATGAAAAAATTTCTGCCAATTGTAACCATCTCAACCATATCCGGAACAGGAACAGATATGGACTGCCTTGGCATAGTCAACAATATCGAAACCCGGGAGAAGACTTTCTTCGGCAATCCCGCGCTCTATCCTGCGGCATCCTTCCTCGATCCCACCGAGACCTTTACCGTGAGTCCGTTCCAGACCGCGTGCGGCGCCATCGATGCCTTCATCCATTATCTGGAAGTCTACTTCATGCGCCCCAACCTTTATGTCCTCGACAGAGTCATGGAAGGTTTCATGAAAACCATCCTTCATTTCATTCCCGTGGTTATGAAGGAGCCCGGCAATTATGAGGCCAGGGGAAACATCATGTGGGCTTCTTCCTGGGCTCTCAACCGCTTCACCTTCGGGCCCACGAACGGCACGCCCTTTATGTGTCACTGGATTGAGGACGAAGTCTCCGCGAAATACGACATTACCCACGGACTCGGTCTGGCCATCATTCTCCCCCACTTCCTTGAGTACTGCCTGAACGAAAAATCCGCCCCCCTTTATCATGAGCTTGCGGTAAACGTCTTCGGGCTCTCCCCGGATCTCGAACCCATGGAAGCAGGGCACCAGGTCATTGCCAGACTGAGGAAACTCTTCTTCGGGACATGCGGCCTCAAATCGCGTCTCAGCGAGTGCGGCGTCACGGGCACGGAAAAGTTCCCGGAAATGGCCCGCATCGCATGCCGCGGCGGCGTGGTCCACGGCTTCGTTGACCTCACGCAGCAGGGGTGAATTTTCATTCCAAGTGCAAGATGCTAGGCGGAGTTGCGGAGTTCTTCAGCGAAGCATTCCTGTGCCGTTTTCCACCCGAGGACCTTCCTCGGCCGGTTGTTTATCCGGTACACTCCCTTCCAGTATAAGTCACGCTGACAGACAGTCGAAAAGTTGGTTCGCTTCGGGAAATTCTCCCTCAAAAGACCATTTGTATTCTCGTTTGATCCCTTCTGCCAGGGGCTATGGGGATCGGCAAAATAGAACGGAATACGCAGCTCATTTTCAATTTTCTGATACCAGGCAAACTCTTTTCCACGATCTCCGGT
>URBN01000017.1 GCA_900546145.1 uncultured Desulfovibrio sp. | reverse complement strand
AGCCGAGAACGGCAACGGTCTTACCCTTGAGGTAGCTGAGATCAGCGTCTTTGTCGTAATAAACTTTCATGGAAAAATCCTCTCACACAGGCAAATGTTGAAAAAAAGTGGCTGTGCAGTTGATTAACTGCACAACCACTATTTAAATCAGGGACTGACTTTGTCAAGTCAGACTCTCTTATTTTTCAAAAAAAGCTACTCGCTCTTGTTGGAACGGCGCATGACAACGGAACCGGTACGGGCGATTTCCTTGATGCCGAAGCGGTGAAGCAGGCTGATGATGGCCCTGAGCTTCTCATGGTCGCCGGTGGCTTCGATGGTCATTTCCGTGGGGCTCACGTCGATAACCTTGCAGCGGAAGATATCCACGGTGCGCAGGATTTCGCCGCGCATGGCGCCTTCCGCCTGGACCTTCACGAACATCATCTCGCGCTCAACGGAAGGAACGTCCTTGAACTCGGACACCTTGATGACGGGGACGAGCTTGTGCAGCTGTTTCGTGATCTGCTCAAGAATCGGCTCGTCACCGAAGGTGGTGATGGTCATATGACTGGTGCCCTCTTCGAGGGCCGGAGCCACGTTCAGGGAATGAATATTGTATCCGCGTCCGCTGAACAGACCAACGACGCGGGAGAGAACGCCGGGCTCATTCTCCACAAGCACCGACAGAACGTGTCTTTCTTTCTGATCTGGCATAACTGTCTCAGCCTCCTACACCAACAGCATTTCATCAAGAGAGGCGCCGGCGGGCACCATGGGATAGACGTCTTCCTCGGGTTCGACGACGACGTCGATGATGGCGGTATTCGGGGAAGCCAGAGCCTTCTTCAGGGTGGGAGCCAGTTCCTCTTCCGTCATGATGCGGTAGCCTTCGGCTCCGTACGCCTCGGCCAGCTTCACAAAGTCAGGCTGACCGGTCATGCTCGTGCTGCTGTAATTGTGCTTGTAGAAAAGCTCCTGCCACTGACGGACCATGCCGAGGTAGGTGTTGTTCAGGATGACGATCTTGACCGGGAGCTTGTTCTGCACGGCTGTGGCCATTTCCTGAATGTTCATCTGGATGGAACCGTCGCCGGCGATGTCAATGACCAGCTTGTTGGGGAAGGCCACCTGCGCGCCGATGGCGGCGGGGAAGCCGTAGCCCATGGTGCCGAGACCGCCGGAGGTGATCAGGGTGCGGGGCTTGTCAAAATCGTAGAACTGGGCGGCCCACATCTGGTTCTGGCCGACCTCAGTGGTGATGATGGCATTTCCGCCAGTGATTTCGTTGAGCACGCGGACCACATGCTGGGGCTTGAGATACTTGTCGCCCTTCGCGTAGGTAAGCGGCTGCTCACGCTTCCACTCGCCGATGGTCTCGATCCACTGGGCATGACGGCTGGCCATGTCCTGGCCGGAGAACTTGTTGCGGCTGATCTCATTGATGCCCTCAACGGCCAGACGGCAGTCACCGACAACGGGCACGTCGACCCGGACATTCTTGCGGATGCTCGTGGGGTCGATATCGATATGCACGACGCGGGCGTGCGGGGCAAAGCCGGAAAGCTTGCCGGTCACGCGGTCATCAAAGCGTGCGCCCACGCAGATGATGAGGTCGGCATTATTGAGGGCCATGTTGGCGGCGTAGGCGCCATGCATGCCACACATGCCGAGCCAGAGGGGATCCTTCGCGGGGAAGCAGCCAATGCCCATGAGACTGCAGGTCACGGGGATATGCAGGGACTCGGCCATTTCCGTGACAGCAGAGGAAGCGTTCGAAAGAATGACGCCGCCGCCGGCGAGAATCACCGGATTGCTGGCCTTCTTGATTTCCTCGACAGCCTTGTGGAGCTGGCCAATGTTGGGCTGGTACGTGGGATTGTAGGAGCGCATATAGACAGACTCGGGCCACACAAACTCGGTTTTGCCTGTCTGCACGTCCTTGGGCAGGTCCACCAGCACGGGTCCGGGGCGGCCCGAACGCGCGAGGAAGAACGCCTGACGAATCGTCGTGGCGAGATCCCTGACGTCCTTCACGAGATAGTTATGCTTCGTGCAGGGACGGGTGATGCCGGTGATATCGACTTCCTGGAACGCGTCATTGCCGATGAGCCCTGTGGGGACCTGCCCGGTAAAGAGAACGAGAGGAATGGAATCACAGTATGCAGTGGCCAGACCCGTTACCGCATTGGTGGCGCCGGGACCGGAAGTTACCAGTGCTGTTCCTACCTTGCCGGTAGCGCGGGCATAGCCGTCAGCGGCATGAAGAGCTGCCTGTTCGTGGCGTACTAGGTAGTGATGGATCTCGGGATGCCTCGTCAGTTCATCGTAGATGTCGACAATGGCTCCGCCCGGATATCCGAACAGAACATCAACTCCTTCTCTCTTGAGACATTCAAGGAGAATCTGTGCACCTGTAAGTTCCATGTGTTTACTCCATCATTTTTACTGCGCACGCCTTGCGTCTATCATTTCCGCAAGGCGGGTCTTTGCTTCAAGCTTCTGCTTCTTCAGCTGCTTGAGCTGGACTTCTTCAGAGGGGCTGCGGAAAGGCTTCGCTTCCAGCTTTTCCACCTGCTTCTTCAGAAGAACGTGATCTTCCCAGAGGGACTTCAGCTCAGGATCAGTATCCGCACGCTGTTCAATGAAATCGATATCGCGCTGATCCATAACAACACTCCCTTTGCTGATGTTTACCGCCGGGGGCATTCCCCGCGCGGCGTGTTAGGTTCAACAGGAATAGGGCAGACGGCGGCTACAGGGCCATAGCCAGCTGCCTGACTGATCTGATGACGATCATATCAAAAAGCTCTAGTACGACAATAACAACCACGGGTGAAAAATCCAGTCCCCCGGAGCAGACAAAGGGCATCCACCTGCGCACGCGGTAAAAGACGGGCTCCGTCAGTTTCGCGAGCACACGGACCGCCGGATGGTACGGAGTTATGCGAAACCAGGAAACCGCACAGGCCACGGCCACGATGATCATGTACGTGACGACGGCCACGTGACAGAGATAGGTCACCGCGTCGATGATGTTGGCAAGGATGAACACGCTTTTTCTCCTGTGGTTTCCATATAGGGTGACAGTTCCCGCCTGAGGGCGGCGTAGCCGTCCACGCGGAAATCACCATCCAGGGGAGGATTTTCCTTCGGATTCATTGCCGCGAAGGGCATGCGGCAGGCTTCCGCCGTGCGCCGGTCCACGTCACTGTCTCCCACATAAAGCACATCGCCCGCTCCGACGCCCCATTCGGAGAGAATCAGGCGGGCGCCGCCGGGCTGGGGCTTCGGGAAGCCGCAGGAGGCGGTTACTACCGGATTAAAATACGAAGGCAGAGAAAAAAAGTCCAGAATAGACTTCATCCCATTGTCCGTTCTGTTGGTCAGCACGGCCATTCTGACGCCGTTTTCGTGCAGAAAATCCGCAAAGCCGAGAAAGCCGGGATAGAGCTTTATGAAAGGCAGTATTTCCCTGTCGTAATTGACGATGTCCCTGCCGAAGCGGGGGATGTCCTTCTTCGCCCTTTCAGGAAGAATGTGCTCCAGCCCCTGGCGGGACGTGGACATGTTGCAGTAGGCGGCCTGTTCGTCGGTCATGGGCGGAAGGCCGTAATAGGCAAGACAGCGGTCGAAGAAGATCCTGTTGGCCGCGACGGAATCGATCATAACCCCGTCGCAGTCGAAGATGACACCTCTGAGTCCCGAAGCAAACATACGCCTACCTTCCGGAAGGAAGCAGAACGAGGCGCACGCGGGACGGCAGACCGGGCTCCTTCGAGGCCCGTGCGCCGAAGATATCGGCGGGCAGAGCCTCGCAGAAATTCACGGACACGCCTTTCTCCGCGCCGAGGGCCGAGGCCATTTCCGCAGACGGAGCAAACGCGAGCCGCTCGGAAAGGTCCTGGGCCATGCCGCCCTCCGCCACAAAGACGGTGTCTGCCGGCACGAGCTTCAGGACGGCAAGGAACAGGGGGCGCCAGTCCGGGGACAGGTCCCCCGTACCTGATGACATGGGAGCCGCGAAATGACGGGCGGACACGTCTATGCCGTCTTCGCCGGTTTCAGCGCCATAGCCCTTTTCAATGACCGAACTCACCTCGTTGACGCGGTTCACCAGGCCGTCGATTTCGGCAATGTTGCGCTGCTGCAGCCAGTACCAGGCGAGCGTACGCTGGGCGGCCCTGCGCGATTCCGTCACGGCCTCCCTTTCCGCCTCGCTGCGCTCGTGATCCCTGGCGCCGAGAGCTGCCACACCGGCCAGTTCCTCGCGCAGACGCTTTCTGTCGCGGCCGGCCTTCTCGTTGAGAAGGGCGGCTTCCACGTCGGCGCTGCGGGCCGTGTCTCTCGCGAAGCGGTCCACTTCATTGAGATAGGCGGCCAGCGTCTCGGGATCCTCGGGAAGATCCTCCGGAACATAAACAGAGGCATCCGATGCGGCTCCGGGACCCGAAAAGAGACGGTCCGGAAGACCGGGCCAGAGACGGCGGACAGAAGGCCAGGCCGAGTCCGCATCCCCGTATCTGCTGCCTGTACCGGCGAGACCGGGAAGCCGGAGCCAGAGAGCGGTTCCGGATGTCTTGGGAGACTGTGTCATACGTAAACTCCGTTCAAAAGCGCCGCCCCGTTTCATCCGGGGCGGCGCGTCGTATCAGTGAAAGCAGGAACGCTCGGCGCCGAAAATGGTCTTCTTCGTCTGCACCTGGCGTGTCTGGCTCGGCTTGCAGAGATGGACAATATCCCTGACGTAGGCCTTGCGCCTTGAGAGGAAGAAGGCCAGCGGGCGCCCGAAATCGCGTCCCACGAGACCGTCCACCATGAGCTGGCTCACGTCCCTCTCGCGCATGAGCACGAGCTGGGAAAGAGCGAAGGCCTTGCGGTCGGCATTGGTCAGGGTCCTGATCATCTGTTTGAAAGCGTCCTGGGCCCGCGGCTGGTAATACCAGATGTACAGGAGATCCAGGGCGTTGACTATCAGGGCGCGTTCCAGCTTGGCGGCTTCCGTGCCGCCCCTGCCTCCGAGCCCGCCGGGGCGGGCCAGCTTGACGAGGGCGTCCTCCTGCGGGAACAGAAGCTCGAGCCGGGTATAACAGTCGAAAATGCTCTGCAGCTTATTCCTGTAATCGAGGGCGCGCATGTGCATATTCATATGACTGTCCGCGAAGCCCTCGATAACAGCGGCAACCGTGTCCGAAGCGAGTTTCGACACCACAGCGGCGCTGGGAATGAGGTAAAAGGACGGATCCGGTATGCCGCAGAGGAGGAGCAGGTGCCAGAACCCTGTGTTGTAGGCGCTCGACACGGGAATGGCCAGGGCCGACCGGAAGAGGTTTCCCACGGCGGCCGTTTTGGGAAAGCCGCGGAAGATGTTGTGGGAAAAGATATAAAAGCCGTTCACGATGTTGAGCACCGTGAAGACGATGATGGGCTGCTCGCGGACAGTGATACCGAGCCCCTTCTCAAGGAGCCACACGCGCACCATGACTTCCAGAAGGAAGACGCTGATGCCTGTGTACATGAGCGAGTCGCAGAGCCGGTTGATGCTCACATGGTCACGCCAGTGCATCAGGGTGTTCCGGGACATACCCTTGGCCGCGAGCACCATCTGGATGACGTTGCGCACGCCCGTGATGCCGAACCAGATAAAGGTGCCGAACCAGGCGAGGAACCACCAGTCCTGGGTATACAGGAATGAAATGAAGGCGGGGACAAAGCCGAGCATCACCTTCAGGACGTTGCCCACGCCGCTGTTCAGGTAGCGGAGGCCAGGCCTCCTGTCAGAAGAATCCGACTCTTCCTCGAGGGGTGCGCCGTTCGTGCTGGCGAGGCCTCCCAGATTGGCGATGTTGCCGCACGGACTCACCTGCAGATTATCGCGCGGGGAGACCCATTCCACGGCCCGGTCGAAACCGAGCTCATGGCAGAAGGGAAGCCTCCTCAGGCTTTTGAGGAAAAAGTACCAGCGGTCCGGCGTTTCGGGCTCGCGCAGGATTTTGTGTTCCTCCACGGCCGCGTAAACAGGAATGGCCGGAGCTTCCGCATGATTCATCAGCATTTTGGCGCCGCGGCGCGGAAGCGTGTTCGTAACCACGAGTCCCATGCCGAACGACTTGGTACGGCTCGCTGAGCCCGTGCCCATACGCGACTTCAGGGGGGCGTGGCGGTAATGCTCCCAGAGCTTCGGCACGTTGCGCAGGATTTCCTCGAACTTGCGGGCGCGCCCGTCATCCCCGGCATCCTGCATCTTGCGCACCATCTGGCGCACCATCTGCTTGAGGCGGGGGCCCTGCCCCGTATTCAGGGCGTGCTGGAGCTCGCCTATCTCATAGATGTCAGGCATGCGGCCTTCAAGCCAGCCGCGCATATTGAGAATTTCGAGGTGTGTGATGAGGCCGCGGCAGTCCCAGAGGAGCTCTGTCACATCCTCAACGGTAAGACCGGTTGTGCAGAGAATCATGCGGAAGCCGGCGTTCACCTTGGAAAGCTCACGCATAAGCTCGTAGGGAGGCAGCTGCAGAAGGCCGGGAAGCTTCTCCCTGTCGTCAGGCAGCACAACGCGCGGCAGCTCAGGATGCACATCGGGGTTCAGCCACTCATCCTGCACCACGCAGGGAGTGAGATTTTCAAGACGCGCCTTCTGGGCAAGATCTTCCTCGCCGGCTTCGGCTCCCTTTGCCTTGATCTCGATGATCTTCTTATCGATCACGGGCTTGAGATGACGCATGAGGCATTCGGAAAGCCGCGAGAGGTTGGCGTGCCCCCTGCCCACAAAATCCAGAAAGGCATCGGCACCGAGAGGAGGGATATTCAGGCCGTAGAGCTTCTGGTACTGCGGGCGCAACACATCGTCCCACACGGAAAGGCAGCGCAGAACAAAATCACGCTCCCAGTTGACGACCTCGCGCCCGCGCACGGACAGGGCGTTCATCTTGGGCGAGTTCAGGAATTCAAGAAAATCCTGGTCAGAGGAGAAGCCTCGGGGAATCCACAGGACACTTACGAACTGATCCCGGTACGGCACCCTGAACTCGAGACCGATACGGACCTCGATACCGACGATGGCCGCGGCGGCGAGCACTTCCCTGGCTGCCTCTATGGTCACGCAGTTGTCGTACACAACGGTGAGCGCCCTGAGGCCCTTGATCCAGGCGTCCATGATGAGATGGGTCGGGCTTTTGCGGCCCTTTGTATTCATGTCGTAGACATGGTCGTCAAAGGCCAGCTGATTCCACGACTCCGACATTTCCGGAAGAAAATAGCGGTGCAGCAGGCGGCGTACCACACGGGGCGTCCCCTGCGCCGCTGCCCGGAAATCATGGGCCAGCTTGAGCTGGCGCTGTTCATTCCCATGCGCGCGCACCATGCTCTTCATAATCTGCATGAGGACGCGCGCCGTGTTGCGGCGCAGCATCGAGTGCGCGCTGTTTAAAACTTCGTCATAAAGGATTCTCAGAGCAAGCAGACGATCCCTCGCCTGGCCGCCTCCGCTTTCGAGATTGCGCAGCAGGTTCACCACGGCATAGGCCATACGGGCAACCGGCGTATCAACCAGTTCCTTTATGCCATGCGGGTGAAGATTCGGGTCAGAAAGACTCTCGGCTGATGGCGTCCTGCTGTCCAGAATCCTGTTGACCAGCTTCAGGATATCCACATCCCGGCGGTCAAAATAAAGGCTCTTTCTGTTCGACAAAACTGAGAAATCTCCTTCTTCCCCTCCCTCCTGGGAGAGGAAGAAGGAAGAATACGAATGTTACACAAATTCATCAAGACGGCCGTTTCTGACGAATCCCAGAAGCCGTTCTGCAATCTCACGCTCGGAACTGCTCATCTCGCCGAGCTTGGACTTAATGAGCTTCTCGCCCAGATCGCGGGTACGCGGCGTGGCGTAGTGGAGCAGATACTCATAGAGGGAGGCGCAGGCGTTGGGCCAGCACTGGCTGCTCATGCCGCAGTTGCGCACCATTTCCATGAATTCCTGCCCGGTCCTGCCCATGCGTCCGCAGGCGGCGCAGAACGCGGGAAGGTGATGGGCGGTCTCGACGAAATAGCGCACAACCTCGTCGAGGTGGCTCTCGGACTGATCCGGGAACGGCACCTGCTGGTTGGGGGCCTCCGTCCAGGACTCGTAGGGATTGGCCAGGCTGCCGGTATACAGCTGGGAGGCGCCGGCATCGCAGGCCTGCTTCCACAGATCGCCGGGCTCGCGGGTGGAAACAATGATGCCCGTGTTGGGGATGGCCAGACGCACCATGGCGATGCAGTCGATGTACTCTTCATCGCTCAGGGCGTGGGGAGCGGGCCAGAGCAGGGAACCGGGCACGCGGCAGAGCCTTGAGAGATTCACGGTGTGCGGGAAGACGCCGTACTTGTCGATGAGATGTTCGGAATGCTGAATCATGGCCAGCACGTCAAAGTGCCAGTCGCTGAGGCCGAGAAGCAGCCCGAAACCGCAGTCCTTCATCTCAGCGTCAAAGATGGCGTCAGGTACATTGAGGTGGGCGAAAAAGTCGGCCTTGGGACCGGCAAGATGCGTCGCCCTGTAGCACTCCTCGTCGTACGTCTCCTGGAAGGAAATAACGACGTTCACGTCCCAGATTTCCTTGAGACGTCTGAAGTCATTGGCGTCGAGACCTTCCACCTTGAGGTTGACGGAGCGGATTTCACCGCCGTCACTGACGCTGTTGACGGTTTCCACGGCGTCATGGATATAGTCGATATCTTCGGCCGTGACGTGGGAAACAGCCAGCACCATACGCTTGTGGCCCTGCTGTACCAGCCTGGTCGTGGCTTCGCGGATCTCGTCCATAGAGAGACGCTTGCGCTCAATGGCCTTGTTGTTCACACGGGAGGGGCAGTACGTGCATTCACTGCTGCAGATATTCGTGAGGTGCAGGGGCGCGGTAATGATGATGCGGTCACCATAGGCCTTCCCCTTCACTTTCCGGGCCGTTTCGCGGATGAGCTGCTTCAGCTCGGGATCCTTCACACGCATGAGGCTCGCCGTTTCTTCCACGGTGAGGTTTTCCATGGTCATGGCCTTGTCAAGAATGCTCTCAACCTCGGGCCTTGTAGGCGTAGAGGTCTCGCTGAGCAGGCTCTTCAGCCATCTCGGGTTGAGCCACAGGGGCGCTGTATTTTCCATATAGGTTCCCTCCTAACTGCCACTGGCATAGCGTTTTACAGAAAAAATCCGGACGCACGCAGAGTACCACCGGATGTGCCCTCAATCTATAGTTATGATTAGCAACAAGCAAGAGAATTTTTTCACAAAGCCTCCTTTCCCTTGCAAATCCATATTTTTTGATATTAACCCAATTTTTCCCAAATACAACAGACTCCGTCACTACAGAATCAACAGCGCCGGCCCTTTATCATCACCACCACAGGAGTGTGCACCCGTGTCGATTTCCTTCCTTTTGTCCCGCATAAAAAGCGCCCTTTCTCTCTCCCTTTTCTTTCTGGCCGTCTTTTGCAGCGCAGCCCTTATTTCCCAGAAGGAAAGCCCGGCCCGGCCTCTTTCCATTGCGCTCATTCTTGAGAACGGCGCTTCCGATCACGGCGCGGCCGACATGCTGAGGGATGCCCTCCGCACGGCCGCCGGAAAACACGGTGCTTCCGCCGAAGTGGTCATCGCCGATCCCGACAAAACAAACCAGACCGATCTTTTCCGGAAAGCCGCATCTGAGCATGATCTCGTCATCGTCGCAGAAGGGCGCCTGCACGAAATCCTGCGCGACAACGCCGCTGCCTTCCCGAAAACCATGTTCGGCTGCATTGACACCGGCGTGCGCAACCGCAACATCATGTCCGTCACCTTCGAGGACAACGAACCCGCCTACATAGCCGGCGCGGCCGCCGCGAAACTCCTCGCGCCCGGAACGAAGATAGGATGGCTCCAGGCCGAAAAAACGCCCATGCTCAACAATATGTACAAGGCCTTCGTGGACGGCACACAGCTCTCCTCACCCGGCACGAAAACCCTGCAGGTCAGCACCGGCTTCAACAAGCCCCTCGCCGAAGCCGACGCCCTGCGCTCCCTCGAGGAAAAGGGCTGCGGCATCGTCGTTGTCGCAGGAGGCTACGGCCAGCGCGGCGTCTGGAACGCTGCCGGCACCACAAGGGCCCTGCTCGTGGGCATGGATCAGGATCAGTCCCCGCAGGCTCCCGGCCGCGTGCCCTTCTCCATCATCAAACGCTTCGACAGGGCTCTCACTGAAATCGTCGACTCGGCCGCGTCCGGCCACTTCCGCGCCAAAGACATCCTTGTCTACACCCTGGCCAACGGCGGCGTGGACATCAGGCTTTCTGACGACTGGGCAAAGACGAATCCCGCAGCCGGGAAACTCGCCAGCCGCATGGACGATCTCAGGCACGAAATCACGGCCGGCAACATCAAATTCACCGACCTGCGCGATCCCACGCTCTGTGACTGCCTCGACTAAAGGAATCCGCGCGCAGCCGAAGGTCCGCCTATGAACACCAGAAATCCCGGCCGGGACGACGCCGGCAAAGGCTCCGTTCCGGGAAACGCGGGGGCCGGGAAGGCCGCTCCCGTGCACATGTACAGAATATCCCTGCTCATCCTCTTTTTTATGATGGGCAGCGTCTTCGGTTCCTGGGCCAGCCGCATCCCCGACATAAAAAGGGCTCTCTCCCTCTCTGACGGCGCACTCGGACTAGCGCTCTTTGCCGCTCCCACAGGCGAATTCGCGGCCGTGGCCGTCGCCGCCCTCTTCATCAAACGCTGGGGCTCCCAGGCCGTTATCCTGGCCGGGCTCCCCTGCTACGCGGTCTGCCTCACCGGGCTCGGCCTCGCTCCCTCGCTTCCCCTTCTCGCAGCGGCCCTCTTCCTGTTCGGCTTCGCGAGCAACACCTTCAACATCGCCCTGAACGCTCAGGCCGTTGACGTGGAATGCCTCTACAGACGGCCCATCATGTCCACGTTCCACGGCATGTGGAGCCTCGGCGGCGTGGCCGGCGGCACGCTCGGCGCCATCGTGGCGCCTCTCGGCCTGCCGCCTCTCCCGCATTTCGTCATCATGTGCGCCGTCACCTGTCTCGTGACCTTCAGCGTCAGGCACAGGATTCTGCCGCACGACCTGCCCAGAAAGTTCACGCCGAAAAAACACCGCGGCTTCACCATGCCGAGCTGCTTCATTCTGCTCCTCGGCTTCATCGCCTTCAGCAACATGGCCACGGAAGGCACCATGTACGACTGGAGCGCCGTGTACTTCGCCCAGGTTGTCCGTCCCGGCGAAGCCCTGGTCAGGGCCGGGTACATCGCCTGCATGATCTGCATGGTCTTCTGCCGCTTCATCGCCGACCGGCTCGTGGTGCGCTTCGGCGCCATACGCGTGCTCCAGTTCGGAGGTCTCTGCACGGCGGCAGGTTTCCTGCTGGCCTGCCTCGTCCCCACCCTGCCGGCGGCCACCGCGGGCTTCGCCCTGGTTGGCTTCGGCATGGCTCCTGCCATCCCGCTCTGCTACTCGCTCACCTCAAAAAGCCGCACCGTCTCGCCGAGCGTGGCCATCTCCATCATTTCCACCATCAGCTTTTTCGGGATGCTGGCAAGCCCGGCCGGCGTGGGCATGCTCTCGCACGTCTTCGGCCTGCAGACAGCCCTCATGCCTCTCGCGGCCATGGGCCTCAGCATTATCGTGCTGGCTCCGCTTCTCACGCGGGCCGAACGGAACCAGTGACGTTTTTTCCTGAAAAACGGGAAAGGGCCCGGGACGCTCGCGCGCACCGGGCCCTTTCCATATCTTCTGATAAAAACTAGCCGGCGTAGCCGTCCGGATGGGACTTGTGCCACACCCAGGCCGAGCTGATGATCTCGTCTATGCCGTACTTCGGTTCCCAGCCGAGCACCCTGCGGGCCTTCTCGGAAGAGGCCACGAGGCGGGCCGGGTCGCCGGGCCTGCGTCCGGCCACCTGCGCTTTGATGGGAAGCCCCGTCACCCTGCGGGCGCTCTCGATCATTTCCTTCACGGAAAAGCCCTGGCCATTGCCGAGGTTGCAGACCGTGCTGGCTCCGCCCGCGGCCAGGTAGTCCAGGCCGCGCAGATGGGCATCCGCCAGATCCATGACATGCAGATAATCGCGGATGCAGGTTCCGTCGGGCGTGGGATAATCCGTCCCGAAAATGGAAATGGCCTCACGCTTTCCCATGGGCACCTGCAGGATGAGCGGAATGAGATGGGTCTCGGGGTGATGATCCTCGCCGATGAGGCCGCCCGGATACGCTCCGCCCACATTGAAGTAGCGCAAAATCACGGAGCGGATGCCGTGGGCCTTCTCCGTCCACTTCATCATTTTTTCCATGATGAGCTTGCTCTCGCCGTAAGGATTGGTCGGATTCTTGGGTGCGTCCTCGGGAATCGGCACGCTCTCGGGCTCACCGTAAACGGCGGCCGTGGAGGAGAAAATCAGCTTGTCCACGCCATGGCGCACCATGGCTTCCAGAAGGGACTGCATGCCGCCCACGTTGTTGTTGAAATACTTGAGCGGCTTCGCCACGCTTTCGCCCACTTCGATGAAGGCGGCGAAATGGAGAACCGCGTCGATTTTGTTTTCCGTAAAGACCCTGTCGAGATCCTCGGCGGAGCGGATATCCCCTTTATAAAATTTCGCGCCGGGGTGCACGGCTTCCCTGTGTCCGGTCACGAGGCTGTCCATGACAACCACCTCGTCGCCGCGCTCAACAAGAGCGCGCACGTTATGGGAGCCGATATAGCCGGCTCCGCCCACTACCAGTATCTTCATGATAAACTCCCCGGGCAGGCCCGAAGGCCCCCCGACTGTCTTCTCTTTTACGCGCCGGCCCCGTCCTCAAGCGGTTCGAGCGGCTTCTCCTTCCATTCGCCGGGCATGGGCGCCGTGAGGTCTGCCCTGTCGCCCACGTAGGGATTGAAATAGCCGTATCTGAGCCAGGGACAGGCCTTGCGCAGACGCTTCATAAACAGCCTGAGCCCCATGGACGGTCCGTGATCAATGCCCTCCATGAGCTTCAGGTAATATTCGGGATCAATATTCAGGTTGCGCCACTGGATCATGCTCACGCCGCCCTCGCCCACGAGATGCGTCAGCGCCTCAAGTTCATTCTCTGTGTCCGTGACACCGGGGAAGAAGAGCAGATTCAGGGAAATGAAAACGCCGTGCTCCCTCGCCGTCCGTATGGAAGCCCTGACATCCTCAAAAGAGTAATGGGGCCGGTAATAGCGCAGGTAGACCTCTTCGCGGGCGCTGTTGAGGCTCACGCGCAGGCTGGTCAGCCCGGCCTCAGCAAGGGCCTTCACGGCATCGGGACGGGAAGCGTTGGTATTGCAGTTCACCGTACCCCGGCCTCCTCCTTCGCGGAAAAGGCGGACAGCATTGCAGAGAAGTTCCGGGTTCATGAGCGGATCGCCCTCGCATCCCTGCCCGAAAGAGTAGATGGGGGTCTTCGTCTCGTGCTTCTCGTGTATGCGCATGACCTCGCAGATTTCCTCAGCCGTGGGCGTGAAGGTGAGCCGGCACTGCGGCGTGACGCCGATGGGCGAACCATCCTCCTGCTCGGAAATGCAGCCTATGCAGCGGGCGTTGCAGACCTGTGAGGACGGGAGCGGAGCCTCGTAGCGGCCGAGTACGAAATTTCTCGCGGCCGGGCAGTCGTAGCGCAGGACGCAGTCGTTGACGATATGTCCGACGAGACGGTTTTCGGGATAGGCGGCCAGCATCTCGCGCACGCCCTTCTCGATCCGGCTTCTGTGCACCTTGCTGAACTGCTGCCTTCTGTCCTGATCCACCCTGTGGGCGCAGATCCAGAAGCGGTCCTCGGCAAAGCCCACGGCTCCGTAGGCAAAGAGAGGCAGCATGGGCGCGTCAGGGTCGGATTTGTACACGGGGTGCGCGGACAGTGTGTAGCCGGGAGCCGCGAAGGCAGCCACAGCCAGATCATCCGTTTCCACGGTTTCTCCGGTCTCCGGGTCAAGTCCCACGGCGCGGCGGCCGGGAAGCAGGAAAAGCTCGCTTTCCGGCGGCAGGGGAATGAGTTCGTCCGGACGGGGCGTTCCCCACTGGCTGCCGCGGCGCCCCACCATCAGCAGATAGGGATCATCAAAAATGTTTCCCTGGTCATCGGCTACGACCATGTGCGCCTGCACGTGTTCTGCCATCTCATCCTCCTCACGGCGGGAAAACGCCGCCAAAGTCGTTATATGTTACCCTTATACCGGAAAAACTGCAAAGAAGCCCCACTCCGGCCCCGGCGGAAAGCGGCTGAGCCATTCCCCGGCCTGCCGGATACCCTGAAAACCCTTTTTCTCTGGAGCTTCTCCGGCAGAGACCGCGGATCCGGCTTTGTCCGGAGGCCTTTTCCGTTCCCGGCATCCGGCAGGCCATGCCGCAGGCGCGATCCTTGCCCACAGGGCCATACTGGGATAGTAAAACCACAGTTTACGAGTTTCTTCCCGCTGACTGAGGCAGCCACGCCCGGTTGTCCCTTCTCTCCTTTCCTTTCCCCGCTCTGCAGGACACCAGGCAAATTGTCAGATCTTCTTTTTCATTTACGGTATAACGTCCCGTCCGGACGTGCCCTCGCGCCATGGAGCCTGACGTGCATCTGAACACATCGGCTCTCCGCACTGTTCTGCGCGCTGTCGTCATTGCGGCCTCGGTCCTGGCCATCATCATTCTGTGCGCGCTCATCTTTCTTCAGCTCAACGCTGACTCCCTCGTGGCGGGCTACAGGGACAGGCTGTCTGCGGAAACGGGCTGCGAGATAGAGACGGGCAGCATAGGCCTGAACGTCTTTCCTACGCCCATGCTCTCCGTGGACGGCATCACAGTGAAGAAGGACAGCCTCACGTTCAGGGCGGACTTCGCCTCGGTGCGCCCGAGCCTCTTCTACCTTGTGCGCGGGGAATTCAGGCCCGAGCATTTCATGCTTGTACGCCCCTCAGCACGGGGCACGCTGCCCTTCAGCATCGCCGAAAAGCTGCGGCAGCAGAAAACAGCCGGCAGCGCGGACTCCGAAAACACCCTGGCTGAAGACGCCTTTGCCATCCCGAGCCGCATCCGCAGAAAATTTCTGCCCCTGTACTGTTCCGCGGAAATCATGGACGCGGGAGCGGAACTCACGGACACTGACGGCAGCCGTCTGCACCTTCGCGGCGCGGATCTCAGCATGGCCGTGCGGCCGATCAGAAACCGCGCCCAGATGCGCGTCTCCGTCTCGGAAGGTTCCCTTGTCATGGGAAACCGCACCTGGGCCGTTGCCAAAATCGACATCGACAGCCGGACACACGTGATCCGCCCCATGAGCAACATCGACATGAAGGTGCGCGGATCAGCCTCCCTTCCCATCCTTTCCACACGGCTGCGCGTCGACGCGCGTATCACGGGATCCCCTGAAGGCTTCATAACAGAGGGATCGGCCTCGGGTGTCTACGTGTTCGACGCCACGCCCATCCCCTTCGAAATCACCGGGAAGATAACCCCCTTCACGGCGGGCGCTGACAGGCCGCCCTACGCGGATATCTTCCCCGCCGCAAAGGACGCCGCCGCAGAGGAAGCCCCCTATCCGGGAAAGGACAGGGCTCTGCATCTCATGCTGGGAAAACTCGCCATGGGCACGGACTCGGCCGGTCTGGACGCAGTGCTGGCCCTGCGGGATGCAGGACCTGAAATCACGGGACGCCTCAGCCTCACCAAGGTAAGCCTCACCCGCTGGCTCAGCTTCGCGCGCTGGATCACGCCCGGCCTCCAGGCATCGCTGGATCAGGTCTCCGAAGGTATCATCGATTTCACGCTGGACAGCCATGGCATGAAGGCTCCCCGCGTTACCGGCACAGCGGCAGACGCGGAGTTCCGCGGCGAAGGCGGCGTGGCGTCCTGGAAAGCTCCTGTCGTCTATCTCAACCTGAAAAGCCGCGAGGTCGATCTCGGCGAAGCCCTCCCCGAAGCCCTGGGCGAACCCGTAACCGCGCCCATCTATACGCACAAGCCGCTCACGGATCTCACCTCGGACGAATTCTGGGGACGCAGGGAGCGCGCGAAGGCGGCCGCGGCACGGGACACGGAAGAACAGCCCTCAGCCACGGCGCAGAAACCTTCCGCCCCTGCCGGAAAGCCGGGGACAGCCGCAGCGGGGAAAAAAGACACGGCTGGGGGACAGGAGACGGATAAGCCGGCCGGGGACGCGGTTCAGGATGATCAGGGGAGCAGAAAAGGCCTCAGCTACGACATCCGTCTCTCTGCCGGTCTCATCCACTACGGGAAGCTCAACCTCAGGAACGGCGGCGTTGTCATCACGCCCCAGACCTCGCAGCGCACAGGCGTCCAGGGCACGAATCTCGCGGTGAAGACGGATTTCTACGGAGGCCCACTCACGGGGAACTGCTTCATCTACGGCACGCACATGACGCCCCTCTACGACATCACCCTGAAGGCGGGCAGCGTGTCCGCTGCGGCGCTCAGAAAAGATCTGACGGTTTTCCCCGCGGCAAAGGGAACCATGGACACGGCCATCGACGTCACTTCGAAGGGCCGTACCCTCGATGACTTTCTGGCGGGACTCCACGGCAAAATCAGCGTGGGATGCGCCAAAGGAAGCTTCAGCGCATCCGAGACCAAAGGGCCTGACGGACCTTTCACGGATCTCGATATCGACTGCGCCCTGCGCCGCGCCGCTTACGCGAAGAAAGCCCTCGGCCTCGACGGGAAATTCAGCGTAAAGCGTCAGGGCGCATGGGACGCCCAGGCCACTGTGGACGGCATGCTCTGGTTTGCCGGCCAGAGCGACGGCATGCACTTTCAGAACCTGCCGTTCACGCTCTCGGTGAAGGACCTCGAGAAGGCCATTCCCGCCCTGAAGGGGAGAGGGGTGCCTCTTGAAGCGAATGGCACGGCGACGCTCAGCAGCAAAAACGGCTCCCTCAGCGTGACGAAGACACAGATTACCCTGAAGGGGCTTTCCGCGAAGGCCAGCCTGACCCTCCAGAAACAGGGGCAGGCGCTTTCGGCCACGGGTGACATTCACAGAGCTGACATCAGCGTGCCGGAATTCATGCAGGCGAATCTCGGCAAAAAGACCGACATCCCGAATCAGTTCCGCCATTTCTCGGGGTCGGCCAGAATGGCCTGGAAAAATAAGCAAATCACCCTGAGCGACCTGAAGACGGAAGTAAACGGCGTACGCACCACGGGCAGTGTCACCGCGGACTTTGGCAGGCAGAAGCCTGACTTTGAGTTCAGCATCAGGATGGCCGAGCTCGATTTCAGCCGGCTCACGGGACAGAAAACCGGCACCGGCTCAAAAACGGGTATCCCGGGCGGAAGCCAGAAGAGCTGGAACTTCAGCGCCATGAAGGACTTCTCGGCGAAGGGCACGCTTTCGGCGGGCAGCGCCGTGTTCGGCAAAATCACCATACGCGACCTGCAGTGCCCCCTGCACCTCTCTGACGGCAGGCTCACCGTCTCGGGACTCACGGGCGACTTCTACGGCGGCACACTTTCCCTCAACGGGCACGCCGTCTTCGATAAGGGAGTCTCCTTCGGGGGACAGATGGCCGTGCGCAAATTCTCCCTGGGAGACGTCATGCGCGCCTTCGGCGCAACGTCACTCATCACGGGACAGGCCGCGCTCTCCGCCGATGTCACAGGCAGCATGTCGGGTCCGGATCAGCTGACCAGCGGTCTCAACGGCACGGCACACTTCACTTCGGGCCAGGGGAGCTTCCAGAGCGTCGACAAGGAGGGGAAGCCCAAGGGCAGGCCCACGGTCTTCAGGGAGAGCAGCGGATCCGGAACAATTACCTCCGGTGTGCTGCGCACCCAGGACTTCCAGCTCAAAGGCGACAGTATGAAGGTGAACGGCACGGGAAAATTCGATCTCAACACCCAGACCATGAACCTCGATCTCAATGTCGACATGCCGGGGCTGCCCCTCATTCCTGTCTACGTGCACGGCCCCTTCTCCAATCCCAAGACCGTGGTCAACGGCGGCAAGGTCATCCTCAATACGTTCGGCAGTCTGGCCAAAGGCGTCTTCGGCATATTCGGCGGCGTCTTCAACCTCTTCCGCCATGACAACGGAAATTCCCACAGCGGCGAGGAATCGGACGTCTATTAACGGTCCGTCCGTCAGGCTCCGGGGAAGAACAGGGATGCCGCGCTCCCGCAGGGACCCGCTTCTCATCCGTATCCCGGAATTCACGGTACACGGGAGCGGGCTTCCCCGGCACCTCATCCCAGTCCGGAGAACGTGCCGTGAAACTGCCTGCCGGCATCTGCTCTCTGCCGCATAACGGCTTACTGCTGCACGATGATCGTGGCAGGATCGTTTTCCTGCATTGACACAGCAATGGCAGGGGGGTAAATTTCCTTCAATTGTGTTTTTTTGCACAAACTTCCAAAGGAGGAATCCCCATGAATATTCTTATCTTCGGCCCCAACGGCAGCGGCAAGGGCACCCAGGGCTCCCTGATCAAGCAGAAATACAACATCGCTCACATCGAATCCGGCGCCATCTTCCGTGAGAATATCAAGGGCGGCACCGAGCTCGGCAAGAAGGCCAAGGCCTACATCGACCGTGGCGATCTCGTCCCGGACGAAATCACCATCCCCATGGTTCTCGACACACTCAAGACCAAGGGCAAGAACGGCTGGCTCCTCGACGGCTTCCCGCGCAACATGGTGCAGGCCAAGAAACTCTGGGACGCTCTCCAGCAGGCCGGCATGAAGCTCGACTACGTGGTTGAAATCCTCCTGCCCCGCGAAGTGGCCAAGAACCGTATCATGGGCCGCCGCCTCTGCAAGAACGACAACAACCATCCCAACAACATCTTCATCGACGCCATCAAGCCGAACGGCGACAAGTGCCGCGTCTGCGGCGGCGAGCTTACCGTCCGTTCCGACGATCAGGACGAAGCCGCCATCAACAAGCGTCATGACATCTACTATGACAAGGTGAACGGCACCCTCGCTGCCGCTTACTTCTACAAGGAACTCGCCAAGGAAGGCAAGACCAAGTACATCGAGCTCAATGGTGAAGGCACCATTGACGAGATCAAGGACACCCTTCTGAAGCAGCTTGCCTAATTCAGGTTTCCTCAGAAATAAAAAAGGCTCCGCCTGCGCGGAGCCTTTTTTTTGTGTCATCTGAAAAAGACGTTAGCCGCCGAGATAGGCCTTCTGCACGCGCGGATTGGCGAGAAGGCCTTTCGCCGTGTCCTCCATGACCACGTTGCCCACCTCGAGCACGTAGCCGCGGCTCGCGAGCTTCAGGGCGGCGCGGGCGTTCTGCTCCACGAGGAGGACGGTCACGCCCTGCTCGCTGATGCGGCGTATGGTGCGGAAGATGCTCTTCACGAGAAGCGGGGCAAGGCCCAGGGACGGCTCGTCAAGGAGCAGGAGCCTCGGCTGGGCCATAAGGGCCCGGCCCATGGCCAGCATCTGCTGCTCGCCGCCGGAAAGCGTGCCCGCCATCTGCGAGCGGCGTTCCAGGAGACGGGGAAAGAGCTGAAAAATCCATTCCAGCGTATTCTGCTTGATCGTCTCGCTTTGAACCTGGAAAGCGCCGAGCATGAGGTTTTCCTGCACCGTCATGGTGCCGAAGACGCGTCTGCCCTCGGGAGACTGGGCCACACCGAGGCCCACTACCTGATAGCTTTCGTAGTCCAGGAGATTCTTTCCGTCGAAGGTGATGCGGCCCTCCCGGGGGTTCACGAGGCGGCTGATGGAAAGCAGCGTCGTGCTCTTGCCGGCGCCGTTGGCGCCCAGAAGCGTGACGATTTCGCCCTCGTCCACGTGCAGGGAAATGCCGTGCAGCACTTCCACGCTGCCGTAGGAAACATGAAGATTCTCGATTTCAAGCAGGGCCATGTCTAGTACTCCTCGTCGTCATCGGATCCGAGGTAGGCTTCGATGACCGCGGGATCCTTCTGCACCTCGGCGGGGGTTCCCTCGGCGATGAGCGTCCCGTGCTCAAGCACGACCAGCTTCTCACAGATCTGCATGACAAGGCGCATGTCGTGCTCAATGAGCAGGACGGTGATGCCGCGGTTCCTGATGGCGTCGATGACGCGCATGAGGTCTTCCGTCTCCTGATCGTTCATGCCGCCGGCCGGCTCATCCAGAATAATGAGCTTCGGATCGGAGGCCAGGGCTCTGGCGATTTCAAGAAGGCGCTGGCTGCCGTAGGCGAGGCTGCCGCCCTCCTCGCGCCAGAACCGGTCAAGGCCCACGAACTTCAGCTCCTTCATGCATCGCTCAACGGCTTCCTGTTCCTCCCGTCTCTGGGAAGGCAGGCGGAACATGGAGGAGAAAAAGCCGGATCTGAGGCGGCAGTGCCTGCCGGCCAGCACGTTCTCCAGCACGGAGAGATGTCCGAAAAGGCGTATGGTCTGGAACGTGCGGGCTATGCCAAGTTCCACGATGGTATGCGGCTTTCTGCCTCTGATGCTCTGGCCGTTGAAGAGAATATCGCCGCGCTCGGGAACATAGTTGCCGGTGATGCAGTTGAAAACGGTGGTCTTGCCCGCGCCGTTGGGGCCGATGAGCCCGACGACGGATCCCCTGTCCACGGTGAAGTCAAGCTCGTTGACGGCCACGAGGCCGCCAAAGATCTTGCTCATGCCTTCCACTTCAAGAAGCGTACTCATGACCGCTCCTCCGTACCGGAATCAGGGACCTTATAGCGCCGCTGCCTCGGGGGCATGAGCCCCTGCGGACGCCAGACCATCATGATCATCATGGCCGCGCCGAAGAAGAGCATGCGCGCTGAGGAAAAGCCGCGCAGAAGCTCAGGCAGGCCGATGAAAAGGAAGGCGCTGACGAGCACGCCGAGCTGGCTGCCGCCTGCGAGAATAACCACGGCGAAGATGATAACCGACTCCATGAAGTTGAAGGAGGCGGGCGCGATAGTGGTCATCTTGGCCGCGTAGAGGGTGCCGGCCATACCGGCCCAGAAGGCACCCAGCACAAAGGCCATGAGCTTGTAGTGGGTGACATTGACGCCGCAGGCCTCAGCGGCCACGTCATCTTCCTTGATGTAGTTCAGGGCACGGCCTATGCGCGAGTGCCACAGGCAGTGGAAAAGAAGGATGGTGGCACCGCACATACCCCAGACGAGGTAGTAAAACTGAATGCTCTTCACAATGCGGAAGCCGAAGAAACGCGGGCGCGCGATGCCGAAAATACCGTTCGAACCGCCCGTGATGCCGCCGATATCATTGGTCAGGGCAATGCGCACGATCTCCACGATGCCGATGGTCACGATCAGAAGATAGTCGCCGCGCAGATGAATGATGGGCCTCGCCACCACGAGGGCGACGAGTGCGGCGGCGAAACCGGCCACGGGCATGGTCCAGAAAATGGACCAGTGGAACATGGTGTTGAGGATGGCCGTCACGTAGGCGCCCACGGCGTAGAACGCCGCGTGGCCCATGTGGAAAATGCCGGCCTGACCGAGAATGACATTGAGCGAGAGCGCAAGGATGGCGTAGAGGCCGATGCTCACGCACACGTCAGTCCAGTAGGCGTTGAGGAAAAGCGGAAGCACGAGAATAAGCACGGCCATGCCGATGCCGAAATAGGTCCGCCTGTCCTGAAAATCGAAGAGAAAACTCATAGCTTGTCCGCCGTACGTTCGCCCAGGAGGCCGGTCGGGCGGATAATCAGGATGAGAATGAGCACGAGGAAGGCCACGACATCCTTCCAGGCCACGGCGATATAGGCCGAGGCCAGCGCCTCGCTGACGCCCAGGATGAGGCCGCCGAGCATGGCTCCGGGAATATTGCCGATACCGCCGAGAATGGCGGCGATGAAGGCCTTGAGGCCGTAGGACCAGCCCATAAGGAAGTCAATCTGGCCGTAGTAGATACCGACCATGATACCCGCCACGCCGCCGAGTCCGGGGCCGATGAGGAAGACCAGGGAAATGACGCGGTTCACGTTGATGCCCATGAGCTGGGCCGCACCCTGGTCAATGGCCACGGCACGGATGGCCGCGCCCGTCTTCGTGCGCAGCATGAAGACCTGCATGGCCACCATGAGCACGACACAGCTCAGGATAATCAGGATGCGCATGCCGGGGATGCTCAGGCCGAAAAGATGCACGGTGAAATCGGGGCGCAGAAAGTCGGGATAGACGTAGACGCGCGCACCGTAGATAAGCATGAGCGCGTTCTCGAAGAAGATGGACGCGCCAAGGGCGCTGACCACGGCGGAAAGGCGTCCCGCATGGCGCAGGGGCCTGTAGGCCACGCGCTCGAGCAGATAGCCGATGATGGCCACGAGCACGGCCACCATGACGCAGACCAGAAGGACTGCGGGGAGGGGGGAAAGGATGCCTGCCAGGTTGCAGCTCACAAGCAGGGTCAGGCCCAGATAGGCACCGATGGCGAACAGGTCGCCGTGAGCGAAGTTGATGAGCTTGAGGACACCGTAGACCATGGTGTAGCCCAGGGCCACGAGTGCGTAGATGCCACCGACGGCGAGTCCGTTGAGAAGTTGCTGAAAGAAGAATTCCATGATTTTGGCGGGGACGGAACGGGGAGGATCTGAGCCCTCCCCGCTCCGGAAAATGCTAGTTCTTGGGCTGCAGGACGAACTTGCCGCCGTCCTCCACTTCGTAGATGCGGTAGAAGTCGCCGACGCGGTCGCCCTTCTCGTTGAATCCCATCTTACCGGAAAGGGCGGGCTTGTCTTTCATGGTCTTGAGGTATTTGGCCATGTCCTCGGGCTCGTACTTGCCGGCCTTGAGGGCGTCCTCAATGGCAATGTAGGCGTCACCGGCCAGGACAGCCCACACGGAAACGGGCTGGGCATGGTAGGCGGCCTGGAAATCTTTCAGGAAGGCCTTCGCTTCGGGGGTGTCCATATCCTGGGGCAGCGGCGGGCTGACGAAGAAGTAGCCTTTGGCGGCCTCGTTGCCGGCCACCTTCACGAGGTCGGCGTGGTTGGAGGCGTCACCGCCCATCATGGGCACGTTCCAGCCCATTTCCTTCTTCTGGCGCAGGAGCATGCCGGCTTCGGGGTAGTAGCCGGTGAAGAAGATCACGTCGGGATTGGCGGCCTTGAGCTTGGTGAGCGTAGCCGTGTAGTCGCGCTCGCCGGCGGTCAGGGCGTCAAAAAAGACGATTTCCACGCCCTTGCCGTCCAGGCACTTCTTGGTCTGGTCGGCGAGGCCCTTCGCGTAGGAGGAGTTGTCATGCAGGAGGGCGATGCGCTTGAAGCCCTTCTTCAGAAGCTGTTCGGCAGCGAAGCTTCCCTGCGCGTCATCGCGGGGGCAGGTGCGGAAGAAGAGCGGGAGGTTCTTTTCGGAAAGACGGATGCTCGTGGAGCCCGTGGCAATCTGCAGGATGCCGGCCTCGTCGTAAATGTTCTGGCTGGCCTCGGTCACGGCGGAACCGTAGGTGCCGATGACGGCCTTCACGTCAGAAGAAGCGAGTTTCTGGGCGGCCAGGGCAGCGGAACGGGGATCACCGGCGTCATCCTCGACGACGACCTCGATCTTCTTGCCGTTGATGCCGCCCTGCTCGTTGGCCTTCTTTACCTGCAGGTCAACGATATTTTTCATATCGAGGCCTTCGGAGGCCCACTTGCCGGTCATGGGGCACATGAGACCGATTTTATAGGTGTCAGCGGCCCGGGCCTGCAGCGGAAGCGCAAGGACAAGGGCAAGACAGCTCATCCAGAGTACAGAATGTTTCACGGTTCCCCCCGTTTTTTCGAGCTTGGCCGGCCGCTTCGTGCGGCCCGGCAGGACAACTGTAAGTCCAGAACGAATTTAGTTACCGTATTTACGCCGAAAAAAAAAGCCCCCGGCCTGCTTTCGGATACGCCGCCTTCTCCCGGCACAAAACCGTGCCGCCAGACGGACGTTCCGGCAGACGGGAGCAGGGGCCCCGGGGCCGTTCAGAATCAGGAAAGATAGGCGGTAATGGCGCAGAGCGTATCCGGCACGGCTGAAGCGTAGCGGCCGTACACGACCTGTGTATCCGCTCCGGCTCTGAGAGCCAGCTCAAGATCCAGGGATCTCGCCGCGAGGAAACGGCAGCCGAGGCGGCCGGCCTTCTCGCGCACCTCATGCACGATGGACTGGGCGTCCCCCCCGCATCCTCTGTTGAGGGCGGCGAACACGTGGTCCACACTGTCCCTGGCAAGGCCCATGAAGGCGCGCAGTTCGGCGGCGTACTCAGACCGCCCGCCGGCCTCATTCAGGCCGCTCTTCCAATCCAGCATCTCCTCACTTGACATAAAACTCTCCGGAAATCGGTAAAAAATCAGCAAAAAAAGCGCTCTGCCCCGAATGGTTCCGGCGGCAGAGCGCCTGATATGCTCTCAAACGGCACCGCTGTCCAGAGCGGCTACCGTTCGATCTGATGGGAAAACTGACCGCCAGATACGTAGAACGCGTTGTCCACGATGAAAAGCGCGTTCGGATCTATGCTGTCCACGAGGTTTTCGAGCCGCTTCAGGGCCACGTTGTTGGTCACCGTCAGGAGAATTTCCCTGTCGGTGCCCGAATAGGCGCCCTTGCCGCGCAGAACGGTGACGCCGAAGCGCTCGCTCACGAGTATGGCCTCGCTGATCTCCTCCCCGTGATCCGAGATGATGAAGACCAGCTTGCGGCGGTTGAAGAGACCGAGCACGTACTCGAGCACGCTCGCCGAGATGAACATCATGATGAGCGAGGCCATGATTTTGTCGAGCGGCGTTCCCGTGGAATACGCCGTGGCGAAGAGCACCACGTTGAACAGGAAGGTGCACTGGCCGATGGCGATGTTCCACCGCTGTTTCATGGCCACGCTGATGATGTCAATGCCGCCGCTCGAACCGAGGGTGCGCAGCATGACGCCGCTGCCCGCACCGAACATGACGCCGCCGAGCACGGCCGCGTATATCTCATTCTGCAGGGGAATGGTAAAGTTCATGAGCAGGAGGAGCTTGCCGGCGGTCGAGGTCACCACTGTGCCGTAGGCCGTGTAGAACAGGAAGCGCCTGCTCACGAAGAACCAGCCCCAGACGAAAATGGGAGCCGAAAGCAGAATGTACCAGGTCGAGGCGTCAAAGAGCGATGTCCAGTAGTTGGCGAGCAGGGCCATGCCCATGACGCCGCTGGAAAGGAATCCGTGCGCGGGAGAGATGCACTGCAGACAGATGGCGTTCAGGATGCCGCCCACAGTGAGCCAGAGCAGGTTCCACCACACCGATTCGGCGCGGCGTCTGTTGAAGGTGCTTTTCAGCAAAGGGGACTCCGTCCGTTAGAAGAAATACCTGCCTGCGACCTGCCAGATCATGCGGACGGCGATGATAATCAGGAAGAGGGCAAAGACCTTCTTCAGCTTGGCCGTCGGCAGGGCATGGGAAAGCCTGGCACCCAGGGGGGCGGTGCAGAAGCTCACGGCAGCGATGCCGGCCCAGGCGAAGAGGCTCACGTAGCCGAGGCAGCCCGCGGGCAGCGCGGGATCACCCCAGCCGCCCACGATGTAGCCTATGCTGCCGGCCACGGCAATGGGAAAGCCGATGGCAGCGGACGTGCCCACAGCCTCATGCATGGGAATATTGCAGAAGGTCATAAACGGCACGGACAGCGTGCCGCCGCCAATGCCGACGAAGCTTGAAACGCCGCCGATGACCGTGCCCACGCCCATGGTGCCCCAGGTGCCGGGAATTTCACGGCTCGCCTTCGGGCGGTAGCCGGAGAGCATCTGACAGGCCACAAAAATGATGAACACGATGAAAAACACCTTCAGAAACGTGGTCGGCATGTGCGTGGCCACAAGACCGCCGCAGAAGGTGCCTACAAGGATGCCGGGGGTAATCTTGGCGAAGATGTCCCAGTGCACGGCGCCGCGCTTGGCGTGGGCGCGCGAGCTCGAGATAGACGTGATGACAATGGTGGCGAGAGACGTTCCGAGAGCCAGCTGGTGGATAAGCTCCGGCGGATAGTGGAGCCATTCAAAGACGATATCCAGCATGGGGACGATAACGATGCCGCCTCCGACGCCAAGCAGGCCGGCCAGAATGCCGGCTATGGCGCCGCAGCCCATGAACACGAGGATGGGCACAAGCAGAGCCGAAGAGAATACCATGGCTTTCTCCTTGAAAAAAAAATAGACTTTCGTAATACGCAGTCGCCTGCCGTCTGTCCAGAGATGAGGAACCTCTTTACAAGCGGGGGAGCCCCGAGTAAATTCCAGGGCATGAACATACGGCTATTCTGTATCCGGCTCAGTGCGCATTTCTGCGCCGATGAGGCTGCCAGCCAGGCAGTTCTCCGGCCGTTTTCTCATTCCGCCTCCTGAGGGCGGTTTTTTTTTGCCAGAAAACCAGACACCAGAACCACATTATACCTATACGGGCCCCGGAACGCACAGCACGGAACGGGAAGGGGCCGGCTGGAGGGCAGCTGTGAACAACGACAATCGATACCTCTGGAAACATAAGGACCTGCTTGATGTAAGCCAGCTCAGCAGGGAAGACACCGTACATCTTCTGGACCTTGCCGCCAGCTTTCAGGAAATCAACAGGCGCCCGGTCAAAAAAGTCCCGACCCTCAAAGGCAAAACCGTGGTGCTCTTCTTCTCCGAAAACAGCACGCGCACCAAGACAAGTTTCGACATGGCGGGCAAGCGCCTTTCCGCCGATACCTTCGCGCTCTCCAAGTCCGGCTCGAGCATAAACAAGGGCGAGACACTCAAGGATACGGCCCAGACCCTCATGGCCATGAATCCTGACGTCATCGTCATCCGCCATTCCGCAAGCGGCGCGGCGGAATATCTTTCGAAGCTCCTGCCCTGCAGCATCGTCAACGCCGGCGACGGCTGGCACGCCCATCCCACGCAGGCTCTTCTCGACAGCTACGCCCTGCGCCAGGTGTGGGGGAATGACTTCGCGGGAAAGACGCTCTGCATCCTCGGCGACATCGACCACAGCCGCGTGGCCCGCTCCAACCTTTACCTGCTCAACCTCCTCGGAGCGAAAGTCCGCATCTGCGCCCCCCGCACCCTGCTGCCCGCCGGCGTGGACAGCTGGAACTGCGATGTCTACACCAATGTTGAGGAGGCCGTCCGCGGCGTGGACGCCGTTATGTGCCTCAGACTGCAGCTCGAGCGCCAGGAAGCCGGCCTCCTGCCCGACCTCATGGAATACTCGCGCCGCTACTGCCTCACGAAAAAGCGCCTCGCCCTGGCCAAGCCGGGAGCGTACATCCTCCATCCCGGCCCCATGAACCGCGGCCTCGAAATCGCCGATGACATCGCCGACACCCCGCAGAGCCTCGTGCTCAATCAGGTCTCGGCCGGTGTCGCCGTGCGCATGGCCATTCTCTACCTTCTCACCACCCGCAACGAAGGCTAGCCGCGGATACAGGCCAAGCCCCGATTTTTTCTGGAGGAACCATGAAATTTTTTCTGAAGAACGCGAGACACCTCGGCGCCCCTGTCGACCTGCTCTGCGAAGACGGCAAAATCGTAACCATGACTCCCGCGGGCAAAACGCCGGCCCCCGAAGACGCCCAGACTGAAGACGCGGGCGGCCTCGTGCTGCTCCCCGGCCTGACGGACTGCCACGTGCATCTGCGCGAGCCCGGCTTCGAGTGGAAGGAAGACATCGACACCGGCCTTGAGGCTGCCGCCCACGGCGGCTTCTGCCAGGTCATGTGCATGCCCAACACCAAACCTGTCAACGATTCCGCGTCCGTCACCCGCTTCATGCTCGAGCGCGCCCGCACCACGCATCCCGCAGGCCCCAGGCTCTATCCCGTGGGCGCCGCCAGCGTGGGGCTCGCCAGCAAGGAAATGGCCCTTCTCGGTGAACTGAAAGACGCCGGCTGCGTTGCCATTACCAATGACGGCAAACCCATGACCAATACCGAACTCATGCGCCGCACGATGGAATACGCATGGGATCTCGGACTCATCTTCACGGATCACTGCGAGGATCCCGATCTCGCCAAAGGCTACCTCATGAACGAGGGCAGCGTGAGCGGCAGGCTCGGCGTCATGGGTCAGCCCGTTGTGGGCGAGGCCATGCAGGTCGCGAGAGACGTTATGCTCTCCGAGTACCTGAACATCCCGATTCACATCGCCCACGTCTCCTGCAGAATGTCCGCCGACATCATCGCCTGGGCCAAGAAGCGCGGCGCGAAGGTCACGGCCGAAACCACGCCCCACTACCTCCTCCTCGATGAGTCGGAGATGGAAGGCTACAACACCCTGGCCAAGGTCAACCCGCCCTTAAGGACGCCCGATGACCGCGAGGCCATGCGCGAGGCCGTCAGAAACGGCACCATCGACATCATTGTCACGGACCACGCCCCGCACATCGCCATGGAAAAGAACACCACCCTCGACCTCGCGCCCAACGGCATCACGGGACTCGACCTCTCGCTCACGCTCATCTGGTCGCTGGTCAGGGACGGCGTCATCACCGAAGCCGACCTCATCCGCCTCATGGCCGAAAAGCCCGCTGAGATCTTCGGCCTCCCCTGCTGCCGCTTCAATCCCGGCGATCCGGCTGACTTCATCCTCTTCGATCCCGACCTCGAGTGGACGGTTACCCCGGAGACGCTCTACTCCAAGAGCTTCAACACGCCCTACCTGAACAAAACCGTCAGGGGCCGCACGGCACACAGCTGGATCGGCGGCGTCAGGCTCTTTTAATCCTGTGGAGAGAATATAAGCCACCGCAGCTCTCCGGAGTCAGCCGTGCTGTTCCCGCTGAAGCAGGAAACTCCCGTCCCTCCAGGCGGAGGTACGTTCACAGACATCTGATTAAGGAATATGCTTACAGGGTCTCATCCCATCCGGGCTGGGACCCTGTTTTTTCTCACAGCGGCTTTTGCCGCCGCGTTCTGACAGAGGAGGTTCTGCCATGCCCACGCGCAGTCCCGTCGTCGCCGATCAGTTCTATCCCGGCAGCCGTGAAGCCCTCGAAAGCATGCTCGATGAGCTCTTCCGGCCCTTCACCGGCAAAAGGCCGCCGTCCGCCCCCTTCATTTTCATGCTGCCCCACGCGGGCTACATTTTTTCCGGATTCACGGCCGCGGCCACACTGGAAGGCGTCAGGCTACCGGAACGCCTCGTGATCCTCTGCCCCAACCACACGGGGTACGGGCGCCCCTTCGGCGTGTGGCCCGACGGAAAGTGGCTGACGCCGCTCGGTTCCGTTGACGTGGATGCGGATATGGCCTCCCGTCTCACTGAGGCCGGCCTTTTCGAGGCAGACCTCCTGAGTCACGAACGGGAGCATTCCATCGAGGTGGAACTGCCCTTCCTGCAGCATCTGACCGGAGGAAAGACGCCTCGTATCACGCCTGTGTGCATAGGAACCCAGAACCCCTCCGCGCTCGAATCCGCGGGGTCCATCCTCGCCGCGGCCCTGCGGGACGAGAAGAGCGCCGGCATTCTCGTCAGCAGCGACATGAACCACTACGAGGACGAGAACACCACGAAATACAAGGACAGCCTGGCCCTCGGAAAGGTGCTCGCCGAAGATCCGGAGGGGCTCCTCGATGTCTGCTCGAGGCACGGCATCACCATGTGCGGCGCGGGTCCCATGGCCCTGGCCCTCTTCTGCCTGCGTGAACTCAGGAACGGAAAACCCGCTTCAAAGCCGGCGGAACTCGTCATGCACGATACCTCGGCCAGGGCGGCCCACGACAGCACGCACGTGGTAGGCTACGCCGGCGTCCATATTTTCGCCTAACCACCAAACAGGGAGACACGCATGCGCGATAAAATCCGCACTCTTCTTCTTGCCTGCGCCATCATGTGCGCGCCGGCGGTTCTCACAGGCTGCCCGGATTTCAGCTCCGGCAGCTTCCTGCCGGAACGCGGCCCCCGTGCCCTCAACATCTACGGCGACATCGCCCCTGACTTTGACACGAAACTCCAGGCAGGCCTCGAGCAGGAGGCGAAAAACGAGGGCTTCACCGGCTACAGCGACGAAAATCTCACCAATATCCGGCGCGTCGGAATCCTCAGCAGAGTCTTCCCTACCCTGGGCTACTCCTATGACGCCACCATCAACCAGGCCATGCACGACAGCAAAGTGATCCAGCTCGTCCAGAATGACGCGAGGAGCACCATAGATATCCTGCGCACGGCCATCAAAGCCATGGACGAACCCAATCCCCAGTCTATGGTGGACAGCGGATGGCTCCACAAGGATACCCTCGAACTCCTCGCTTCCACCAAACGCAGGGCAGCCATGTAGCTCCCGGAAAAATTCGTGATCAGAAAAGGGGACAGCGCGCCGCGCTGTCCCCTTTCGTGTCCATACGGGGAAAAAACTACTTCCAGAGACCGGCCTTCTCGCAGGGGTCTTTTACGAACTTATTCTCGTTGCCCTGCAGCTTCTCGATGCGGGAAGCACGGGTGCATTCCCACTGATCCACCGGGTACATTCTGTTCCAGCTCTCAAAAAGCTGCTTCTGCTGGCGGCTCAGGCTGTAGCGGGGATAACTGTCATTCATGTAGAGCGCCGCGCGGGCCAGCTGGCCGCGGGCAGCCTCCGGCGGCTCGGCCCTGTGATTCTGCTCGTCGACCTTCATGGGGCAGGATCCGAAGGTGGAATCCATGCCTGGCAGCATGGCGTAGTTGTAATTGCTGCGCATGGCGTTGACCGCACCCACGGCGGGGAAAAGATTGTACATGTCGGCCTGCATGAAACGGTATTCCTGGTTCACCTTTTCCGCGCAGCTGCGCCCCTTGAAAGGCCTGCCCTTGTTGTCCACGCACTGGGCGTCGCCATCACGCCATTCGGCGAAGGCACGCCCGAAGTTTTCGGCGGGCACGCTGTGCTCCCACTCCACACGGTAGGCGCGCTTCAGGAAGCGCGGCGTGCTGAAGCTGTCCGGCACCTCGATCTTCTTGTCTGCGCCGTACCGGTAGCCGCAGTAAATGGTCACCATATGGTCGGCGTACACCTGACGCTCCAGCATGCGCTTCGCCTTGTTAAAGCTGTCATTGGTGGTGTTGCCCGCGGCCTGGGCCGGAGCAGCGCCGCCCAGACAGACGAAGGCGGATAAAAGAAGGGCACACAGCATCGCTGTTTTTTTCGGCATCTCTCGCTCCTCGGAAACATATCATTCAGGGAAGGCGCGGCGCGCCTCCGTCCCGTCCGGCTTCTCCCCGCGTTTTCCGCGCGGCAGGCGTTTTCCGTGCCGGGGGAACCAGCTCCCTTCTATACGGCACAGACACCCCCAATGCAAACGCGACGGGAGAGGAACTCCCCTACGCAAAAAGCCCCGAAGCTGCAGCCAGGAGAACGAGAATCTCCAGAAGCGCGATGGCGGCCTCAAGTTTCCGGCGGGTCCTGAAATACGACCAGGCGAGCTGCGCGTAGCAGACAATCGTCACGCTGGCGAGCAGGGCAAGGCCGGTAAAATTCGCCATGTCGCCCTTATTGAGGAGCCTGAGCCATCCCCAGCCCTCAGGGATGTGCGCGGCCGCACGGTATTCCGCGGCCCCGTGCACCCAGAGCTTCGGCATCTCCTCCAGCGGCACAAGCGGTTCCGTTATGCCGGAAACATAAAGGACATAGGTCACCAGCATAACGACGAAACTCAGGACTGCACCGTGGGCCAGCGTGGCCGCGTAGCGTGTCTGGGCCGGGCCGGCCTTCACTTCCGCGAGCCGGCTGTCCTTTGCGGTACCTGTATGTTGCAGAGTCATAAAAAGTCTCCTTTCTACCAGCCGAGGCCCTTCATGAGGGCCCTTACACCTGAAAAGAACAGCACGACGATGACCATGTAGCGGACCAGCTTCGGCTTTGCGTGGGCAAGCAGGCGCACGCCGACGAGAGAGCCGAGCATGAGGCCCATGATGGAGGGAATGGCCATCAGCGGGATGACGCAGCCCTGATTCAGATAGACCCAGGCTGCCGCCGTATCCGTAACGGAAAGCAGGAACTTGGAGGTTCCCACGCCAACCTTCAGCGGGACGCCCATGATGATATTGAACGCGGGAACGTTGGCCCAGCCTGCGCCGAGACCGAACATGCCGGCCATGATGCCGATGACGATGAAAAGAAGCAGGGCGGGAAGCGTATGATGGGTCTTCCAGTCCACGATTTCACCGGTGGTAGGCTCGAGGAAACTGCCGCGTATGCCCAGGGCAAGGCCGACGGCGTCCTGCTTTGTCACAATGGGGACGGCAGAATTTCTATAGAAGAGAAGCAGGAAGGCGATGCCGAGGATGGTGCAGCCGAGGCAGGTCTGAACAATGTCCGTAGGCAGGGCAAGGCCGATGACAGCGCCAACGACAGAGCAGGCCGAAGCGATGAGCGCAACAGGAAGCGTGAGCCTCAGGCTCGCGAGGTTGCGGCGCAGAAGACCGGGCCCCGCGGCCAGGGCGCCCGCGAGGGCCACCATGAGGCCAGTGCCCCGCACGAAATCGAGGTGGAAGGGAAAGAATCCCGCCACAAGAGGCACGAAAAGGACGCCGCCCCCCACGCCGGCCATGACGGCGATGATGCCGAGCACGAAGCAGAACACAAGCAGGCATCCGGGCCAGAACCACCACGGGTGACTGTCCACCTGATCCGCGGCACCGGAATCTGCCGCGGCAGCCCGGGCGGTCTGAACGCTGTCCTGCGCCTGTCCTGCGGCTGCGGAAACCGGATCAGGCCCGCCGGGCGCCACGGTCTCATCCCGCGCCGTCTGAACCACTGCCTGATCTGACAAATCCGGGGCCGGAGCCCCCGCGTGAACAGGCAGTCCGGCCAGAAGAAGGAGAAACACGACAGAGGAAAGAACAGGACCGCACCGGAAGGGAAGACGGCGGAGAAAAACGGCCGCCGTATGCGTTCTTTCTTTACGATCCCTTTCTTCCGTGATCCGCACATACCGTTCAGCCATACGCAGCCTCCTTTCTCCCTCACGGCCGTCTGCTTTCAGGGCGGAAACTGACGGCTGGGAGGACAGCTCGACGATAACCATAACAGGACAAAAACAGCCGGGGACTGCAGGAGCCGGCCGCCGGCAGTGGAGAGGCGGGCATGGGAACCGCCCTGGCGGAACGGCCGCTGCGAAGTCAGCGCAGCCATCAGTATATGTAGTCCCGGTCCCGTCCTCTGTCCGTGACAAAAGGCAGGGGAACGGAGCCCCCGGGAACGCGGCGGGTTTCAGGCTCTGAAGCCGACAGGGACACGGGAACGCGGAACGGCGCGCCGGCAGCAGCAGACTCTGTCGCACGCGAAAGACGTCTTTCCGGGAAGAAGCAGAGAGAGCAGAAGGAAAAAACAGGTGAAAACAGCGGCCTGGAGCATGTCGGCCTCCTTTCAGGCAGAATATTAATTGATAATCGTTATCATTATACACCTGTTTTCTTTTCCGGCAATACCCGCCGCTCTTTTTTCTCCTCCCCTGAAACAGCGTGAGCCCGGGACCGCAGACCGGACCCGGGCTCACATGGCTCACTTTTCAGAAAAAAAACACTTCTGCGTTATCCTGCGTTTTCTTTTTTTCTTATGCAGGCGCCTTTTCAAAAGGCAGGAGGATGCGGAAACAGGTGTCGCCGGGAAGGCTTTTTTCAAGTTCGATGCGTCCCCGCCGGTTCTCCACCAGGCTCCTGCACACGGTGAGGCCGAGGCCCTTACCCTTCCCCACTTCTCTCGTTGTAAAAAACGGCTGAAAAATATCACCGCGCACGGCTTCCGGAATGACTTCACCGGTATCGCGCACGCGGATTTCGACAACCTTTCCTGAGGATCCGTCCGTGCCGTCTCCGAAAAGCGTTTCCTCGCTCCCGCTTTCCACAGGCCGCACACAGCCCTCCACGGCAAGCTTTCCGCCATCCGGCATGGCGTCAATGGCGTTTTCCACGAGGTGCAGGAGCACCTGCCGCATCTCGAGCCGGGATCCCAGGAAGGCCGGCATGGCGGGATCAATGCGTGTCAGCGCCTCCACGCCGCAGTCCTCAAGCCTCGTTCTGAACATGCCGAAAACTTCTTCTGTCACCGCGGCGAGATTGACGGCGCGGCTTTCCTTATCGAGCCCGCGGCCGAGCACGAGCAGCGTGCCCGTGAGTTCCCGGACCCTCCTGCTCTGGCGCTTGATGGTGGCTATGGCCCCGTCCATTTCTTTCAGAAGAGGCGGGGGAACGGATTGCATCCCCTCTTCCATGAGAATATCTTCTATCTCGCCGGCCGCCTGAAGCATGATATTGACGGGATTATTGACCTCGTGGGCTATGCCCTGCGTGAGGCGCTCCAGGGTGCGCATGCGCGCCGCCTCGGCGAGGATTTCCTGCTGCCTGACCTTCTTCTGCTGTTCCCTGGCGCGGGACAGAACCTTTTCCACAGCATCAAGGGTCACCGGCTTGGCCAGCCAGTCAAAAGCTCCGGACCGGAGCGCCCTGGCGGCCACGCTGACCTGCGCCGCACCTGTCAGCATGCAGCAGATAACGGGCGACGGCATGAGACGTATCTGCTCAAGGAGCCCGATCCCGTCCATGCCGGGCAGCCCCACGTCGAGGAAGGCCACGTCCGGGGCCTTTTCCTCTATGAGACGAAGCGCCGTTTCCGCATTCGGGGCACAGCGCACGGTATAGCCCCGCAGACGGAGACGATCGGCCAGGAGACCGGCAAACGCCGTTTCATCGTCCACGAGCAGAATGTCCATGCTTCGCCTCCAGCCATCGGGAAATCAGCGCTCCGGGAAAACATCAGCCCGGGGGAGCACGAACCGGAAGGAACGGCTCCCCTTTGCTGCGGGCTGCCGGAAGGTTACTTTCTGTCCTTCATGAGATCTTTCTCGCGCATCACCTCACGGGCGGAATCGAAGTCACCGCCCTCGGCCATGGCCGCGGCCACATACGGCTTCTCAATACGATCGCGGTAGGCGAGGCGGATGCAGCTCAGGAGATCATCGATATCCATGGGCTTGCGCAGGAAGCTGTACGCGCCCATGCGGAACGCGGAGGCTTCCTCTGCGTCGCCGCCGTGGCCGGTCAGAATAATGACCTGCACCTCGGGATTGGTCTTCTTGACGGCGCGCAGGACTTCAAAACCATCGATGCCGGGCATCCTCAGGTCAAGGACAATGACGTCCGGCGGATTGGCCTTGACCTTTTTGAGGCCATCCTCGCCGTTATAGGCCACAGCGGCATCAAAGCCGCGCAGGAAGAGCCTGTCCTTCAGCGTGTCCACAAACTGGACTTCGTCATCGATAAGCAGGATTTTAATGGGTTCCTTCGACATAACGACTCCTTAGAGTAACCGGTTGAGGCGCAGCCCGCAGGTGGTTACGCGTTCTGCCCTGTTCCCAGGGACAGCCAGAAATGTTTTTTATCGTCCTTGTTCCAGATCATAAGCCTGTCGCACCAGCCGCCGGCGTCAGGCATGATGGAGGGCGTGCCCGTAAGCGCCGAGACAACGATATCCTTGGAGGCGCCTCCGGCGATGAGCGTCAGAAGTATCCCGGCGCCGTCCTTCCGGCGCATTGCCTTCATGCCCACCTTTACGTCGCCGCCGGCCGAGGAGCAGATGTCAAAGACCCCGAGCAGATCCATGAACACATCCATCACGGGCTTGGCGCACCACACGGGCTCGTCACTGGACTCGGACACGAATTCCATATGGAAGCTTCTGGCGCGCCGCCTGGCGAGGACGCTGAAGACGGCCGTCACGCGGGAAAGGTCACACTGCTGCCCGCTGCTCTCCCCGGCCGCTACGGCCTCGCCGAGGAAGTCCACGGCATCGGCAAGTTCGGACGCGCGGCTCACCTGGCGCTGCACGTCCTCGAGCCCCTCCACCGTCCTGTCCTTCATTTCCTTTGATATATTCCCGGCCGCATCGCCGCCGCGGGCCTGAATGCGGGCCACATCAGACGCAAGTCCGACGGATTCCCGTATCACGGCGAGGGCGTTTCGCAGCTCGTGCATGGCCGAGGCCAGGAGCCTGGAAGTACATTCGCTTCTGTCCATGAAATTATCCCTTGTTATCCTTCCCGTCCCGGGCGGCGTTCGCCGCCTCACCCACGACGCGGAGGAATTCATTGAACGGCACGGGCTTGGTCAGGCAGGTGTACGCCTGCTGCGCCGGACCGTCGCCGCAGCCGTTTTCGCCGGTCTGTCCCGTGATGAGGATGACGGGCAGTTTCGGGTAGCGGCGGTTGAGTTCGGCCAGAACCTTGTTGCCGGGGAGCCCGGGCATGAAGAGATCGAGCACAACGACATCGGGCATGTCTTCCTCAACGGCAGTCAGCGCAGATATGCCGTCATGCACGACCCTGACCGAATAATCCCTGAGTTCCAGGCGTTCGGCCAGCGTATCCACATATTCGGTTTCATCATCTGCAAGCAGCACCTTCAGTCCCATTGCGTATTCTCCTTTTATCCCGGGCCGTTACGCCTCTTCCTGCGGTTTGACGTAGGGGATGACAACGTGGAACGCCGTCCCCTTGCCTTCTTCGCTCTCAACGGTGATCTCGCCGCCGAGCCGGCGCACTATGCCGTAGGTAATGAACAGGCCGAGTCCGTGCCCGTTCTCTTTCTTCGTGGTATAGAACGGCTCAAAAATGCACTTTCTGACTTCCTCACTCATGCCGCATCCATCGTCAGTGACACTTACCACAACGGATTTCGCATCATTGGCTTTCAGCGATACTTCCACATGTCCGCCTTCGCTGACAGCCTGGATGGCGTTGCCGATAAGATTGAGGAAGACCTGCTGGAGCTGGCCGCGGTCACTCGTGACCTCGGGGAGGCTCCTGTCGAGATCCGTCTTCAGTTCGACATTCTTGTGCCTGGCATCGCTCTCGACGAAGCTCATGGTCTCCTCGATAACCTCGGAGAGCTGCATCTGCTGCATGTTGGCTTCCATCCTGCGCGTAAACCCGAGCAGGCGGTGCGTGATGCCGCGGGCGCGGTCAACGGCTGAGCCGATGCTGCCGATAAGCTTGACGATGCGGTCCTTCTTCGGAAAATCGTCCATGGCATTGAGATAATCCATGGCGAGGCCGGCCTTCTCGTTGATGATGGCGAGAGGATTGTTGACTTCGTGCGCCACGCCGGCGGCGAGGCGGCCGATGGAGGAAAGCTTCTGCGTGTGCTCCATCTGCGCGAAGACGGCCACGCGGCGCTCATCGGACGCCTGGAGACGCTTCATGAGGAACTTCATGAGAAGGAAGGTGACCACGATGATAAGGGCCACACCGAAGCCGAGAACCAGCAGGATGTCGGACTGCAGCGCGCTCATGGGCTTCAGAATGGACCTTTCGGGTTTCACCGCCACCATCATGAAATCGGTGCCGGGAATGCTCGCGTACGCGCCGGCCCAGCGGGTGCCGTCAGTTCCCGCAAGTCTGCCGGACGTGATGGTGTAGCTCACGGCAGGCAGCGGCAGGGGACACTTTTCCAGGAGACTGCCGAAATTCTTCGAGGGCGTCTGAAGGAGTTTGCCGCCATTGAGAAGGAAGATATCCGTCTCACCGGACTGTCCTACAGTGGCCAGAATCTTATCGAGCTGACGGGTCTCGATGGTCGCCTTCAGAACCCAGCTGCGGCCGCCCGCGCCGAGATGGCCGACGGCGAGCACGAGGTGGGGAACGCCGCGCGCGCCGGAAATGATGTCGGAAACCACCTTGCCGTGCACCTGGACGTCTTTCCACCAGGCCTGGGTCGAATAGTCAACGTTCTGCAGCTGATAGGGGCCCACGTAGCGTGTCTGGATGCCGTCCTCATTGATAAGGCCGAGGTCCACAAATCCGGTGAATTCGCTGCGCAGAGCAAGAAAAATGCGGGTCAGATTTTCCTCATTGGAAAGCTGGCCGTACGTATAGGCCTGGGAGATGAGGCTCACAGTGGAGAGGCGCTCCCCGAGAAGCACTTCCAGAGCCGAGCTCGTGCGCTGCACCACATCGCGCAGGGGAACTTCCGTCTCCCGCGAGATTGAGGCCTGGTACTGGTTGTAATTGATCCACGAGAGCACCAGCAGAGGCGCTACGGATACAATGATCATCAGGAAGGAAAGAAGACGGCCCAGCGAACGGTAGCGCCTGGGGGACACGTCGTCCGATACATCCCAGAGTTTCTTGAAGCCCCTGACAATGGCGTCAAGCATTTGATCCTCTCCTTAGCCCATGCAAACATTTCCTCCCGGAGGGCTGCCGGCCGCAGCCCCCGGGAAGGAGACGTTCTCCTGCGCGGGGATTGCTTTTCTCCATCCCTGCAGCAGGACGGTTCAGCGTCTCTACACGAGAATGCCGGAAGCCGCAGTCACCAGAACGATGATCTCAAGGATGGCTATGACTACCATAATTCCCTCTTTGGACTTTATAAAGGACCAGGCAAGCTGAACGTAGCAGATCAGGGTAACACTGGCGAGCAGGGCGATGCCAATGAAGTTCGCCATATCGCCCTTGTTGAGAAGCTTGATCCAGCCCCACCCCTGGGGGATGTGGGCTCTCGCGAGATACTCAGCGGATCTGTGCACCCACAGTTTCGGCATTTCATCCAGAGGAACCAGAGGCGTGGTCACGCCGAAAATATACAGGAAGTAGGTCACCAGCATGAGGATGAAACTTGCGAGGCCGAGATAGAAAAGGGTCGTGGCGTAACGCAGCTGCGCAGGACTGACCGTAACCTTCTTCAGGGTTGTTTCATTGAGGACTTGCTTGTTTTCTTCTGACATAGCGGTCGTCTCCTTATAACTGCTTACCAGCCGAGGCCCTTCATGAGAGCCTTAACGCCGGAGAAAAAGAGCACAATGATAACCATGTAACGGATGACCTTGGGCTTCGCGATGGCGAGCAGGCGCACGCCGACGATGGAACCAAGCATAAGGCCCACGATGGACGGAATGGCCATCAGCGGGATGACGCAGCCCTGGTTCAGGTAAACCCAGGCAGCCGCCGTATCCGTAATGGAAAGCAGGAACTTGGAGGTGCCGACGCCGACCTTCAGCGGAACGCCCATGAGGAGGTTCAGCACGGGAACGTTGGCCCAGCCGGCGCCAAGGCCAAACATGCCGGCCATGATGCCGATGACGATGAAGAGGAGCAGGGCAATAAGGGTATGATGGGTCTTCCAGTCCACAACCTCACCGGTAGTAGGCTCAAGGAAGCTGCCACGCATGCCGAGGGCAAGGCCGATGGCGTCCTGTTTGGTCACGATGGGACGGACGGAGTTCTTGGAAAAGAGAAGCAGACAGGCGATGCCGAGAATCGTGCAGCCGAGGCAGGTCTGGACGATGGTCGTGGGCAGGGCGAGACCAATGATAGCGCCAAGGATAGAGCAGGCCGAGGCGATAAGGGCCACGGGGAGAGCAAGGCGCAGGCTTGCGAGGTTACGGCGCAGAAGACCGGGACCGGCGGCCAGGGCACCCGCGAGGGCGACCATGAGGCCGGCGCCTCTCACGAAGTCAAGATGGAAGGGGAAGAAGCCCGAGACGAGCGGCACGAAGAGCACGCCGCCGCCGACACCGGCCATGACGGCGATGATGCCGAGCACGAAGCAGAACACAAGCAGGCATCCGGGCCAGAACCACCACGGATGATTGTCCACCTGATCGCCCGCGTCCGGATTGGCGGCAGCCGCCTGGGCGGCCTGGGCTTTGTCCGGGGCCTGCACCTGGGCAGCCGGGGCGGCAGGCTGCTGGGCCTGGACGGCCTGCTCCGTCTGCACGGCGGGTGCTGACGCCGGCGCTTCACCGGCCGCCATGGCGCCATTCGAGAAAAGCACGGCGGCCAGCAGAACCACTGCCGCCGCTGTGCGGGTCACAAAATTCCTGACTTTGGGACTATGAGGGTAAACGGCTGACTGAACCATAACTGTCTCCTTGCTGTCTGACCGTTAAAACATCATCCAGCAGGAACACTCTCACTTCAGCCGCCCCAGAAACATCAGGAAAAAACCTATTTTCACAACCCACTTTAGGAAAAAGCCTGAGAAGCCACTCTGCACCAGGAAAAAATCCCATATGCCAGCCCGAAAAACAGAAGCGTAAAACATTATCAGGGCAGTACCGCGAAATTGCGGTACTTTTTCGCTACCTCCTCCCTCTGAAGGCGCTTCCCGCCTGACAGGCGGAGGCTGGGATATTTTTCACAACTTCTGCCGGAAAAGCCCGCTCAGACGTGGATCAGGCCGTTTCTCAGGGCCACCTTCACGAGATCCGTAACAGACCCGGCCCTGAGCTTGGTCAGGATATTGTATTTGTGAGATTCGACGGTCTTGGGAGAGATGCACAGCCTCGCGGCGATGTCCCTGATGGACGTGCCGTCGGCAATCAGACGCAGAATTTCCCTTTCTCTGGGGGAAAGCGATGAGAGCGCGTCATCGGTCTTCGTGGCGCGCATCTTCTTCAGGATGGCAGCTCTCTGCCCGTCCGGATCAGGGAGTCCCATGAAGACTTCCCCCCTGCGTACGGCGTCGATGGCCTCGAGAAGGCGGCCGGGGCTGTCCTTCTTGCACACATAGCCCCAGATTCCCGCATGAAAGAGCTCGAGCAGATAGCGGCCATCGTCGTGGCGGGAATAAATAATCACCCGGCATTCCGGAGTCGTTTCGAGGATGCCCCGGCAGGCCTCCACTCCGCCGATGCCCGGCATGGAAAGATCAAGAAGACAGATATCCGGTCTCAGCGAGGCGGCCGAGGAAATGGCCTCCTCTCCGCTGACGGCCTGCCCTCCTATACGCAGGTGCGAATACGGAGCCAGCAGGCTGCGCTCCCCTTCCATGAGGAGGCGGTGGTCATCCACAAGAAGTATCCGCGAAACCTTTTCCATTCCATGCCCCTAAATAAGTTATCACGCCTTTCCGGTATGATACCATCAGCTTCCCCTGCTTTAAAGACGAAATGGAGCATCTGCGCGGAATCTCTGCGTCTGAAAAAGTATCCGGCTTTCCTTCTATCCCCTGATTCAAATGACGACAGCCGGATGGCAGAGTAAAGTTCAGATTAGTGTGCAAATCTTTCTGTCCACTGTAATGGGTACAGTTTAACCACGATAAACAACATCGCTCTGGTGATCACTCCTCAAGTTCGGGGAACAAAAAAGCACCCTGAGACTTTTTCATCCTCAAGGTGCTGCGAAAACTGGTCGGGATGGCCCGATTCGAACGGGCGACCCTCTGGTCCCAAACCAGATGCGCTACCATGCTGCGCTACATCCCGTATACGAAAAACGCCCTGCAGTCACATATGCGCTGCAGGGCTTCTTCATCAGTCTGGGGCGAAATGCGAGACTTGAACTCACGGCCCCCTGGGCCACAACCAGGTGCTCTGCCAACTGAGCTAATTTCGCCATGCGAGAAGGAAACCTACACGATAGATGGATTCTTGGCAAGTCTTTTTTCAATAAGAACGGAATTTTCCCATTACACCATCCGAATCAGCTTCTGGATTTTTTCAGTCCGGGCAAGTATACCACTAAAAAACCACGCCCCGGCAAGCAGCGGACCTTTTGTCAGCCAACCTGTGCCGGAAACACATCCAAGGATGTTTTTGTGAACAAACTGATTATTGAAGGCGGCACTCCTCTCAACGGGGAAATTGACGTCAACGGCTCCAAAAACGCGGCACTTCCCATTCTTCTTTCCTCTATTCTGCTGGAAGCTCCCCAGACATTCAAAAACGTCCCCGATCTGCGGGACATTCACACCACGCTCAAGCTTCTGGAAATTCTCGGCTGCCACTGTACCTACGCGGATCATACCGTGAATATGACCCCCAGCACGCTGGTCTACGAGGCTCCCTATGATCTCGTCCGCACCATGCGGGCCTCCGTGCTCTGCCTCGGTCCCCTCCTTGCCCGCCTCGGCCGGGCGAAGGTTGCCCTGCCCGGCGGCTGCGCCATTGGCGCGCGTCCCGTGGATCAGCACCTCAAGGGCTTTGAAAAGATGGGGGCGGTCTTCAAGCTGGAAGAGGGCTACATCATCGGCGAGTGCAGCCATCTCAGGGGTGCCGAAATCACCCTCGACATGCCCACAGTGGGCGGCACCGAAAATATCATCATGGCGGCTTCTCTGGCCGATGGAGATACGATTCTCGAAAACGCTGCCCGCGAGCCCGAAATCGTGGATCTCGCCAATTTCCTGAACAGCTGCGGCGCCCGGATTTCCGGACAGGGAACGAGCTGCATCACCATTCACGGAGTAAGCTCTCTGAAAGGCTCGACCTACTCGGTCATGCCCGACCGCATCGAAGCAGGCACCTTCCTTGTCGCCGCCGGCATCACAGGAGGCTGTCTCACGCTCAAAAACTGCCCCTGCGTGGAACTCGAAGCGGTCATGCGCAAACTCCAGGCCATGGGCATGGAATTCAAGGAAACGCCGGCCGGGCTGCAGGCCTCCATCAGCGGCCCCATACAGCCCTGCGACATTACCACGCAGCCCTACCCGGGCTTCCCCACGGACATGCAGGCCCAGATCATGGCCATGATGTGCCTTGCGAAGGGAACCAGCATGGTGGACGAGCGCATCTTTGAAAACCGTTTCATGCACGCTTCCGAACTCATCCGCATGGGCGCCGACATTACCATTACAGGCCACACGGCCGTGGTGCGCGGCGTGGAGCATCTGACCGGCGCGCCGGTCATGGCCTCTGATTTACGCGCCTCCGCCTCTCTCGTCCTGGCCGGTCTCGCCGCCCAGGGCACCACGCAGGTACGCCGCATCTATCACCTGGACAGGGGCTACGAGCGCATAGAGGAAAAACTCAGCCGTGTGGGCGCCCACATCCGCAGGGAACACGAAATCGATTAACCGGATCCGGACAGCGGATCCCAGAAAAACAGGGAAAAGGAGGAAGCCGGAGACAGCATCCGGGATACCCGGCACCGGCGAAACAGTATGAAACGCTATCTTCAACCACTCCTCGTTCTGTGCCTCGCGTCCTTCATGCAGGGCTGCGCCATCTGGGGAGCCGTCGATGACGAACGGCTCTCCGACACCATGGCCTCGGACAAAGCCGTCACGACCATCCTCAAAAAAAATCTCTATAGTGAGAGCATGAGTGTAGGCTGGAACCTGGACGTCTTCACGTACTACGGGCACGTCTTCCTGGTCGGCGAATGCCCGAAGGATCAGCGCGCCAAAGCCATTGCTCTGGCCAAGAAGGATAACCGGGTACGTTCCGTCTCAGCACACTGGTTTTCTGAAAAACAGAGCAGCGACAGCGACTTCATGACCGCGACCCGCCTGCGCTCCAACCTCATAGGCACCAGGGGCCTGAGCTCAACGCGCGTAGATACCGTCGTCAACGCCGGACGCGTCGTTCTGCTCGGCGTCGTTTCCAACGAGAAGGAAAAGAAGCTGGCCATCCACACGGCCCAGACGACCACCAACGTCAAATCTGTTACCAGCTACCTCTTCTTCCCGCCTAGGGCCGGTGAACCTGAACCTGACTACTCCGGTGAAGATTACCCCTCACTGGCAAAGCAGTCTTCTGACGACTCCTCTGCCAGCGGAAGCAGCAGTTCCTCGCCCAAGCCCGAGAAGAGAAAGGAAGGGGCCATCTACTAGACTCAAAACCTTAAAAAAATTCAGAGCCGGACGGCTGATGCCGCCCGGCTCTTTTTTCCCCTGAAAACTTATTTCCAGATGCCGGGAATGGACGCCCCGCACTTCGGACACACGCCGTGATGGCTGGCGAGCACACTGAAACCGGAGCGCTTCACCACTGGCGTTCCGCACACAGGACAAAAGGTCTCCGACCCTTCATCGTCACGGACATTGCCCGAGTATACGTAGCGCAGTCCCTCGGCAAGGCCCATCTGCCTCGCGCGGGAAATCGTGGCGGACGGCGTCGGCCCCCTGTCCTGCATACGGTAGCAGGGAAAAAACGCGGAGACGTGCCAGGGAGTATCGGCTCCGAGACTTTCCTTTATAAAGCGGGCGATGCCCCGGAGCTCCCCTTCAGAATCATTCATGCCGGGAACAACGAGGGTTGTCACCTCGACCCACCAGCCCTTCTCCTTCATAAGTACGAGGTTGCGCTTCACAGCAGAGAGGCTTCCGGAACATACCTTCGCATAGGTATCTTCCGTGAATGCCTTGAGATCCACATTGGCCGCCGTGACACGCGGGCCAAGCTCATTCAGGCATGCTCGGGACATACAGCCGTTGGTGACCATCACCGTGCGTATCCCAGCAGGCAGCGCGAGATCCGCAGTCCGGCAGAGGAGCTCATAAAAAACCGTGGGCTCATTATAGGTGAAGGAAATACTCGGCACACCGTGTTCCACGGCATAGCTCACGAGCTCCCGGGAATTTATTTCCTGCATACCGTCATAGCGCCCTGTATCCGCCGGTCTGCGGGAGATGGAGTAATTCTGACAGAAGAGACAGGCAAAGTTGCAGCCCAGCGTGCCAATGGACAGCGTAGATGTCGATGGAAGGAAATGATAGAGCGGCTTTTTCTCAACAGGATCAAGGCTTACGCTCACTACACTGTCACCCACCAGTGTCATAAGCCGGCCGTCCTCGTTCACCCTGACGGCACAGAAGCCCTTTTCCCCCAGTCCGATGCGGCAGTGCCTGAAACAGAGATCACAGCGCACTGCTCCGTCCGGCAGTTTTTCCCATAATTCAGCCTGCATTTTCATGGTCATGCCCTCCCGTGGAAAGAAAAATACTCCGCCAGGGAACGCGGAATATTCTGTCATCAAAATAAATCTTTTCCCTGAGATAGCAAAAAAACAAAAAAATATTACGGACGCCGCGCCCGTGCGTATTGGGCTTTAAGAGAACTTTTGCTATTCTGGGCTACCGACAAGGAGTGCTTATGTCTACAGAACGGTCTAAAGCCTATACGGAATCCGGCGTCAATATTGAGGCCGGCAACAGTCTGGTATCCCAAATCAAATCCCTCGTCTCCCAGACGCACACCAAGGGAGTGCTTTCCGACATCGGCGGCTTCGGTGGACTTTTCCGCCCCGATATAAGCAATATGTCGGAGCCTGTGCTTGTTTCCTCCACCGATGGCGTGGGAACGAAGCTCAAACTCGCGTTCATGTACAACAAACATGACACCGTGGGCATCGACCTTGTGGCCATGAGCGTCAACGACATTCTGGTTCAGGGCGCCACACCACTTTTCTTCCTTGATTATTTCGCCACAGGCAAGCTCGATGTGAATGTCGCCAAGACCGTCATCGCCGGCGTGGCGGACGGCTGCAAACAGAGCGAATGCGCCCTGCTCGGCGGCGAGACTGCGGAAATGCCCTCCATGTACGGCGACGGGGAATACGACCTCGCCGGCTTCTGCGTGGGCATCGTGGACAACAAGAAACTCATCGACGGCTCCGACGTACGCATCGGCGACTGCATGGTGGGCATCGGTTCCTCTGGCATCCATTCCAACGGCTACTCCCTTGTACGAAAGGTGCTGAAGGAATCCGGCCTGCAGGGAACGGATCCCTTCCCCGGCGATGAAAAGCGTACTGTAGCCGAGGTGCTCCTTGAGCCCACCATTATCTACGTACAGTGCGTCAAGTCGCTCATGCGCGACCTGCCCATCAAAGGCATGGCCCACATCACAGGCGGCGGTTTCTACGACAATATTCCCCGTGTCCTGCCCAAGCAGGTTGAAGCCGACATCACGTTCGGCAGCTGGGATATTCCGCCCGTCTTCCACTGGCTCAAGGACCAGGCAAAGCTCAGCTGGCCCGAGATGCTGCAGATCTTCAATACCGGCATCGGCTTTGTCCTGATTCTTCCTGAAGAAAAGTGCGAAGAAGCCATCGGCCGCATCAAGGCTTTCCACCTCAATGCCTGGAAGATCGGCACCATCGCCAAGAGAAAATCCGAAGACACCGAACAGATTCAGGTTTCCTTCGATTAGCGTCCAATACCTGATGAATCATACGGGCAGTCCGCAGAAACGGACTGCCCTTTTTTCATGCCTTCCCGGGAATTCCGCCCTCTTTCGGGCAAAAAAAAGACTCCGGAGCATTGTCTGCTCAACGGAGTCTTCGAAAAATCCTTGGCGGCGGCCTACTTTCCCACATGAAGATATGCAGTATCATCGG
>URBN01000016.1 GCA_900546145.1 uncultured Desulfovibrio sp. | reverse complement strand
GCCGGTGCGGCCGGTGCGGTCTGCAGGGGCGCAGGAGCCGGATTCCGGGGAGCGGCAGCCGTGACGGGCGCAGCCGCCGTGACAGGCGCGGCGGCGGGATGAGCGGCGCCGGCCGCGGCTCTGCGTTGCATATACGGTGTCGTCTGGGCCGGAGCGGCAGACCCGGGCGAGGGCGGAAGATCCCGCTCCTCAACCTTGTTTTCCTGCTGGAGCTTTACCGCGCTCGGAGAATTCTCGTAGACGGGCACATCGTAATTGGGGTTATTGGCGAGAGCCGGATCGTCAGCCGTACTGCTGGAGTTGCCCATGCCGCAGCCGGAAAGGAGGAGGGCTGCAGCGCAGCAGCAGGCCGGAAGAAGAGAGTTTTTCAGTTTCATGGGTATTCACAGCGGAGAAAAACCGCTGCCTCCGTTATTTTTTTGTTCCGTGGCCGGTATCGACAGTGGCGATGAGATCCTTGCCGTCCCTGGACAGGGAGTAGAGCAGGGTGACGCTGGAGGAGCCGTGTCTGACGCCCGGCTGTTTCTTCGTAAAGGAACCCCCGCCGAGGTCGATGCCGTCCTCAGCGTGGATGAGCACGAAGCTTTCGGGCAGTTTCACGTCCGAAGCGATCTGCGGCACGACGATTTTTGCCGTCTGCCCCTTCGCGGAGAGGACAGCCTTTCCGGAAAGGATGAGACAGCCGCCTTCCATGGCGGGAGAGGCGAAGCGGATGGTTTCGAAGTTGCGGATGCTGTTGGCCATGATGGCTCCGGAAACCTCGAGGACATTGCCGGAGAATGTCGTGGGAGCGTCGCCGCCGGAAAGGACCGTGCTGTCGGACAGTGTGGCGTTTTCACTGATGACTATGGTGTTGTCCGTGGCGCTTCCGCTTTCGCTGATGCCGCCGGTCACAGAGCCGAAGACGTTGCCCCCGGATATAATCACCTGATTGCGGGAGGCAAGCTTCTGGGCGCCGGCGTTGTCCTGCGGCTCCCCGCTGTCTTCCGGAATCTGGCCGAAAATCTGATTCACATGGCCGAGCACGTGCTTGCGGTCAGTGACCCTGCCGCCCGTGACGTCCTGAACGCTGCCGCCGGAGAGGCGGACCGTGTTGTCCACGGCCTGACTCGAGCCCTCACCGCCGGTGACCTCGCCCTGGACCGTGCCGGACTCCACGTCCACGTGGTTGGAGGAGGCCCTGTCGCTGCCGCGGGCGCCGAAGAGGCTGCCGTAGACCATGCCGGATCCCATGCGCACCCCGTTGTGTTCAGCTGTGCCTTTGTCGCTCTGGCCGCCGCTGATGTCGCCCTGACAGACGATGGGCGTGCCGCCCGGAGCGGGGACGAGAAAGATGTTGTTGTGCGAGGCGGCGCGTTCCGAAGAATGGCCGCCCAGGATACTGCCGCCGATCTGACCGCCGTGGAGGATGATCTGGTTTCCTCCGGCCGTGCCCTGCTGGCTCGCGCCGCCCGTGGCGTCGCCCTTCAGTGTGCCTCCGATGACAAGAACGGAGTTGCCCATGGCCCCGCTTTCGCCGATGCCGCCGGTGACGGCCGATGCGTCAGCGCCTTCGGAAATGGTGACGTGGTTGCCGTCGGCCAGGCCTTTGCGGGCTATGGCACCCACCGCGTTGGTTTTGATTTGGCCGCCGCTCAGAAAGACCTGGTTGCCCGAGGCCTGGGCGTAGGCGAGGCCGCCGGCCAGGGTTCCGGTGATGCTGCCGCCCGCCACGGTGACCGTATTGCCGAGAGCCGGACCGTTGGACCAGCCGGCTACGGCGCCGGAGACGGTGCCGCCGAGAACAAGGATCGCGTTGGAAATGGCGCGGCCTGTCTGCTGGCCATCTTTGCAGTCCGTGGGATTTTCGGAGGGCGAGTTAAAGCCTGCCGCGACGCCGCGGGCGATGGATCCGCCGAGCACGACAACGCTGTTTCCTGAAACCGTTCCCTCGCCTTTGGCGCTGCCGCCGTAGACACGGCCGGGAATGCTGCCGTTCCTGATGATGACCTGGTTCGGGGAGGGAGTGTCAGGGATAAGCGAGGAAAAAATGCCGTCAAAGGAGCGTTTGAGCTGCGCGGGCGGATATTCAATCTGATCAGCCGGCGAGGGAGCCGGCACGGAGAGGGCGCAGAGGGCGGCCAGAGCCGCCAGCGCCAGAGAATGGACTTTCGTCTTCCTGTGGGAGCGGGGCATACGTTCTCCGAAAAAGCGGCGTATTTTGGCGGGTCTCCCGTCAGCCGCGTCTGGGAAGAATAGCGCGCGCGGGGACGGCTTGCAATGAGAGGAAAATCAGTTTCCCGGCCGGCCGGGATCCGCCGGCGCTGAAGACGGGGCCGGCGCGGATTCCTTCTTCCCGGGCTGCGGGGCTTTGTCCGGGGCGTCGTCTGGGAAATCGGTGAGATAAATGTAGTAGACGGGCTTCGGGAGGGAGGCGATGTCCCTGTCCACGAGAAAGGCGAAACCGAAGAGGAGGAGCAGGTTGAGGGCGCAGGCGATGAGAAGGACGGGAAGGGAAACGGAAGGGAGGCGGAATTTCCCGCGGGCTTTGGCATCCTCACCGTGAAATTCACGCTCCGGGAGCGAGGGAGTGAATCCGCCGGTCTTTTTTCCGGCAGGCTGGGTCCGGCCCGGGCGGTTGTATTCGGGGCTCTCCGGATCGTCGGCCAGGATGCCGAGGGACGAACGGGATGTGTAGCCCGTGAACGTGCGCATGCTTTTTCTCCGTCAGAAAACGAGGACCTGCCGGATGTGGGCTGCAGCCCTTAACCCGGCAGGCCGCCGGAGACCTACCGGCCTGAAGGCGTCACGGACGGATTACCTTGCCCGCGAGGTCGAGGCTGGTCACAATATCCAGCATGTTGGAAGTTTCGCCGACCTGTTTCTTCTCAAGCAGGCCGTAGTGATTAAGGCAGGTGCCGCAGACGAGAATGGAAACGCCGGATTCGGCGAGTTTCTTCAGGGCGTCGAGGCAGGGGCCGGGCGTGGCGGAGAGCTTCACGCCGCCGTTCAGGAGCACGATGCGCCAGAGATCCTGCATTTCGGGCAGGGTGGACAGGAAGTTCTTCATGAGGGCGGCGCCGAGTTCATCGTCTCCGCGGCCGAGGGTCTCGGTGGTGATGAGAACAAGCGTCTGGGAAACGCCGCCGGGGACGGTGCACTGGGTCGTTTCGTCGACGGGCACGTCCTTCACGCGTTTTGCCTTCAGGTGGATGAGGCCGTCAGCATCCTTCGTGTCCTCGACGCTGAATCCGCTCTTAATGAGGAAGCGGGTGCAGTTTTCCTCGGACATGGGATTGTCCACAATGACTTCGAGTTCGTTCGCGCCGTTTCGTACGGCGTTGCGGGTGTTGATAAGAGGCTGGGGGCAGGTCATGCCCTTGCAGTCAACGGTAACCATGGAAAAACTCCTGGTTGAAGTCTGGTCCAGAGGTCATTCGCCGGACCGGGGCCATTGTGCCTTGGAAAGGGAGAGTATGCAAGGAACGTGCCTCTTTTCCTGAGCCGCGCGACGGGGTAGGATGACGCACCGCGGGCTTCTGTCCGGCGGGGAGGATATGCTGATGGAAGAACATGGTACGGACGGGAAGAAGGCCGGGGGCCTGTCTGTGAGCGCCGGTGAGGCCGGGCTCAAGGTCATCGGTTTTCTGGAGCGGCATTTCGGGCTGCCAAAGAGCCTTCTGCACCGCTGGATACGCACGGGACAGGTGCGCGTGAACGGAGGGCGGGTGCAGCCTTTCGCCAGGGTGAAGGAAGGCGATACGGTGCGTGTTCCTCCCTTCGCGGAGGCTGTGTCCCGGGAAACCGGCGTGACGAAGACTGTGGATCCTGAGCTGCCGGAACTCCCTGTCATTGGAGAGAAGGACGGCCTTGTAGCCGTCTTCAAGCCGGCCGGACTGCCCACGCACCCCGGAACAGGACATGAGGATTCCGCATCGGAGCGCCTCCGGGCCATGTCCGGGGATTCCGCTTTTCCCATCACCCCGGCGCACAGGCTCGACCGGGACACGTCGGGCGTCCTGCTCTGCGGCCGGACCTTTCAGGCCCTCACGGGGGCGCAGGAGCTCTTCCGCGATCATGACAGGCTCGGCAAGGAGTACCTCACCTGGGTTGAGGGGCTCTGGCCGTACAAAGGCGAGCACGTGCTCAGGCACTACCTCGCGAAGCGCCTCGTGGGCGGGCAGGAAAAAATGACGGCCTCGGAAAATCCCGCGGACGGCCGTGAGGCCGTGCTGGCGGCGAGGGCACTGTCCTTTAACGGCGGGGCAACGCTCCTTCTCGTGCGGATTTTTACAGGACGTACGCATCAGATCCGCGTGCAGCTTGCCGCTGCCGGACACCCCATCGTGAACGACGGCAAGTATGGCCGCCCAGGCAATGGCCCCATGTACCTGCACTGCTTCCGGCTTTTCCTGCCGGACGGGACTGTCTTTTCCGCGGCTCCGTCCTGGAAGGGGGACTTTGCCGTGACCGGGGATCCCGCCCCCATTGCGGCCAGGCCCGAAGTCAGACAGAGGGAGGAAAGAGAGGAGAAGAGGCATGGAACGAGAAACGGGAAACAGGGAAGAAGCGTGGACGGACGAAAGGCTCAGCGAAACGGCACACGGGTACTGGGAGAGTCTGGCTCTCATGAGCGCGGTACACCTCGGCCTTTTCGATGCCCTGTCCGACGGGCCGCTCGCGGACGCTGATCTGGCCCTGAAACTCGGTGCCTCTCTCAGGGGGACGTCCATGCTGGCCGAAGCCATGGCTGCCATGGGCCTCGTCAGGAGAAGCCCAGACGGCGTCTCCTCGCTCACGGAGTTTTCCCGCAGCCGCCTGACGTCGGCTTCTCCCCGGAGCGCCCGGGGACTCGTGGAACACATGCGCAGGCTTCTCGCTGAATGGACCGAACTCGACAGGGCCGTGCTGGAAGGGAGCCTTCCCCGCCGGAAAAAGACGCCGGAGCGGCGGACGGCTTTCCTTGGAGGCATGGAGGCGGGCACGCTCCTGCAGGCTTCTGCCATCGTGCCCCGCCTCGGCCTTGCCGGCAGAAAACGCCTCCTCGACATGGGCGGCGCCACGGGCGCCTGGTCAGCGGCCTTCCTGGAACAGAATCCGGAGCTCACGGCCGTGGTTCTGGACAGGCCCGGCACGCGGGACTCTGCAGAGGCCTTCATTGCTTCCAGGGGGCTTTCCGGCAGACTTTTCTTCCACGGCTGCGATTTTCTGACGGATCCCCTGCCGTCGGGCTTTGATGTGGTCTGGATTTCGCAGGTGCTGCACATCTTCGGACCGGAGAAGGTCCTCTGCGCGCTGCGCGGGGCGTTCGGGAGTCTTGAGCGGGGCGGCCTTCTTCTTGTTCACGATATTTTTTCTGGCCCGGACGGCCCGCTTTTCCCCGCGCTTTTCGCCCTGAACATGCTGACGCATACGGAGGAGGGACGGACCTGGAAGGATCACGAACTCTTGGCGCTCATGCGGGAGGCGGGGTTCACGGACGTGCGGAGGCTTTCCCTTGAGCTCTCCGGCGGTCGTGGTATTCTGGCGGGGGTAAAAGCCTGAGGCATGTGCCCCGGGCAGAAGACTCTGGGGGAATTTATGAAAGTTGGCATTATCCGCTGCATGCAGACGGAAGACATGTGCCCGGGAAGCACCGATTTCGCGGCCATCCGCGGCCGCAAGGGTGTTTTTTCGGAGATGGACGGCGACATCGAGCTGGTGGGATTCGTGAACTGCGGGGGATGCCCCGGCAAGAAGATCCCGCTCAGGGCGAAGATGCTGGCGTCCCACGGCGCCGAGGCTGTCTGCCTCGCGTCCTGCATCGTGAAGGGCACGCCCATCGGCTATCCCTGCCCGTTCCATGACAAAATCATGGAGCTTCTGAAGAAGGCGCTGCCCAACACCAGAATTTTTGATCACACGCATTAAAGGCCGGCGGACCCTGGCGTCCCCCCGCCCGAGGAGTTCGGAATGAAAAATACGGTAACCTCTCTGCTGGAAAGAAAGAACAGGGGCGAGAAACTCGCCATGGTCACGGCGTACGACTACACCATGGCCCGTCTTGTGAGCGCCGCCGGCGCGGACATGATCCTCGTGGGCGATTCGCTCGGAATGGTCATGATGGGTCTGCCTGACACGGTGTCCGTGACCATGGACGACATGGTGCATCACACGCTGTGCGTCTCCCGCGGATCGGGTGACGCCCTGCTCGTGGGCGATATGCCCTTCCTGAGCTTCCAGGTGAGCGTGGAAGACGCTGTCCGCAACGCCGGACGGCTCATGCAGGAAGGCCGGGCCCATGCCGTCAAGCTTGAAGGCGGCAGGGAGGTCTGTCCGCAGGTGAGGGCCATGACCCAGGCCGGCATTCCGGTCATGGGGCATATCGGGCTCACCCCGCAGTCCCTCAATACGCTGGGCGGCTTCCACGTGCAGGGAAAGAACGTGGCCGCGGCCCAGAAACTGCTCGATGACGCCCGCGCTCTCGACGAGGCCGGTGCGTTCGGCATGGTCCTTGAGTGCGTGCCGGATCTTCTGGCCGAACGCATTACCCGGGAAGTATCCTGCATGACCATTGGCATCGGTGCGGGGCCGCACTGCTCCGGACAGGTGCTCGTGGGGCAGGATCTCCTCGGCATGTTCTCTGACTTTGTGCCCAAATTCGTGAAGCACTTCGCGAACGTGGGCGACGAAGTAAAGAAGGGCGTGGCCGCCTACTGCGGCGAGGTGAAGGCCGGGACATTCCCGGACGATGCCCACAGCTTCCACATTTCAAAGGATATCGTCGACAGCCTGAAATAGTCAGGACGACAGAAGACACTGACGCGTCCGCTGTTCCCGGAAGGGGAAACAGCGGACGCGTTTTTTTTTCAGCTGAACGCGGCCAGGATGAGGGACGAGGCCAGGGTGAAGAGGATGATGGCGGCCCACATGAGCCGGACGGCCAGGGTGATATGGCCGGCTCCCGCGTCCGGTGTGCCCGTGCCAAGCCAGGGATGGTCCCGCTTCATTCCGGCGTAAACCGCGGGGCCTCCCAGCCTGAGCCCGAGGGCCGCGGCGAAAGGCGCTTCGCTCCATGCGCTGTTGGGGCTCTCGTGGGCGTGCCGGAAGCGCCAGCCCGTACGGAAGACGGCGGCGGGAGAGGCTTTCACGGAGAAGGACGCGAGAGCAATGGCCGGCAGGGCGAGCCGTGCCGGAAGATACGTGAAAACATCGTCGAGACGCGCTCCGAATGTTCCGAAATGCCGGTACCGTCTGTCCCTGCGGCCCCAGAGGGCGTCCAGTGTGCTGGTGGCGCGCTCGGCCATGACGAGGGCTGCCGCGCCGGGAAAACCCGCGGTGAGGGCGCCTGCCACGGCCCAGAAAAGCGTGCAGAGCACGCCGTCAGTGAGATTTTCGGCCACGCTCTCCACGCAGGCCCGGCATACGCCGCGCATATCGAGGAGGGAGGTGTCGCGGCCGACGATCATGGACACGGCCTTCCGGGCCTCCTCAATATTTCCCGCCTCTGCGGCGTCTCTCACGCGGAGGGCGTGGCGCGCGAGCGAGACGGGAGCGAGGCAGAGCCACACTGACACCGCGGCCATGGCAAAGCCGCCCGCGGTGCCGGCGGAATACCCGGCGAGGGCCGTGAGACACCACGCCAGGACGGCCGGGGGGAGGATAACGGCGAGACCGGCGAGAAAGCCGGCCATCCCCTCGCGCAGGGGACTGCCGCCTACCGTATCCGGCGGAAAGGGGCAGGAGAGGAGGCGTCTGAAGAAGGGCTCGGCCCGGGAGGCCAGATATCCCATGCCGCAGACGGGATGGACGCGTGCCGGCGGCTCGCTGAAGAGAAGATCCAGAATGAGGGCCGCGGGCAGGAGGAAGAGGGCCTGGAGTGCGCTCATCTGCGTCCCTTCAGGCCGAGAATCCTGTAGATGGCGTCCATGTCGGTATGTCCGCGCACGATGGCAGCGAGGCGGCTTATGGCGCGCTCCGTGTCATATGAGACGAGGCCGGCCTGCCGGGGGGCGAGGCCGAGCGAGGATTTCACGCGGTTGAGGAAGGCGCGGCGGAAGGCGTCGTTGTCGAAGAGGCCGTGCAGGTAGGTTCCCCAGCACCGGCCGCGGCCCGCGCCAAGCACGGCGCCTTCCTCTTCTTCCCTGCCGAAGAAGGTAAGGTCCTCCGCTGTCGGGCGCGTGACGCCGTGATGGATTTCATAGCCCGAGGCGGGCACGCCAAGCGGCGTCGCCACGTTTTCCACGCGGCGCAGGGTCTTGGCAGCGGCGAGTTCCGTCTCAAGGGGCAGGAGGCCCAGGCCGTCCGCTGTTCCCTGCCGGGTCTCCACGGCCAGGGGATCGCGTATTTTTTCCCCGAGGATCTGCATGCCGCCGCAGATGCCGAGAGTCCAGCCGTTCTTCTCCGCGTGGCGCCGGATAAGGGCGTCGAGCCCGCTCTCCCTCAGTTTCGAAAGATCGAGAGCCGTGTTTCTGGAGCCCGGGAGGATGACAAGATCGGGCCTGCCCCATTCCGACGGGCGGCGCACGGCGCGCAGGTTCACGTCGGGCTCCATGGCGAGAGGCGCCATGTCCGTGTAGTTGGAGGTATGCCCGAGAATGACCACGGCCACATTCAGGGCGTCCGGCTCTGCGGACGGGGCGTTGAGCGCGCCGTTCCAGGAAAGACTGTCTTCCTCAGGGAGATTCAGGGATCTGATATACGGGATGACGCCCAGCACGGGCGCTCCGGTGGCAAGGGCAAGATATTCGTGTGCCGGGGCGAGCAGGGAGGGATCCCCGCGGAAGCGGTTCACGAGAAATCCGGCGAGGAGCCGGCGCTCTTCCGGAGTAAAGGTGAGCCATGTGCCGAGAAAAGAGGCGTAGAGCCCGCCGCGGTCGATATCGCCCGCGAGCAGAACCTTTGCGCCGGCCTCGCGGGCCATGGCCATGTTCACGATGTCATTCTTTTTGAGGTTGATTTCCCCGGGCGATCCGGCGCCTTCGAGCACCATGACCCCGTGCTCCGCGGAAAGCGAGGCGTAGGCTCCGGTCACGCGCTCCCAGAGACGGGCCTTAAGGGAGCCAAAATCCTTTGCCTCCACGAAGCCCGAGGGGCGGCCGAGGACAATGACCTGGGAGCCTCTGTCCGTACTCGGCTTGAGCAGGACGGGGTTCATGCGGCAGTCCGGATCGATGCCCGCGGCCTGGGCCTGCAGGATCTGGGCCCGGCCCATTTCCCCGCCGTCCGGCGCCACGCCGGAATTGAGGGACATGTTCTGGGCTTTGAAGGGCGCGGCGTCAAAGCCGTCCTCGCGCAGGATGCGGCAGAAGGCGGCCGTGAGGATGGATTTGCCCGCGTTGGAGCAGGTGCCCTGCAGCATGAGGGCCGGGCGTTTTTTCCTAAGGACTGCCGGCGCCGCTGAAGGCGTGAGCAGTTTTGTGAGGGCTGAGGCCAGGCGCGCGTGATCTTCCGGCGTGCGCACGCCCATGCGGTACCATGAGCCGTCTCCGAGGCCGTGATAGTCCGAGCAGTCCCTGAGGGCGATGCCGAAGCGGGCAAGCAGTTCCGCGCCGAGCGCGGGCCGCGGTGTCTTCAGCCTCACGAGGAGGTAGTTGCCCTTTGAGCGGCAGAAGGTCAGGGGCAGGTTTTGAAGGCGCATCATGAGATCGCGGCGCAGGGCGAGGTTCTGCCGGCGTGCCGCCTTTTCCTCGGCCCGGCTTTCCTCTGAGGACGAGAGGGCGGCCTTTGCCGCGGCCTGGGCGAGGCAGTTGAGGTTCCACCCGGGCAGGATGGCGCGCACTTCATCAGCCATATCGCCTGACGCGGCCATGAAACCGAGCCTCAGGCCTGCCAGCCCCTCGAACTTGGTGAGCGAGCGCAGCACGGCGAGACGGCAGCCTCCCGGCAGGACGCCTTCCTTCAGCAGGGGGATGGCCGAGAAGATGCGGTCCGGCCCGGCGTAGCGCATGAAGGCCTCGTCGATGATCCAGACAAGATCCGGACGTTTCCGGATGAGCGCCTCAAGGCGGGGCCGGGGCAGAAAGGATCCGGCCGGGTTGCCGGGATTGGCGAAGAAGACGGCGCAGCCTTCGGGCAGGGAGAGGATCCAGTCAGCGGGCAGCCGGAAGTCGATATCCGTATCTCCGGGCCGCACGGCGCTGGGCTTCCTCACTATGGAGCATTGCTGCCGCAGCAGGGGAAGGCCGGTGAGTTCCCAGCCTGAGGCGTACTCGCAGAACGCCGGTTCCGGAATGGCCGCGCAGGGGCAGCCGCGTTTTTTGAGCAGAAGGCACAGGGCGCGGATGATCTCCGTGGTGCCGTTGCCGAACACGAAGGAGGATACGGGAAGCCCGTAGAGATCGGACGCGGCCTGCATCGCCTCCTCCGCGTGCGGGGAGGGATAGACGCCGATGTCATTCATGGCCCGCGTGATGGCGCCCAGGAGCGAGGGCAGAGGGCCGTCCGGGCGCACGTTGACGCTGAAGTCGAGAATGTCTTTTTCCGGTATGTCCGTGTGCTTTGCCATGTAAAGCCTGTCACCGCCGTGGGCCGGCCTGTCCCCGTTCTGCTTCATGAATCGGTTTCTCCGTCCGCGGGAAAGCGCCCGCAGAAAATGTCCGCCACGTGTCCCGCGATATCTTCCGGGTCCCCTTCTCCCGTGTTCACCGTGATTTCGCCGGGCAGGGGCGTGAAGGGCGCCCTGGCCTGGGCTCTGGCGTGCTCCCAGTCGCTGGGCCTGTCCTTCCGTCCGCTCTCCCGCTTCTTCAGGATATCCTCGGAACAGAGGGTGCGTACGGGAAGGACGCGGAGCCCCCGGAGGGCTCCGGTGAAATCCGCCTGCCAGGCGTCAGCGCCGCAGAGCACGTGATCCGCCACGCAGACGCCGCCCCTGAGCACGGCTTCCCGCAGGGCCGCGTGCCACATGGCAGCGGCCGGGATGCCCGCGCGTTCGGCTCCGGCCACGCTCGTGAAGGGCGCGCCCTCATGGGGGTACGCTGCCAGGAAACCGTCCAGGGAAAAACGGAAGCAGATTCTCCCGCGCTTCTTCATCTCGGCTTCGATGGCCGCGGCGAGTGTTGTCTTGCCCGCGCTGGAGGGGCCTGTCAGAAGGATGAGGGCGCCCGGGGCTTTTTCTCCGGTCCGCGCCGCCGGCCTGTCGGCCCAGTAAAAATGAATGTAGCCCGCGAGCACATTGCGGGCGGACCCCGCGCACACGCCTGTGGGAATGAGGGATCCGTCCTTCATGGCCACTGAGGCGAGGGGCGGGTAAGCCGTATGAAAGTTCATGGACGACCAGTGAAACTCGTGCCCCCTGAGGACGAGGCCGGTATCTCCCAGACCGAAGGGGGGCGCGCAGAGGAAGCGGGCTTCGCGGTAGCCCAGGGAAGAGAGCTTTTCTCCCATGATGGCCTCAGCGTCGAGCACGCCGGCCATGGGGAAGCGGCCGTCCTTCGTCACGATGTCCTCTGCGAGATACATGAACCCGCCGCACTCGGCGTAGACGGGAAGCCCTGTCAGCGCGGCGCCGCGCACGGATTCCCGCATGCCGGTATTGGCAGCGAGCTTTCCGGCGAAAACCTCGGGGTAGCCGCCTCCCAGATAGACCGCGTCGCAGGAAGGAAGCGCCCTGTCCGCGAGAGGCGAGAAGGGGATGATGTCCCAGCCGCGCGCAGTAAGCCATGCGAGGTTTTCTTCGTAATAGAAACAGAACGCGCTGTCACGGGCCACGGCGAGGCGTTTCCGCCCGGTGCCTTCCACGGAAACCGGGTTCTCCGGCGCTCCGGGACGCTCCACTTCCGTGAGGGCGCGGATCTCTTCCAGATCGGAGCGTTCCGCGAGGCTTTTTCCCAGTGCCGCGCAGAGGCGTTCCGCGCCGGCCGTCTCGTCTGCCGGGGTGAGGCCGAGCTGGCGCGAGGGGAGGGTAAAGGCGGGATCCCTGGGCAGGCTCCCCAGGAGAGGCGGAAGTCCCGCCTCTTCAAGCGCGGCCTTCAGCATGGCTGTGTGCCGCCCTGACCCCGCGTTCTGGGCGAGGACGCCGGCTATGCGGACGCCGTGCCGTCTGGCGGAGTCCTGGAGTCCGGCCACCAGGGGCGCGATGGAGGCGGCCATGCCGCGGACGTTCACCGTGAGGATCACGGGCAGGCCGAGCACGCGCGCGCAGTCGAGCGTGGATCCGGAAAGATCCCCCGGGCCCCTGCCGTCGAAGAGTCCCATGACGCCTTCGACGACGCAGACATCGGCCTGCCGGCCGGCGCGGGCGAAAATCCGGCGCACGCCGTTTTCGCCCATGAGCCAGGTGTCCAGATTGAGGGCCCTGCGTCCTGATGCCGTGGCGAGAAAGGTAGGATCCACGTAGTCAGGCCCGCACTTGAAGGCCTGCACGGCGAGTCCCTTCTCCCTGAGGGCGCGGCAGAGGGCCATGGCGGCCGTGGTCTTGCCTTCCCCTGAACGGGGGGCGGCCACGCAGAAGGCGGAAAAGGCGGGCATGCAGACTACTTCCCCATGCGCCCGGCGTACTTGTCCGCGTAGCCGCGCGCCTCGTAGAACACGCCGTCCCTGAGCTTTGATCTGGGGCTTCCGAGAATGATGAGGCTCGCCATGTCCACGTCCTCCTGCGGGAAGTCGCCGAGGCGTCCCGTCCAGACAGTCTGTTCCGGCTGGCCGGCGTGGCGTACCAGGGCGCAGGGGAGATCTTCCCCGCGTTCCTTCCTGAAGAGGGACAACGCCTCGCCGAGGAGGGTGCGGCGCTTTCTGCCGGCCGGATTGTAAAGGGTTACGGGCAGGCGTGACTGTACGGCCGCATGGAGGTTCTGCCTCACCTCGTCCGCGGGGACGAGAAGATCAGAGAGGCTCACGAGCGCGTACCCGTTCTGGAGGGGCGCTCCCACGGCCGCGGCAGCGAGGGAGGCAGCCGTGACGCCCGGCACCACGCGCACGGGGACAGAGGCGAAAGCCTTTGTGGTGAACCTGAGCTCGTAAATGAGGCCTGCCATGGCCAGAACGCCGGGGTCGCCGCTCGTGACCACGCAGACGTCCTCGCCGCGGACCGCGGCTTCGAGAGCCTTTGTGCAGCGCTCGATTTCGCCGCGCATGCCGCTCTCGATGACGTGTTTGCCGGCGAGAAGCGGCCTGATATAGTCAAGATAGGTGGTGTAGCCTGCCACGGCGCTGCTTTCGCGCACCGCCTTCAGCGCTTCAGGCGTGATGCCGTCAGGCTGTCCGGACCCGAGACCCGCGACCGTGACCGTGCCGGGCTTCCCCGCGCCCTCCCGGCCGGGATGCTGTCCCCGGCTGTGCGGGATGCGGGCCAGGGCGAAGGTCATGCTCTGCAGGGCCGTTTCCTTGGGTGCGGTGAGTCGCGCCGGGCTTCTGCCAAGTTCTGATGCGGCGGTGAGGGCTGCGGCTTCGGAAACCGATCCCGTGCCCGTATGCTCCCGCACCGTTTCGGACTGCGTGGTCCCGGGCACGGAGGAGAGTTCCTCCGCCGGATAGAAGAAGAGTTCCGGGACGCCGAGCTTTTCCCTGAGAGACAGAATGGCCGGCTCACTGCGCTTGAGGTCAATGCTGGCTATCCCGGCGAGGCGCGACGGGGAAACGCCGTGACGCTGCAGAAACGCCAGAGCTTCTTCCGCGAAAGCTTTTGGGGCAACGTCTTTCCGGCACCCGAGGCCGAGCACAAGGCTGCGCGAAGAGATGAAGAGGACCTGAGAGGCCCCCTCCGGCGCCTTCTCCGCATCCCAGAGCACGCAGGGGCCTCCTGTCCATTCACCGTGGCGCACGTTCGGGCACGCTGCCCAGTATTTCCGGTAAATTTCCTCAGGCCCGAAGAAGGACACGTTCTTCCCTTCCATGAGCGCGCGGCTTGCCGGCAAGATGGCCTCGGCGTTCAGGACCCTGCACCCCTCCCGCGAGGCTGCCTCGTCAAAGGCGGTGAGGGCCTCGCAGTCCGTGCCCGTGCTGATGACGGCCTGGCCGCCCGTGACGCGGGCCGTTCTGCGGGCGAGCCGGTTGGCGCCTCCGAGATGCCCTCCGGCGAGGCTTACGGCAAAGCGGCCGCGCTCGTCCACGGCCACGAGAGCGGGATCCGTGCACTTGTCCCCGAGGAGCGGGGCGGCGAGGCGCACCGCGATGCCCGTGGCGCCCACGCAGATAACGCCGTCAAAGCGGCTCCACGCGTCCCTGAAGACGTCTTCGCGGATGCCGCCCTGCAGGAATTCGGCCCTGCCGGCGCCGAGGCCGGTGACGATTTCCCGGGCTTTGGCTTCTCCCCTGCGGGAGAAGGCCAGCACGGCCACGCGCCCTTCAAAGCGTTCGTCTTCGAGGCTCGAGCGGTAGCCGTGGGAAAAGTCCCTGCAGTAGAGCTTTGAGGAAGCGCCGGCATCCTCTGCCGGATCCGAGAGGGCCCTGCCCACGAGGAGAAGAGCCTGGCGGCAGACGCCGGCTCCGGCAGCCTTCGCGGCGATGTCTTTCAGTGGGGCGCGCAGCACGCGTTCGTCAGGCCAGCTGGCCCGCGCCACAACCGCGGCGGGCGTGTCAGGGGAAAGGCCTCCCTTCTCCATGAGTTCGGCCGTGAGATCCGCGTAGTGTCCGGCGCTTAAGTAGAAGATCAGTGTGGCGCCCGTCCCCGCGAAAGCGGCAGGTTCCTGCCCGGCGGGCAGGGGCGTGCGGCCGGGGCATCTCGTGATGACCACGCTCTGCGCTTCACCGGGCATGGTGAGCTCCGTTCTGAGGGCTGCGGCCGCGGCGAAGGCGCAGGTGACGCCGGGAATGACCTCATAGGGAACGCCGCGTTTTTCAAGTTCGCGCATCTGCTCGCGCACGGCGCCGTAAAGAGAAGGATCGCCGGAGTGCAGGCGCACCACGGAAAGTCCCTTCCCGCGCGCTTCCATCATGAAGGACACCTGGCTTTCGAGATCAAGTCCGGCCGAGTCCTTCAGAAGGCAGTCTCTGCTGCAGCAGGAAAGAATATCCGGATTGACCAGGGATCCGGCGTAGAGCACGGCGCCGGCTTCCTCAAGGGCCCTGCGGCCGCGGAGCGTGAGCAGATCGGCGGCGCCTGGTCCGGCGCCCAGAAAGATAACGGGAGTCATGAGCGTTCCTCGGTTTTTTCCGCGCCGCCGAGAGGTGCGGCGGGCGTGATGCTTCCGGGTTCGGGGGCCCGGAAGGAAAAGAGATAGACCTGATGTGCGGGGGCCATCATGTGGAGATCGGGCCCGAAGTCCCTTTCCTCGCTGACGGAGAGGCTGACGGCGGAGAGCCTGAACTGAGGGTAGAGCGTGGTCAGCGCGGCCACGGTTTCCATGGTGACAGCCGAGACCACGGCCAGGCCTCCCGGCGCGAGGCGCAGGAGCGCGGCCTTCAGGATGGCGGCAATGTCCTTCCCTCCGCCGCCGATAAAAACGCGCGAGGGATTGGGCAGGCTGGGGATCTTCGTGAGAATATCCCCGCCGATGATGTGGTAGTTGGTGACGCCGCAGGCTCTGCGGTTCTCCTCCATGTCCCTGAGCCGGGCGGGATTCTTCTCCACGGCCCAGACATCCAGGTCGGGGCGCAGCGCCGCTGCCTCGATGCCCACGGATCCGGAACCGGCTCCGAGATCCCAGAGCACGCCCCATGCCGGGAGCCTGAGCCGGGACAGGGCCGCGGCGCGGACCACGGGATTCGTGATAAGGTGGCGTTCGAATTTCCAGCGGGAGTCGGGGAGCCCCAGAGCCATCACGGGAGGCACCGCGTTTTCAGGCAGGACGACCAGAATGGACGTGGGACCGGCCACGATACGGCTCACGCTTTCGAGCGTGCCGCGCACGATGCGTTCCTGCGGGCTTTCCAGATATTCGGCCAGAATGGCGCCGCGCCCGGCCGCAGCGGGCATGCAGTCCACGAGGGCCCGCGCTATGCCGGAAGCCGTGAGGGGGGATCCGCCGTACACGATGGCGAAAGGCGCCTCCAGAATGGACCGCACGGCAGGCTCCTGAAAATGGGCGGAAAAGAGCCTGGCGCTGCTCCAGGGAAGCCCCAGTTTGTGGCAGAGGGCCTGGAAGGCCGTGATGCCGGGGTGAAAGCGCACCCGTCCTTTGGGCAGGGGAAGCGTCTTCAGGACGTTCGCCACGGTTTTTCCCATGCCGTGGTAGAGGGCGTCCCCCGAAGCGAGCACGGCAACGCTGTGCCCCTGCCTGGCAAGGGTGACAGCCTCGATGGCGTCCTCTTCGGGATGCCGGGTGATGGTGTGGAGCACGTGGCCTCCGCCGTCGGCGTGCAGGTCTCCGAGGAGGCGCTTTGAGGCAAAGATATGTTCGGCCTGCTTCGCCTGCGCTGCCGTCTCCTGGCTGAGCGTGAGGCCGCAGGAGAGGACGTCCAGGCGTCCTTCGGATGGCTGATTCTTCATAGAATTTTCCCTTCCGGCGTGTACCAGCCGTAAACGGTTCCGGAAAACGTGAGCAGAAGTATGCTGAAGGCGGGCGCGTCCGGGGCGGAAGGCTCCCGCAGCATGCGGCGGAAGGCAGCGAGGGCGAGACGGGTGAGATCACGGAGAAGCGGGGCTCTGAGTTTTTCCGGCAGAAGCCCGAGCGCCTCGCGCACCGTGGCGCAGGCAGCAGTCTTCCTTACGAGTTCTTCATCCGCGCCGAGAAGGCCGAGGCGTTCCGCGAGGCGCGGGATATCCTGCGCCGTTCTGTGGGCGTGGGTGTTGAAGAGGCCGCAGGCGTACTTCAGCAGTTTGCCAGGCATGCAGCAGATGGCGGCGCGCCGCATGCCGTATTCCTCCGCGGCCCGTACGCTTTCGCCGATGAAGTCCGCGATGCTGGTGAAGGCTCCGTCGGGCTGGAAGCCGAAGATCTCCCGGCCGGCTCCTTCCCTGGTCCAGAGGCGGGCTGCCTTCTCCGAGCGTCCGCCCGTGCAGAAGAACATGGTGTCTCCTCCGGAAAAGGCGTGCGAGCGCACGCAGAGACGGATGGAAGCGATATAGGCGTCGTGGCTGAAAGGGCGCACGAGGCCCGTGGTGCCGAGTATGGAAATGCCGCCCGTTATTCCGAGCGCAGGGTTGAGCGTGGTTTTCGCGAGGTTCTCCCCGTCCTCGACGCCGATCTGCGCGGTGAGGCGGATGGGGGCCTTCCCGAAGTCAAGCCGTTCAAGGTTGCGGGCTATCATGCGCCGCACGGAGATGTTGAAGGCCCAGTGCCCGGGGTCACAGTCGAGTCCGCCCCTCGTGCAGAGGCCTATGCCGCCGAGGGACTCCAGGAAGAGCGTGCCCCGGCCGATGGAGAGTCCGTAGCCGCGCGGGTCAGGCGCGTCCCCGGCAGGGACAAGCCGTGCGCAGAGAACGGCGCCGTGGGTGCTGTCGGGATCGTCGCCCCCGTTTTTGCGGATGAAGAGCAGGCCGGGTTTCCCCGGATCCGGAGGCAGGAGGGGCAGCAGCCGCTCGCGTCCGTCGCCGAAGAGCACGGGAGAAAATCCCGTGGAAAGACGTCCTTCCCTCATGAGCCAGGCCGCGTTGATGAGCGCTGTGACGCAGGCGCCCGTGCTGTACCCCCAGCGCAGGAAGGGGGCGTCGGGCAGGGGCGTCCCGTCCCACGGCTCCCATCTGTCCGGAGGCGCGCCGAGAGGCAGATCCGCCGCGGCGCTCACGCCTTTTCCCCGCCTGCAGAGGCACATTCGATGATGGCGTGCAGGCAGGCCACGGCCAGGGGAGAGCCTCCGCGGCGGCCTTTGAGAACGATTTGGGGAACGGGGCAGAGGGAGAGGAGCTCCTTCGATTCGGTCACGTTGACGAAGCCTACGGGCATGCCGATGACGAGCGCCGGCCGCAGGCCTTCCTCGAGCACGTAACGCGCGACGCGGGCCAGGGCCAGCGGGGCGTTGCCGATGAGCACGATGCCGCCGTCGAGAAGGGGGCGCGCCTTTTCCGCGGCGCAGATGGCGCGCGTGCGTCCTTCCCTGCGGGCGCGTTCGGCCACGTCCCTGTCAGCGATAAAGCAGTGCAGGTTCTCCCTCGTGTAGGAGGGATGAAGCTTTGAGAGTTTCGCCACGGAGAGTCCGGCGCGGATCATGCCCGAGTCACAGAAGATGGGCGCGCCGCGCAGAAGCGCCGCGATTCCGGAGCTGATGGGATTTTCCCTGAAGGCGAGATCGGCCGCGATGGAGGGATCGGCGGTAGTGTGGATGAGACGCCTCGCGATGATCCACTCCCTGCCCGGGAAAGCGCGCTTTACCTCAGGAAACTCGCGCTCAATGGTCCTGAAGCTCTCCTTTTCGATGTCGGTTCCGGGCATGTTCCACCTGAGGCGTGCCATGACGTCTTTCACGCGCTCCGCGCGCTCCTGATTCTTCTCCATGCTGTTCTCCTTCAGAGACCGATAATGCCGCATACCGGATGCCGGGGCAATGCTCAGATCTGGCAGTGCATCCAGAAGATCACCAGGGCGATGCCGCAGACTGTGGTCAGGAGCCGGGCCACCTGCATGCCGATGACGATAGTAAGGGCTATGGGCAGCGGGAAGATGGCCAGGGCTGTGGGCAGGTTGCGCCGCAGGGTGCGGAAGGGATTGCTCACCGCGCTCGCCGTGAGCATGGCGAGCAGGATCTGGGGCTTGGTGATGAGGCCCTGATCGAAAAGTCCCGCGGACACGAAGGAGGACTGCACGAGGCCGCCCAGCTGGGCCGCGATGATGGTGAGCAGCTGCTCAGGGAAGTAGTGGCTCACGGCTGCGGGCACGACCCTGTCCCAGAAGTCCAGGGCTCCGCAGCGGATGAGCCACTCCATGGCCAGGATAAGGGGCACGGAAATGCAGGCCAGCCGGAAGAGCAGAGCCAGGGCGCGCACAGCGCTCTTTTTCAGCGTTTCCTTCCAGGGGAGCACCACGGCGTTTTTCCCCTGTTCCTTCGCCGCTGTCCCGCTGCCGGAGGTGTATCCTTCCTTTTTTTCGAGACGCGATACGTGCCACCGGTTCCAGGCAAAGATGCCGAGGACGGCGAGGAGCCCGCCCGTGATCTGAATGGCGTAAAAGAAGACGCCCGCCATGCCGATGGCCGCGATGACGGGATACATGGTGCGGATGGAGTGCGACAGGTAGGCGAGGAAGCTGTTGGCGCAGCCGCCGGCTATGACGGCAGAGGCGCGGATTTCGCCCTCATTGAGGCCGGCCACGAGCATGCTGTCCGCAGCCGGGCCGGAGGCCAGGGCCGTGGGCATGGCGAGGCCCACGATGTTGGGCAGTTTCGCCGCGCGGGTAATGCGGCCGAGCGTCGCGGCGAGGGCCATGTACCAGCAGCGGCCTTCGATGATGCCGCCGAGCAGGGCGCCGAGAGCCACGAAGAAAAAGAGCCTGCCGAACATGAGGGCGCGCGCTTCCAGTTTTTCAAGCGCCGTTTTCGGGGTATGCCCGTGCTTTGCGTGTCCGGTCCGGGCGGCCGTGCCGTCATTCATTCCGTCAGGGGATTCTTTTCCGGCATGGGGGCCGGGCTTTTCTCCGCCCTCTCTCCTGTGCCCCATGCCGGACGGCGGGGTTTCCCTGTCCGTCATTTCTCCGCTCACGCCCGGCGCGCGGTGGGGCGGCTGACCGGTCTCCTGCGTCACGGCGGTGTTCTGCCGGCCCGCGGTCTGGCTCTTCCCCATGCCGGAAGGCATGTTCACGGTCATCCATATGGAGAGGCCCATGGCGCAGACGAACCAGATGCGCCAGGAGGTCTTTGTCCAGGGCAGGGGGCGTTTTCTATGGCGGCGGGGGAGCTTCGGTGAAGCGGCCGGGGGAGTGCCCGGGGCCGGATCTGTGTGTTCCTGCATGGGGTTAATCCCTGCCTCCCCGCCTGTGGCGCACCAGCATGAGCGAAAAATAGGCGTCGGGGCGGGCCGCGATTTCATCAAGATCCCGCGAGATGAATTCGCCTTCCATGGTCAGGTTTTCGCCGTAGACCACGTCGAGATTCTTTTCCTTCTTCAGCCTTTCGATAAGGGCGGCCCTGCTGTGATAGGTCTTCAGGAGAACCGTGGAGGATCCTTCGGGAAATTCGATGCTGCCGGCCATGGAGGATTTGAAGGCGGGCACCACGCGCAGATCTTCCGTGTTTTCCACGAGAACGGCGCCGCTTCTGGCAGCCAGCGTGCTGTAGGAGGTGATGCCCGGCACTGTCTCGTACCTGAAGTCCGGAAGCAGCTTCTTCAGGTGCGCGATCATGTACCCGTAGGTGGAATAGGTGAGTGTGTCGCCGAGCGTCGTGTAGGCACAGTCCTGTCCCTTGAGGAGTTCGTCGCGGATGCGCTCCGCGTTGCGCAGGACCTGCTCCTCCCTCTCCTTTCTGTCGCGGGACATGCTGAAGGTAAGGCGGATGATGCGCGCGTCTGGGGCGACGGAGCGCACAACCGTCTCGGAGACGCTCTTGTCCACGTGCTGCGAGATGACGGTGAAGACAGCGCCGCAGGATTTGAGAATCCTGGCCGCTTTGATGGTGAGAAGTTCGGGATCTCCGGGGCCTATTCCGATGCCGATGAGTTTTCCTGGTTTCATGCTGTATCTTTTATGAGGCGGAACGCCGTCTGCTGCTGTTTGAAAGGGAAAAATGAGCGGCCGGACCCGTGTCCGGCCGCATAAACGTGGTGTTTAGTCGGACTTTTTGGGATGAGCCATGTCGTCTTTGGCGGCCTGCGTATGGCTCAGGTAGATGTCGCGGATGGCCGGAATTTCGCCGAGGCCGCGCAGATGGGGCACGACCTTCATGCCGGCCTTCTTCATCTGGGAGGCCCAGGAGTCATCCTCGCTGCCAGCGAGATCATTGTTGGCGTGATCGCCGGCGACGACCATGAGAGGTTCAATGTGTACGGTCTTGGCCTTTCTGCTCTTCAGGACAGGCAGAATATGGCTGAAGCCGTTGGCTCCCTCGACCGTGGCCACAAAGACATGGGGATCTTTCTGCAGGAAGCGGTCATGAATGGCGGCCAGGGTAAGGTCGCTGGCGCCTCTGTCGTTGCCATGGCCCATGAGGACCACATAGTCGCCGGGCTTCCTGTCTTTCGCGAGGCTGCCGAGGACGGCGTCGATGACCCTGTCGAGGTCTTCGGAGGAGTAGATGAGAGGATAGGCGAGGTAGACGTGTTCAAACTTCCCCGGATTCTTCGTGAGGTTTTTCACGATCATGCGCTGCAGCATCATGTATTCCTCGCCGGCGGTGACGTGCAGGGGCTGCACGCGCAGGCTGGTGATGCCCTTCTCCGCGCAGTCGTTCAGGGCTTCGTTGACGGAGAAGATTTTTTTGCCTTCCTTCGCGAGTTTTTTGCGGATGATATCTGAGGTGTAGGCCCACACAATGGGTTTACCGGGATAGGCGGCCTTGTAGGCGGCGTCTATGTCGTTGAGCGAGGGCATGGCGGATTCCATGCTGGTGCCGAAGGCGACGACAAGCACGCCTTCTTTGTCACCGGCCTGGGCCTCGATGGCCACGAGAACGAGGAAGAGGGCGCAGAAAAGGGATGCGAAGCGTTTCATGAGACAAAGCTCCCGTTGCAGAGTGAAACAGAGAACGTCCCGGGAGGCGCCGTTTCTCTTTCATGAAAACAGAAAGAGCCCCGGGCGTAAAAAAAGCGTCCGGGGCTCCGTATTTGCCTCAGAAAAAGAAGGGGGCGGCGCTGCCAGTCTCCCGTGGGCGCAGCCTATGGTCGTGCGGTCGGTCTTCCGGCTCCCGGGTCATCCTCCCCCCGAGGTCTTCCCACCTTATCAAGGCAGTGACATGGCAGACGGGGGTCGTCTCCGGTTACGGCGGCGGGTCCGCGCCGGTCTCGCACCGGCTTCCCAGCGCACGCTTCCCGTGCGCACCGCACGCCCCCTTTGTGCACCGGAGAGGAGCCCCCTGTCAAGGAGCGGGATCAGAACTTAAAGCCGGGATCCTTCTGGATTTCCTCTCTGATGATCTGCACGATTTTCGGGCTCAGAAGCAGGATGCCGATGAGGTTCGGGAAGGCCATGAGAGCGTTGGCCGTATCAGAGATGAGCCACACGGTGTTGAGCGTCATGACCGAGCCCGCGGCGGCCACGAGGCAGAAGAAGATGCGGAAGAACTTCACGGACCATTCGCCGAAGAGGTAGATACAGCAGCGTTCTCCGTATACGGCCCAGCCGAGTATGGTCGTGAAGGCGAAAAGCGTGAGCGCGCAGGTTACCACGAGGCTGCCCACATGGGGAAAGACGTTCTCGAAGGCCATGTGCGTGAGCAGGCCGGCCTTGTCCGCGCCCATATCCCACACGCCGGTCACGAGAATGGTGAAGCCGGTCATGGAGCAGACCACGATGGTGTCGATGAAGACGTCGAGCATGCCGAGGGAAGCTTCCTGCAGGGGGGACTTGGCCGTGGCCGCGGCGTGGGCCATGGGCGTGGTGCCGAGTCCGGCCTCGTTGGAGAAGATGCCGCGGGCAACGCCCATGCGGATGGTCAGGAGCACGGTGGCACCGGCGAAGCCGCCCTGGGCGGAGGTGGGCGTGAAGGCTTCGGAGATGACCCACCAGAACACGCGCGGCACTTCCGTGATGTTCATGACGATGACGATGAGAGCGAAGACGATGTAGATGGCTGCCATGAAGGGCACGAGACGGCCGGCCACGGCGCCGATGCGCTTTACGCCGCCAAGGAGAATAAGGGAGAGCAGAAAGAGAAGGGCGATGCCCGTGACCCAGGTAGGCACGGAGAAGGTGTTCTGCAGGCTCACTGCGATGGCGTTGACCTGCACGAGGTTGCCTGTCCCCACGCAGGCGATGACGCCGAAGATAGAGAAGAAGACGCCCATCCAGGCCCATTTTCTGCCGAGGCCGTTCCTGATGAAGTACATGGCGCCGCCGACCCAGCGGCCGGAGGGTGTTTTTTCACGGTATTTCATGGCCAGGATGATTTCGGCGAACTTGGTCATCATGCCCACAAGGGCTGTCACCCACATCCAGAACAGGGCCCCCGGACCGCCTATGGCGATGGCCGTGGCCACGCCCACGATGTTGCCCGTCCCGATATCGCCGGCCAGGGCGGTCATGAGAGCGTTCCAGGGAGAAATTTCGCCCTTCTCGGACTGGTGTTCGCGGCCCTGCCAGAGACAGTGGAAGGCGTGAATCCAGTTTCTGAAGGAGAAAAAGCGCAGGATTATGTTGAGGTAGAGTCCCGTGCCTACGAGAAGCACGAGCATGACGGGACCCCAGACGAAGTTATTGATGCTGGTGACGAGAGAGATGAAAGAGTCCATGAAAGTCTCCGGACCTGGAGTTCCCGCGGCGCCGGCGCGCCGGACTCGGTGGGGCCGCAAAAAAGCGGGCTGTCTTTTTCAAGGCAGCCCGCGTTCGGCCGGACTTTATGCCTCAGGAAAGGATCCCGGGGCGGGACACGGGGGGAAAAGCCAGGAGAAGGATAAAAGGGTTAAAACTTGAAGGAAGGATCCTTCTGGACCTCTTCCCTGATGATCTGCACGATCTTCGGGCTCAGGAGCAGGATGCCGATGAGGTTCGGGAAGGCCATGAGGGCGTTTGCCGTGTCGGAGATGAGCCACACGGTGTTCAGAGCCATGACGCAGCCGGCTGCGGCCACGAGACAGAAGACGATGCGGAAATACTTAACGGCGTGATCACCGAAGAGGTAGATAACGCAGCGTTCGCCGTACACGGCCCAGCCGAGGACCGTGGTAAAGGCGAAGACGGAGAGCGCACAGGTCACGACGATGCCGCCGATGTTCGGGAAGACCTTTTCAAAGGCGAGGTGCGTGAGGAGGCCGGCGTGGTCGGGGCCCATGTTCCAGACGCCGGTCACCAGGATGGCGAAGCCGGTCATGGAGCAGACGATGATGGTGTCGATGAAGACGTCGAGCATGCCGATGGAGGCCTGCTGCAGGGGGGACTTGGCCGTGGCCGCGGCGTGGGCCATGGGCGTGGAGCCGAGGCCGGCTTCGTTGGAGAAGATGCCGCGGGCAACGCCCATGCGGATGGTCAGGAGCACGGTGGCGCCGGCGAATCCGCCTTCAGCCGACGTGGGCGTGAAGGCCTCGGAAACAACCCACCAGAACACGCGCGGCACTTCCGTGATGTTCATGATGATGACAATGAGGGCGAAGGCGACATAGACGACGGCCATGAGCGGCACGAGACGGCCAGCCACGGCGCCGATGCGCTTCACGCCGCCCAGCAGGATAAGGGCGAGGAACAGGAGCAGGACGAGGCCCGTGACCCAGGTGGGCACGGAGAAGGACTTGTCCATGCTGACGGCGATGGCGTTAACCTGCACGAGGTTGCCGATGCCGAAACAGGCGATGAAACCGAAGATGGCGAAACAGGTGCCAAGCCACTTCCACTTCGGTCCGAGACCGTTCTTGATGAAGTACATGGCGCCGCCGACCCAGCGCCCTGCGGGTGTCTTTTCACGGTACTTCACGGCCAGAATGATTTCGGAGAATTTGGTCATCATGCCCACGAGGGCGGTGACCCACATCCAGAAGAGAGCGCCCGGTCCGCCGATGGCGATGGCCGTAGCCACGCCCACGATGTTGCCGGTGCCGATATCACCGGCGAGGGCGGTCATGAGCGCGTTCCAGGGCGAAATCTCACCTTTCTGGGACTGGTGCTCGCGGCCCTGCCAGAGGAGCTTGTAGGCGTGGATCCAGTTTCTGAAGGAGAAAAAACGCAGGATGACGTTAAGGTAAAGGCCCGTGCCCACGAGAAGCACGAGCATGACGGGACCCCAGACGAAGTTGTTGAGACTGGTGAGGGCAGAAATGAACACATCCATGGAAAAACTCCCTACCTGAACAGTTTGGTTCCTGAGGTGCCTCGGCACCGTCCTTGGGCAAGAAAAGCAGGGACCAGAGGCGGATCCGCGGGGCGGACCGGCTTTTTGTTCCGTCTGTTTCCGCTGCTCAGGATGTCCGGGGGGAGGACGTTTCTCCGCATCCGGGGGTTCGGGGGGCGCGGTGTCCGGCAGGGGAAGTAAACAGGACGAAACATTTTATTACGAGTTTTTTCTCTGTCAGACAAGCAAACGCCGGAAAAAAGAGAGATGCGGGCTCAAAATGCGTGATTTCCGCTCTTTCTGAAATTTTTTTGTACCAGAAGGGAAAAGAAACAGAAAAGGGGACGCCCGCCAGCGCGGACGCCCCCAGGCAAAACCGGAAAGAAAAAGAGACTACTCGCCCATCCACTTTTTGATGAGGGCCTGCATGCGGCCGTTGGCACGCATCTTCGCGAGGCCGTCGTTCAGGAGCTTCTGCATTTTGGTGTCGTCCTTGTTCAGGCAGAAACCGAGATGCTCAACGTCCTTGGTCTTGAAGGCCACATGGAAGTGATCCTTGTACTCGGCCTTGACGTTGGCATAGTAGGTGGCCACGTTGCTGTCGCAGATGACGGCATCGAGGCGGCCGTTGGCGAGGTCCTTCATGGCGAGGCCTACGTCGTCGTACTCGCGGATGGTGGCGCCGACATTCGCCTTTTCGATGACGAAGATACCGGTGGTGCCGATCTGGCCGCCGACATTTTTGCCCTTCAGGTCAGCGAGGGAAGCGATATTCTGCCCGAGGGGCATGACCACGGACTGCACCACATCGTAATAGGAATCAGAGAAGAGGTATTTCTTCTGGCGTTCGGGCGTGATGGTGGTGGAGGAGGAAACGACGTCATACTTTCCTGCGGCTACGCCGGAGAAGATGCCGTCCCACGGCACATTCATGATTTCGAACTCCACACCCAGTTCTTTGCCCATTTCATGGAGCAGATCCACGGAAAAGCCGATGGGCTGTTTGTTCTGATCGAGGAATTCCATGGGCGGCCAGTTGCAGTCGCTGGCGACCCTGATTTTCTGGCCGGCCATGGCCGTGCCGGCCGAGAGCGCCAGGGTAAGGGCGCAGAGAAGAAAAATGCGGCGGAACATGTCTGTAAAAAGCCTCCTTGCAGATAATGAGGCCGGAGCTCCCCGGGGGGAAGGAGTTTCTCACGGTCGTGTTACTATGAGCGCGGAGCGCCCCTGTTGCAAGATTTTTTTGTATTGGAACGCCGGACAGCGGAAGGGAAGAGCGCTTCTTTCTCTCCCGCTGCGGCTGCTTTTCTGGCCGCCTCCATGCCGGAGGCACGAAAAAAGGCGCCCGCGGAAAGCGGACGCCTTTCTGAAGGCGGGAGGAAGATATGGGCTATTCGCCCATCCACTTCTTCGTGATTTCCTGAAGCTTGCCATTGGCGCGCATCTTCGCGAGGCCTTCGTTCAGGAGCTTCTGGAGTTTCGTGTCGTTCTTGTTCAGGCAGAAGCCGAGGTGCTCCACGTCCTTGGTCTTGAAGGCCACGTGGAAGTGATTCTTGTACTCGGCCTTGACGTTGGCGTAGTAGGTGGCCACGTTGCTGTCGCAGATGACGGCGTCGAGGCGGCCGTTGGCGAGGTCCTTCATGGCAAGGCCCACATCGTCGTATTCACGGATGGTGGCGCCGGCCTTGCTCTTCTCCATGACAAAGATGCCGGTGGTGCCGATCTGGCCGCCGACATTTTTGCCCTTCAGGTCAGCGAGAGAGGTGATGTTCTTGCCGAGGGGCATGACCACGGACTGCACCACGTCATAGTAGGGATCGGAGAAGAGGTACTTCTTCAGGCGCTCTTCGGTGATCGTGGTGGAAGAGGAGACCATCTGGTATTTGCCGGCAGCGACACCGGAGAAAATGCCGTCCCACGGCACGTTCTTGATGTCAAACTCCACGCCCAGTTCTTTGCCCATTTCACGGAGCAGATCGACAGAGAAGCCGATGGGCTGCTTGTTTTCATCCAGGAACTCCATGGGCGGCCAGGTGCAGTCGCTGGCAACGCTGATCTTCTGGGCGGCCATGGCAGAGCCGCTGGCCATCGTCAGAACGAGGGCGCAGAAAAGGAAAACTTTGCGGAACATGATGAGTGAACTCCTCCAGCTGCGTGCAGCGCCACAGCTTTCGTTTCGGGGGAAAAGGTTACTGGCTCTTTCCCTTATGATCTGAAAAACCCGTCAGGACAAGGATTTTCTGAAAAAAGAAGGAGGGGGATCCCGATTAAGATTTTTTTGTATCGGCGCTTCCCTGCAGGTAGGCGTTGAGTCCGCGGCCTTTGCCAAGCATGCCGGTAACAGCGCCGACGAGGCTGCCCACATTGGCCATGTCTGCGGGAATGATAACCGTATTGTTGGTCTTCGCGATATTGCCGAACTGCTGGATGTACTGTTCGGAGAGTTTGAGCTGCGCCGCGGCGAGGGCGTCGCCGTTGAGCTGTTCGCGGAGCATCCTGAGGCCTTCGGCCGTGGCCTCGGCGACACGCAGGATCTGGGCTGCCTGGCCTTCGGCGTGGTTGATCTGCGCCTGCTTCTCGCCTTCCGAGGTGGCGATGGCTGCTTCCTTCTGGCCTTCGGCGATATTGATCTGGCTCTGCTTTGTGCCTTCGGACTGCAGAACGACGGCACGCTTTTCACGTTCGGCCTTCACCTGGCGTTCCATGGCGTCGGTGATGCTTTTCGGCGGCTGAAGGTCGCGGATCTCATAGCGCAGAACCTTAACACCCCAGGCTGCGGTGGCCTTGTTGAGGTCGGAGCAGACTTCCTGGTTGATTTCATCGCGGCTCTCGAACGTTTTTTCGAGAGGCATGCGGCCGATGGCGGAACGCAGGGAGGTCTGGGCCAGCTGGATGGCTCCGTCCACATAGCCTTCAATGCCGTAGGCTGATTTCATGGCGTCCACCACCTGCAGATAGATGACGCCGTCTATGGTCACGGTGACGTTATCCGCTGTGATGCAGGTCTGTGCTGCCACATCATAGACCTCTTCCTTCAGGGAGCGGCGGTAGGCCTTGCGGTCGATGAAGGGGATAAGGACGTGGAAGCCGGCTGTCAGGGTGGAGTGGTAGCGCCCGAGGCGCTCCACCACGATGGCGTACTGGTTGGGGACAATGGTGACGCCGGCCATGATGGTGACAACGGCGAGGATGAGGAGAACGATGGTGGTGATCATGCACACTCTCCGATAAAAAGATCGTTTCTTCAGGAAGAATAACAGGGCGCCGAAGGTGCGGCAACAGCGGGCCGGGCGCTCATTCCCTGCGCACAATGAGAAGCAGGGCGTCGTCCCGGTCTGCTCCGATCACCGTGACTCTGTCGCCTTTTCCCGCTCCTTTTCCGTCCTCCGTGCGGGCGCGCCAGAAACTGCCGGCCACTTCAACCTGACCTTCGCCTCCCGGTACTATGGGGCCGGTCACGGTTCCGGCCTGGCCCCGCATGCGGTGTTCCATGACCTCGGGCGTCTGCTCTGAACCGGAAAAAACTTTTCTGAAGCGGGCGCGGAAAAGAACCAGGGATACGACGGAAACGACAAGGCAGGAAGCGATCTGCCAGGTGACGGAAAGATCGGCGAGCGACACGGCCCAGGCCGCGAGACAGCCCGTGCCGAAGAAGATGAAGGCGCCGACCGGGGCCAGAATCTCGATGATAAAGCAGACAACAGCCGCGATAATCCAGAAGAGCGATGCGGACATGCGTTACACCCGCTTTTCTAAAAGGTTGGGACGTACGGCTCAGTATCCCTGAACGGGAAGACGATGGGGAAAGGGCCGCTTCCTTAAGATAAGATGTTTTTTCCCTCACGGGAGGGGGTGCGGCCCGCTTCGTTCCCGGAAGATTCCAGGGCGGCGAGCTCGTCCGGTGTATTCACGTTGGAAAGCTTTGCAGCGAGGGACGCGGGACAGGGGAATATGTGCCAGGCGCGCCGGGGCAGAGCCCGGAAGAGACTGAGGCGGCTTTGGGCGAGTGCGGCACGGATGTCACTGAGCGCCGCGGTTTCCCAGACGGCGCAGAGGGGCTCCGGCTTCTCCCTTCCCGGAAGGAGGGGGGCCGTAACGAGTGTGCCGGATGGACAGTTTTCTCTCGCCCGGCACACAAGTTCCAGCACGTCAGCCGATAGGAGCGGCATGTCGCAGGCGCAGGCGAGAACGGCCGTGAATCCGCTCCTGCAGGCTTCCTCCAGGCAGGCAGCGAGGCCGCCCATGGGGCCGTGGAGCCCGTCATCCCAGACGATTTTCCCGCCGCTTTTTTCTGCGGCCGCGCGGCAGGGAGCGTCAGGCCTCAGGGAAAGGACGGTTTCGGGGCACACGGAGCGCACCGCGTGCAGGGCGCGGGTAAGAAACGTGTCCTGTCCCATGAGGAGGCCGGCCTTGTCGCGGCCCATGCGGCTCGATCGGCCGCCCGCCAGGACGGCTCCGAGAATATCCCCGCTGTTTCCGTTCATGGCCTGAGGCTCCCGCAGAGGTACACGTTCACCGGAATGTCATCCCTCATCCAGTCTCCGAGGGGCTCGTCCCCCCTGAGGGCGAGTATGGCGCCGAGCCCCTGCTGTTCAATGTCCCTGAGCCGCCGCGGATGAAAGACGGCCCGGCCTCCCTCAAGACTGATATTCCCCGTGGTGAGGCCGCCGGAGCGGCGCGCCGGGAGTTCCCCGAGAAAGGCCTTTGTGGCAGGAGGCAGAAAGGCCGTCCGGCCCATGGCCCGGCGCAGGCAGGGAAGCACGAAGAGATGCAGGGCCAGCATGGCCGATCCCGGTCCTCCCGAGAGCGCGAAAACGTATTTGTCCCCCGAAGAGGCAGCCAGAAAATTGCCTCCGGGCCGGAGGCGGCAGCCGCCCGAGACGGGCGTGAGGCCGGCCCGGATGAGCGCGCCGGCCATGAGGTCGCAGTCTCCCCCGCCCACGCCGCCCGTGGTGATAACGCAGTCATTTTCCCTGAGGAGCGCCGTGATTCTCTCTGCGATCGCATCGCTCCTGTCCGGCACCGTGCCTGACGGAACAGCCTGGCATCCTTCCTGGGTGATGACGCCGCAGATGGCGTACTGGCTTGAATTATAAATTTTCCCCGGAGTGAGGGGCGTGCCCGGAGTGATGAGCTCGCTCCCCGTGCTCAGCACGGCGGTGCGGGGCCGCGGATAGACGCGGATTTCCGTCTGTCCGGAAAGGGCCGCGCGGGCCGCGGAGAGCGGCGTAAGGAGACTCCCCTTTCTGATCACGGTTTCGCCGGTGGCCAGGTCGCTGTCCGTGGCGCCGATGCAGCGGCCGGGAGAGGCCGGAGCCGTGAAGCGGACGCGGCGGGAGACTTCAGGCCCCGCCTCCTCAAAGGGGACGACGCAGTCCGCTCCCTCGGGAAGCGCCGCGCCGGTCATGATGCGGGCGCAGGTTCCGGGAACGAGGGAGGAGAGCGGGGATCCGGCGGGCAGAAAAGCGCTCACGGTGAGGGTGACGGGCGTGTCGGGAGAGGCGTTCAGAAGGTTTTCCGAGGAAAGGGCAAAGCCGTCAAAGCGCGAACGCCGGAACCCCGGCAGTGAAAAGGATGCGTTCACACTGTCCGCGGCCGTGCGGCCCGGGATGTCCTTAAGGGGGACGGAAAGCGGTGTGCCAGGGCGGCATGGCAGGGCGGAGAGGATGGAAAGAGTCCCCTCTATGTCCTCTGCCACCGGGTAGGACTGCTGTTCTCTGGCTGGATTCTTTTTCTCTGGCATGCTCGTTTTCCTTTGTGTTCCGTGACGGCCGGACAGAAAGGCGGAAAAACCGGTCCGGAAGGAGATCCTCCCCCTGCAGGGAACAGCCCGGCATTGTTTTCTGTCCGGCCCGGACTGTTATTCTGTCTGGCTGGCAGTGGTGCCGCTGCGTCCGGCAGTACCCGCACGCGCGGACACGTTTCCTTCCCGCGGGAAGCCCTCCGGAGGAGGTTTTCTGTCTTTATCATCATGCCCGGTCCTTTTCATTACCTGGCCTCCGGCTTTTTCCGTCCGTCCGGAGTCCGTCCTGCGCCCTGACTCCGGCTGGATCCCTGATGCACCCGGAGCCTGCCTGGAGCATAAAAAAGCCCGCGGGAACTGGATTTCCGCGGGCTTCGTGTTGTTTTGTTAGGCGTGAATTACTTCTTCACGGCGAGGACGACGGTGGTGGCCTTGACGGCGGCGGTCACGGGAGCGCCTTCCTTGAGGCCGAGTTTGTCAGCGCTCGGCACGGTGATGGTGGAGGTCATGGGCAGGCCGTCGCAGTCCATGTCGACTTCCACGGCCACCTGGCCGCGCACGACCTTGGTGACCTTGCCGGAGTACACGTTGCGGGTGGAGAAGACGTAATCGGAGGCGTCCTCGAGGAGGATGACGAAGCTCGCTTTGACGAGAGCGAGGACGTCCTTTCCTTCCCTGATGCCGAGGCGTTCGGTGCTGCCCTTGGTGATGGTGGCGACGATTTCCTTTCCGCCCTTGAGGGCGACGGTCACTTCGTCATTGATGGCACCGGAAACGAGCTTGGAAACTTTGCCTTCGAAAACATTGCGGGCACTGGTCTTCATAATATGTATCCTTCTGATTCTTTTTTGAAAAACTGATGGGGTGAATTACTTCTTCACGGCGAGGACAACGGTGGTGGCCTTGACGGCGGCGGTCACGGGAGCGCCTTCCTTAAGGCCGAGCTTGTCGGCGCTCGGCACGGTGATGGTGGAGGTCATGGGCAGGCCGTCGCAGTCCATGTCGACTTCCACGGCCACCTGGCCGCGCACGACCTTGGTGACCTTGCCGGAGTACACGTTGCGGGTGGAGAAGACGTAATCGGAGGCGTCCTCGAGGAGGATGACGAAGCTCGCTTTGACGAGAGCGAGGACGTCCTTTCCTTCCCTGATGCCGAGGCGTTCGGTGCTGCCCTTGGTGATGGTGGCGACGATTTCCTTTCCGCCCTTGAGGGCGACGGTCACTTCGTCATTGATGGCACCGGAAACGAGCTTGGAAACTTTGCCTTCGAAAACATTGCGGGCACTGGTCTTCATAATATGCAGTCCTTTCTGCTCCGTAGGAGGGAGCGGTAGTTATTTTTTTCTGAAATTCGGGTGAGGCTAACCGCCTATGCTGTCCATCTGTCCGCTAGCCACAGCCCGGCCCCGGCGTGCCTTGAGCAGTTCGTTGCCGATGGGCTTTTCCGCGATGGCCCGGCGGATTTCCGCGGCGATATCTTCGTCCGTGACTTCCGGATTTCTGAGAAGGCCGCGCAGCGGGTACATCTTGTCCGAGAAAAGACAGGTCCTCAGATGTCCGTCGCTGGTAATGCGGAGACGGTTGCAGGTTTTGCAGAAGTGGTTGGAAAGAGCGGTGATGACCCCGAGCCGGCCCCTGCATCCTTCCACCGTGTACATGCTGGCCGGACCGTGGTCGAAACCGTCCTGGGGCACCGGCTCGATATGGGCCAGCTTTCTCACATCGCTGAGGATGTCGTTGGCTGACCAGAAGCGGTTCTGACTCCAGACTGTCCCGCTTCCCATGGGCATGAACTCGATGAAGCGTACGTCGACGGGTAGCCGGCGTATGATATCGAGGAAAGCGGGCAGGTCATGGTCGTTGATTCCGCGCATGGCGACAGCGTTGATTTTCGTGCGTATGCCTGCGTCCAGGAGAGCGTCGAGCGTGTCGGTCACCTTTCCGAGAAGATCGTGTCCCGTGACCCTGGCGAAAGTTTCCGGACGGAAGCTGTCAATGGAAAGATTGACGGCGTTGATTCGGGCCTGCTTCAGCACGGGAATATGCGGCCCCATGAGGGTGCCGTTGCTCGTGATCCGCAGGTTGAGGTCCGGGAAATTCTCCCTGAGTCCGAGGAGGAGCTTGTCGAAGTCCCTGCGCGCAAAGGGCTCGCCGCCTGTGAGACGCACCTTGTTCACGTTCATGCCCCGTGCGATGCGGACCAGGCGGATGATCTCCTCGTAACGGAGCACATTTTCATGGGGGATGAATTCCTCCGGCCCGTCGCTGCGGCAGTAGACGCAGTGCAGGTTGCAGCGGTCCGTTACGGAAAAGCGCAGGTAGCTGACCCGGCGCTGATAGGAATCGGTGATGATGTGCTCTTCGCTCATGACGGCCTCACTCTATCTGTTTTGGGCAGATAGTCAACAATTTTCGTGACTAAAAATAATAATTTTTTATAATTATTTGATTTTATTTGCTAAATTAAGTCACTTTTTTGATTATAATCGTGTTTAAAGCGTCCTGGAAAAACAGGATGGAATCGGGAGCGGTCCCGTTTGGTGCGAGTATAGCACAGGAACGGGCCGCCCCGGGAAGACGCAAAGCTGTTTTTGCCGGGCTTCGGACGTCTTTTTCTTGCAACGCCGTCATCATTTTGCCATATTCTGCACCGTGCGTACCGGAGAAAGGTCGCCGTTTCATCAACCAGCGGGCGCTGCTCAGGAGTGGAATTGTTCGAGCAGAGGGCAGTTTTCCCGCGTAACCTTGGTGGTGTTCTGTGGAAGCGTATAACGCGGGATGGCTTTCCATCCTTCCCCCCGTCCTGGCCATTGTCCTGGCCCTGTGGACCAAGGAAGTCTTTTTTTCCCTCATGCTGGGTATTCTGAGCGGTACCTTCATCTACGCCGTAGGCATGGGTCAGGGCGTGCTCATGGGTACCGTCGAGACGGCCTTCAACCTCATGGTCAGCAAGGTCGACTTCAATATCATTCTTTTCTGTACCCTTCTGGGCGCACTCGTGTATGTGATTTTTCTGGCCGGCGGCTCAAAGGCCTACGGCCGCTGGGCTGCGAAGCATATCCGCAGCCGCCGCGCGGCTCTTCTGTCCACCGGCGGCCTTGGCGTTGGCATCTTCATTGACGACTATTTCAGCTGTCTGACCGTCGGCACTGTCATGAGCCCGGTCACGGACAGCATGAAGATTTCCCGCGCGAAGCTCGCCTACATCATTGACTCCACGGCCGCGCCCATCTGCATCATCGCCCCGGTCTCCAGCTGGGCCGCCGCTGTCGGCAGCAGCCTCGCGACCACGGGCGCTTTCACGAGTGACTTCTCCGCCTTCGTGGCCACCATCCCCTATAACTTCTACGCCCTTCTTTCCCTGATCATGGTCTTTGTCATCGCCTGCACGGGCCTTGACTTCGGCCCCATGGCCAGGGCCGAAGCCCGCGCAAGGAAGGGAACGCTCGGCAATATCCGGCGCGTGAAAGACGATGTTGAGCCTTCCGATCAGGGCACGATCTTCGAGATGCTCATCCCGCTTGTTGCCCTCATCGTCTTCGCCATACTCGGTCTCATGTACAGCGGCGGCTACTGGGGAAAGGATCCCAAGTACCACACCTTCGTCGCCTCCCTCGGCAACGCCTCCGCCTCAAAGGCTCTGGTCTGGGCTTCCTTCGGCGCCCTCACCGTGGCTTTTATCCAGTTCGTGCCGCGCCGCCTCGTGTCCATGAAGGATTTCCTGGACGGATGCATTGAGGGCATGAAAAACATGATGCCCGCCAACGTCATCCTCGTGCTGGCCTGGACCCTCAGCGGCGTCTGCCGTGACCTCCTGTCCACGCCTGCCTTTGTGCAGCACGCGGTTACGGCCGGCGGCATCCCGGCCGGTTTCCTGCCCGCCATCGTCTTTGTCATCGCGGCCTTCCTGAGCTTCTCCACCGGCACCGCGTGGGGCACCTTCGGTATTCTCATCCCCATCGTCGTGCCTGTCGCCCAGGCTCTTGATCCCACGCTCATCACCGTGACACTGGCCGCCACGCTGGCCGGTTCCGTGTTCGGCGACCACACTTCTCCCATCTCCGATACCACTATTCTTTCGAGCGCCGGTTCCGGGTGCAGCCACATCGAACACGTCTCGACACAGCTGCCCTATGCTATGCTCGTCGCGGTGAGCTGCTTCGTGGGCTATGTCGTCTCCGGCATTGTCGGCGGAAGCTTCCTGCCGAGCTTCGGCTCTGCTGTCGCAACCCTGATTGTCCTCCTCGTCATACTCCATGTGCGCAGCGTGCGCTCCGGCGATACCGGCGGAAAGAAGGAAGAGGAAAACAACGCGGCAGCCTGACACTGACGTTTTGTAGAGGGAGACGCTGTCTCCCTGTTTTCTGCCGGCGCGGTGCTCCCTTTACGGAACGGGGTGCCGCGCCGTATTTCTTTTGCCAGCGGGGCCCTGTCCTGATACAACAGGACGGCCGGTTCCGTACCGGCCTTTTTCCCAACAGCTTTTTGCGGAGGGCGCGATGGATATCCGTGCAGAAAAATTTTCCCATATTGATGACGACGGCAGCGTCCGCATGGTGGATGTGGGGGCCAAGGCCGTGACCCGGCGCGTGGCCATCGCCGAGGGGGTCGTGGAAGTCAACGAGCACACCATGGATCTGCTGAGGAAACACGCCCTGCCCAAGGGCGACGTCCTGACCTGCGCCAAAATCGCGGCCATCCTGGCTGCCAAACGCACCAGCGATATTATCCCCATGTGCCATCCTCTGGCTCTGAGCCTGGTGGATGTCTCTTTCCGGCTCGACGGCTGCCGCATCTTTGTCAACTGCGAGACGCATACCGATGGGAAAACCGGTGTGGAGATGGAAGCCATCATCGGCGTGCAGGCTGCCTGTGCCACCATTTACGATATGTGCAAGGCCGTGCAGCGTGACATTGTCATCCGCCGCGTGCGCCTCCTTTACAAGGACGGCGGCCGCAGCGGGGTGTTCCGCGCCCCCGACATGCCTCTCGACTGATTTTTTCCCGTATGTGGACCTGGACTCCGGAGAGCCGGCGCTGGTACGCCGAAGCCGCGGCCGGGAGCGGCTATCACGCGGCACTTGCAGCGGCCATGGCTCCCTGGCTTTCCCCTTCCTGGAATGTGGCCGACATGGGCTGCGGGCTCGGATTTCTGAGCCTTGCCGTCGCTCCTCTGGTCCGTTCCGTCACGGCCCTCGATACGGACAGGGATGTTCTTGAAAGCCTCGCTGCCCGCGCGTCAGCGTCCGGTGTCGGAAATGTGTGCCCAAAGCTCTGTGACGTCCTGTCTGGAAACTTTCACGGGCATTTTGACGCGGTGATCTGCTCCTTCTTTGGCAGGCCGGGCAGGGACGCAGCAGACTTTCTCAGCCATGCCGGCCGCGTGCTCGCCGTCGTGCGCCGCCATTCCTCTCCGTCCATCGCTCCCGGCGCCGATCACAGGGGAGGTGAGGACGACGCGTCCGTGCGCGGGGCCCTTTCCGCCAGCGGCATCCCCTTTTCCGCCAGGGACATGGATATCGAATTCGGCCAGCCTTTCGCGGACAGGGACGAGGCCATGGCCTTCCTGGCCCATTACGACAGAGGCCGGAGAACGCCTGAAGAGCGGAGCGCCCGGCTTGACCGGGAACTCGTCTCCCGCCCGGACGGTTCCCTGTACCTGCCGCATACAAAGAAAATTTCTCTTATCGTCTATCCCGTTCCGGCCGGGGAGGAGTCCAGAACTTCCTCCCGCTGCCGGTCTTAAGGAGGGGCGGCAGGAAACGTTCCGCCGCTGTCTTTTATGCTTCACATTGTTCCCGTTTCCGTGTGTCTTGCCGTTACCCTTCTCGCCGCTGCGCCTTCCTCTGCCGCGGTGAAGACATTCGGCCCCGAATTCCAGCGCTTTACTCTCGATATTCCGGATAAATGGACGGAGGCGTCCCAGGAAGGCGGCATCCGCGTCATATCGCCTGACGGGAAAACCGTTGTAGCTGTCAGCGTCGGACACAGTGAGGGGAAATCCGTGGACGCCATAGCCGAGCGCGTGGCCCGGGATCTTTCAGCCACGGAACTGAAGAAGCTGGACGAAAACACGTATTCCTTTGAGGTCACGTCGGAAAACACGCCCGTGTATAATGTTCTGCGGGCCAATGACGAAGTCTTTATCATCTCCAGCGTGGGCGGCGACAGCGCGCTGGGTGGCCCGGTGGCCGATTCACTCAGACTTGTCTCTCACTAAAACAGGGCCGGGTTCTTCCGGCGTTCCGCGGCAGGCGCGGAACATCTTACGAACCCCGTCCGGGCCTTCCGGATCCGGGGTGTCAAGGAGTTTGCATGCTTAACCGTCGAGATTTTCTTTGCGGGTTACTTTCTCTCACTGCAGCGGCAGGTATGCCGGGCATCGCTGCGCGTGCCGTGGCTGCGGAGCAGATGAAGGTCATGGCCTCAACGTATCCCGTCTGGCTTCTGACCCGGGACGTGACGGCCGGGACTCCCGGGCTGACCCCCGAACTGCTGGTGGCCGCGATGACAGGCTGCCCTCACGATTATACGCTCACCCCCAGGGACATGCTGCGCCTCTCCTCCAGCAATGCCCTGATCATCAATGGCTGCGGCTTTGAGTCCTTCCTCTCCTCAGCCCACGATCAGCTGAAAAATCTCTCTGTCATCGATGCCGGCGGCGGTATTCCGACTCTTTCCGGGGATAATGACCACCATGATGAGGACGATCACCACGATGAGGCTGAACACCATGATGAGCATGGACATCATCACCATCATGATCATTCATTCGGCAACCCGCACTATTTCTCGAGTCCTGCCCGCGCCGCCGTTATGGTGCGGAATATCGCAGAGGGACTCGCTTCCCTTGATGCCGGAGACGACGCAGCACTGCGCTCCTCGGGAAGTGAACTCGAAGGAAGGCTGAAAAAACTCGGCGAAGAAGTGGCGAAGCTCGGGGCGTCCGGCGCCGGCACCGAGTTTATCCTGCAGCACGATGCCCTCTCCTGGTTTTTCCACGACGCCGGTCTCAGCGTGATAGGCGTCCTGCAGGAGGAGGCCGATGAGCCGCCTTCAGCCGCCGCGCTCGGAACTCTTGTGAAGAAGATAAAGGCGGGGAAGAAGCGTTGCATCATCGTAACCGAACCGCAGTTCCCCGAACGCATCGCCAGGGCGCTCGCCAGAGACGCCGGCTGCGGACTCATCTCGCTTGATCCCCTGGCTTCCGGTCCGGCCAATCCGCCTGCCGGGTACTACGAAAAAGTCATGGCTTCCAATATCGCGACGCTTACCAAGGTCCTTAAGAACGGCGCGAGGTAACGGCTGATATCAGGAAACAAAAGTGCCGCGGGAACCGGAGCACTCCGGTCTCCCGCGGCACTTTTGTTGTTTTCAGGGAATGCTTACTTTTTGAACCGCCTGCCGTTTTCACCGGTCCAGCGGCCCATGAATTCGGAGGCGGGCAGGCCGGCGGCAAGGTGCTTCAGCAGTGCGCTGCCGAACACAGCCGCATCGGGCTGGGCTGAGTCGGGAAGGATCTGCAGCTGCTCGGGATGGCTCAGGCCGAAGCCGAGGGCCAGAGGCTGCCGGAAGCAGCGCCTCGCACGTTCCATGGTGGAGACCACGGCGGGAGCCACGCTGGAGCGCTCGCCCGTGACGCCCATGACAGAGACCACATAGATATAGCCTTCGCTCACGTCAGCGTAGAGCTTCATGCGCTCCTCTGAGGTGTTGGGGCCGACAAGGGCGATGAGGGCCACACCGTGCTTTTTGAGCGCTTCACGGTAGGGGGCGGCTTCCTCGTAGGGAAGATCAGGAATGATCATGCCCGACACGCCGACTTCCTCACATTCCTTTGCCAGTTTATCAAAGCCGTACTGGAGGAAGGGATTCATGTAGCCCATGAGCACGAGGCCGGCATTGAAGAAGCCCTGATGCTCCCTGAGGCCCTGCATGATGCGCGCGAGGCTCATGCCATCGGCGAGCACCTGGCGGCTGGCGTTTTCCACGACCGGTCCGTCAGCCACGGGATCGGAGAAAGGCACGCCGATTTCGATGACGTCGGCGCCGTTCTTGTCGAGATCGCCCATGTCTTCCCAGAAGGCGTCCTCATCGGGATAGCCTGCGGTGAGGAAAGGGATGAGCGCGTAGCGGCCCGCGGAAACAGCGTCGCGGACTTTCTTTTCCAGAATATGCATGGTTAGTCCTCCGACTCTTCGGGCATGTGGTACTTATCGCCGAGGTACTGCTTGATGATGTCCATATCCTTGTCGCCGCGGCCGGAGAGGTTGACGATGACATTGCCGCCGGCGGGCAGTTCCTGGGGATGATCAAAGACCCAGGCCAGGGCGTGGGACGATTCCAGAGCGGGCAGGATGCCCTCGGTCTGGGAGAGGCGCTCAAAGGCGGCCAGGGCGCGCCCGTCGCGGACCATGCCGTACTTCGCGCGGCCGGTCTTCTTGAGATAGGCGTGCTCGGGGCCGACGCCGGGATAGTCAAGGCCGGCGGCCACGGAGTGCGAGGGCTCGATCTGGCCTTCCGGCGTCTGCAGAAGAAGCGTGCGGTTGCCGTGAAGGACGCCCGGGGAGCCAAGGTTCAGGGACGCGGAGTTGAAGCAGCCGGATTTGCCGCTGCCCGCGGCCTCGGCGCCGATGAGGCGCACGGATTCGTCACCGAGGAAGCCGCGGAAAATACCGATGGCATTGGAGCCACCGCCCACACAGGCGACCACTGCGTCAGGAAGTTTGCCGGTCTGCTCGAGAATCTGCTTCCGGGCCTCTTTGCCCACGATGCTCTGGAACTGGGCGACCAGTTCCGGGAAGGGAGCCGGGCCGGCCGCGGTGCCGAAGCAGTAGTGGGTTGTCTCCTGGTTGGAGATCCAGCAGCGGAGGGCTTCGTTGATGGCGTCTTTCAGCGTGCGGGTGCCGCTGTCCACAGCGTGCACCGTGGCGCCGAACACTTCCATGCGCATGACGTTCATGGCCTGGCGCTGGGTGTCCTCGGCGCCCATGAAGATGGTGCATTTGAGGCCGAGGCGTGCGGCAGCAGCGGCCGTAGCCACGCCGTGCTGTCCGGCGCCGGTTTCGGCGATGAGGGCCGTCTTGCCCATTTTCTTGGCAAGCAGGGCCTGACCGAGCGTATTGTTCATCTTGTGAGCGCCCGTGTGGAGCAGATCCTCACGCTTCAGCCAGAGATTGAAGCCCAGTTCCTTCGAGAGGTTGGGGCAGAAAGTCAGCGGCGTGGGACGGCCGGCGTAGTTGAAGAGCAGGTCATGGAGTTCGTCCTGGAACTCTTTGGTGGGCATGATGTCGCGCATGGCCTGATCCACTTCCAGAAGGGGCGGCATGAGCAGTTCGGGTACGAAGCAGCCCCCGTATTCACCATAGTAAGTTGTGCTGTACATAGCTTTCCGCGCGGCCCGCCGGTTGTACCGGGACCGATGGCGCGGCCTCCATTTGTTTCCTTGGGTTAGTGGTTTCCCTTTCAGAAAACCCATAAATTTTTAGTTTCTTTGCCCTTTCAAGTCAAAACGGGAATCCGGTGCGAGGCCGGCCTTTCTGAGGTTCGCGAAGGCTTCCCTCATGAGCCCGGCGTTCTTGACGCCCGGAGCGTCCTCAAGTCCGGAATTGAAGTCCAGGCCGTCCGGCCTGTCTCCCAGAAGAGCAATGTCCGCCGGGCTTTCCGGCGTGAGACCTCCGGAGAGAAGCCAGGGCAGGGGGATATGCACCCCTCCGAGCCGTGACCACTGAAAGCGCGTTCCTGTACCTCCGCATCCCTGTTTCCCCGCGTCGAAGAGCAGGAAGGCGCTTTCCCCGGAGGCTTTGTCGAGATCCCTCTGGAAAGCCTCTGCTTCCGGATAGGTTCCGGGCCAGAGGACGCGGATGACACGCGACGGGCCTGCGGCCAGGGCTGTTGCGGAAGACTGCCTGCCGTGCAGCTGGATGAAATCGAGGCGGGCTTCCGCCGCAGTCCTGAGAATGAAGCCGCTGTCATCGGTGAGGAAGACTCCCACACGGGCCATGCCGTGCGAATCAAGGGCGGCCGCGGCACCGGGCGTGATGAAGCGGGGGCTTTTCTGCGCGAAGATGAATCCGCACAGATTCGCGCCGAGGCTGGACGCGATATCCAGGTCCTGCTGCCTTGTCATGCCGCATATTTTGACGAACATGGCGGAACTCCTTACAGGGCAGCCCGGGCCTGGGCGATCAGACCGGCCAGAGCCTCTCCGGGGCGTCCGTCCTTCATGAGGGCCGTGCCCACGAGGCAGGCCTGGTAGCCGGAAGCCCTGGCCTCGACGAGGTGGGATCCCTGGAGAATACCGGAAGCGGCAATCCAGGTTTCGCCCTGAAGGGGAGGATTTTTCCGGATTATGCGGTTGCATTCCTCCCGATCCACCCTGAATGTCTCGAGGTCACGGGCGTTGACCTGGATGATGCGGGCGCCGCTTTTGCGGGCTGCCTCCAGATCCCGTTCGTCAAAGATTTCCACTACAGCCTCGAGGCCCTGGGATTCAGCCTGGAGGCGCAGGTCCCTGAGTTTTTCCGGATCGGGCGTCATGCGTACGATGAGCAGGATGGCCGATGCGGGCGTTGCGAAGGTCATTTCCACCTGCAGGGGATCCATGATGAAGTCCTTGCGCAGGATGGGGGTGGCAAAGCCGCCGGCGTCAAGACGCTCCCTCGCCCTGGCGAGAAATTCGAGCTCGCCTTTGAAATAGACTTCCTCTGTGAGGATGGACAGGGCTGAGGCGCCGTTCTCCGCATAGGCCGAGACAGTGTCTTCCACGCTGATGGTGTCGCAGATGAGGCCCCGGGACGGGGAAGCCCGCTTGTACTCGGCGATGACGGCCGGGAGCCCGTTCCGGGGAACGAGAGCGTCCCGGAAGGACGGGCGTTTCATGGCCAGGGGTTTCGGAAACGCCCCCCGGGCCCTGAGCGCCTTCAGGTTCTTCACTTCCTCGCTTTTGACGGTTTCGAAGCGGTTAAGCATTGACGAATTTCCTTCCGTTGCCGGCTCTCACGGCAGCCATGCCTTCGGCAACGCAGTCATCAAGCGTGGCGTCGGGCTTGACCAGGAAGATGGCAAGACCGGCGTTGAGGCCGACCATGTCGAGCATGTGTCTGCTGCCCCGGCCCTGCAGAAGCTCCCTGCATACGGCGGCAGCCTCTTCCTTGGTATGCACGGCCAGATCCTCGACGCTGCAGGTCTCGACGCCGTACTTCGCGGGGTCGAGTTCCATGCTGGTTTTGGTGCCGTGGTCGAGAAGAATGATTTTGCAGGGACCCATGGGCGTCACCTCATCGTAGCCGCCGGCGCCGTGGAGAACGCAGGCGCGGGTGAAGTAGGGGGCCTTGATCAGAGTGTCGGCAACGAGGCTGAGCATTTCGGGGCGGGCCACGCCCATCATGAGGTGGGGAGTCTTGGCGGGATTGATCATGGGGCCGAGAATGTTGAAGAGAGTGCGGATGCCGAGTTCGCGGCGGACAGGGCCGATGTTTTTGAAGGCGGGATGGGCGTACGGGGCGAAGAAGAAGCCGAAATTGGTCTTGTGCATGTAGTCCATGACGTCCTTCGGATCCTTGTAGAGCGGGATGCCCAGAGCTTCGAGGGCGTCAGCCGTGCCGCTTGTGGAGGAAACGGCCCTGTTGCCGTGCTTGACCACGTGGTAGCCGCTGCCTGCGAGAGTGAGCGCTGCACAGGTAGAGCAGTTGAAGGAGCTTCTGCCATCGCCGCCCGTGCCCACGATATCGATGGCATCATCCGGCACTCCCTCGGCCTTCACTGCGCGGGCGAGAGCTGTCCTGACGGCACAGGCGAGTTCGAGAGGGCTTTCTCCCTTGGAACGGAGCCCCATAAGGAAAGCGCCGGCCTGGGCGGGGCTGAGTTTGCCGTCGAAGAGATCCTCAAAAGCGGTTTTGGCCATGGGTTCGGTGAGGTCTTCCCTGTTGCCGAGACGATCCATGATGTCCCTGAGTTCAATTTTCGTGTCCATTTTGTGCTCCTCTCTGACCGTATTCGGAACGGCTTCAATCTTTGTGGATGGGGTCATGATTTTTGTGGGGAAATTCGCCAGAAGGCTCATGCCGTCAGGCGTCAGGACGGACTCCGGGTGGAACTGAACGCCGACCCAGGGTCTGTCGTTGTACTGAAGAGCCATGACCTCACCGAGGGGGGCTCGGGCGGTCACCGTGAAATTGGGGTTGGGGTTGTCGTCATCGGAAACGACCACCAGGGAGTGGTAGCGGCCGACGCGGAGGGGATTGGGAAGTTCGTCGAAGAGCCCCTTGCCGTTATGTGTGATGTCGCTCGTCATGCCGTGCATGATGACGGGACCCACCTTGACGGGTGCGCCGGCGAAGAGTCCGAGAATTTCATGCCCGAGGCATACGCCGAGAACAGGAACGGTTTTGGGAAGCAGTTTGAGGAAATCCAGGCAGAAGCCGGCTTTTTCGGGAACGCTGGGGCCGGGGGACAGGACGACTTTGTCGAGCGTGCCGCTTTTCGCAAGATCGAGAATTTTCGGATCGTCGTTTTTGAGAACCAGCGGATCCTCTCCGAGGCACTGGAAATACTGGACGAGGTTGTAGGTAAAGGAATCGTAGTTATCGATTAAGAGAAACATAGTTGCCGTCCTCCGACTGCAGCGCGAGCTTCATGATTGCCGTCTTGTTGTTCACTTCTTTCCATTCGAGTTCGGGAACCGAATCATGGACGATTCCGGCTCCGGCCTGCCACGAGAGGCGGCCGCCGCGCATCCACATGCTGCGGATGGTGATGCCGAAGTCGAGGTTGACGGTGTCCTTGTCCAGACCGAGCCAGCCGATGCAGCCGGCGTAGGGACCGCGGGGCCCGCCTTCCATTTCGCGGATGATTTCCATGGCCCTGATTTTGGGGGCGCCGGAGACCGTGCCCGCGGGGAAGGTTGCGGCGAGCACGTCGACGGGATCCATGCCTTTCTTCAGCACGGCGGAAACCTGGCTTGTCATATGCATGACGTGCGAGAAGCGTTCGATCTGCATGAGGCGCTCGACCCGTACCGTGCCTTTCTCGGCGATGCGGCCGAGATCGTTGCGTCCGAGGTCAACGAGCATGACGTGCTCGGCTTTTTCCTTGGGATCGGAGAGCAGTTCCTTTTCAAACTTCATATCCTCTTCAGGCGTATGCCCCCTGCGGCGCGTTCCGGCGATGGGGGAGAGCTGCAGGGAATCCTTCTGGCAGCGCACCATGACTTCGGGGGATGAGCCGAAGAGGGTAATGTCGGGGAAGTGCATGTAGAACATGTAGGGAGAAGCGTTGAAGCGGCGCAGCCTGCGGTAGAGAGTAAAGGCATCGCCGCGGTAGGGAACGGAGAACCGCACGGAGGGAACGACCTGGATGGCTTCGCCCTGGGTGAGCATGCGGCGGATGCGCTCGACGTTGCTCTTGAAGCCTTCTTCGCAGGGCTCGGCCAGAATCTGCGCGTCGGAAGGGGCCGTTTCAGCGGCGTAGACGCTTGACTCGTGGGCGCTGCGGACTTCCCGGAAGGGGCCGACGCTCACCTGGACGAGGCGGTTGTAAAGATGGTCAAGAACGAGGACGGTGCCGGGAAGGACCAGCTGGCATTCGGCCTCGGAGGCGGGCATCACGGCAGCGAGCTTCTTGTTGAAGAGGCCGGCCATTTCGAAGCCGAAGTAGCCGTACAGGCCGCGCGTGATGGCAGGAAGCTCGAAGTTTTCAGGGGCCTCGATAGTGATGCAGCGCATGAGGGCCTTGAGACCGTCCGTGAAGGGCATGCCTTCGAGTTCCTTCAGGGGCGAGAGCCTGTCGTCATCGACACGGAGGCTGAGCTTTCCGTCCGCGCAGGAAATCTGAAGCAGCATGTCGCAGGCCAGGATGCTGTAACGGCCCCAGCGTCCGTCGACTGCCGCGCTTTCAAGAAGAATGCCGTCGCCCGCGCCGGCCATACCCATAAAAAGGCTGATGGGCGTATCCATGTCTGCTGGCAGTACACGCGCTTTCTGGTGAAGCGTGATGCCTTTGTACGATTCTGTCATCGGACTCCCTCCTGGAGCGTAAGCAAAAAAAAAGCCTCTCCGTTCATTCGAAGGAGAGGCTTTGATATTCGGATATATGCGTAAACCCGGGCTAAAGGACCCGGTCCTCTCCCTTTGTCACGCTAAACCACCACCAATAGCCGGCATAAATGCTGGCATCGGTAAAGAAGGTATGTGCGGAAAGGGAAAGCATCATGAAAATCCTTTATCAAAATCAGTTTTTGTCTGACGGCCCCGAATTTATTTGCGGATGTGTTTTTTGTCAAGAGAAAATCCGAGCTTTTTTGTATGGAAGCGGGCGGCCGGAAAATCCCCAGCTGCTCCTCTTGACGGATCTGCGGTTCTGTTTATATTGATTGTGTAATCAAACATGAGCAAAGCCCCAGAGGCCGCGCCCAGAGTTCAGGAGGTTACGAATATGCCTCGTTTCTTCAGCATTCTTCTTCTGGCCGGTGCCCTTTTCTGCAGTGTCGCGCAGTCCGTTTACAGCCTTGAGCGTATGGCGCAGCGCGATACCGTTATTGAGGAGGCCCAGACCGGCCACGCCGCGCATTTTCTGCCGGCGGTTCTGTCCGGAGACCATGTCTGATTGCCGGGAGACGGGTTCCGGCACGCAGGTGGCCGGCCTGTTTCCTTTTCTTTCATTATGAAAACAGGGGGTCCGGAAGGGCCCCTTTTTCGTCTGGTGACAAAAGATACACGTACTACAAATACTAGTGATAACTTTTATTGACAAATAGGACTGAATCATTATTTTGGGCCGCACAGAGGGAGCCTCCCCGCCCTGAAAGTCCTGTGAACATTTTCCTGTGGTTCCGGGCGGGGCTCCGCGCAATAGCTTCAAAAAAATTTTTCCATGAAGGCATGCAGCCGGCCTGCACCGTCTGACGCCGCAGACGCGGACACGGGTGAGGCCATGGCTGAGGAGGAATATCCCATGCGCCGTATCTTCGGTTTCCTTTTCGTTCTCGCCGTTCTTTCCTGCGGTGTCGCTCAGTCCATGTACAGCGTGAGCCTGATGGCCCAGCGCGGAACGGCCGTGGAACAGCCTGTCAGGCCTCTCAGCAGCCTGGTATCAGGTGTCTTCTCTTTCCATAAGGGCTAATCTGGTTTTTCAGGGAATATTTTCTTCCCTGAGCGGGTGTGAAAAAAGGGTCTCCTCACGGAGGCCCTTTTGTTATATAGGGAAGGAGAAAACCGCGGGCGGATGCCGGCGGTACACATGCGGCTTTTCCGGATGGAAAAGCCTGCGGAAAACTCTGCCAAAAGGAGCAGCATCATGGCCGAAACGCCGGAAAACGAATTCAATGCCTTTCTGGACAGCTGGAAAACCGATCCCTGCGATGCCAAAAAAGTGATCCTCGCCTACCGCGATCAGCTCGCCGCGACAAACGGTGTCGAGCTCTCCTACAAGTGCCGTCCCGGCGTCAGTTATTCCCTGCGCGCCAGGAACAGAGCCCAGCAGCTGCGCGATTTCTACGTTATGATCGATGTTGTGGACGATGATCCCGAGAACAGGTGGCTTTCCGTTGTCTTTTACGCGGATCTGGTCACCGATCCCGACGAGAAGGGCGACATCGCCCCCGGCGGGCTCGACGGCGAAGACGCCTATTGCTTTAATTATGACGAGAATGATCCCGAAATGGCCCGCTACATCGCCGACAGAATAGCCGAAGGCAGCGAAGCAGCGGCCCGTCCCGGTGCCAAGTAGATTTCAGGAGCAGCATGCTTTCACCTGACGATTACGTCGCCATCGACTTTGAAACGAGCGGCCGCACAAACGATTCCGCCTGTGCGGTCGGTCTCGTGCGCATCAGCGGCGGGCAGATAAGGAATACGTACTATACTCTTATCCGCCCGCCTTCACCTGTGGTTCTTTTTACCTGGGTGCACGGACTCACGTGGGAAGATCTGAGGAACGCCCCCACATTTCCCGAAGTCTGGCCCGAAATGGCATCCTTTATGAAAGGGGCCTCCGGCCTTGTCGCCCATAACGCCACCTTCGACAGGAGCGTCCTCTACGGCTGCTGCGAATCCTTTGGGTGCCCGTATCCCGGCCTTCCCTTTTACGATACCCTCAAGGGTGCCCGCCGCAGCCTTCCTCCCGGCTCCAAATCCCTCGACCATGTCTGCAGTTATTTTCAGATACATCTGAATCACCATCAGGCTCTGAGTGACGCTGAGGCGTGCGCCCGTATTTTTGTGGAACTGCAGAAACGGGGCCTTGATGCCGCCAGCATGCGTCTGAAGTCCGCCGGACGTCCCAGGGCACGCCTGCCCCTCGGTCCGGATCATCCCTCCCCAATCAAATAACATCTCTCCGGCGGGGAGTCCCGACAGTCTCCCTGCATCTTTTTCTCCGGCCGCCAGCCGGAAACTCTGTTTCTGGCATGATTCCTGCTTGCTTTCAGAAAGGCCGGGGACTGGTTTCCCCCCGGCCGGGTCAGGCAGGGAGAGGAATATGGGGTGGCTCAGAAAAGGCTTATCGCCGGATAAAGGCGGCAGGGCTCCGCGCAGTGCCGCGGGATGCTCCGCCTGTCTTGTTCTGTGCTTTCTCGGCTTCCTCGGACTCGGTATGGGTGCTGATTTCGGTCAGACAGCCTGGATCCGGATCGTGTCAGGCTTCCCGCCAGAGGCAATGGCCGCGGAAAATCCCCTGGGCAGGGCGCAGGAGCGTACCTGCCGCGAGGTGGAACAGCGCATTAAAACCCTTCTTTCCCCTGTGTACGGGGACGGGCACGTCGTGGTTATGGCCAGCGCTGAAGACGCCGGGAAGGGCGGGCACATCAGGGCCGCCATTATCATTGATACGGCAGCCATGCAGGACGTGCATCTTTCTCCTGACGGGATAGTGGCTGAACAGAACCGTATAGTACGCCTTGTTTCCCACGCGGCCGGCCTTGATACGGCGTCCGGCGATTCCGTGGCTGTCAGTTTTCTGTCGTTCAGCGCAAAGAAAAATGACACCTCTTCCATGTGGATACTCATGGCTTCGGCAGGCCTTCTGTGTCTTTCAGCCGCGGGCTGGCTGTATCTGAGGATGAAGCGGTCCCGGTTCAGGAGGGGGAGTCCGGCAGAACGGAATGAGTGGCGGAAAAATGACAGCGGCGGTGAAAGTGACATTTCTCTGACACCGCAGGGCAGCCGATCGCGCATGAACAGGGAGCTTTCTGTTTTTGGCGTTCTGCTGGCCCGTGAAAATGCTCAGTCCCGCGCTGCTGCGCTCACCCTGTTTCCGCCTGAACAGGCGGTCCGCGTGCTTGGCTGCTGGCCTGAGGACGAGCAGGCGGATATTATTCTGCGTCTTGCCGGTACGGGGCGAATAAAGGACGGCGTCATTGCTCTCCTTGAAAAACAGATCGAGCAGGAATTCCAGAATGTGAGCGGCTTTTCCTTCGCCTTCGTGGGAACGGAAAAAGGCGTGGGCGGGCCGTCAGCCGCAGCCAGAATCCTGCGCTGTCTCGATGCGGATACCAGGGAAAAGCTCTTTGAGAAAATAGAGGAGAGCGGCCGGGGAAAATCGCGGCTTCTGCGCCGGCTCTGCTCCTGACAGGGTGTCCTGTAGAAAATGGCCTTTTAGGAACAAAAAAATACCAGAGAACAGAGGAGCCTCTCTTAAACCTTTTTTCCTCTGCGTGGCCGTCCAGTGACCGGCCTGCAATGTGGACTTCTTTTGTTTTCCCGGTTTTATAAAAAATTTGATGTATTTTGGGAAAAAAGTTTGACAGGTGATGGTCTTTCGTATAGTTTCCGCACTCGCCGCAAAAAACAATTCCATTTCATGAACGTCGCAAAAAAGTTTTTGAAAGAAAACGGAATTAAATGTTGACATGAGGATGGCGAAAGCATAAAAGTTTTCACCGCCGCATCGGAAACAGTCTTTTCAAAAGTTCTTCAAAAAAAGTTTTTTGAAGAACTGAAAAAAAGTTGTTGACAAAACGGTGACGAAAGAGCATCTTCAAATCAAGCCGCTTTGCGGCTTTGAGTGAAAAACTCTTTTTTCTGGTTCATTGACAAGTGAAGAGCGAGTGGAAATAGAACTTTGAGATTCT
>URBN01000015.1 GCA_900546145.1 uncultured Desulfovibrio sp. | reverse complement strand
GAGAACAGGTGTTCATAAACTTGAGAATCACCGTTCACAAACTTGAGAAAACTCAAAGACAGTGAAACTTCTCTTTCCAAAGCAACGCTAGATAAGATCCAATGCGAGCTTGATTCTAACAGGCTTGCGTTGTCTCACCGGAAATGGATAATCGGAATCCTCATAGTTTTTTCTATTATTCTGTATGTGCTCTTTATATGGGCCGTCCTCTTCGTTCTTCTTTGCAAAGAGTTTACACCGTACACGATGATACCGATATGCCTCGTCGGTATTATCCCGACGGCAATTGGGATCAGCATGATACGTGGAATCTATCCACACACGCGAGAGAATGAAGATTTGTCAAAAATGAGCCCAGCCGGACTCATAACCACGGTCCTAAAAAACTTCACTCCGCCACATCAATAAATATGACCTTCCAACAAACTCAAGGCCGGCATCCGCGCCGGCCTTTTTTGAGCTCCGGCAGCCTGCCAGAGATTTTTTTGCCGTTCTAAAATTTCTAAATTCTTCTCCCGAACTTCAGCCGGCTCCCCACTTGATAGGGGGCAGTTTTCGTTCGTTTAAGGGGGCAGTTATTCTTTCGCCTTACAGAGCTGACGCCGCTTCTTTTCCCATGTTATCTTTTGTTTTTTCTTGTAGCGTCGGGCATTTTATTCCAAATTAGAGAATCAGTTCTGTACCGAACAGCACATATCGGCCCGGCTCGTTGTCTCAGATCTTCCTGCCGTACCCGGCGCGACGCGGGGCCTCCAACGGGAGGTGATATGCACCCACTCTGGAAAAGCCTTGTTCTGGTTCTGATCTTCTTTGGATGGACAGCGATGGCGCGGGCTGTTCCTGTCACGCTTCTGCCGCCAGTCTCACCTTCTGATGTTGCATGCGGAGGTGTTCTGGATGAGGACGCCATGCTGAACTCGGCCCGCCAGTGGACAGCGGCGTGCAATGACGAAATTTCTGCCATCGGTCAGAAGGACGAAGCTGGTATCATCCGATCACTCCTAGATCTCGGCGAACGGAAACTTGCCACGCTCCGAGAATCAGAAATCAGGAGCAGAATGGAAACGCTCTCCGAAGCTGTCCTTGAACGCTGGAACAGGGCCGGAGGAAAAACAGAAATGCTGTCTCCTTCTGACCAGAAGGCCCTTATTATGCTGAGCCGCTTCGGATTTAGTCCGGCCAGGGAGGAAGGAGCAGCGTATCTACGCCTGACCCCGGACTTCTTTTATAAGAGGCTTCAGCTCAGTCCTGAAGGCAGGGCCTTCGTGGACGTTCTCATTTCCCAGCCTCTTTCCAGGGATGAATTCATGGGAGAGGACGGCGTCGTCTTTCAGTCCCAGTCCGAAAGAGCCATCTGGGCCGTGGGAATGGAACGATTCCTGGATGAAAATGCGGGAAGCCCCTATAAAGCCGACGCACTGAAGCGCTATCACGCCATCATGCACCTTCTCCTCTATAGCGACGTGCCTCCGCGCCGGCAGAACGGTTCCTTGGACAACTGGCCATGGTGGAGGGACGCGATGATGAAGGATATTGTCTGGAGGTACCGCGGCACTCTGACAGGGACTCTGACCGAAGACTTCATCGCCAGTGTTGATGCAAGTGGCGGGAAAGAACCAAAGGATCTGGAGAAGCACCAGGCCGCCAGTATTGACAGTACCTTCGCGCAGGGAGGCGATGCTCCTCAGAAAAGCAGGAACGCCGCCGGTCTTCAGTATCAGGGAGAAGGAGCCATTAACGGTACGATTCCCGTATCCCTCTGGTTCGAAAGCCGTGACGGAATTATTTCCGGGGAAATCGTCTATACGGGAACGAAGGACCGGACGCCCATCCGTATTCTGGGCAGGGTACAGGATAACGGACTGCTCCGCCTCCGTGAAATGCTGCCTGACGGCAGGGTTTCCGGCACGATCACGGGAAGTCTTGTTAAAGACTCTCTGTCCGGAACATGGGAGGGCCGCCCGAAAATCATCGAAAAAGACGGGGGCGGCGCCGAGTTCAGAAAGGGCAAAACGTACCCCATTAAAATCAGCCGGAGCACCGGAACACATACGCCCTTCCAGTGGGAGGCCGATCCCGATAAAACTTCCGGTACCTACGCCTACAGCCTCGGTGATAAATGCGACTACGGCTCGGTTTTTCTGAAGGTGAACGGGGACGGCACAGTCAGATACAGCATCGCATCGCTCACCGGCGCTCCCCACTACAGAACAGCCGCATTCCCTGAGGACGCCCTGTCCGGAGAAACGGCCCTGGCCAGACTTGATGGCAGCACTGTTCTCATCGACGTAGACGAAAAGTGCGCCATAACGCTAACGCTTTACAGCGATTTTCTCGAGTCGAAATACGTTCCGGGAAAAGAATGCCAGTTTAACGTGGGGAACGGAGCGACGGCGGAAGGCCTCTTCCTCAAAAAACGCTGAAACCGGAGGGGGCTGGGCATCTGACTCAGCCCCGCATTTCTCTGACGGCGCGTTTCTCTCTTGTGGGAACGCACCATTCTTCTCTCCTGCCTTCGTTCCTGCGTGCGGCAGGCCTCCCGCACGGATACTCTTTGCATCATCCTAAAAAAGTCACTATTATGCAGAGCATCTGCGTGACAATCGAGCCGGAAAAAAGACAGTCCGGACAGTCGACACTCCGGGATATTCCCCCCAGGCAATGCAATCTCATCCTCACCGGAAAACACGCGAGAAGGAGGACTATCCCTATGAAAACCGTTATAGGCATCTGCCCGCTCTGGGACGAAACAAAAGACAGCCTCTGGATGATTCCGGGATACATGAATATGCTTGAGGAACAGGGAGCCGTCCCCCTCATGATGCCGCTAACCACGGACACCGGAATTCTGGACTATTTTCTGTCCGCGTGCGGCGGCTTTCTCCTGACCGGCGGGCAGGATGTGTCTCCCTCCCTCTACGGAGCCAGTCCTTCAGAAAAATGCGGCCTCCCCTGTCCGGAACGTGACGCCATGGACGCCTACCTTCTGAAGGAAGCCATCAGGCTGGATCGTTCCGTCCTCGGCATATGCCGGGGCATTCAGCTTATGAACGCCGCTCTTGGCGGCACGCTCTACCAGGACATTCCCACGGAACATCCCGGCGGTCCGAAGCACCACATGAGCGCACCCTACGACCGCGTCGCCCACTCCGTGGAAATACGCAGGGACACTCCGCTCTTCAGTGTTCTGGGAGTGGAGAGGCTCGGCGTAAACAGCTATCACCATCAAGCCGTCAGGGAGTTGGCTCCCTCGCTCGCCACCACAGCCGTGAGCGAAGACGGCCTCATCGAGGGCGTGTGCATGCCGGGGAAACGCTTCATCTGGGGCCTGCAGTGGCACCCCGAGCTCTCGTACAAAAGCGATCCCATGAGCCGCAAAATCGCCGCGGCTTTTGTTGAGAGCGCACGCTGATTCTTCCCCTGTCCCCCGGCCCGGAATGGACGGGGGACAGAAAAAATCAGCGACTGCCTATAGAGGAAAACAGCTTAGTGGGGCGGTCAGGCACTGCCATGTCCGGCTTCTTCCCGCTCCACTCCCGCGGTCTTTTTCAGCTTTCCATTTTTGACGCTACACAGAAAGCATACGGGCACGGCGCGCGTGCAGGACTCTTTCCTGTTCCGGGGAGAAACGGGCAATAAACGCGTCCAGCTCACGCAGAACCGCGGCCTTTTCCTCAGGAAGCTTCACCTTGAGATAGATACTGCTGGCGGCTGACTCGGTATCTACGACAATCGGGTTACGCATTTCCGCGAGCAGCGCTCTGATTTCCTGCAGCCGCTCCTTTTCCGTGGCTTCAGCGAACTCTCCCCGCATCATCTGACTGTACAGCTTTGTTCCGGGAAGAACGGCCACGTTGGTCAGGTACATATAGTACGGATGAATCTGATTGAAGACGGCAGCGCTCTTCCTGGCGCTTTCTTCGAGCCGGCCGGCTCCGGCCAGGCCTCCGAGGTAGATGATGCGGAACGGCAGGCCTGCCTGCCCGATCTTCTGGCATTCCCTGATGACATCCTCCGCGGTGTAGCCCTTGTTCACGGCCTTCAGCACATCGTCATCGCCGGACTCAATGCCGATGAGGACATCGTCGATGCCATGCTCTCGGATTTCCCGGATATCCCCGACGCTCTTATGGAAGAGGTCATCGATGCGCGCGTAGGTGGAGACGCGGGCCTTTGGAAAATATTTTTTAAAGAGGTCTCCGAGCTGGATGAGCCTGCGGGTAGAAAGGCAGAAAGGATTGCCGCCGGAAGCCCAGATTCTGGTGGCGGAGGGAACTTCCCTGGAGGCCTCCTGAAGGTCCTTTTCCACCTGCTCAATGGGCGCCACCCGGAATGGCGTGTCCTTGTAGAAATTGCAGAATGTGCAGCTGTTGTGTGTGCATCCGGTGGTCACTTCGATGAAAAGACTGTCAGCATCAGTGTAGGGACGGACAATGGGGCCGTGAAATTCCATGGTATACCTCTTAATAAATATACATAGTTAGAATTGTAGATGTATCATACGCAAAGCGGACGAAGGAACTCCCTTCCCCGCTACAGATCTCTGGCGACATACAGGGCGAATTTCCTGATATTTGCTTCGTTCCGGCGGTAGTAGGTCCATTTGCCGAAGCGGGCGGATTCCAGGAGCCCGGCGCTCTCCATCATCCCGAGATACTTGGAGATGACAGACTGGGAAAGTCCCGCGCGGTCACAGATACTGCCCACGCAGACTGAATTTTCAAAGCTGTCTCCCTCAGGAATGTGGATTCCCTGAGGGGGAAAGTTCTTTCCCGGTTCCCTGAGCCATTTCAGGATGTCCAGACGGGTCTCATTGGCAAGCGCCTTAAATATGTCGATTTCGTTCATGGGCTAAACATATTTATTTTTAGGAATATGTCAATATGATTTACATAAAAAAATGCCCCTGCCCGCAGCCTGTATTTTCCAGACAGGATTTATCCTGCCGCACAGCCGGTCCCCCTCCTCACCGTTCAGCTGTACAGGACGCTTCCGCCGGTCAGCATGAAAAGAAACCATTCTTTCCCATGGTACACTCTGCCTCCGGGTACAGATATTCCGTACGCAAAACACCGTCCCTCTACAAAAAATAAAAAAATGCATATGCGTTTATATTTTTTTACTTTTTTGCCGCCTCTGGACAAATCCGGACAAAATTGCCTAGTGTTCTGCCCCCGGACGCCCCGGCGTCCAATTCCATTTTGCGGTGAACGTTATGGACAAAGGCAAGATCATTCTTCTCTCCCTGGCTCACATGTGCTCGGACATCAACGGCGGTGCCATTCCGGCCCTTCTGCCGTTCCTGGTCGTGGCCTTCGGATACAGCTACACGGACGCGGCCGTGATTATGTTCGGCTACGCCTGCGTGGCTTCCCTCGTACAGCCCTTCTTCGGCTGGCTTTCCGACAAATGGTCCTGCTTCTGGTTCATTCCGGCGGCCATCCTCACCATGGGCTGCGCCATGGGCGCCATGGGATTCGTTTCCTCATACTGGGGCATCTGGATCTGCGCCTGCCTGTGCGGCATGGGAAGCTCCCTCTTCCATCCCGAGGCGGCCCGCTATACCAACTACCTCTCCGGGCACAGCAAGGGCGCGGGCATGAGCCTCTTTTCCATTGGCGGCAACACGGGCTTCATCCTGGGCCCCATCATTATCGGCTTTCTGACGCCCCTCTTCGGCCTGAAGAGCACGCTCTTCTTCACCGTGCTCGGCGTATGCACGGCCTTTTCCTTCCTCTACTCCTTCTCGCACATGCCTCCTGTCACAAAGAAGAAGCTGGCCGTGAAGCGTGCGCAGGGGAAAAATGACTGGCACGCCTTCGCCTGGCTCACAGGCGTGGTCGTCTCCCGCGCCGTGGTCTTTCAGGGCTTCTATTCCTTCACGGCCCTCTACTGGATGAAATACTATGGCGCCTCCGCCAGCACAGGGTCCTACATGCTGGCGCTCTTCGCCGTGGTCGGCGTCATCAGCAACATGACCGGCGGCATCCTGTCCGACCGCGTGGGCTACGTGCGCATTCTGCGCATTACCCAGCTCTGCCTCTTCCCGGCAGTGGCTCTTTTTGTCGCTGCCGGCAATCCCTGGCTTTCCGCGGCGCTCCTTATCCCGGTTTCCTTCTGCATCTACGCTTCTTACAGCCCCATGGTCATTCTGGGGCAGACCTATCTCGCCCGCAATCTCGGATTTTCAGCGGGTATCACACTGGGCGTCTCGCGCAGCGCAGGCGGCATAGCCCTTCCCCTCGTCGGCCTCATCGCCGACCATTGGAGCCTGAATGCAGCCCTGCTCTGTCTCCTTGTACCGGTGGCCGTCGGCATCGTTTCCGCCTGTATGCTGCCGAAGAAAGAGCCGCAGGAATAGCGGACAAAACGAATCAGCCCGTCTCGTCCCCGCTTTCGTCCGGAAAGAAAAATTTTCATTCCGGGTACAGGTGCCATGCGGAGCTGCGAAGTCCCTTCAGCACAGCATTTCTGCCGTCTTTCACCGGGGATAAGCATGGGCGTACAATGATGGAGCAGCCGCGGGGATAGGACCCGCCAGAATTGCTCCGGTCTTCCCTGAAAACACAAAAAAGGCGCCGGGCTCCGGAGGAAGACATCCCGCAGGATGCTCTCTGCCAGAGCGGCGGCGCCCCGTTTCTGAAAAGAAGGAAAAACTAGGCAGTGAGGCGCTTGGCCGCCTCGACAGCAGCCACGGCGTCAACACAGTAGGCATCAGCTCCGATGGAATCGGCGAAGGCCTTTGTCACAGCCGCGCCGCCCACCATGACTTTGATGGGAAGATTTTTCTCCTTAACAAGCTGTATGGTATCCTCCATGCGGACCATGGTCGTCGTCATGAGAGCCGAAAGGCCGATGAGGCGGGCATGATGCTCAATAGCCATCTCAACGATTTTCTCGGCGGGCACGTCCTTGCCGGCGTCCACCACGTCGAAGCCATGGTTGCCGAGCAGGAGGCAGACGATGTTTTTACCGATGTCGTGCACGTCACCCTGCACAGTGGCCATGATGATGACCGGCCGCTTCACGCTGGCGTCCTGCTTCATGAGAGGCTTCAGGTGCGCAAAACCTGCCTGCATGGTCTCCGCGGAACGGATGAGCTGGGGCAGGAAGTAGATTTTCTTCTCATACCGGGAGCCCACTTCCGTGATGGCCGGAATAAGGCTCTCGTTGACAAGGTCAAAAGGGGCTTTTCCTGCGGCGAGTTCCCTGTCGAGCAGCGCGGCCACATGTTCCTTGTCACCGAAGAGGACAGCCTCATACGGATTTTTGGAAGCGGCTTTTTCCGCGCTCTTCGCCTGCAGGGCTGCGCCTGTGGAGCTCTTCCATTCGGAGTAGCCGGCGATGAAGTTCTCCGCGTGATCGTCCTGGCAGAGCAGCACCTGAGCCGCGGCAACGGCTTCGCGGATGCGCACGGAGGACGGGTTGGCGATAGCAGATGTGAGGCCGGCGCCAGCGGCCATGGCCAGGAACGTGGAATTCACGAGCTCGCGGGCGGGCAGGCCGAAGGAGATATTGGAGAGGCCGATGGTGGTGGCGAGACCGTTTTCCCGGCACCAGGCAGCGAGCTTCAGGCACTCGATGGCACCCTCAGGTTTGGAGGACACGGCCAGGGCCAGGATGTCCACGACAATGAGCCTGCGGGAAATGCCCATGCTTTCGGCATCGGACAGGATCTGCTCCAGGATGGCAATGCGCTCGGACGCCTTCACGGGAAGCTTCACGCCGCGCATGGGCAGAAGGATGAAAGGCGCGCCGAAGTCGCGGCAGGCGGGGCCAAGGAGCTCAAGCTTCCCGGCATCGCCGGAAATGGAGTTGATGAGGGACGAAGCCGGCGTCCACGGAAGAGCTCTGAGAATCGCCTCAGGATCCGAGGAGTCCAGGGAGAGGGGCATGGGGTACTTGCCGGTGAGAAGGCTCACGAGCTCCGGCAGGGTCTTCTTCTGATCGACCTTGTGCGCGCCCACGTTGACGTCGAGCACGCGGGCTCCGGCGGCTTTCTGCTGATCGGCGAAGTCGAGCGCCTTTGTGAACACGCCCTGCTGCAGCTCGGCGGTGAGCTCCTTCTTGCCTGTGGGATTGATGCGCTCGCCGATGACCACGAACGGCTCGTCCTGGCCTATGCGCACCATATTCTGGCGGCTCGTGAGGACAATGCCGGAATGCCGTTCCGGTTCGACCCTGCTGACGCCGGGCGTGCCGGCTTCCACGGCTTTTCTGAGCTGGCGGATGTGCTCGGGACTCGTGCCGCAGCAGCCGCCCACCAGTTTGCAGCCCATGGCCGCGAAGGGAGCGGTGAGTTCGGCGAAGCGTTCGGGACCGAGGGGGAAGACGGTCTGGCCGTCGATGAGCTCGGGCATGCCGGCGTTGGGCTCAGCCAGCACAAAGCCCTGCGTGCAGGACTTCAGGAAGCGCTCAATCACGGGCGTCATGAGATCCGGTCCGAGGCTGCAGTTGGTGCCGAAGGCGTCCACGCCCAGGTTCTGCATGGTCTCGGCGAAAATTTCCGGCGTGGAACCGGTGAGGCTCACGCCCTGCTCGAAGGTCATGGAGACCATGACAGGCAGGTCGGAGACACGGCGCGCGGCCACCACGGCAGCCCTCGCCTCGGTGATGTCGAACTGCGTCTCGATGAAGACGCAGTCACAGCCGCCGCTGGCGAGCCCGCGGATCTGACGTTCGAAGCCGGCTATGAGTTCCTCTGGATCGAGGTCGCCGAGGGGTTTCTGAAAATGCCCGCTGGGGCCGATGTCGCCGGCCACGCACACGGGACGCCCGGCCGCGTCCGCGGCCTCCCTGGCTATTTCGGCCATGCGGCGGTTGAACTCCTCCACCTCAAGGCCTGGATCCAGCTTGAAGGGGTTGCCGCTGAAGGTATTCGAAAGAATGATGTCCGCGCCCGCAGCAATGTATTCCTTATGGATGGACAGAAGGACATCGGGCCGCTGCATGCAGTAAAGCGACGGAGATACGCCTGCCGGCATCCCTTTGGCCTGGAGCATGGTGCCCATGGCACCGTCGAGAAAAATGGTCCGGTCCTGGGAGAGCAGTTCTTTGAAGCGGGAAGACATTGGCAGCCTCTGTAATTAGGATATAAAGATATATTGATATTCCATAAAAAAGGGAAAACAAATCCCTTCCTCAGTACGCCGTTATTCTGAACGCCGGAGCTTTTTTTGTCAACAGCCGGACGCCTTTCCGGCATGGCCCTTATGGCCGCACCGGCCAGCCCTGTGTCCGCAGGGGGCCCCGTCGCGCTCCCCGTCCTTCAGGTTCCTGCAGAAGGGGCAGTCATCGCTCGCGGTAAGGCTCTGCAGAATGCCGCAGTCGCCGTGTCTGCCGCCGCTGCACTCGTGGCGCAGGGCTTCAAGGCGTTTTTTAAGCTGCTGCAGGGACGCTATCTGGCTGTTCACATTCTCGATGTGGCGGCTCACCAGGTCATCCACCCAGCTGCAGTCCGAAACCGGATTTTCCTGGAACTCGAGAAGCTGGCGTATCTCGTCCAGCGTCATGCCGTGCAGGCGGCAGTGGCGTATAAAGCGCAGCCGTTCCACCTGGGCTTCGTCGTAGAGGCGGTAATTGCCGTCACTGCGTTCCGGCGGGGGCAGCAGCCCTTCCTTCTCATAATACCGGATGGTCACAACCTGGCAGCCGGCCATTCTGGCCAGTTCGCCGATGCGCATTTTCATGCATGCACCCCCTGCCCGGTCCGTTCCCGAGGGGAAGTGCCGGGCTGTCCCTGCGGGCTTCCGGCGCCGCACGGAATCTTTCATAAAAAAATTTTGTCAGACCGCTTGACCCTATAGCGGCTATAGATCGTACCTTTTTTCTGTCAGTCAGAAACAGCTACCGCCATCGGAAAACACTATAGCTAATATAGGGTTTCCCGGCAAGGCTTTTGATAAGGAGACAGAAAAAAATGGCTTCCTGCGATTCTTCCCAGTGCTCATGCTGCAATCCCTTCCCGGACGGAGTGCTTCCCCGCCACGGGGACGGTTCCGCGGCCGGGAACGGGATGCTTTCCACCTTTGTCCTGCCAGGCATGGACTGCCCCATTGAGGAAAAAATGGTGCGTGACTCGCTGCGCCCGATTGCCGGCATCCGCGGCATCGTCTGTGATCTCACGGGTCACACCGTAACCGTTGAGCACGAACCGGGCCTCGCCGATGAGATCCGCTCAGCCCTGCAGGCGCTTCACCTCGACGACGCCTGCGGCACCTGTCAGGAAATCACGGAACACGAAGACAGCGAAACGCTGACAAACTTCCGCGTTCCCGGAATGGACTGTTCCGTGGAAGAGGAGCTCATCCGGAACAGACTCGGGAAGATGTCTTCCGTGCACAGCCTCGCCTTCAACCTCATTCAGCGTACGGTCTCCGTACGTCACGCCCCCTCAGCCCTCGCCGATATCACGAAGGCCCTTCAGAGTCTCAGCCTCGGTGCCGAGGTCATGCCTGAGGAGTCTGATCTCACGGTCTCCCTCTTTCACCTCGAGGACATGGACTGCCCGGTCGAGGAAAACCTCGTGCGCGGCAGGCTCGGGAAAATGCCCTCCGTACACGGGCTTTCCTTCAACCTCATAGAGCGCACCGTGTCCGTGAAGCACGACCCGGACGCCCTCGGAGACATCACGAAAGCTCTGGAAAGCCTCAATCTTGGCGCGAAGCCCGTGTCCGGGGGAACAGGCCTTTCGACTTCCCTCTTCCACCTCGATGACATGGACTGTCCGGTTGAGGAAAACCTCGTGCGCGGCAGGCTCGGAAAAATGCCCTCCGTGCACGGGCTCGCTTTCAATCTCATAGACCGCACCGTGTCCGTGAAGCACGACCCGGGCGCCCTCAGAGACATCACGAAGGCTCTGGAGAGCCTCAACCTCGGCGCCACACTCGTAAGCCGGACAGAGGCTGCCCCGGAAAAAGCGCCCGCGAACACGAAAAGCAGCTTCCCCTGGAAACAGCTCATCACAGGCGGCGTTCTCGCGGCCCTTGCCGAGGCGTCCTCGCTCATCCTGGAATGGCACGTCAGGCCCTTCGGCTTTGATCCCCTGGCCTTTGCCGTGAACGGCTTTGCCATAGCGAAACTGGTGCCCTTCATCCTCTCCGTGGCCGCAGTGCTCTGCTCCGGCGTGCAGACATTCAGAAACGGATGGATCGCCATAAAGAACCTGACCCTCAACATGAACGCCCTCATGTCCGTGGCCGTGACAGGCGCCATCTGCATCGGCGATTTTCCCGAGGCAGCCATGGTCATGGTGCTCTTCGCCCTCTCTGAGGCCATAGAAGCCCGCACCACGGAACACGCAAAGAACGCCATCCAGAAACTTCTCGCCACTGCCCCGGAAATGGCCACGGTGCGTCAGGATGACGGCTCATGGAAGTCCGTGGACATCCACAGCGTCCCTGTGGGAAGCACGGTGCGGGTGCGCCCCGGCGAGAAGGTGCCCCTGGACGGCACCGTGACAGACGGCTCCTCTTCCGTGAACCAGGCCCCCATTACGGGCGAGAGCATGCCTGTCGAAAAGAAGGCCGGTGACACGGTCTTCGCCGGCACCCTCAACGAACAGGGCAGCTTCGAGTTTACGACCACAGCCATAGCCGGCAACACCACGCTCTCACGCATCATCCGCGCCGTGGAGGAAGCACAGTCGTCCCGCGCCCCTGTGGAGCGCTTCGTGGACGTCTTCGCGAAATACTACACACCGGCTGTCTTCCTGCTGGCCCTCGTCACAGCCGTCCTCCCGCCCTTTGTCTTCGGCACGGCCTGGCCCGATTCCATCCACACCGGCCTCATCCTTCTCGTCATCGGCTGCCCCTGCGCCCTGGTCATCTCCACACCCCTCACCCTGGTTTCCGGTATGGCAGCAGCCACACGCCACGGCATCCTCGTCAAGGGCGGCAAGTTCCTCGAAATCGGCCGAAAGCTGAACTGGGTCGCCTTCGACAAGACCGGCACCCTGACGAACGGACGCCCCGAGCAGACCGATTTTGTCCCCTTCGGCAGCATGAACCCGCTGACGGCCAGGGAACTGGCAGCCAGCCTCGCCGGCCGTTCTGATCACCCCGTTTCCAAAGCCATCAGCCGCGCGGCCGAAAAGGACGGCCTGACCCTCCGCCATGTGGACGACTTCACGGCCCTGCCGGGCAGAGGCACAAGCGGCGTCATTGAAGGGGAAAAATGGTACCTCGGCAACCACGCCCTCGTGGAAAGCCTCGGCAGATGTTCCGCTGAACTCGAAAAAATCCTCTTCGCCCTTGAGAAGGACGGCAAAACCGTCGTGGTCCTGGTCGGCGATGACGGCCCCGCGGGTCTCTTCGCCGTGGCCGACACCATCCGCGCCACCAGCGCCGAGGCCATCAGCAGCCTGAAGAAGCTCGGCGTCAGAACCATCATGCTTACCGGCGACAATAAACACACTGCCGCGGTTCTCGCCTCCCGCGCGGGCGTCGATTCCTACGAGGCCGACCTCCTGCCTGAGGACAAGCTGAAATGCATCGAAAATATCAGGGAAGAAGGGCTCACTGTGGGCATGGTCGGCGACGGCATCAACGACTCCCCCGCTCTTGCCAAGGCTGACATCGGCTTTGCCATGGCGAAGGGCGGCACGGACTCCGCCATCGAGACAGCCGATGTCGCCCTCATGGACGATGACCTCAGAAAGGTGCCCCGCTTCATCCGGCTCTCCCGCGCCACCATCACCATCGTGATCGAGAACATCTCCTTCGCCCTGGCCGTCAAAGCCGTGTTCTTCGTCCTGGCCTTCACCGGATACGCAACCATGTGGATGGCCGTCTTCGCCGACGTGGGCACAAGTCTCATCGTGTCCGGCAACGCCGTGCGCGCCCTCAGAAAATAAGACCGGTACGGGACTTTACGCCCGGCCGGACTGGATATATGTATATTTAAAAATTACATCTGAAGGAGAATGTTATGCATAAGACTCTTATCGTGAAAGGGATGATGTGCCCCCACTGCGAAGCCCACTGCAGGGAAAGCCTTGAAAAGGTGGACGGCGTCGTGTCCGCCAAATGCGATCACAGCGCCTGCACGGCCGAAGTCGAACTGAGCAGGGAAGTTTCCGAAGACGCTCTCAAAGCGGCGGTCAAAGCCGCAGGGTACGAATACGGCGGCATCAAGAGCTAAGCGCTAAACGCTCTTCCGCGCATTTCCCCGCTCCGGTTTCCCGGAGCGGGGTTTTTCGTCTCCGCCGGATCCCTTCTTCTACATGGCCGTGAAAACATTTGCGTATCTGTAGATGAGCGGTTATTTTGACCCATTCCCAGGCCTCCCCTGTCTGAGGATCCCGGAATGCCACATACTGACCGAGGAATCACCATGAAGCGTATCCTGTCCCTTCTCGTAATGGCCTGCCTGCTGGCCTTCACCGGAGCCTGTTCGTCCAAGAAGGCTCCCGAGCCGGAAAAGCCGCACTACAACCCCAGCCTCGCCTTCGGCGCCACATGGACCCGCCATCCCGTCATTCTCAACGGCGACACGCAGGACGTCCTCGAAGTCGTTGTCTCCTCTGCCAATCCCGGCTCCGTCGTTGTGACCGGCATCGACATCAACGGCAGGCCCATCTCGGCCGCCATGCCCCGCACCATGGAAAAAGGACAGGTCATCCCGTTCCTCCTGCCCAGAGATACGCAGATTCAGGAGATTGTCGTGCACACCACTGACGGCGATCAGAAGATGACACCCAAGGATCAGATCTAGACGCCTGATATTTTTTACTCCGTACGCATAAGCCCCGCCCCGCCATGCCGGCGGGGCTTTTTTGTCCGCAACAGAGAGATATATTTCCTATTACTTTACTATGTAATATTTTTTTATCCATGCTTTTTTATAAAAACATCATCGCTTTTCAGTCTGTTGTGCATATGGAGATATCTTTCATGCACAAATATTCCTAAAGAAAACTTGCCCTTCCTTCTGAAATAAGCCAAACAGAAAACAGGATCTGTTCCGACATAAGTACAACGGCACTCAAGGAGGAAGGTTTATGGACCTCAACAGACGTCAGATTCTCTGCGGCCTTGGCGGCATCGCCTGCGGCGCGGCCTGCGCCGGCCTCATCAACCTGAAGGAAGACGCCCACGCTGCCTCTGAAAAAATGCAGCGCTTCCAGCAGGCAGGCGGGGATTTCGGATGGAAGCCCCACAAGCTTGACGTGGAGGCGGTACAGAAGGTGGCCTACGAAGCCTACCACAACAAGGGGTACGCCTGCGGCTACGGCGTGTTCTACTCCATTGTCGGCTCTCTTGCCGAACAGTACGGTGCGCCGTACAATCAGTTCCCCTTCTCCATGCTGGAAGTGTTCAAGGGCGGCATTTCTGACTGGGGCACCATCTTGCGGCTGCCTTGGCGGCGCGGCTTCCGCCTACGCCCTCTTCTGGGGCCGCAAGGAACGTGATGCCATGGTGGACGAACTCTTCCACTGGTACTCCACCACGAGCCTCCCGCTCTACAAGCCTGCCGAAGCGAAGATTAACCTCGACAAGACCAAGCCCACTATTGCCGAATCCCAGCTCTGCCACATTTCCGTCTCCCGCTGGTGCGCCGCCAACGGCATCGGCGAAAAGAGCAAGGAGCGCAGCGAACGCTGCGCCAGACTGACCGCCGACACGGCCGGAAAAGCCTGCGAAATTTTCAACGCCAAGATTGAGAAGGGCAAGGACTGGAAGGGCACCTACGTGGCCCCCGAATCCGTCAAGAAGTGCGCGGACGAGTGCCACAAGAAGCCCGGCTCCGGTTCTGACTGGGCCAAGGGCCATATGGACTGCAAGCCCTGCCACGACGGCGGCAAGGCCCTGCAGAACCATTACGTGAACCATCCGTAAGCCCCTTTCCGCTTTTTCCCATCAGAGGCTCCCTTCAGGGAGCCTCTTTTTTGCCTCTCTTCCCCTTCACAGGAGTTCCTCCTTTGTCACCAGACAGTCCCTTTTCCCTCAGCCGCACCATGCCTTCTTCAGAGGTATCTCTCCGTCAGAACCGTTTCCGCGCCCTGCTCGCCAGGGATCATCCCGAAACCGGGGGGCTGCTCTGCTCAGGCAGGACCACTATCTATTACTTTACAGGACACCTCGGTTCCGGCCTCTTCTGGCTCCCTCTCGAGGGAAATCCTGTACTCATGCTACGCAAGGGAACGGAGCGCGCCGCCTCAGAATCGCCCGTGGACACAATCCTTCCGTTCCGGTCCTTCCGCGAGATCCCCCGCCTCACGGCCGATGCCGGCTCTCCTCTGTCCCATAACATCGCCGTGGACGCGGACGCCTTCAGCTGGACGACGGCCGGCATGCTCGGCAAACGCCTTCCCGGGCACGTTTTCACCGCTGCGGACGACACCATCTACGAGTGCCGCGCGGTCAAGACCGGTTTTGAAATCTGCCGTCTGCACCTCTGCGGCCGGCTTCACGCGAGGATCTTCGACACCATCCTCCCCGGTCTCCTGCACGCCGGCATGACGGAGCGCGAAGCAGCCGTGGCCTTTGCCTGCGAGGCACTCCGCCTCGGAAGCGACGGACTCGCCCGCCTGCGCGGGCACGGGGAGGAAATGTTCTTCGGCTACGCCTCAGCCGGCACTGACGGCCTCTGCCCCACCTGCTACAACGGGCCACTCGGCTGCCGGGGCCAGGACGGCGCCGTCCCCTTCCTGGGATCGCCTGACGTTGTCTGGAAGGAAAACACCCTGCTCTCCATGGATATGGGTTTTACCTACGACGGGTATCACACGGACCGCACCCAGAATTACTGGCCGGGCAGGGAAAAAGACATTCCGGACGAACTCAGAAGGGCTCAGGACGCCTGCGTCAGCATCTTCATGCACGCTCTCGACAGACTGATCCCGGGAGTGACGCCCGCCGAAATCTGGCAGAGCGCCGAAGAGGAGGCCGCCAGTCTCGGCTACGCCCGTGAATTCATGGGAACGGGGCGTGATCAGCTACGCTTCCTGGGGCACGGAACGGGACTCTGCCTCGATGAATGGCCCCCTATCACCCGTACGGTCACAAAACCTCTCGCCGAAGGCATGAGCATCGCCCTGGAACCAAAAATTGCCGTTCCCGGCATCGGCATGGCCGGCCTCGAACACACATGCCTTTTAACAGAACAAAAGGCGGAAATCCTCACGGGTTCCCGCCTCTCCATTTTTGCTCTTGAAAACTGATCAGAAGATCAGGCGAACGTCTTTAGCGCATCGATGAGCACTTCAGTGAACTTGTCCACGTTCTCGCCGAGCACGCGCCAGAGTTCGTCGAGATCGAGCGGAGGATGAACCTCGCTCCAGCTGTCATAGTCCGTGACCATGGCCATAACGCCGTACGGCAGTCCGAGTTCGTTGGCCAGGATGCATTCCGTGGCAATGGTCATGTTGATGAGGTCTCCGCCCAGCACGCGGAACATGCGCGACTCGGCCCTGGTCGAAAACCTCGGACCCTCGATGGTCACGATGGTGCCGCCGTCGTGGGCTTTGATGCCGCAGTGCTCTGCGGCCTTCAGAAAGGCTTCGCGCAGTTCCTGCGAGAAGGGATCGGCCATGGGCTGATGACGGACATCGCCCGGCGCGAAATGATCGAAATAGGTGCTTTTGCGGCCGCGCGTGAAGTCGATAAACTGATCCGGCACCACAAAGGCGCCGGGACCGTATTCTTCCTGCAGGGAGCCGCAGCAGGCCGAGGCCACTACATGGGTGCAGCCCGCCTCCTTCAGCGCATAGAGATTGGCGCGGAAATTGACCCTGTGCGGCGGAATGGTGTGCTGAAGGCCGTGCCTCGCGAGCAGTACGATACGCGCGTCACTGCCCCTGAGGCGGCCAACGCGCAGGGGACTCGACGGGCGGCCGTACGGTGTGCGCGGTGCAAGTTCCTTCTCCGCCGTAAAGAAGGCCGGGTTGTCCAGGCCGGTGCCTCCGATGACGCCAATAAGCTTGCTCATATATTCTGTCCTTATTTTCCGTTGGTTTCGGTCTTCGTCTCTCCGCCGGAGGAACCGGTTCCGTCTTCCTGCTGTTCCGCTTCAGGTTCACGGGCGTCTTCAGAAACCTTCTCCGTTTCACCGGGGATGATGGCGCCGGCGGGAATATCCATTTCCTCAGCCTCAGACTCTGCCTTTCCGGCTTCCCCGGCATCTTCAGAAGCTTTCTCCGTTTCGCAAGGGATGACAGCTCCGGAGGGAACTTTTTCTTCCTCAGCTTCAGGCACAGCTTCCGCGGCTTCCCCGGCGGCCTCAGAAGCCTTTTCTGTCCCGTCAGGAAGAATGGCGTCAGAGGAAACATTCTCTTCCTCAGCCTCAGGCTCTGCCTTTCCGGCTTCCCCGGCGTCTTCAGAAGCCTTCTCCGTTTCACCGGGGATGATGGCTCCGGCGAGAATATCCTCTACAGCCTCAGGCTCTGCCTTTTCGGATCCTCCGGCGTCTTCAGATGTCTGCTCCGTCGTGCCGGGGATGACAGCGCCGGCGGGAATATCTCCTGCTTCGGAGGAAACAGCGCTGTCAGGAGCGGCATCAGCCGCGGGAGACGTTTCATCAGAAGACGCGGACGCCTTATCCTCAGCTGCGGCTTCGGATTCCGCAGGGGCGTCGGCGGATTCCTGCAGTTTCCTGACCTCATCGTCAGCTTCGGCGGAACCTTTGACGAGGGAGGCCAGGGGTCTGAGAGCTATGTAGAACTTTGCCAGGGCCTTCATGGACGAGATGCCGATGGCGGGGTGCTCATCGAGTCCCATGAGAAGGGTCAGGGAATGGTAGACATTGCAGCCGGCACCGGCCAGGGCCGCAGCGCACTCCGTGCAGGTCGTGATAACGGGCCTGCCGCACTCCCGCACGGCTTTCTTCATCTGGGCTGCGAGCTGGGGTTCAAGAACCGAGGCCTCGCCGCCCGCGCCGCAGCAGGGGATATTGTCGAGACGCATGGGCTCCGGACTGACGAACTGAGCCAGACCAAGGGCGAAGACCTCGTGGCTTCTGTCCATGCAGGGCGTAAACAGGGCGTAGTCTCCACCGTTGATGACGGTTTCAGGCTTCACGCGGCCGAAAAATTCGTAAATGGTCTCCACGTCAAAGCCATGCTTCTTCAGATAGGCGTGCGTGGACGGGGAAATAGTGACAAGCCGGCTCACCCTGTTGGACTTCAGGGCGCCGCGCAGGCGCTCCGTGCTCTTCCGGGCTTCCTCTTCCATGCCGAGGACAGCGAGGCGCGCGCCGGAATCGGCAACGACAAAACCTGTGCCGTTCGTGAAAACCAGCTTCGCGAGGGCCTCGGCGGTCTTCGGAAAAGCGGCGCAGAAATCGGAATCAAGCAGGAGATTCTCTCCCTCTCTGGCGTAACTCGCGGTAATGGGCACGTGCTTCGAGAACCAGATGGTGCGGGTGTGCCCGGGACGGGCCATGCGGCCGCTGTGCTGGCGCACATACTGGTCACGCAGGGCCTGGGACAGGGCCACGCCGTCGATGCCGGCTGGGCATTTGCGCGTGCAGGTTCCGCACAGGAAGCAGTGCCATGCGAGAAGCGGCGCCTTCACCATACCGGTGAGATCAATCCTGTGACGCGCGAGCATGGGGCAGACGCGCGTGCACTCGCCGCAGTGATCGCAGGGCGCAATCATGGAGCGGATGCGCTTCGCGAGATCGCTGTCGCTCTCATCGGGCGGAGGGGTCTTTCTGGCGAATTTCCGTCCCAGATAGCTGCGGACGTGATTCTCGGCACTGTCGAGCATGTCGGCGATGCTTTCCGGCTTTTCCTCTTCCTCACTGCTGGGGAAGGAAATACGATCGTTGTGTATGACCGTGCGTCCGAGAGCGGACAGCCGGCGGATAAGCTCGGGCACGGCACGGCCCTCTCCAACCTTGACGGAGAAGCCTCCGACGCTGCGGAAATCTTCCTGGGACATGAAAATGCCCTGTCTGAGGCTGAGGCGGCCGAAGGCGCTGGTACGCAGGATGCTGTTGCCCGCCCAGAGGAGCGCGCGCCGGAACGCGGAAACGTGATCAGGCAGGCTGAAAGCGCCGAGCCGGCAGTCCGCGGTCTGCAGCGTTTCCCAGGCCTCGGCCTCGTATCCGCGTGGAAGGAGAGAGCCTGACTCAAGGAAAAGCAGGATCTGGCCGCGGGCGGCACGGGCCGCCTCGTTGAGGCGCTCGGCCTCGCCGCCGCGCACGGCAATGACCTCGGCGCCGGCCTGGCTGGCGAGGGAGGCCGTGTCGTCCTTACTGCCGCCATCGGCCACGAAGCATTCTGTCCACGGCCCCTGGCAGGCGGACTTCACTGAGCCGGCTATACTGTCAGCGCTGTCCAGGGAGGGAATGATGACGGAAACGAGGGGCTTGGTGAGATCGGAGGCATCAGGAAGAAGCGGCAGCTTCTCGGGCCTGCGGCAGAAGCCGGCCAGAGCGAAGGACAGCTCCCCGGAAAAGCCGCGGCCGGCAAGCAGGCCGGGTTCGTAGCGGGTCAGGGTCCCCTGCCCCGCGCGGGCCATACGGCGCAGGCCGATGAGGTAATATCCGCCCGCGGAAGGGCCGAGCACGGCGGAACACCGGGTGAGCCGCAGGAGAGCGCGGCGCAGGATGGATTCGCGCACGAGGGGCGTGCTGGCGCGCACGGCAAGCACGATGCCGGCGCCTTCATGGAAGGCGCGCAGAAAGACCTCATCCAGATCCCGGACGCGCCCGTGGCCGGCAAATCCGTCCTCAACGGGCGTCTCGGCGTACTCGGGCGTGGGCGCCAGCGTGCAGGAAACGGCGCGCGCGCCAAGGTGTCCGGCCTCGTCCATGATGAGCTTTTCCACGTCCGGGTCGGAACAGGAAGCGTCACGGACACAGACCACCATCGTTTCGCTGACGGGAAGCTCCGTCTGGACAGCCAGACTGTCATCAATGTCGGGACGGTTCATCTCGGCGACGATGGCATTGGTGCGCAGCTTCTTTTCCGTGAGCTGAGCCTCCTCGCGCTGGCGGACCAGGGGCACACGGCGCCTGGCTGTGCCGTCCATCACGTCCTTGTGCACGCGCTTTCTGAAGAGGAGGAAGAGCCACCAGACAAAAAGCAGAAAAAGCAGGATGCCGATAACGGAAAGGAGCGCGGACGCGCCGCCGGTCCAGTGCGCCGGAGCCGCGCATTCCACGGCTGCGCGCAGAAAGAGCATGGGAACGGCCGCCATGGCGAAGGCCTTGGGGCGAATGGAGGTCAGGCCGAGCACGAAGCCGGTGAATCCGGCGGGCAGAAAGGCCAGAAAGAAGAGAAACGTCTCCAGAAGAAGAAGCGATTCGAAGGGCAGCGGCAGCGCCAGCCCGGGTAAGGGATCAAGGGGAGAGCCGGTCCGGTTCTGGAGAAATTCGCGGAGAGCGGGACGCAGGAGCACGCGGGAGCAGGCGAAAAGCAACAGAGCTGCCAGGAGCAGCTCAAACGTGAAAAGGATGGTGCCGGCGAAGAGGCCGAAATAGGAAGAGGAGAAAGCAGCTGCCGCGCTCTGGGGAAGGAGAAAGAAGACCATGCCCGCAGGCAGGCCGAAGAGCAGCAGCAGTCCGGCGGAGAAAGGAGAGTGGCCGGCGTAGAGGCGGAAGCGTTCCAGAACAGCGGGATCAAGAACGGAATCACCGCAGCCCGTGGCTGCGGCGAAAATGGCGATGCCCGCGACAAGGGCAAGAAAACAGAGGGGTCTGGTGTAACGCTGGAGCATTACTCCTCACAATAGGCTAGGCGTTTGCGGTGCAGCCTGCGCAGGACGAAAAAGACAAGAAAGGGCAGGCAGATCGCGGCGCAGGCGGCGGGAAGAACCGCCGGAGGGAGCGTCAGAAGGGCACTGCCGAGCAGGCCGTAAAGGAGGGTCGGGAAAATTTTTCCGGCCGCAGTGGAAAGGAAATACGGGATGAACCGGACGCTGGTCAGGCCGGCGGCGTAGCTCACCAGCCCGAAGGGCACGCAGGGAAGCGCGCGGGCGAGGAAGATACTCCCCTTCCCGTGGCGCAGCATGAACGACTCGGCGCGTTCGATGTTTTTATCCGAGACAAAGCGCAGGACGAAACGCTGCCCAACGCAGCGGGAGAGAAGGAAGGCGAACCCGGCTCCGATAACGGAGCATCCCCAGGAAAGCAGAAGGCCGGGCACAAGGCCGAAGCAGCTGCAGTTCACGACAGTGAGAAGCGCTGCCGGGATGGGGAGCATAAACGCCGAAAGAAACATGAGGCAGCAGGAAAGAGGCAGGGCAAGCCACCCCCAGGTGGCTGCAAAGGAATGCAGAGCCAGTAATTCTTCCATATTCTCTCTTTTGTGCCGTTCCCTGTCCCGGGGCCGGTCAGCGCCGGCCGTGCGGCGGAAACGGAAAAAACGCAGCCGTTCAGCCCGGACGTTTTTCGTCTCAAAAAAGTCCAGAAAGAGTTTACTTTTGCCGGTTTCCACTGTCAAGGAAAGCGGCTTTTGCAGGGCTGGTACGGCCAGCCACGGACACGGAGTCCTTTTTTTCAGGGTCCGGGCAGACAAAAACGGGGGCCGTTCCCCCCAAAAAGCTAGTTCACGAGCACGCAGCGGCAGCCCGGCAGGGGCATGCGCAGAGAGGGCAGGTAGCGCTCGAGAAGCACGCCCTCCGTGGTGTCCCTGTCCTGGCCGTACGTATCGCGCACGCAGAGCGTGTCGAACTGTTCGGCCTTGTCGATGGCGAGGGACAGGGAGGAGCCGAGAAGGAGCGAGCCCGTGAGCACGCTCGCGAAAATGTCGCCCGTGCCGGGATAATGGGCTGGCAGGTAGGAGCAGTCGAGCCGCCAGAACTTGTCGATGCTTTTTTCGTACGCGAGGATGGAGGAATACTCCCATTCGCCGAGGGGATTTTTCGTCAGGGGCATGCTCGTTCCCACGACCACGCCGGGCCCCATGAGGGAAAGCTCCCTCAGGTATCCTTTGAGGAGGTCCATGTCGGGCTCGCGGTCATAGGGCACATCCAGAAGCAGACAGACTTCCGTGTAGTTGGGCGTTATGACATCCGCCCTGCCTATAAGCCAGCGCATGCGGCGCACCATGTCCGCGGTCATGGTCGGAATAAGCTGTCCGTCCTCCCCGAGAACGGGATCCACCACGGCGAGGCCGCCTTTCAGCATGCACGTCTCAATGCAGCGGGCCACGGTATCCATCTGTTCGGGGCAGGCCATAAAGCCCGAGTACACGCCCTCGAATCTGTCGCCGCGCGCGATCCAGTGATCGAGCATATCCTTCATATTCTGCGTGAGGTCGAGAAACGTGAAGCCCGTCGTCCCCACCGTCTGCGTGGAAAGAACGGCCGTGGGAAGCGGCACGGGCTGTATACCCATGCTGGAAAGGACGGGGATGGCCGCAGTCAGGCTCGTCCGTCCTATGCCGGAAATATCGTGGATGGTCACAACGCGGGGAATGGGATTGCGCATGCTCTCTGCCTCCTGCCCCATTTTTTAAGCATTCGGAGGGATTCCGTCCAGATCCGCAGAGGGATTGCGTGCGGCAGGTCACGTTTCTTTTCCGGCGCGATTGCCACGGCTGTCTTTTTGTGGAAGAGTGCCGCACAGCCGGCGGAAAAGCCGCGCGAAGGAGGTCTTCATGCAGCCTTACAAGTATATTTACGGACCTGTGCCCTCGCGGCGCCTCGGACGCTCGCTCGGCGTCGACATTATTCCTTTCAAGACCTGTTCCTACGACTGCGTCTACTGCCAGCTCGGGCACACCACGGTGCACACCATAGATCGCGGCAGCTGGGTGTCCTGTTCCGACGTTCTCTCCGAACTGGAGCGCTTCCTCAGGACGGACAAACCCGATGTCATCAGCTTTGCGGGGTCCGGTGAACCCACCCTCAATGAGGAGCTCGGGGACATGATCCACGGCATCAAGCAGATGACCGACGTACCCGTGGCCGTGTTCACCAACGCCTCCCTGCTCTGGATGCCGGACGTCATCGAAGATCTCGCCCTGGCCGACATCGTGAGCCCGTCCATGGACGCGGCCCTGCCCGCCACGGCCGAACGCATCAACCGCCCGGCCGGGAACATGCCGCTTGACGTGATCCTTGAAGGCCTCACCCGCTTCTGCAATGTGTACCGCGGCCGGATATGGCTGGAAATTCTGCTGGCGCAGGGACTCAACGACTCAGAAGAGGACATAGCTGCCCTGGCCGCGCAGGCCGCGAAACTCCGGCACATCGAACGCATCCAGCTCAATTCCGTGTGCCGGCCGCCGGCTGACAGCAGCGTAAAGCCCCTCTCCATGGCCCGGCTCGAGGAAATCCGCGGCCGCATGCCAGGCCGCTGCGAGATCATCGCTTCCTTCCCGGAAAAACACACGGAAAGCGGACGCACGGCCACGGAAGAGGATATGCGCGATCTCATCGAACGCCACCCGAGCACCGTGGACGGCGCGGCCGTGGGCCTCGGCATCAGCAGCGGCCTCTCTTCCCGCCTCATCGCCTCCCTGAAGGAAAAGGGCGTGCTCCGTGAGGAGGAACGCGGGGACGGCACGTATTATTTCCTGGCGGAACAGCGCCACGACTGAGACGCTCCCCTTCTTCAGATCAGAAAAGCGGATCTTCTCGGACAGGGAAGACCCGCTTTTTTTGTCAGAAATTCCTGACAGACCTAGACGTTGAACAGGAAGTGCATGACGTCGCCGTCCTGCACCACGTAGTCCTTGCCTTCCGTGCGCAGCACACCGTCGGCGCGGCAGTCCGCCTCGCTCGCGTGGCTCATGTAGTCGTTGTAGGAAATCACTTCGGCGCGGATGAAGCCCTTTTCGAAGTCCGTATGGATAACGCCGGCGGCCTGGGGAGCTTTCCAGCCCTTGTGGATGGTCCAGGCCCTGACTTCGTCGGGGCCGGCGGTGAAGTAGCTGCACAGGCCGAGGGTGTCGTAGCCCGTGCGGATGATGTTCTCAAGGCCGCTGTGCTCGATGCCGTAGGAGGCCAGCATTTCCTTCTGCTCCTCGTCGGAGAGGCCCTGCAGCTCTTCCTCGATCTGGGCGCAGATCACGGCAAAGCCGGAATGGTGCTCTGCGGCGTACTGCTCCACCTTCTTCGAGAAGTCGTTGCCGCCGATGCCGGCCTCGTCCACGTTGGCGCAGTAGATGATGGGCTTGCCCGTGAGAAGGCCCATTTCCTTCCACACGGTATCGAAGTATTCGTCATCAGCGGGACGTTCGAACGTGGAGGCCATGCTGCCGGCGTCAAGGTGCTTAACGAGTGCTTCCATGACCGGCACCGCGGCTTTGGCGTCCTTGCTGCCCTTGGAGAGCTTGGTCAGCTTCTCGAGACGCTTCTGGGCCGTATCGAGGTCGGCCAGAAGAAGCTCCGTCTCAATAGTCGAGATGTCGCGCAGCGGATCGATGGAGCCGTCCACGTGGGTGATGTTCTCGTCCTCGAAGCAGCGCACCACCTCGATGATAGCGGCGCATTCGCGGATGTTGGCCAGGAACTGGTTGCCCAGTCCCTCACCCTTGCTCGCGCCCTTGACGAGGCCGGCGATGTCGATGAAATCGACGAAGGCATAAATGGTTTTTTTAGGCTTGGCCTTGGCCGTCAGCGCGTCTACACGGGCGTCCGGCACGGTAACAGTGGCCTTGTTGGGCTCGATGGTGCAGAAAGGATAGTTGGCGGCCTGGGCGTTCTGGGCCTTGGTCAGGGCGTTGAAAAGAGTGGACTTGCCCACGTTGGGCAGGCCGACGATACCAATACTGAGCGACATGTCTTCTCCAGAGGGAATTTTTTCCCGAACAGAGCCGGGTATATATGCTCAAACAGGGAGCTCCGCAAGGCTCATGCCGTTTCTGTTCCGCCCGCGAGCTCTTCCACGGCCCTGTAGATGCCTTCCACGTCAAGACCGAGCTCATGACGCTGCTGGGCCTGTGACGCATGCTCGATGAACCGGTCCGGCACGCCGAGGCGCTTCACCGTCTTTCCGGCGAGAAGGCCGTGATCACTGGCGTATTCCAGCACGGCGGACCCGAAGCCGCCCGCGAGCGAGCTCTCCTCAACGGTGAGGATTTTGTCGAAGCGGCGGAAAATGTCCGCGATCTGCTCTTCGGGCAGGGGCTTGATCCAGATAGGATCGAAGACAAGGGGCATAAAGCCGAGACGCATATGCACCTCGTCCGCCGCGTCGCAGGCCGCGTGGAGACGGCTTCCCAGGGCCAGGATGGCGACCTTCTCGCCTTCCTGGACGATCTCGCCCTTCCCGTACGGCAGAGGCTTTGGATCCGGCTGAACTTCCACGCCATAGGCCGCGCCGCGCGGATAGCGCACGGAGCAGGGTTTTCCCAGAGCCACGGCCGTGGTCAGGCAGCGCACCAGCATGTCCTCATCGCGCGGGGCGAGGCAGTGCATGTTGGGGATATGCCTGAGATAGGCCACGTCGAACACGCCCTGGTGCGTGGCGCCGTCCTCGCCCACGAGACCGGCCCTGTCGATGCAGAAAACCACGGGCAGGTTCTGCAGGCAGACGTCATGAACTACCTGATCGTAGGCCCGCTGCAGGAAGGTGGAATAGATGCACACGAGCGGCCTGGCGCCCTGGCTCGCGAGGCCCGCAGCAAAGGTCACCGCGTGCTGCTCGCAGATGCCCACGTCGAAGAAATGATCCGGTCTGGCCTTCTGAAAATAGATGGTTCCCGTGCCGTCGGGCATGGCCGCCGTGATGGCCACGATGCGGCTGTCCTTCTTCCCGAGTTCCACGGCAGCCTTCCCGAACACGCTGGTGAAGCTCGGCGCCGTACTCTTCTTGGGCAGGAACATGCCCGTTTCGGGATCAAAATGACCGACGCCGTGATAATGGGTCGGATCCTTCTCCGCAGGCGCGAAACCGTGGCCCTTCTTGGTGTGCACATGCAGAAGGACGGGACCGTCTTCCACGGCAGCCGCCATTTCGAGGTGATGGCGCAGGGCCGGAATGTCGTGACCGTCCACCGGACCGATATAGGCGAAACGGAAAGCCTCGAAAAGCATGCCCGGGGTAAAGAAGGATTTGAAGCTGTACTCGCCGCGCTCGGCCAGCGTCGCCAGATTGCCGCCGATGCGCGGGATGGTGCGCAGGAAGGACAGAACGTCCTTGCGCGTCTGCCTGAACCAGCGCCGCGACAGGTTGCGCGATAGGAAACGGGAAATGGCGCCCACATTGGGAGCGATGGACATCTCGTTGTCGTTGAGCACCACGATAAGGCGCTTGCCGAGATGCCCGGCGAGATTCAGGCCCTCAAAGGCCTCGCCGCCGGTCAGCGCGCCATCGCCGATAACAGCGATGACGTGGTTGTCGAGCCCTTTGAGATCGCGGGCCGTAGCCATGCCGAGGGCCGCTGAAATGGAAGTCGAGGAATGCCCCACGCCGAAAAAGTCATACGGGCTCTCGCTCATGCGCGGGAACCCCGCCAGGCCGTCCTTCTGGCGCAGGGTGTCGAAGGCCCTGTTGCGTCCGGTGAGAATCTTGTAGGCGTAGCTCTGATGCCCCACGTCCCAGACCAGCTTGTCCCGCGAAAGATCAAAGGTAGAAAGCAGGGCCAGTGTCAGTTCCACTGTGCCCAGAGACGGGGCCAGATGCCCGCCGTTTCTGGAACAGACCTCAATGATGCGCTCCCTCGTTTCCGTGGCGAGGCGCTCCAGTTCCGCGTTGGTCAGGCCCCTGAGATCGTCGGGGCCGTTCAGTCTCTCAAGCAGAGGTGTTTTGTTATCCATTATTTCTACTTCACTCTTTCAACCGTGAACACGGCGAGTCCGCGCAGGAAATCGGCGTCAGCGCCGCCCAGATCGCGAATAGCGGCTATGGCGCTGTCAGCATGCTGCCTGGCCAGGGCGCGGCTCCTGTCCAGACCCACCAGGGCGGGATACGTATTCTTGTCTTCTTCTTCGTCCGAACCGGCCGGCTTGCCCAGCGTGGCCGTGTCGGAAACCACGTCGAGGATGTCGTCGGCAATCTGGAAGGCCACGCCGAGCTCGGATCCGAAAACGCCCAGTTTCTCAAGGCTGCCGCTGTCCGCGCCGGCAAGTATGGCGCCGCAGGTGACCGAGGCGCGGAGAATGGCGCCCGTCTTGAGGGCGTGCAGATGCCTGAGGTCCTCCAGGGAAATACGGCGTCCCGTGGCAATCATATCGAGTTCCTGACCGCCCGCCATGCCGAAGGATCCGGCCGCGGCGGCGAATTCGTGCACGGCCCTGAGGACCCGGTCTGCGGGAAGCGGGCAGGTTGTCATGCAGAGGAAGGCATCGGACTGCAGGGCGTCGCCGGCGAGAATGGCCGTGGCCTCGTCAAAAGCTTTGTGATTGGAGGGACGGCCGCGGCGCAGATCGTCATCGTCCATGGCCGGAAGGTCATCGTGGATGAGAGAATAGGTATGCACCATCTCTATACCGCAGGCAAAGGGCAGAACATCTTTTGGATCTGCCCCAAAAAGCGAGGCCGCGGTGAGGCAGAGTACGGGCCGTAAACGCTTGCCTCCGGCAAGGAGACTGTAGAGCATGGCCTCCCTGAGGCGTTCCGGCGTCCCCGGGTCGGCAACGCAGCCCCTGAGGTGCTCTTCAACGAGTTTTCCGCGTTCGGCCAGATGAGCCTTCACTGTCTGTGCGTTCATTTTTCCTGCTCCCGTATCCGCTTAAAAATTTCCGCTCTGGTATCCGCCGTCCGTCATGCCGGGGGCGGAAACACCGTCATCCGTGTCAGACCCGGATTCTCCGGATCCGCCCTTCCCGTCCTTCAGGAACTCCTCCGCATCGCGGAGGACTCCCTCTTCGCTCTCAAGGACGTTGCGGGCGTCGCTGAGTTTCTGACGGCAGAAGCGCACGCAGGCGCAGGCCTCCCTGTAAAGCCTGACGCCCTTCTCGAGCTCGAGGTCTTCCTGCTCCAGCTGGGCCACGATTTCCTTCAGTCTTGCAAGCTGGGAACTGAAGGTCTTTCCCTTCGTGGTCTTATCTGCGCCCTGTGCTGCTTCCATGTCGTATCCTTATTCTGAAATCTTCCGCGAACTATTATCAGATTTTTCGCGGGATGCCGAACCGTTTTTTTTCATTTTTTCCGGACAGGAGCCGGACGGACGTCATCGACCGTTGCCCCGAAGCTTCCGTCAGCCATGGAAACGCGCACTTTCGCTCCTGCCTGGAGGGCCGCCGCGCCGCGTACGATGCGTCCCTTTTCGTCCCTCACGATGGCGAAGCCCCGCTCAAGAGGCCTTAAGGGACTCACGGCCTCGAGCCTCAGGGCCAGCGCTTCCGTTTCGTGGCTCTTCCTCTCAAAAAAGGCCCTGCCCAGGCGGACGAGATCCGACGTTTCCCGGGCGAGATCCCGCCCGGCTCCGGCGCTGAGTCTTCCCGAAAGCGCGGGAAGACGCGCCGAACAGTCAAGGACCGCTCCCGTTCCCGCCGCGATTCTCTGCCTGAAGGCGCTCCGGGCGAGACCGGTGAGACTCCCGGCCTCAAGCTCTCTCTCCCGCACAAGGCGTTTCCCTCTCCTGGCGAGGAGGGAGACAAGCCCGGCGAGCTCACCGCCCATGCGCCTGAGGCGCCCGGCGGGTGAGAGCAGGCGCAGCACGTCGCTCTCATGGGCGAGAGCGGCCCGTCTGACGGCGACAAGATTCCCGAAGGCCTCCGCGGCGCGCGTCTGGAGAGCCGTCACACCTGCCAGAATCTCGCTCCTCGGAGTCCAGAGCAGCTGGGCTGCCTTGGTGGGCGTCGACGCGCCCACGTCAGCCGTCATCTCGGCGAGCGTGTGATCCACCTCATGTCCGATGCCGGTCAGCACGGGGAGCTTCGAGGAAAAGATGGCTCTGGCCACGATTTCCTCGTTGAAGCAGGCGAGATCATCGGCCGATCCGCCGCCGCGGATGATGACGATGACCTGGGCCGTGCCTCTGGCGTCTGCCTTCTGCACGGCCTCAGCGATTTCGGCGCCCGCGCCGATCCCCTGCACCTTGACCTGATAGAATTCGATATGGCAGCCGAGGCCGCGGTCACGGGCGTTCTGCAGAAAATCGTGGATGACGGCACCCTTCTCGGAAGTGATAAGGGCAATGCGCACGGGATTGGGCGGAAGCGGACGCTTGCGCTCCTCACTGAAGAAGCCGAGCTTCGCGAGCCTGTCCCTGAGCTCCCGGAAACGGCGCAGCAGTTCGCCCTCCCCGATGTCCGTGACGCTGTTGACCATGAGCCTGTAGGCACTGCGTCCGTTGCGGGTGTAGGTGCCGAGCACGCCCTCGAGCAGAACTTTGCGCGCCTCCACGAGCACGTCAGAAACCTTCCGGCCGCGGAACACCTCACCTGTCTGCGTGTCCCGGGTGAGAAGGAGGTTCAGATCGCGGCCGTAGGAAATGCAGCTCAGCGCCTCGTCTCCCTCCCTGAGGCTGAAGAAAACCATGGGCAGCCCGAAGCGGCTGCTGCGGACGCTGACGTCCGCTATTTCGCCCTTCACGAGCACGCGTCCCCCGAGGCCGATGCCCCTGAGGGCACCGGCCACGGCCTGATTCAGGAGGGGGACCGTGTAAATGAGGGATCTCTGCGCCATGGGCCGCCTAGTTCTGTCTGGCCTTCCAGGACGCGTTCACGGCGTCCCTGAAGGAGCGGATGCCTGCCGCGAGATCCGCAGCGGGAATGGTGCCCTTTTCGCCGGTGAGGCGGTTCTTGGTTTCCACCACGCCCTTGCCGAGGCCCTTGGCTCCGCAGATGAACTGCATGGGCATGCCGAGGAGGTCGGCGTCCTTGAACTTGATGCCGGGGCGTTCCGCCCTGTCGTCAACAAGCACCTCAAGGCCCATGGCCTCAAGCTCCTTCTCGAGTTCTCCGGCCTTGGCCGCCGTGGCCCCGTCGGCAGGATCGAGAAGCAGAATCTCGCAGTCGAAGGGCGCGATGGCCGGCGGGAAGATGATGCCGTTGTCGTCGTGGTTCTGCTCGATGGCCGCGGCCAGGGCACGGGATACGCCGATGCCGTAGCAGCCCATCACCATGTACTGCTCCTTTCCGTTCTCATCGAGATAGGTGCAGTGCATGGCCTTGGAGTACTTGGTGCCGAGCTTGAAGATGTGGCCGACCTCAATGCCCTGGGTGAGCTCGAGCCTGCCTCCGCAGTGCGGGCAGACATCGCCTTTCTGGGCGAGGCGCAGATCGTGGAAATCCGTGATGTTGCAGTCGCGGAAGAGATCCACGTGCGTGAGGTGTTCGTCCTTCTCATTGGCGCCCACCACGTAGTCGGTGCCGCCCATGAGCTCGCTGTCGGCGTAGACCGGGACGGAGAGCCCGACGGGACCGGCGAAGCCGAGGGGGGAGCCCGTGGCGGCCCTGACCATCTTTTCATCAGCCAGATCCACCATCTCGGCGCCGAGCATGTTCTTCACCTTGACGTCGTTGACCTGACGGTCGCCGCGCACGAGAATGGCCACGGGTTTGCCGTCCACGTTGAAAATCATGGTCTTGACCACCTGCTCCACGGGAACGCCGAGGAAGCGGGCCACGTCAGCCACGGTGTGGGCGCCGGGCGTTGCCACCTTTTCCACGGGCGCGCAGCCGGCGGTATTCTTCTCACCCTTCCAGACGATCTCGCAGCGCTCGACGTTGGCGGCGTAGCGGCAGGAGGTGCAGGAGGCGATGGTGTCCTCGCCGGCCTCGGCCAGCACGTGGAACTCGTGGGAGAACTTGCCGCCGATGGAACCGGAGTCAGCGTCCACTTCCCTGTAGCGCAGGCCCATGCGGGTGAAGATGCGGTTATAGGCGTCGCTGCTGTCCTGGAAGGCTTTGCTCGCGCCCTCGTCGTCGCAGTCGAAGGAGTAGCCGTCCTTCATGATGAACTCGCGGCCGCGCATGAGGCCGAAGCGGGGACGGATTTCGTCGCGGAACTTGGTCTGAATCTGGTACGGACGGGATGGCAGCTGCTTGTAGGAACGCACCTCGCCGCGGAGCAGATCCGTCATGACTTCCTCGTGCGTCGGCCCCAGGCAGTAATCCCTGTCGTTGCGGTCCTTGAAGCGCAGAAGCTCACGGCCGTAATGCTCCCAGCGGCCGGATTCCTTCCACAGATCGCCGGGCTGGACCATGGGCAGCAGGAGCTCGACAAAATCCACCCTGTCCATTTCCTCGCGGATGATCTTCTCAATCTTCCTGAGCGAGCGCAGGGCAAGAGGCATATACGTATAGACGCCGCTCGTCAGCTTGCGGATCATGCCCGCGCGGATGAGAAGCTTCTGGCTGATGACCTCGGCGTCGGCCGGGGTTTCCTTGAGAGTGGGAATGTAACAGGAACGGAAACGCATTAGTGCTGTCCTTTTTCGTCAAGCAGTTTTTGGAGTTCTTCCATAAAGGCGGCGAGCAGCTCGTCGTGCCCATGGACGGAGCGCACGACGGTGCCCCCACGGAAAATGATGCCCTTGTCACGGCCGCCGGCCACACCGAGGTCACATTCCCGGGCCTCGCCCGGGCCGTTGACCACGCAGCCCATGACGGCCACCCTGATGTTGGCCGTCACGTTTCTGAGACGCTCCTCGACGGCCTTTTCGAGGCCGATGAGGTCGATCTCGGTGCGCCCGCAGGTGGGGCAGGAAATAATTTCAGGTCCGCGCGTCCTGAGGCCGAGGGAGCGCAGGATCTCGTAGGCCACGCCGATTTCCTCGCAGGGATCGGCCGTGAGCGACACGCGGATGGTGTCGCCTATGCCCTCGTTCAGGAGAATGCCGAGGCCCACCGCGCTCTTGACCGTGCCGCGGATGAGGCTGCCCGCCTCGGTCACGCCGAGATGCAGGGGATAGTCCGCGGCCTTCGAGAGGCAGCGGTAGCAGGCGATGGTGTTGAGAACGGACGAGGACTTCACGGAAAGCACGATATTCCCGAAGCCCCGATCCTCCACCATGTGCACGTGCTTCATGCAGCTTTCCACCATGGCTTCGGGCGTGGGCCCGCCGTATTTGTCCAGGAGATCCTTCTCCACGGAACCGGAGTTCACGCCGATGCGCATGCAGGCGCCGTTCGCTTTGGCGCAGTCCACCACCGCGTCCACGTGGGCGCGGGAACCGATATTGCCGGGATTGATGCGCAGCCCCTCGAATCCTGCCTCGATGGCTTTGATGGCGAGCCGGTAATCGAAATGAATATCCGCGATGAGCGGCACGGGGCTTTTGTCGTGCAGTTCCTTCAGGCAGGCCGCCGCCCTGTCGTCGAGCACAGCCACCCTGACGGCCTCGCAGCCCAGCGAGGCAAGCTTTTCAATCTGACCGAGCGTCGCCCCGATGTCGCGGGTGTCCGTGTTGGTCATGCTCTGTACCATGACCGGGCTGCCGCCGCCGATACGGAGCGGACCAAGCCTGGCCGTTTTTCTGGAACCACGCATAAAATCCCCCTGTCGATGCGCCCCGCCGCGCCGTGAACGGAAATTTTTCAGACGGCGGTGCCTTTAAGGGGAGGTATTTTACTGTACTTTCAGGCGGGGGACAAGACGCCGCCCGCCCCTATTCCTCATGGGTGTGCGGGCGGTCGCCCAGGGGATGGGCGTGCATGTGGGAATGGGCGACGAGGGGCTCGCTCCAGGATACCGTGCCGTCCGCGATGGTGCAGAACTCGCTGGAAACGCGTTCCAGAAAATCCCAGTCGTGGGAAATGGTGATGCGGGGCGTCGGCAGATCGTGCAGAAGCTCGGTGAGACGGATCATGCTTCTCGCGTCGAGGCCTGCCGTGGGCTCGTCGAGAAGCAGGGCCTCCGGGTTCATGGCCAGCACGCCGGCGAGGGTCACCATCTTTTTCTCGCCTCCGGAGAGACGGTGCGTGAGCCTGTCCTCAAAGCCGGACATGCCGAGGCTCTTCAGCGTCCCGATGGCGCGCTCCCTGGCCTCGTCCGGACTCATGCCGAGGTTGAGGGGGCCGAACGCCACGTCCTCGAGAACGGTCGGGAAAAAGAGCTGGTCATCGGCGTTCTGCAGCACGAAGCCCACGGCCACGCGCAGATCATGGAAGTCCTTTTCCCCCTTCATCTCGCGGCCGTGGAAGAGGACACGCCCGCCGGACGGCCGGTTCAGCCCCGTGATGCAGCGCAGAAGCGTGGTTTTGCCGCTGCCGTTCGGGCCATAAAGGCCGATTCTGTGGTGCGGCTTCAGGCTCAGGTTCACATCCCTGAGCACGCTGCGCGTCCCCCCGCTGTTCGTCCTGTAACTGAAAAAAATATGCTCGAGCGTGACGATGTCTCCGCTCTGTACCCGCGGTTCAGCGTTCATGAATCCCTCCGCATCCAATTAGAGCCCCGGTCCCATCCGGAAGCCCGTGCAGGCGGAAAGCGTCCGTTCCGCGGCATCCAGAAGCGCGCCGGCTGAGCCGGCGGGATCAAATTCAAGGAAAAGCACTCCCGCTATCCCGAAGGCCACGCAGACAGCCAGGACGGCGTCGCGCGATCCGGTCCGGAATCTGGCAGCCGAGCGGAAATGGCCGTTGAAACCGCGCAGAAGCATGGCCTCGTGCACGCGCGTGGCGCGCTCATTCGCCCGCACGAGAAGAATCCCCAGCAGACACGCCAGCGTGCTGTAGCCGCGGCGCGACGTGCTCGGGCGGAAGCCGCGCAGCCTGGCGGCCTGGGTCAGCGTCGTCCATTCCTGCGCGATGGTGTGGATGAAGCGCAGGGAAAAGATAAAGATGAAGACGAGTTTCGACGGAAAATGCAGGCTCTCCATGGCGTAGGCCGCAGTGGGCGGGCTCATGCTGGCCATGAGGGCGATGAAAGACAGCGCGAAGGCATTGGCCTTGATAGCAATGAGAAGCGCCATGCTGACGCCCTGCCGGCTCACGGTCAGGCCGAAGACATGCCCTACGGCGTCGCCCGGCACGGAAAGAGGCAGGGCCACGGCCAGAAAGAGCACGAAGGTGTTGATGGCGCCGAGCCGTTTCCAGACCTCGCCCATGTACGGCTTCGCCAGGGCAAGAAGCACTGCGGAGAGCAGGAGTCCCAGCGCGCCGGCGTACAGGCTGTGCAGGGGCGCGAGACACAGGGAAACCGCGATGGCGCACAGGACCCGCACGCGGGGATCGATGCGGGAAATAACGGATGGTCTGGTAACGGGGTCGTCGAACATGATGCCTTCCTGAAAAATCTTCGGGTTTGGTAACACGATTTTCCCGTCAATGCCACTTTTTATCTTTCGTACAGCCGCTGACGGCTGCAGGACTTCTCCGGCATCCCCGGCGGGGAGATACGGGACAGATCCGGTGTCAGCGCCGGACGTTTTCTTCCGGCCCCCGTCCGGACGCACGGCGGGGACCGGCACTCTCTCTCCGGGACTGCCGTAACAGGGATTTCCGGCGCAGTCCCGCCCGGAAGCAAGGTCTTCCTTCTTCACCCGCCAGGGCACGCCTTCTTCTTGATCTGCCGGACCGGGAACGTATACTGAACCGGATTCTTTCCGCGCGGCGGGGAAACCGTTTTTTCCCCGCATTCCCAAAAGGAGCAGTGCCCTATGGATTTCCGCAAGCCGGCTTCCCGCATTCTCTTCATCGGCCACCGGGGCTTCCCGGCCCTGGCCCCCGAAAACACCCTGCCCTCCTTCGGACGCGCCCTTGACGCGGGCTGCGACGCCATCGAATGCGATGTCCGTATGACAAAGGACGGCCATTTCGTCGTCATGCACGACGAAACTCCGGCGCGCACCACGGACGCGGCAGAACGCTTCCCCGGGAAAAGCCCGCGCGTCAGCGATCTGACCTTCTCCGAAATCCGCCAGCTCGATGCGGGCAGCTGGTTTGCCGAACAGGATCCCTTCGGAAGCATCGCGGACTCCCGTCTTTCGCGGAAGGAAGCCGAAACGTACCGCGGAGCTGCCGTGCCCGGACTCAGCGAGGTTTTCGATCTCGTCAGAATCAGGAGATGCTATCTTGTCCTGGAGCTGAAGGATCAGGCCGGACTCCCCTGGGACGGGCGGGCTGTCGAAGACTGTGTGGCGCGCATCCGGGAAGCCGGTCTCACGGACCGCACTCTTTTTGCCTCCTTCTCGCGCGCGTACCTGAAAAGAGCGTACGCCGCCTGCCCGGAGCTCGCCACGGGCCTCCTCGCCGAAGAGCGCCCCGATAATCCCATCGACGACTGTCTTGACTGCCACGCGGCCTGCTACATGCCGCGGCCCGAAGCCGTCATGGGCTGCGATCTGCACTGCATGCGCTTCGCGAAGATCCCGGTGAACATGTGGACTATCAACGATCCGGCCAAAGCCCTGCAGCAGTCCATTCTGGGCGTCAACGGCTTCTATACCGACGATCCCGAAAAACTCACGGCCCTCTTCCCTGACAGGCCGCCCCTCAGATGACAAAAAAAGCGGCGTCCGCTCCCTTAAGGGAGTGAACGCCGCCGTTCGTTTCTGTCCGGTATGCCTGACTAGCCGAGCACCTGGTGCCTGAGCCATTCCTTGACCGGCCCCTGCGGAGCGCTGATGCCCCTGAGCCCGCCGTTTTCCTTCTCGAAGTCAGCGCGCAGTTCTGCGGGCATAGCCATGGTGAAGAGATCCTCAACGTGCTCGGAATTGCGCTGCACAAGGCGGATCACAGGCTCCTTGCCCCACGTGTCCACAACGAAATAGTTGGACATGTCGTCCTTGGAACGCACGGGCGGATACTCGGAATGCCAGTCGTTGTTGCCCCACTCGAGGTACATCGTCACAGCATGCTCCGGAGTGAGATCCCAGGAAATATCCAGAGTAGAAAAATCCTTGAGCGATGCCATAAGTTATCTCCTTCAGACAAATTGCTTATCCGGGGGAGTTCCCCTCCCCTGTGACAACAGATTATCTTATTAGTAACAATTGTCAATATTATTTTTGAACTTTCCACCGGATCTGCCGGCAGAGTCCCATAAACGCCGCGTACTCGCTACGCCTGAGGCGGGCTCTCGCGAAAAAGCGGCGCCAGGGCATGAGAAAGTAGTCGGGGTTGTCGCCGTGGAGCACATCGAGGCGCAGAAGCGCGTCCTTGAGGGCTTCCATGAGGCGTTCCTCATCCTCTCCCGTGATAACGGCGGGGCCGCTCTCTCCATTTTCCTCTCCGCCTTCAGGGGAGGCCGGAGCGGGCCGGGATACCGCCACGGGTTCGGGACTTCCCGTGCGCTGCATGCGGCGCATGGCGCCGGCGCACTCATAAAGAAGGAGTAGCACTGACTGGGCGAGGTTCAAGGAGGAAGCCTCGCCGGACGTGGGAATTGTCACAATACGCTGACAAAGTTCGATCTGGCTGTTCTCAAGGCCGCGGCTCTCGTTGCCGAACACGATAGCCACGCGCTCGCCGCCGGCAAGGGAACGGGCCACGTCGCATGCCGCCTCACCGGGACTCTGCAGGGCTTTGCGCCAGCCGCCCGTCCTGGCGGTGGTGGCGATGATAAGGTGGCAGTCGCCGATGGCCTCCGCGAGGGAGGAGACCACTTTCACCCTGGACAGGAGAGGCGCGCCCTTGGCTGTGGCCAGAGGAGCGGCCTTTTCGGGAATCCACATTTCCGGCGTCACCAGGGTGAGCTCGGAACAGCCCATATTGGCACAGGCCCGCACGGCCATGCCCACGTTTTCGGGAAAGCGCGTATTCACTAGGACAACGCGCACGCCATCGAGAAGCATATGTTACCTCCGCGCAGCCGGGGCACAGACAGCGCGGGTCCTGCCCGGCGGAAAATCAGGCAAAAAATGACAGGAGAAAATGCATGACCTGCTGGCTGCTGTCCGGGGGCAGTTTCGGAGCCGGAGCCGGCAGCCAGGGGAAACGGTACGGCAGTTCCGCGGGGTCAGGCCAGATGTACTGCGCCGTGACGGCGAGCATGACGCCGCCGCAGGCCAGCTTGCACACGGTGCCGAAGAAGCGCCCGACCATGCAGCCAAGTGCCGCGTGAGCAGCATCTGCCGCGCTCCTGCCTTTTATGAGCTCAAAGAGGAAACAGCCCGTCCAGGCGCCGCCGAGGGCGCCGATGAAGGCGCCGAAGCCGAAAAAGAGAGGAGCCAGAAGAATAGCGCCAGCGATGGCGCCGATCACGCCGCCGATGGTTCCCGTATTGGTCGAACCGAATTTGCGGGCGTTCACGATCTGCAGGCCGAATTCACAGAGCTCGCCCAGGATGCCTATACCGATGACGATGGCCCAGTACCACAGTGTCAGGCCGCTCTCGCCCGGGCACAGGAAATGATAGAGCGCGACCATGCCGAGCATGACCCAGTTGCCCGGCAGTCCGAAAACATTGAGCAGGAGGACGGCGCCCAGAAGAATGAGGAATCCGCCGATAAGCATCGGCCCGAACATGGCGAAAACGGTCATGCCGCCTCCCTTGCGGGGGCGCCGGGCGGACTGAGCCGCGCGGCGCCCTTTCTGATATCGTTACTTCTTGTTCCTGAGATCCACGAAACGGACGGCCTTGCCGTCCTTCACGGGCAGGGAATTGCTCTGGCAGAGCTCGACCTTGGGGGTGACGAGGATCTCGTCCCTGAGGCGTCTCGCGATGCGCTGCTGCAGGCCCTGCAGGACGCGCATGTCATCCACGAAGTATTCGTCGCGGATTTCAACCTTCACGCGCAGGACGTCGCCGAGGCCGTCGCTGTCGAGCTGAATGACGTAGTTCTTGCCCACTTCCTTGAACTGCATAATGACCTGCTCAATCTGCTGGGGGTACATGTTGACGCCCTTGCAGATGAACATGTCGTCGCAGCGGCCCACGATGCGGTCCATGCGGCGGTGATGACGGCCGCAGGGGCACTCGCCGGGCAGAAATCTCGTAAGGTCGCGGGTGCGGTAGCGCAGGATGGGCATACCCTCGCGCTTGAGCGTGGTCATGACGAGCTCGCCGATCTCGCCGGGCTTCACATGTTTGCCCGTCTCGGGATCCACGATTTCCGCGAGGTAGGCGTCCTCCCAGATGTGCAGGCCATTCTGCTCGAGGCACTCGAAGCCGACGCTGGGGCCGTTCATTTCGGAGAGGCCGTAGGAATTGTACACCTTGATGTCAAAGAGGTCCTCGATGCGCTTGCGGAAGCCTTCGGTGTAGGGCTCGGCGCCGACAACGGCGATGCGCAGGGGGAGCTTGCGGGGATCCTCGCCCATCTCACGCAGGCGTTCGCCCAGGATGAGCGCGTAGGAAGGCAGGATGTGGGCCACGGTGGTGTGGAAGTCCCTGACCAGCTTGATCTGGCGCAGGGTGTTGCCGGGGCCGGCGGGGATGGTCATGCAGCCGAGGCGCTCGGCGCCGGCATGGATGCCGAGTCCGCCGGTAAAGAGGCCGTAGCCGGACATATTCTGGAAGACATCATCCTTGCGCACGCCCACCATGTGCAGGCAGCGGGCCATGAGGTCGGCCCAGACGTTCAGATCATTCTGGGTATGGGCGATAGCCACGGGCGTGCCCGTGGTGCCGCTCGAGCAGTGCAGGCGCACCAGCTGGTTGCGGGGAACGATGACCAGTCCGAGAGGATACTGGGAGCGGAGATCGTCCTTCGAAGTCATGGGAATCTTCTCGATGTCATCGAGAGTTTTGATGCTGTCAGGCGTGACGCCGGCCTCATCAAGGCGCTTCCTGTAGAACTCGCACCCTTTGTACACGCGGGCCACCACGTTCTTCAGGCGCGCGAGCTGCGTCGCCTCAATCTGATCCCTGCTCCAGAATTCTTCCTCATCGTACGCATCGTGTTGCATCAGAGTCCTCTCCTTGCCATATCCGCCGCGGCTCACGCCGGGGATTTAGGGGGCGATGAAGAACGCCCATCCCGCTATGGCAGGAATGTGTCTTCTCTCTCCCGGCGGGTGATGTCCCACCCGCGCTGTTCTTCTGAAAGCTCCATAAAAAACGGAGCCCCTCTTTCCTCTTCCTGACGGCGTATCCGATCCCGGCGGGGCATGCCGCACCGGTGAAGTAGCCTTCACGAATTGTGACTCTTTTATCTCAGAACGCCCTGAGCCGCAATAAAGGAGTCCGGGGACGGGTAAAGCCCCCGGACGGGTCTTCACGGTCCGCGGAGACTCTCCCGGCATATTTCCGGAAAATGACAGAAAACGCGCCCGGGCGCCTACTTCGCCGGCGCAGCCCGGCCGGAGTGGAGGATGGCGTGTCCCCAGAGGAGCCCCATGGCTCCGGCCGTCATCATTTCGCCGTACGGGGCGATGAAGGTGCCGTATCCCGAAAGGTTGTTGCGCTGCGGCCCGAGGATGAAGGTGGGCTCGTACGTTCCCCCTTCGCCCGTGACAGGTCCGTAAATCACGCCGTGTTCGCTCTTCGTGCGGAAGCTGTCTGCCGGCGTGAAGCTCCTGAAGTCCCGCAGATCTTCCATGAGCTCGTCGCGGCCGATTTCCCTGGTATGGCATTCGTAGAGACCGCGCACGGTTCCGCGGTACACCAGGGCCGCGAAAAGATGCTCATTACCGATATTGATCACCGTGATGCCCTGACGGAAGCTCCGCTGCATGACTGTTCTCTCGGAAAGCGCTCCCAGGAGCGCGGCAGTCAGCGTATCGGCCACGGGGCCGCCGGTCTCGCGGGCCAGCGTCACAAGACGGGTCATCTCAGCCGGGGGCTGACGTGTCATCCAGTTGATGGGCGACGGCGTCGTCTGCAGGAGTTTCGCAAAATACTCCCTGCGCGAAGCCCTGTTGCTGCCGCGGGAAGGAATACCGTGATCCTGGACGGCCGCGAGCACGAGATGCGGCTGGGGCATGCCGGCGGAACGCAGAAAGTTGTCCCAGAACTGAGGCGAATAGTCACGGAGATCCACGGGCACGCATCCGTCCGGGCAGACCTCCGTAATGACCACGCCCATCTGGCGCACCATGGCAGGGTTCCGGTCAAGGGAATCAGCGGCCGCCCTGGTGGCGTAGATATTCCGTCCGGACTTCAGGCAGGATTCCACAGCCGGAGCGAAATTGCCGCCCATCTCGGCCCCGTACAGCCACACATCCCTTCTCAGAAGCGTCAGCTCCCGGATACGCTGGGCGATGGTCTGGGACGGCGAGGGCAGAACAAAGCGGGGCCAGTTTTCGGTATCGACGCCGCTTCGCGCCAGCACCACGTCCTGCGTCACGCTGCCGATATCCAGGCAGAGAACAGGACCGGACTGACGCAGGAAACGCTGAAAAACTTCGTCCATGGGAAGCCTCCTTGACGGCAGATTCGGGCGCAGCCTCCTCCGGCCCTTACGCGAATAAGGATGCGGGTCTCCCCCGATCCTCCTGCGGTCCTCCGGAAGGCCCCCCTTCAGAATGTGCACCTGCCCACTGTGTTATACAGCCGGGGCATGGCCAGCGCAAGATAACGGCGGCCTTCCGCCGCCCGGAATCCGGGCTCCGCCGGGAGCAGAAACGTCCCGGATCCATTTCACCCCGGAGACTCCTCTTTACGCCCGTTCCGTGGCCTTTTCGTGACAAAAAGAATTTTTCTGAATTTTTGCTTGCATTCTTTCCCGCTTTCCAGTAGAAGTCTTCCTGTGCGTCGGGGTGGTGGAATTGGTAGACACGCTGTCTTGAGGTGGCAGTGGCTACGCCGTGCGAGTTCAACTCTCGCCCTCGACACCATGAAAGCAAGAGGGCCGTTTCCTGTAGGGAAGCGGCCTTTTTTGTTCCCTTCAGAAAAAGACCATTCCGTCAGGAACGCTGGCAGAAAAACGTCCGGCACACCGTAAAATTTCACGAAAAAACGTGCCGGAGAGACCGTTCCGTCTGTTTCTTCCGTGAATCCGGGCTTTCCCGTTTTTTGACATTGGGTTATATTTTGAATATTTCCCGTGTCTGTCTCTCAGCCGCAGAGGCCCCTCAGCGGTCCGCGGCTGGCCCTCACTCTTCATCTGCAACCGGGGCCTCTCGATGAACCTTTCCGATTTCATGAAAAATACAAAAACGCCGCAGGAAAAAAGCTCTGCCCCTGACGGCGGTCTCACCCTGAACATGGACGCTCCCGGGGTTTCCGCGAAGAGCGCGGAGACGCGGGAAGCGCAGCCCGAAGCTCCTGATCAGAAGAAGAAAAAGAGGGAAAAGGCAAAACCGCCGCGGCAGCGCCACGGCTGCCTCTGGCATTTTGTCAGCGGATTCCTCGGGCTGTTCCTCACCTGCGGCATCCTCGTCGTTGTCTGCGTCATTTTCCTCTTCGTCTGGGTTTCCCGCGATCTGCCGGAACTCGACAAGATCACGAAGTTCGACGCCTCACAGACCACGACCATCTACGCCCGCGACGGCTCCGTTCTGGGCACGCTCTCCCACGAGAAGCGCTTTATCATCACGCTGAGCGACATGCCCAAATACCTGCCCATGTCGTTCCTGGCCATTGAAGACAGCTCCTTCTACGAGCACCCCGGCATCAACCCCGTAGCCATCCTGCGCGCCCTGCTGGTGAACTTCTCCCGCGGCACCAAGAGCCAGGGCGGCAGCACCATAACGCAGCAGCTTGTGAAACAGCTGCTCCTCTCTCCCGAACGCAGCTACACGCGTAAAATGAAGGAAGCCATCCTGGCCATCGAGCTGGAACACAAGCTCTCCAAGGACAGGATCCTCTCCCTTTACCTCAACTATGTTTATCTCGGCCAGCACGCCTACGGCGTTGAAGCCGCGGCCAAGACGTATTTCGGCAAACCCGCTGCCAGCCTGACTCTCGCCGAGGCGGCCATGATCGCGGGCATGCCCCAGGCGCCGAGCCGCTACAATCCTTTCCGCCATCCGGAAGCCGCGAAGCAGCGCCAGCATGAGGTGCTCGGCCGCCTCAAGACCCTCGGCTGGATTACCCCCGAGGACTACGAGAAAGCCATCAATGAGCCCCTTGTTTACTGGAGCATGCCAGAAGGCCAGTCCGGCGCAGCCGAATGGTACTTCGAGGAAGCCAGGCGCCTGCTTATCGAGTTCTTCACTCCCGACAACCTCAAGGCCCTCGGCGTCGAGACCTACCGCAACGGCGAGGATTACGTCTACGAAGCCGGCCTCACCGTGCAGACCGCCATGGATCCCACCCAGCAGCAGCTCGCCGGAGAAGCCCTGCGCCGCGGACTCGAGGGCGTTGACAAGCGTCAAGGATGGCGCGGCCCCCTGCAGCATCTCAACACGGAAGATCAGAAGCAGACCTTCCTCAGCAAGAAGCATTTCCAGCCCGATGATCTTCTCGGGGGAAAATGGACGCAGGCCGTTGTCACCAAAAACAACGGCAGCCTGACCGTGGATCTCGGCGACGGCTATACCGGCGTGATTTCCTCCGGCGACATGGACTGGGCCCGTCATACCTCGAAGTACGTCGGCATCAACCGCAAGGGCCGTATCGCCATCGAGGGTGACGTCATCTGGGTTTCCGCCGTTGAGAACAAAAAACCCGTTGCCCACAAGGAAAAAGTCCAGCCCGACAAAAAGAAGGGCAAAGACAAGGACAAAGAGGCAGCGGCTCCGGAGCCTGAATACGTGCCCGGCAACACCATGGGGCTCAAACGCGGCGTGGCCATTCCGCTCAGACTCCAGCAGGAGCCCCTCGTCCAGGGTGCCCTTGTTTCCATCGAGCCCCAGAGCGGTGACGTGGTCGCCCTCATCGGCGGCTACCAGTTCGGCAACAGCCACTTCAACCGCGCCACGCAGGCCCGCCGGCAGCCCGGCTCCAGCTTCAAACCCATTGTGTACTCCGCGGCCCTGGATAACGGATTTACCCCCACGTCCCCTGTGCTCGACGCTCCCTTCGAATACGTCGATCCCTACACGCACAAGGTCTGGAGGCCCGGCAACTTCGAACACAGCTACAAGGGCGAAATGCCCCTGCACCTGGCTCTCGCCCAGTCCCGCAATATTCCTACCGTGCGCCTGTGCAAGGCCATCGGCGTGGATAAGGTCATCGAGCGCGCCAAGCAGCTCGGCATCGAACCCGACTTCCCGCGCAACCTGACCATCTCCCTCGGTGCCGTGGCCCTCTCTCCCCTGAACATGACCCAGGCTTACGCGGCCTTTGCCAACGGCGGCCTGGGCGTGCGTCCGCGCATCATCACGTCCATCAAGGATGCCAGCGGCAAGGAGATCTACAGGCAGGATCCCGAACACTGGGTGGCCATCACTCCGCAGAACGCCTATCAGATCGACATGCTCCTGCAGGAAGTCGTGAACCGCGGAACCGGTTCGCGCGCCCGCATCGAGGGCCGCCACATCGCCGGCAAGACCGGCACCAGCAACGACACGAACGACGTCTGGTTCATCGGCTTCACGCCGTACCTGTGCACGGGCGTCTACGTCGGCTACGACCAGATGCATTCTCTCGGAAGCCAGGAACAGGGCGGCCGTACAGCGGCTCCCATTTTCCGGAACTACCGCGTCAAAGCCGACGAGTACTATAACGACCAGCCTCAGGACTTCACCAAGCCCGACGGCATCATTGTGGAAGACGGACTCGCCTTCCAGGGCAATCCCAACTCCGGACTCTCGGCCACAGACGACTCCGGCGGAACCGGCGACGACAGCTCGCTGCCTCCGCCCAGCGCCGGAGCCATTGCGCCGCCTGTTGATACCAGCCAGAGCGGTGAGGATCTCATGAAGGAATCCTTCTAAAAAACACAGTCCCCGGTCTCCCGTTCAGGAGGCCGGGGACTTTTATTAGTCCCTCCGGATCGTCACCCGGAGATCCCCGAAGCAGGCGTCTCCCGTGGCCGGATCCAGCGCGTCCGCATCCGTGAGTTCGTTCAGGTTGTAGGAACCTTCCAGAGAAAAGCGCAGAAGGCTTGCCGATGTGCCCCAGCCATACTGGCCGCGCAGCACGCCGCGGCGCAGATCCCTGCTTGTCTCCAGAATGACGCGGATGCTGCCCTTCGTTCCGGATACCACGGCTTTGTCACCGCTCTGAAGCCCGAGTTCCTCCGCGTCCCTGTCGTTGATGAGCATGGTCACCCTGCGCCGCGCGTCGCCCGCAGGATACAGATCCTGGGTTATGGTGTGCGTCTGCCAGGGGCTGCGCCCGCTGATCAGCCGGAATGACTTTCCGGATACGGGACCGGCAGGGGACGGATCCCGGACTTCCTCCCTGTAGCGTCTGAGGGCTTCCGGCATGAGATCAATGCGGCTCTCCCCCAGGACAAATCCTGTTTTTTCATACTTACGGTATGCGGCGGGCAGGGACAGAAAGCCTCCGTGCGCGCGAAGCCACGCGCAGGGGGAAACTCCTCCGAAATATTCAGCAAGGGGCGCCAGAACAGCATCACACCAGGCGTCGTCATTTTCCGCGGCCAGCGTCCCCCTGGGCTTTTTTCCGGGAAAGGTGGCCGATGCGAGAGCCTTCCACAGCACGAGAGGAGAAAGCACGCCAGCCGGGGGCTCTGCCACGGCTTCGCGCAGCGCGAAAACGGGGTTGCCCGTCTCCTGCCAGACCACGCCCTGGCGTTCCAGAAAATGGGCCATGGGCAGAACCCAGTCCGCGTAGCGCGCCGTCTCGTTCATAAGCGTGGCGTTCACAACGAAAAGTCCGAGCCGGTATTCTTCCGGGGTATCCCTGTCCCTTTCCGTGAGCGCCTTGCGCCAGAGCGCGCTTTCCGGAGCCGTGAGCAGAGGATTGGTGTGCACGGCAAGAAGCGATTTCGTGACGTACTTCCCGCCCTCGAAAGGCCCCTTCGTCAGACTGACGCCCTCCAGGATATCCTTCGGGATGCGCTGCACCACGCCCTGCCCCGCTTCCGGATACGCACCGTACACATCCTTGTGCCTGTACGCCTGCTCACCGAGATTTGCGGCGAGACGCTTCGCGGGACGATCCAGAGGATCCCGGCTGCGGAGCATAAGCCCGCCGGGAACATCCACGTTCCCGGTCAGCGCCATGACAAGGGCCAGCGCCTGGGCCGCGAGATAACCGGACCGGTGATGCGCCACCCCGTTCATTCCCACCATGGCGGCTGCTGGATGGATGGACGTCATGGCATGGACGAGCTCCTCCACGGACGCTTCCTGAAGCCCGGTACGCGCCGCAGCCCAGGGCACACCGTGCAGGACCAGGCTGTTTTCCGGATCGCGGCGTTCCGTCACCACGAGCTGGCGCAGCTCCTCAAAGCGCTTCGTGTGCTTTCCCGTGAAATCCCTGTCCATGCCGGCCCCTGTCTCCAGAATACGGCGCAGCACGGCCATGATGAGAGCCCAGTCCTCTCCTGGCAGTACGGGCAGCCACAGATCAGCCTCCCGCGCGGCCGGCGTCCTGAGGGGATCCGCGACGATGAGACGCATACCCGAACGGCGCGCCCCGAGTATGCCGTCCCACAGCCAGAAAAAACGTTTCGCCTCTGCGGGATTCTCTCCAAAGAGCACGAGCAGACGGCAGTCTTGCTCCCTCCGCACGCCTTCTTCCGTGAGGAGCGGGCGCTGGAGATCCGGCAGAGGACGTTCCTGCCCGTCACCGAAAACCCGGGAAAAACCGTAACGGCGGCTCGTGTCGCAGAGGCTGTTGTGATCCAGGACATTGGGCGTGCCGTACATGGCCGCGAAATCATAGACCATGTCGTGATCAGGCTTCTCCCCGAAAAGGACGGTCAGCGATTCCGGGCCATACAGTTCACGCGCCCCGCGCAGCCTGCGGGAAATATCCTCTAAGGCTTCTTCCCAGGATGCCGGCCTGAAGAGCCCCTCCCCACGGGAACCGGTGCGCTTCAGAGGCGTGCGCAGACGCCCGGGAAAGCACCGGAGGCTTTCCGCGAGCTCGGCTTTGGGGCACAGACCGCCGCGGCTCATGGGTGACGCCGGGTTGCCGGCAAGGCGCAGGCCGGCTGATGGATCCCCGCTCACCAGAAGACCGCATTCCGAGGAACACATGTAGCAGACTGTAGGCCTGGGGCTTTGCCCACGTTTATTGGTATTCGGCGCGTCCATAACATTTCAATATCAAGCAGAACATCCCGTATTTTCTAAATTTTCCAGGCAGGAATTTCAATGCCTGAGATGCGGACAAAAAAACTTCTGCCTGTTTTCTCCTGCTCAGTGTCCTCTAAGTTTCACCAATTACTCCATAAGGCATGAAAACGCCTCTGCGTTATGGAGATTTTCATGCAGCCCGCATCCACCAATGATTTTTTCAGAAGTTACCCGTGGCGGGTACACGCCCTGCTGCTTGTTCCCCTTGCCGCCGTCATCTCTATCCTGTTTCTGCGCTACGGCTTCTGGGGGGCACACGCTGCTGACGCCTTTACGGTATTTCGGGAGTCATCTCCTGTCATCACGGCAGTTATGAAGGGCATCTCGGACTGGGGCAATGCCGCCCTGGACAGCGTCTACGCCGTTATCCTGATCCATTCATACCTCAACAGAGATCGAGAGGAAAAGCTCTTCTCCCTGGGCTACGCGGCGATGGCCATTTTGTACCTTGGCGTGACACTGCAGCTCGTCAAATACGGCCTTGGCATGCCGCGTCCCGGCGTGCCGTGGCCACCTCATCCATGGAGTTCTCCGGAGTATACGTCGTTTCCATCCGGTCACACGTCTCACGTCATCGCTGCGGCCCTTCCCCTGGCATTCTGGTTCCGCTCCGGAATACTGCGGATCTGTCTTTCCCTGCTCATTGGCCTCATGGGTTTCTCCCGGGTGTGGCTGGGCGTGCATCACCCTGTGGATCTGCTCGGAGGTCTGTTCTTCGGCAGCCTGGGCGTCATGTGTCTTTATTACGGCCTTCTCTGTGCCGACCCGAAAAAATGGAAAAAAGTACCCGCACCGGAAAAACACGCGGGAAAGGAACTGATATCATGAAACTGACCTGTATGATGCCGCTCCAGGCGCTGACCGAATCTGGTCCTCTGCTGCACTTCGCGAAGGAAATGCTGCTGCATCCCCGTGAAGTAGGTGCTGTCTGTCCGAGCAGTCCGCGTCTGGCCCAGGCCATGGCGGACTGCATTCCTGATGGCGAAGGCCTCGTGGCCGAGCTTGGCGCCGGAACAGGAGCGGTAACCGAAGCTATACTCTCACGCGTCCCCTCCTCTGATCTCCTGGTACTCGAACAATCGGCAGACTTCTGCCGGATTCTCCGTGACAGATACCGTGGCGTCAGAATCATCCAGGGAGACGCAGCCCGTCTGTGTTCCTATATTCCACAGAACGTGCCCATACGGGCTGTGGTTTCCTCGCTGCCCCTCATGAATTTCTCCGAAGTACAGCGTAAACGGATATGCGCACAGATACGGCAGGCTGTTGGCAGCCACGGCCGCGTCATTCAGTTCACCTATGCCCTCTTCTTCCGGTCCCCCTTTGAGAGCGCGGGCTTTCAGAGGGAGACGCGCCATATCATCCCGTTCAACGTGCCGCCGGCAAAAGTTGAACGTTTCAGATATACTGCTTCCGGGAACACAGAGGCGGGAGAACCGCTTCACTGAAAAGAACAGGGGGCAGATATGAGAATCCTTTTTGTGGAAGATGACAGCATGATTGGCGAAGCCGTCTTTGAAAACCTGAAGGAAGCCTCTTACGCCGTAGACTGGGTCAGGGATGGAGAAGCGGCGCTTTCCAGCATTGCCGTCTGCCCCTATGATATGGTTCTGCTCGATCTGGGCCTTCCCAAAGTCGATGGCATGGACGTGCTGAAAAAAATCAGATCCCTGAAAAACAACGTGCCTGTCCTCCTCATCACAGCCCGTGATGCCGTGGAAGACCGCATACGGGGACTGGATTCCGGAGCCGATGACTATATCCTGAAGCCTTTTTCCATGGGCGAGCTTCTGGCCAGAATACGGGCCGCCAGCAGGAGGCAGAGCGGACTTTCCTCTCCCCTTCTCACTGGCGGCGGCATCACGCTCGATCCCGCCACGCACAAGGTTACGTCCGCCGGCACGGAATGCCTTCTTTCAGCGAAGGAGTTTGCCCTCCTTCAGGCTTTTCTCCTTTCACCCGGAAGAATTCTCTCGCGTGCTGAACTCGAAGACAGCCTGTACGGATGGAATGAAGAGGTCAGAAGCAACGCAGTGGAATTTCTCATCCATGCCCTGCGCAAGAAACTTGGAAAGGACGTCATCAAAAATGTGAGAGGTGCGGGATGGATGGTGCCAAAAGACTAAGAAATTCCCTGCAGTTCAGGCTTTCCGTTCAGCTGACAGCCGGACTTGTCCTTTTTTCCTTCGTGGCCGGAGCCATTTCCTTCTTCCGCATTCACGATGAGGCGGAAGAGCTCATGGACAGGGAGCTCCGTCAGGTCGCCATGCTCGTCGTGCGGCATCAGATTTCCCTGTCCGGATCCATACCTGATGCACCCGCGCCGGATATGCGCAGAGCGCTGATCGTGCAGCCTCTTTCCGGCGGGGAGAACGCTTCCCGCAGACTGGAACTTCCGGAAAAACTGAAGAACGGCTTCCAGAGCGTCGACATCGGCGGGAAAAAATGGCGTCTCTTTGTGAGCAGCATGCCATCGGGTGAACGTTTCGTCGTGGCACAGCGTCCCTTCTTCCAGAACAAAATCGCCAGAGAGGGGATGATGGCCATTTTCATCCCCTTTCTCTGCCTTGCCGGCATCGCTGCTCTGGGCACGTGTCTGCTGGTCCGCCACCTTTTCCGTCCCCTGCGGGAAATAGCATCGGGCATCGACAAACGCGGCGAACAGGATCTGAGCCCGATCAGCCAGCGCGGCGTCCCCTCTGAGCTCATTCCATTTATCGAGTCCCTGAACCGCATGTTCGCCCGGGTGGCTCTTTCCATAGAAATGCAGCGGCGCTTCATCGCCGATGCCGCACACGAATTGCGTTCTCCTATGGCGGCGCTCTCGCTGCAGGCGGAACGCCTTGATGCGGTGGAGATGCCGGTCCCTGCCAGAAAACGCCTGAATGTGCTCCGCTCCGGTCTGGACAGAACATGCTCCCTGCTGAATCAGCTTCTGGCACTGGCCAGAGCGCAGGGGCACAGGCAGGAAACACGCAAACAGATCTCCCTTATGACCCTGTTCCGGCAGGTGCTCGCTGACATGCTTCCTCTGGCCGAAGCCAAAAACATTGATCTCGGCATTGCCAGCGAAGAGGACGCCACAGTCATGCTTTCCCCCATGGCGGCCGTGTCCATTCTGAAGAACCTGGTCGACAACGCCATCCGTTACACACCGGAAGGAGGACGTATCGATCTGTATGCAGGGTACACGGATGGCGCTCCCTTCCTGGCTGTCGCCGACACAGGTCCCGGCATTCCTCCCGCGGAAATGGCCAGAGTCTTTGATCCTTTTTACAGAGTTCTGGGAAGCGGAGTCTCCGGTTCGGGCCTTGGTCTTTCCATCGTGAAAACACTTGTCGAAAATGCCGGGGGAACGGTTACCCTGGAAAACCATCATGCCGGAAGCGGAGAAGGACTTCGTGTCACTGTCCTGTTTCCGCCTCAGCAGAAAAGTTCTGCCCCATCAGCCGATCCCCCTGTGGCGGGGGAAGGTGTGCCGCACCCATAAGCTCTCTGTATGAGAGCCGCGCGCATCATTCCGGAACTCCCTGCGCCGGTTCAGCGTCTGCCTGAATCCGAGAACCACACTCCCGGGCTCTGAAGGATGAAGGCGCACGAAACCTGGCCGTATCATTTCCCCGGAACCAGGCTGGCGTTCCGCCGCAGGTATGTGCTCTGTGAACGGAATCATGCATGACAGAGAGCCACGGAAAGAAAAGACACCGGCCTTCTGAGACCTGCCGTCTGGAAACAGCCACGGGATCCCAACAGAGGGACAAAGAAGGCCTTCAAAAATTCTGCTGCTTTTTTCATTTTTTTTCGCCGCTAAGGATGCCCTAAGTCCACAAAGGTACTTTTCTCTCACAGACGGATGCACTGCCTGCACCTCTGGAATTCCAACAAAGGAGACAATATTATGAAAAATCATCTTCGTCTTTCCGCTGCCGCTATCGTTCTGCTTTCCGCCCTGGCTGTTTCTCCCCTGACTCCCTGTCCCGCACAGGCTGGCAACGATGCTCTGAATGTGACCAGCGCGAAGACCACTCTTCCCCAGGCCATAAGCGCCGCAGAACAGAAAGTGGGCGGCACCGCGGCCAAAGCGGCATACAAGCACAAGAAAGGCCAGTACAAGGTTGAGGTCGTGAAGGATACTGAGGTCTACGATGTGATGTTGACGCCAACGACGGAACCGTTCTCAGCGTCAAAAAGGACTCAGAAGACTAAAAACCAGGCCTTCGGCACAGCCCCCGGACAATCCCCACGGCGTTCCCCGGACTGAGGAAAAAGACTCCCGGACCAGTGCTCCTGACTCCCTCTGACATCGTCCGTCATCCCCTGAACAGATAAGCCCCCGGCATCCGCTCCTCCGCATGCCGGGGGCTTCATTTTTCCGGTTTTTCTCAGCTGCTCCCTGAGACTTCCTCTATGCCGCACGTGCTGCGGGGCTTTGCCGTTTATCCCCGCTGGCTGTATATTTCGGACATGGCACGGGGCCGGCCCGCGTGAAGAGGTGCGTATGCCCCGGCCTGCCGTCCGGCCGCCAGGCCAGCTTCATCCGTTCCAAGCTTATTCCTGAGCCCGGCCGCATTTTTTCAGGAGGATCACATATGGATATCAGTTTCAAGGACATGGAAACCGTGCTCATGCGCGAGCTCAGGCTGTACCATCACCCCATCGCGGTCAGACTGCTGCCGACCGAAGAAGCCCTGAAGGAATTCTCCAGAGACAATCCTCACGTCGTTCCCGCCACGAAGCTCACCTTCTGCCAGTGGGAAATCGCCGCGCGGATGGCAGGTCAGACTGTTGTAGGCCGCCTTGACCGGCTGGGATGCCTCGACTCCCAGATAAGCTTCGGCCTGCGCCTTCCCAATGACGATGACGTGCAGAATCAGCTGAAATACTGCCGCGACGAAGAGCAGACAAAGCGTTTCATGTCCACCAAACCCAGGCTCCCCCTGCATTCCATCACCGGCGTGGCCGTAGGCCCTCTGGGTGCCGCTCAGGAACAGCCGGACGTGGTGCATTTTTACTGCGACAATCTGCAGGCCTATCACCTCGCCTGCGACTACATGGCTGCCACGGACACACACCCTCTGCGTCCCAATATCACCATGAGCTCGGCGGCCTGCGGCGGCACCGTCTACTGCTACAACGAGCAGACCTTCAATATGACACCCGCATGCTCCGGCGCTTACAACGCCGGCAAGACCGAGCGCGGGGAAACACACGTTTTTATTCCGGGCACACAAATCAGGGCTGTTGTCGAACGTCTCCTCACGCGCATCGAAAAAACGGGCAACAGCTCCATAACGCATCCCGGCGATTTCTTCCCCGGACGCGATGTCTGCAAAAACTGCCCCAAGATCGTCTTCAGGGCCGACTAAGCTGACAGTTCCCGAACCTATAAAAAACGGATCGGAAGCCTCTTCCGATCCGTTTTTTATATCAAAGCCGAGGGAGAACGCGGATTTCCACCCCGGCCAGGAGGGCTTCCGCTTCCACAGGCACGGCCATGGTCAGAAAACGCCCTTCGGGTTCAAGAGAGCGCCAGGCGAAACGATGCCCCAGAATCTGCGTGACGCCCCGTTCAGCGGCTGTTCCCGTATCCACGAGCTCAGGACTGACGGATACCCCTGTTCCCAGCGCCTTGAGTACGGCTTCCTTGATCGTCCAGCGCTGCCAGAGTTCCCGTGCCGCAGCCTGCCTGCCCGAGGCCTGCAGGACTTCACGGATGCGCAGGCTCTCCGTCGTGGAAAAGGCACGCAGGGACGGCGCCGCGGACAAATCCGTGTCCGGTGTTTCAGCGTCTGCGCCAACGGGAGGACAGCCCCCTCCCGCACAGAGAAGGCAGAACGGACGGGCCGCATAGGTCAGGGAAAACGTCACGTTTTCATCCTGGCAGAGGAGTCTGCCGTATTTACCGCGTATCAGCCTCACAGGGAGCGGAAACGAGGCCAGGCGCAACATGGCGGAGAGAAGCAGGCGCCCTTCAGCATGCATGAGGCGGACAGCCGGATCCCGGTAGCGCTCCACGTACGCCCTCTCCCCGGATCCGAACATCGCTTCCACTCGGGACAGTACGTCCCCGGCCGGCGCGCCAGCCGCCGGATCCGTGTCAAAAAAACCGAGAATGAGACGTGTTTTCTGTATGCCGTTCATGATTTATCCAAAAAACAAAGGGCTGCGATGCCCACGCGCGGGTACCACAGCCCTTTTGTTATCGTGAAAGAAAGCCACCTACTTGCCCATGTAGGGATCGTAGCAGTCACAGGCCTTCGGCTGCAGATGGGCCTGGCAGACCTTAAGGTTGTCACGGGCCGCTTTGGCGTACTGGTTGTCATCCATGCCCAGAGCTGAATACATTTCCGCGGCCTTGGCCAGCACGCGGGAGGCGTCCAGGAATTTATCGAGAGCGGCGAGGCCGGTACCGTAGTTCAGCAGGGTAAAGGCAGTGTCCGGATGCGTGCCAAGGATATCCTTACGGATAGTGGCGGCCTCTTCCAGAAACTTCACGCCCTCCTCATTCTGATTGCGGTTTTCATAAATGCGGCCCAGATTGTTAAGACAGGTGGAAACGCCGAGGCAGTGATGGCCTTCAGCAGCCTCATAGATATCAAGGGCGCGCTGCACCTGAAGCTCGGCCACATCAAAGCGTCCCTGCTCATAGTGATGCTCGGCGAGGGTAACCAGGGCATCAGCGATGGCGGTGCTGCCCTCAGGCGTATTGGCAGTAACAATATCGAGTTCGCGCTGGCTGTACGGAATGGCTTCCTCATGCTTCCCCTGTTCGCCCAGAAGCATGGAGAGATTGTGCAGAGCCATAGCCACATGGGGATGATCTTTGCCGAACATCTTCTCAAGAAGTTCCACTTCCTTACGGCAGGACTGTTCGGCAGCGGCCAGATCCCCCTTCGCGTGTTGAGCGCGCACGAGGGTCTCGAGGACAAGAATCTGCAGGCCGTCGGGAACATTTTCCCCGCCCAGAATTTTATTACACTGTGCCATGGCCTCATCAATGAGACCTTCCTCCATGAGCTTGTTGAGCGAAGCCATGGTTCCTTTGATGTCCATGAAGAAAACCTCCATCTGCTGCGTCTCTGAAACGCGGTATATCTTTCGGGTTTTAATACCCACTTTTGCTGATTTCATGCCAATACGGTTTCTCCCCCGGGAAAAACGCTTCACCCGCCAATGGCATGAGTAAGAGCCTCTCCCCCGCGCGGGAAGTACCTTTCAGAAGATAATGCCGGCAGAAAATAAGGAAACAGGGAAAGCCCGATTTTCTGCCGGCGCGCAAAGAAACACGGGTTTTGCGCATTTTGATAATGCCGCTCACAGTGTTTTGAATTTTTTTGTCCAAAATGGAAAATTTTTCTTGCAAAGCCCTGACCTTGAGCATATAAGGGTTCTTGCGCGTCGGGGTGGTGGAATTGGTAGACACGCTGTCTTGAGGTGGCAGTGGCTACGC
>URBN01000014.1 GCA_900546145.1 uncultured Desulfovibrio sp. | reverse complement strand
CCGATGATACTGCATATCTTCATGTGGGAAAGTAGGCCGCCGCCAAGGATTTTTCAAAGACTCCGTCGAGCAGACAATGCTCCGGAGTCTTTTTTTTGCCCTGAAGCCCCCCGCAATTTCCAGGGCGGCTGCGGAGGCTGGCAGGATCTGTCTTCCCTGAAGGGGCTTCCCCTGCATAATAGGTTAAAAAAACGACTATTTTCAGAAATAATTGGGTAAAAAAGTAATTATCCTCTGGACGAAGCGGGATGAGGTCTTATCTAAAGGAAGAAATGAGAGGGCGTTCCTGAAAAGAGTCCGCCTTCCACTTCCTACTTAAGCAAACAAGATTCGTCCGAGGAGGATATACTGATATGTCCAAAATTATTGGCATCGATTTGGGAACCACGAACTCCTGCGTCTATGTCATGGAGGGAAAGGATCCCAAGTGCATTACCAATCCCGAAGGCGGCCGCACTACGCCGTCTGTCGTTGCTTTTACTGATAAGGACCGCCTGGTTGGCGACATCGCCAAGCGTCAGGCTGTGACCAACCCGAAGCGTACGATTTTTGCCATCAAACGTCTGATGGGCCGTAAGTTCGACTCTCCCGAAGTGAAGAGGTGGATGGAAAGCGCTCCCTATACCATTAAGGAAGCTGCCAATGGCGACGCCGGCGTTGAGATTGACGGCCGCATTTACACGGCTCCTGAAATCTCGGCCATGATTCTGGCCAAGCTGAAGGCTGATGCCGAAGCGTACCTCGGTGAGAAGGTCACGGAAGCCGTTATTACCGTTCCCGCCTACTTCAACGATGCCCAGCGTCAGGCCACCAAGGACGCCGGCCGTATCGCCGGTCTTGATGTCAAGCGTATCATCAACGAGCCCACGGCTGCTTCGCTGGCTTATGGCGCCGACAAAAAGAACAACGAGAAGATCGCTGTCTTCGACCTCGGCGGCGGCACGTTCGATGTGTCCATCCTGGAAGTTGGCGACAACGTCGTCGAAGTCCGCGCCACGAACGGTGATACGTTCCTCGGCGGTGAAGACTTCGACCAGCGTATCATCAACTGGATGGCCGATGACTTCAAGAAGAACAATGGCGGAATCGACCTCACCAAGGATCCCATGGCTCTGCAGCGTCTGAAGGAAGCCGCAGAAAAGGCCAAGAAGGACCTTTCCACGTCCATGGAAGCTGAAATCAACCTGCCCTTCATCACGGCCGATCAGACCGGCCCCAAGCATCTCATGATGAAGCTTTCCAGGGCCCGTTTCGAATCCATGGTCAGTGACCTTGTTGATAAGGCCAAGGAACCCTGCCGCAAGGCCCTCGCCGATGCCCAGCTCTCTGCGAGCGACATTGACGAAGTCATTCTGGTCGGCGGCATGACCCGTATGCCTCTCGTGCAGAAGATGGTCGGTGAATTCTTCGGCAAGGAACCCAACCGTTCCGTGAACCCCGATGAAGTCGTGGCCATGGGTGCCTCTATTCAGGGCGGCATTCTCACCGGCGATGTCAAGGACGTCCTGCTCCTCGACGTTACCCCGCTGAGCCTCGGCATCGAGACCATGGGCGGCGTGTTCACCCGTCTTATTGACCGCAACACGACCATTCCTACCCGCAAGAGCCAGATCTTCACGACCGCTGCGGATAACCAGCCGTCCGTTTCCATTCATGTCCTTCAGGGCGAGCGTCCTATGGCCGCTGACAACATGACCCTGGCCCGCTTCGACCTGACCGGCATTCCGCCGGCACCCCGTGGCGTACCGCAGATTGAAGTCACCTTCGATATCGACGCCAACGGCATTGTGAAGGTGTCCGCCAAGGATACCGGCACCGGCAAGGAACAGTCCATCAAGATCACCGCTTCTTCCGGCCTGTCTGAGGACGACATCCAGCGTCTCGTCAAGGAAGCTGAAGCCCACGCCAGCGACGATAAGAAGAAGCAGGAACTCATTGAGGCCCGTAACAAGGCTGACAGTCTGATTTACGGTACCGAAAAGTCCATCAATGAAGTGGGCGACAAGCTTGACGCTTCGCTGAAGAGCGACATCCAGGCCAAGATTGCCGAACTGAAGAAGACCATGGAAGGCGAAGATGTCAATGCCATCAAGTCTTCCATCGAGGACCTTGAGAAGGCTTCCCACAAGCTCGCTGAGGAACTCTACCAGAAGCAGAACATGGGCGGTGCCAATCCCGGCGCCGGCGCGGCCGGTCAGCCTGGCGGCGCCCAGCAGAATCAGCAGGGCAAGGGCAAGGGCGACGATGATGTCGTCGACGCTGACTTCACTGAAGTGAAGAAGTAAGCCTTTTTATCCCGGCTTGATAGCAGGCATGACGTGATATAAAGTGGTCCGGTCACAGAAGTGGCCGGGCCACTTTTTTTTTTGCCTTCCCTTCCGCAGCCGCCCCGGCACCCGCCCGCCACAGCCGGGAGCTGTGTCGTCAGCCCTGGGCCGCACAGCCGCATAACGTGTTTTTTCCCCGGGTTCATGGCTGCGGACATACCCAGAGAGTCATTGCCGTGCGTAAATTGTCTGTTTCCCCCCGCCTTCTTCTTGTTTTTCTGATCATGTGTACCCTCATGATCCTGCCGGGCTGCTCCTTCCCGGGTTTCAAGCCACGTCCGTCTACGCCTGAGCAGCCAGCCCCGAAGCAGGGGACGTATATTGCCATGCTTCTTCCCACCTCGGGCTCTCTTGGTTCCATCACGACCAAGATCATGCGCGGCGCCAATCTTGCCGCTTCCGAGCTCAGACAGAAGGGGCAGAACGTCACGGTGACGCTCATCGGCACTTCAGGCAACTGGCAGCAGAAACTTTCCCAGCTGCCTCCTGAATACACCGTTATTGGCGGTCCTCTGCAGAAAAAAATTTACGATCAGGCCAAAAATTCCGGTCTGACCAGCCAGAGAATGTTCTTTGCCTTTATGGGCAAAATCGATTCCGGTGATGAAGGCAGGACGGCATGGCGGTTCTTTGCCAGCGCCGAGGACCAGGTGGACGCCGTGGCCGGTCTTGTGAACGACCTTGGCATCCGCAGCGTCGGCGCCTTCTACCCTATGTCCGATTCCTTCAGCGTGCGCATGACCAACCTGCTCGAGCAGCAGCTGGCCGACAAGGGGATCGCCATGCACCGCGCCACGTATTCTTCGTCTGATCCGTCAGGCATGAGCCTGTCTGCCAAGGCTCTGGCCGGAGGACAGGTTGAGGCCGTGTTCCTGCCCGATTCCTGGAAGAATATCCCCGGCGTGCACAGTGCCCTGGTGGCCAACGGCGAGGACGCTCTCGTGGAAATGGGAACCATGCTCTGGGCCAACAATCTGGACAACAAGGGCCTGCCCAGCGCCAGCAGCTACCCCCTGCTTGTCTATCCGAGCAACTTCGTGCGCTCCATGGCTCCTGCCCAGCTGGCCAGTGGCGGACATGACGGCTGGGACGCTCTTGGCTACGACTTTGTGCGCTTCGCCTCCAGGCTGCATATGACGCAGCGTGTGTCCGGCTCTCAGGCCAACTCCCTGATCCGTCAGGCTGCGCTCATGAATTTTGCCCAGGCACCCATCTCCTATGATAACGCGGGTATCGCCCATCAGAAGCTTTTCATGATGCAGCCCAGCCTGCAGGGCGGTATCCTTCTGAACAAGTCCACCTTACAGTCTACGCGCTCCTCTCTGAAGGAAGGAGCGGCGGAACGCCTGAAGCAGCAGGCGGAAAAGAGACAGGAAGAAGGAACCGGCGCTGCGGAGGGTGGCATCAGTGCCGAGCCCGGCACAGCCCAGGCCGCGACGCTTCCGGCCAGCGCGCGACAGGAGCCCGCTCAGAGGGCTTCCGAGCAGGCCGCTCCCGCTCAGGCAGCGCCTGAGGTGAAGACGACTCCCCAGCCAGTAATTCCGACAAGGCCCCAGACTTCCTACAAGCTCTCCGTGCCCGTCAAAAAATAAGGAAAGGAAAGACTCTTATGTCTGCTTCTAAGAAAACCGTTACCCGGCAGGATGTCCTGCATATGGCCCAGCTTTCCCGGCTCACCGTTGGCGAGGACGAGATAGACCTGTTCTGCAGGCAGCTGAGCGATATCCTCGGCTATATGGATATTCTCGAAAAGGTCGACACGAGCAGTGTCGAACCCCTGTACAGCCCTGTGGTTCATGCTCCTACCATGCGTGAGGACGTGGCCGAGAACAAACGTACTCGCGAGGAAATGCTCGCCAACGCTCCCGACCGCACTGAGGAATACTATGTTGTTCCCCGTATCGTGTAGTTTCGGCTCCAGCTCCCTGATTTACGAAAAAGGCTTTTCAAATGAGTGATATACTGCACATGTCGCTGACGGCTTTGGCCGACGCGTTGAAAAAGGAACAGGTCAGTGCCGTTGAGGCAGCCACAGCCTGCCTTGACCGCATGCAGGCAACGGAAGGCAGCCTCAGGGCTATGCTTTACATAGACCGGGAAGGCGCCCTGAAACAGGCTGAGGCTCTGGACAGGGAAGGCGTGGATCCGTCTAAGCCTCTCTGGGGCGTGCCAATGACCGTCAAGGACGCCCTGGTGACCAAAGGTATGCCCACCACGGCAGGATCCCGCATTCTTGAAGGCTTTAAATCCATGTACGACGCCTTCGCCGTGGAAAAACTCCGTCAGGCCGGCGCGGTTATTCTGGGCAAGAACAACATGGATGAGTTCGCCATGGGTTCGACCACGGAGAACTCTGCGTATCAGGTTACGCACAATCCCTGGAATCTTGATCGTGTGCCTGGCGGCTCTTCCGGCGGTTCGGCCTGCAGCGTTGCAGCCTCCCAGTGTTTTGCGTCTCTCGGTTCTGATACGGGCGGCTCCATCCGTCAGCCTGCTTCCTTCTGCGGGTGCGTGGGAATCAAGCCCACGTACGGCCGTGTTTCCCGTTACGGCCTTATTGCCTATGGCTCCTCTCTCGATCAGATTGGCCCTCTGGCCAGAACCGCCGAGGACTGCGCCCGCGTTCTTTCCGTTATCGCGGGCCACGATGACAGGGATTCCACCTGTTCTCCCGAGGCTGTGCCCGATTACGCCGCGGGCTGCGCTTCCGCTTCCCTGAAGGGGCACCGCATCGGCATTCCGAAGGAATTCTTCGGCAGCGGCCTTTCCGACGATGTCCGCTCCGTCATCGACAGCGTCATCGACAGCGCCAGGAAGGAGGGCTGCGAGATCGTCGAAGTCAGCCTTCCCCACTCCGAGGCTGCCATCGCCACCTATTATATCGTGGCCATGGCAGAGGCGAGTTCCAACCTGGCCCGCTTTGACGGCGTACGTTTCGGCCACCGCACAAAGGAGCCGAAGGATCTGCAGGAGATGTACACGCTCTCCCGTAAGGAGGGCTTCGGAGCCGAGGTGAAGCGCCGCATCCTGCTTGGCACCTACGTTCTTTCCTCCGGCTATTACGATGCCTATTACCGCAAGGCAGCCCAGGTACGCAGGCTTATCCGTGATGAGTTCCGCAGCGCCCTTTCCGGCTGCGACTGCATGCTGGCACCCGTGTCTCCCGTGGTGGCCTGGCCCATTGGCACGCATGCGCAGGATCCCCTGCAGCTGTTCCTCATGGACGCCTACACCTGTCCTGTCAACCTCGCAGGCATGCCGAGCGTTTCCCTGCCTGCCGGCCTTTCCTCTGAAGGCATGCCCGTGGGCATGCAGCTTATCGGCCGCGAGTTTGACGAAGCCGGCATCCTGGGCCTGGCTTCCGCGTTTGAGCGCGTCATCCCGGCTCTGGGCGAGCCGAAAGCTCTTGCGTAGCATAATGCTGCCGCTCCCGTGATCCGGAACGGCTTCTTTTTCTGACGAACAAAAAAGGCGGAATCCGTGAGGATTCCGCCTTTTTGCTGTCTGTCCAGGGCAGGTCAGCTTTTGAACTCCTGCCTGTACTTAAGCGACTGTCTGAGCGTCTCTGTGTCCATATGTCTGACTTCGCCGCCCAGGGGAATGCCCTGCGCGAGGCGGCTGACTCTGACGGCCGGAAAGCGTTTTCTGACGAGCTCGCTGATGAAGATGGCCGTGTTGTCGGCTTCGAGTGTGGCACCGAGGGCCAGCACCAGTTCCTTGACCTGTCCTTCCGCGAGCCGTTCCTCGAGCCGGTTGAGATCCAGCCTGTCGGAATCCCGGTTGTCCAGCGGGCTGAGCAGACCGCCAAGGATGAGGTACTGCCCCCTGTAGAAGCCGCCTCTGTCCATGGTCATCATGCTGTCCCAGTCAGTGACGAGGCACAGGATGTCCTGCGAACGCGTGGCGTCCTGGCAGATAGGGCAGACATCGGTCGTGGAAAGGCCGCCGCAGCGCCGGCAGATATGCAGCTGGTCGCGCAGGGAGGAGATGCTGGCGCCGAGGCGCCGCGTCTGTTCCTCGGGCCAGCGCAGGAGCGTCATGACAACGCGCATGGCCGATTTCGGCCCCATGCCGGGCAGTTTGCTTATCTGCGCGGCGAGGTCACTCAGAGGAGCCGGGATAGTGCTGGTCATGGCCGGGACTAGAAAATGCCGGGGAGATGGATGCCGCCGGACAGATTGCTCATCTTGCGCTCAAGGGTTTCCCTGGAGATGCGGTTGGCTTCGTTAACGGCAGCGATGATGAGGTCCTGCAGCATTTCGATGTCTCCGCCCTCGACAGCTTTGGGGTCGATGGTGAGCGCCTTGAGCTCCTGCTTGCCGGAAACAACGGCCTTGACCATGCCGCCGCCGCTGGCCGCTTCGTAGGTCTTGGTGGCCGCCTCTTCCTGGAGCTTGGAAAGCTTGCGCTGCATGACGGCTGCCTGACGCAGGACATCGTTCATATTGGGCATGGGATATTCCTCCGATTGTCTGAATGTCGTTGTGATGATGCACGCAGGGAGAGCGGGTTTCAGTCTGTCTTGCGCCGCACGTCCCTGACGCGTGCTTTAAGAATTTTCATGCAATACTTTAGCTCTGGCTTTTGTGCAACTTCCTCGGGAGAAGGAAGGGGCTTTCTGGAAGCCGTGGGAGGCTGTTCCTTCAGGATCAGCCTGATGCGGCAGGGGCGTTTCAGCCAGGAAGCGAGAGCCTGTTCGAGCCGTGAGCTTTCGCGGTTCAGGGCGGCCATCTGCTGGGCGTTGTCCACTTCCAGAGTCAGCAGTCCGTTTTCGAAGGACAGGGGCTTCAGGCCCAGAGCGTTGTGGCGGGCGGGGCCGTCTCCGGATTCGTTCTCCCTGAGATGTTCCAGAAAGGCGTCCCAGTCGGGGAGTCCGAAGGGCGTCAGTACAGGGCTGCCCGTTTTGTGCCGGGGCGCTTCCTCAGCCTTGCCACGTTCTGATCCGGGGACGGACGGTTCGGGATCCACAGCTGCCGGAGACGGTGTGGCTGGGGTGGGGGCGGGCCGCGCCGGCTCAGGACGTGGCGTGTTGTCGTGCCCTGCGGGCTGCGCCAGGCCGGGAGACTGTCTCAGTTCCCCGCTGGCGCCTGGGTAGGGTGCGGCGGCGTCTCCCTCTGCGTTTCAGCGGAAGGGGCTCTGACGCCCGCCAGGGCCGCAGGCAGAAGCTGCTGCAGGAAGGCCAGATTGACGAGGAGAAGTTCGAGCGACGCTGCCGGCTCCTGACTTGTGGTGATGGAACGCTGCGCCTCGAGAACCATCTGCCAGGCCGCGTGCAGGTATCCCGCCGTGAAGGAGGGGGCTACGCTCTCATAGAAGGTGATCTCGTTCTCCGTTGCGCCAAGCTGGGTGAGGCTTTCTTTTCCGCACTGACGCAGGAGGAAGAGCGAGCGCAGGGTATCGGCCAGTTCGCGGACAAAGAAGCCGAGGTCGACCTCGCGTCCTGCCAGCGTACGGCAGAAGAGGGCTGTCTTCGCGCAGTCCTGGGCAGCCAGGGCTGCGAAGAGTTCCTTCATGGCGTCCTGACCGGCGAGGCCGAGCACGTCGCGCACGAGTCCTGCCGTCAGATTTTCAGAGCCGTAGGCCAGGGTCTGATCGAGCAGGGAGATACTGTCGCGCACGGAGCCGGCGGCGCGCCGGGCGATGAGGCGCACGGCCTCATCCTCGAAAGGAATCTGTTCTTTTTTCAGAACATCAGCCAGGTGTCCGGAGAGAAGGGCTTCAGTCAGATGATGGAAGGAAAAGACCTGGCAACGGCTCAGAATGGTAGCGGGGAAGCGGTGTACTTCCGTGGTCGCGAAGATGAAGACCACGTGGCTCGGTGGTTCCTCGAGCGTCTTCAGAAGAGCGTTGAAGGCGCTTTTGGAGAGCATGTGCGCTTCGTCAATGATGAAAATTTTGTAGCGCCCCTCCATAGGGGAATAGCCGATTTTTTCCCGGAGGGCCCTGGCATCATCCACGGAGTTGTTGGAGGCGCCGTCGATTTCGACGACGTCGGGATGTACGCCTGCCGTGATCTTTCTGCACTGCTCGCATTCATTGCACGGTTCGGCTGCGGGGGCGTGGGCGCAGTTGAGCGCTTTGGCGAAAATTCTGGCTATGGTGGTCTTGCCGACGCCGCGTGTGCCGCAGAAGAGGTAGCCGGAGGCGACACGGTCTTCGGCGCTGGCTCTGGAAAGGACCTGCTTGATCATATCCTGCCCCACGACCTCGGCAAAGGACTGGGGACGGTAACGGGCGGCGAGGGAAGTATGCTTCATGTCAGAAAAAAAGGGGCATGCTCCCCTTCAGCGGAAAGCATGCCCTGTCATTGCTGATGGGATTAGATGGTGTAGGGGGCGAGCCAGTCCTTGTACTTCGGATTGTCGCCGTGCACGACTTTGAAGAATTCCTTCTGGAGGTGCTTCGTCACCGGGCCGGCATGACCGGAACCGATGGTGCGGCGGTCCACGGAGCTGATGGGCGTGAGTTCGGCGGCGGTGCCGCAGAAGAAGGCTTCGTCAGCCACGTAGAGTTCGTCACGGGTGAAGGGCAGTTCCTCGACGGTGTAACCGAGGTCGCGGCCGAGCTGCACGAGGGAGGCGCGGGTGATGCCGCCCAGCATGGAGGTCAGCGGCGGGGTCTTGATGACGCCGTTCTCAACGATGAAGATGTTCTCGCCGGTGGCTTCGGAGACCATGCCGTTGGTGTCGAGCATGACGGCTTCGTCGAATCCGTCTTCCTTGGCCTCAACCTTGGCCAGAATGGAGTTGACATAGTTGCCGGCGGCCTTGGCCTTGCTCATGAGCGTGTTGGGATGAATGCGGGCGAAAGAGCTCGTGCGCACGCGGATGCCCTTTTCGAGGGCTTCGGGGCCGAGATAGGCACCCCAGGCCCAGCATGCGATGATGGTGTGCACCGGGTTCTCGCCGGGATAAACGCCCATTTCGCCGTAGCCCACAAAAGCCAGCGGACGCACATAGGCGGCCTTCATCTTGTTGGCGCGCAGCGTGTCGATGCAGGCATCATAAATCTGTCCCTCGGTGTAGGGGATGTTGATGCACAGAATTTTGGCGGAGTTGACGAGACGCTTGGCATGCTCCTTCAGACGGAACACGGAAGAACCCTTGTCACCGCAGTCGTAAGCGCGGATGCCTTCAAACACGGAGTCGCCGTAATGAAGGGCATGGGTGAGGACATGCACCTGGGCCTGATCCCAGGGAACCAGCTTGCCGTCGAACCATATAAATTCAGTCTTCTGCATGGGAAATCCTTTGCCTCTAAGCTATTAATGAAAAAATACCGTCTGAAAAAAGTACGCCAAAAGAAAGGGGTGTGCAAGATGCGGAGCGGCCGGGCGGCCGGCTTTCGGAGATCCTTTACAGGTGGGATAATGTTTTTTAGTCTCCGTCCCGGAAGAGCAGGAGAGGCGTGTGCCGCTCCCTTTTCCAGAGCAGCCCTGTTCAGGGATGAAATCGGAGGTCGTGATGGACGACAAGGAAGTTATTCTCGGCATCGATGCCGGCGGAACCCATACGGACGCCGTGGCCTGCCGCGGGGGAAGGATACTCGGAAGGGCCAAGGTGGATACCGACCATGAAAATCTGCCCCTCTCCATCGACCGGGTCATAACCCGTCTTATGGATGACGCCGGCGCGGACACGGTGAGAAGCGCCGTGCGGGTGACGCTCGGCACGACGCTCATCGTCAATGCCGAAGTGCAGGGACGCCTTGATCCCGTGGGGCTGGTGCTTTCCGCCGGTCCGGGACTCTCTCCCCTGCGCTCGCGTCTTGGCAGCTTCGTGACCGTCGTACCAGGCGGCCTCGATCACCGCGGCGTGGAAGTTCAGCCTCTCGATTTTTCCGGGCTCAGGGAAACGGTCTCCGGATGGCACGAAAGGGGCGTGAACGCCTTCGCCTGCGTCGGCAAATTTTCGCCGCGCAACCCGGCCCATGAGCTGGCCATGGCCGGCGAAATACGGAAGGCCGTTCCTGACGCCGCAGTGACTCTGGGACACCAGCTCTCCGGCGAGCTCAATTATCCGCGGCGTATCGCCACGGCCTATTACAACGCGGCCTCTGCCCGCCTGCACAACGAATTTCTGGACGCCGTGGAAGGCGTTCTCAGGGAGCGCGGCATAAGCGCTCCCGTCTTCCTTCTGAAGGTCGACGGCGGTGCTGTTCCCATAGGCGTGTCGCGCAGGCTGCCCGTGCAGTCCATTCTCTCCGGCCCGGCGGCCAGCGTCATGGGCGTTATGGCCCTGGCCGGGGATCTCGCCGATGGGTGCGCCCTGCTTTTCGACATAGGCGGAACGACCACCGACATCGCGCTCTTCGTCCAAGGGTCTCCTGTCATCGACCGCGGCGGCATGTGCCTTGGCGGCCGCAGGACGCTCGTGCCCGCTCTGGCTACGCTCTCCATCGGCGTAGGCGGTGATTCCCGTATCAGCGTGGAAGGGAAGGGGGCCTCTGCCTCTGTGGAAGTCGGTCCCCTGCGCAGCGGTCCCGCCATGGCCTTTGGAGGAAAGGATCCCACATTCCTGGACGCCCTCAATGTCCTCAATGGCGACGGTACCGACAGGAAGGCCGGAGACGCGGACGCCTCGGAAAGAGCCATGGCCGCTCTTGCCGCACGCTGCGGCCTGGAGACGGGTGAACTCGCCCTGCGCGTCTGGAAGCGGGCCGTGCAGAAGATTTCCGACGCGGCAGCCGGCCTGCTCGCCGGTATCAACGCCCATCCTATCTATACGCTCAGGGAGCTGAAGAGCCATAAGGATGTGTCCGCGGACCGTGTCTATCTTGTGGGCGGTCCCACGGACTGTCTGGCCCGCAGGCTGTCTGCGTCTCTGGGCCTGCCCGTGGTGCCGACGGCCGAGGCCGACGTGGCCAACGCCGTTGGAGCGGCCCTGACCTCACCGACCTCTTCCCTTGAAATCTACGCGGACACCGGAAAAGGCGAACTCCTTGCCCCGTCTCTGGATCTCCGCGAGCCTCTGGAGAACGGCTACTCCCTTGAAAGCGTCAGCGAGAGAGCCTGCAGCCTGCTCAGGGAGCATCTGCGCTCTGAGGGCGTGGAGGATGTGCCTGTGGAGGTCACAGAGGCGGATATGTTCGCCACACTGGATGACAGGGGATATGGCTCCAAGGATATCCGGGTGACCTGTCAGGCCGTGCCCGGCATTCTCGCCAGGGTGCATACGGAAAAGGCGTAGCATGGAGGTCGTTCTCTACGAGCCCGAGATTCCCCCGAACACGGGCAACATTGCGCGCCTGTGCGCTGTCTCCGGCACAAGGCTCCATCTTATCGAACCGCTCGGTTTCCGCCTCGAGGATCGTTACCTGAAGCGCGCCGGCCTCGACTACTGGCCGCACGTGCGCATGGATGTCTGGCCGGACTATGCGGCGTTTCTGAAGGACGCGGCCGCCACACGGCCCGGTGCGCGCGTTGTGCTCACTTCGGCCCACCCGGGCGGTATGCCGATCCAGCGTTTCCCGTTCCGGAGCGATGACATCCTGGTCTTCGGCCCGGAGACCAGGGGGCTCCCGAAGGACATGCTGGAGAAGGCAGAGTACCGGGTGCGCATCCCCATGCTCAGGGGGCACGGCCGGTGCATCAACCTGTCCACGAGCTGCGGGATCGTGCTTTACGCGGCGCTCGCGCAGAGCGGGGCGCTGGATGGTCCTGACTGGGAGTAGCCCGCGCCCCGCGGGGAATTGCCGTTTTTTCCCGGTGCGTGTTGACAGAATACGGGCCGGAGATTAGAAAATAACAATAGTTCTCAGGGCGGGGTGCGATTCCCCACCGGCGGTATGCCCTCAAGCGGGGCGAGCCCGCGAGCCCGGAGCCGCGTCAGCGGCGATGGAGCAGATCCGGTGAGAAGCCGGGGCCGACAGTTACAGTCTGGATGAAAGAGAATGACAAAGCCGGCAGGATGCAATGTCCTGCCAGTCTTTCTGCGCCCGCAGAAAGCGGCTTCTGGTTTTGTCGCCGCCCTGATGAAGCCCGTATTCATCAGGAGAGCAGAATGTCCCCTTCCTTTTTCCCCCGTATTTCAGATACACGAAGTCCGTAGCCGCCGCAGGCTGTCCTGTGGTGGTCTTTTGGCGTGTGTTTTTCTCCAGCCATTTTGCGCCGTCCCTCAGGGAGGGTGTGTCAATAAAAGAGGATTTGTTTTATGGCTCTGTGCTCAACAATCGAAGCGATTTCCGAAATCAAAAAAGGCAGAATGATCATTCTCGTGGACGACGAGGACAGGGAGAACGAAGGCGACCTCACCATAGCCGCCGAGTTCGTGACCCCTGAGATCATCAACTTCATGGCCCACCACGGCTGCGGTCTCATCTGCCTTTCCCTTGCGCCCGATATCTGCGACAAGCTGAAGCTGCCCATGATGGCCAAACACAACACCTCGCAGTTTGGCACGAATTTCACTATCTCCATCGAGGCGCGCGAAGGCGTGACCACCGGTATTTCCGCCGCTGACAGAGCCACGACGATCCGTACCGCGGTCCGTGAGGACTGCCGTCCGGAAGATCTTGTCATGCCCGGACATGTTTTCCCCCTGCGCGCCCGTCCCGGCGGCGTCCTCGAACGCACCGGACAGACCGAGGGCAGCGTTGATCTCGCGAAGCTCGCCGGACTCAGGCCCGCGGCCGTTATCTGCGAGGTCATGAAGGAAGACGGCACCATGGCCCGCATGCCCGATCTCGAAGCCTTCGCCGAAAAGTACGGCATCAAGATTGCCTCCGTGCGTGACATCATCCGCTACCGCCTCGAACACGGCCAGGTTTCCGTGCGCTGTGTGGCCCACGCCCATCTGCCCACCCTGTTCGGCGACTTCACTGTGTACGCCTACGAGAGCAACACGGATCCCCACACCCACCTCGCTCTGGTCAAAGGCGACATCACCGGACCCGAACCCGTACTGACCCGCGTCCACAGCCAGTGCCTCACCGGCGATGCCCTGGGCTCCCTGCGCTGCGACTGCCGCGGCCAGCTCGGCGCGGCCCTGCGCCAGATTGAAAAGGAAGGACGCGGCTGCCTCGTGTACATGCGTCAGGAAGGCCGCGGCATCGGCCTCGCCAACAAAATCCGCGCCTACGCCCTGCAGGATCAGGGGTATGACACCGTGGAGGCCAACAAGATGCTCGGCTTCCCGCCGGATCTCAGGGACTATGGTACAGGCGCCCAGATCCTCGTGGATCTCGGTATCCACAAACTGCGCCTTCTGACGAATAACCCGAAGAAGATCATCGGCCTCGCCGGCTATGGTCTTGAAATCGTCGAGCGCGTGCCGATTGAAATCGAAGCCTGCAAGGAAAACGAGCATTACCTCCAAGCCAAGAAGGAGAAGATGGGACATCTTCTTACCGGCATCCGCTGCCACTAAGCATTTTCAGGGGAACGTCAGGCCCGTTCCTTCCAGCCCGAAACGCCCTCCGGCTCTCTGTGCCGGGGGGCGTTTCTGCGTTTCCCGGAAAAAGGCGCTGGGGCCTTTTCTTGTCCAGCGCAAACGCCTGTGGTACGGTGCGGACCACAGGGGCCGCGGCTGAACCGGCCCTGAACAGGTTAATACGGGCGCTGCTCCCCAGGCGCGCCAAAACGGCCGTCTCCGGGACATGCGGGGAGGCCGAAGAAGGAGAAAACATGGCGGACATGTTTAAAACGCCTCTCTGCGCATGGCATGAAAGCCACGGCGCGAAAATGGCCCCCTTTGCGGGCTGGTATATGCCCATTCAGTACGAGGGCATTCTGACCGAACACAAACATACGCGTTCCATGGCCTCTATTTTTGATATCTGCCACATGGGCGAGTTCTTCGTTTCCGGCGCTGGCGCCAAAGAGGCCCTCATGAAGGCCGTGAGCCACAGCCTCGAGACGCTTAAGGAAGGCCGCTGCCGCTACGGCTTCATCCTTAACGAGAAGGGCGGCGTCCTTGATGACTGCATCATTTATAATATGGGCGACACCTTCTTCATCGTCGTTAATGCCGCCTGTATTGATCGTGATTTCAAGACTATAGCCGGACGCCTGCCTTCCGGCGTCACCATCGTGAACAAATCTGATGAAATCGCCAAGATCGACCTTCAGGGCCCGCTTTCCGTGGATATTCTCGAAAAGCTGCTCGGTCAGAACCTGCGCGACCTCGGCTACTTCGCCTTCCGCGAGACGGAATGGAACGGTAAAAAGCTGCTGGTCAGCCGTACGGGCTACACCGGTGAGCTCGGCTACGAGCTTTACATTGACGCCAAATACACCCTTGATCTCTGGGAAGCCCTGCTCGGCGATCCGCGCGTGAAGCCCGCCGGCCTCGGCGCCCGTGACACGCTGCGCATGGAAGCCGGCCTGCCGCTCTACGGCGACGAACTCGATGAGGAACACACCCCGGTCGAGTCCGGCATGGGCCGCATGATGAAGAGCACGGCCGATTTCGTAGGACGCAAGGGGCTCGACACGGTGAAGGAATACCTCATCCCCCTGGAGCTCGAAGGCCGCCGTTCCGCCCGTCATGGCGACAAGCTGACCCTGCCGAACGGTACAGAAGTGGGGCGTGTTACCTCCGGCACCTTTGCCCCGTCCCTTGGCAAGGCCATCGCCTTCGCCTGGGTGCAGGCCGACAAGGCCAATGAGAACGATTTTCTGATCCAGACCGGACGCGCCAGCCTCAAAGCCCACAGGACCGAGATCCCCTTCTACAAGGACGGCACGGCCCGCAGGAAGCTTCAGTAAGCACGGCGTCCTTTCCCGCGGAAGGAGGCTGTTCTCCGCGTCCGCGCCTATTTTTTCGTAACATTATTTCCGGCCGGCTGAGACCGGCCGCGGAGGAATCTGCCATGTCTGATCCCAAAGATCTCCAGTATGCCAAGAGCCATGAATGGGTGCGTGTTGAAGGCGATATCGCCACGGTAGGCATCACCGATCATGCCCAGAAGGCCCTCGGTGATATCACCTACGCCGAGTGCCCCCAGGTCGATGACAGTGTCGAAGCCGGCAAGGAATGCGGCTCCATCGAATCCGTCAAGGCCGCCAGCGACATCTTCTCTCCCGTGAGCGGCACCGTGACCGAGGTCAACGGCGAGCTCGAGGACGCCCCTGAAACCGTCAACGGCGATCCCTATGGCGCCGGCTGGCTCTTCAAGGTGAAGCTTTCCGCCCCTGTCGAAGGCCTTCTGGACGCTGATGCCTACGCCGCGTTCTGCGCGACCGAAGCCGAATAGGAGCGGAACATGCCCTATATTCCCCACACCGAAGCCGAGCTGGGGGAAATGCTCAAAGTCATCGGCGCGAACAGCCTCGATGATCTTTTTGCCGACATCGCCCCTGACATGCGGCCCAAAAGCTTCGATCTGCCTGCGGGCAGAAGCGAAGACGATACCTGCGCCTACTTCGAGGACCTCGCCGCCAAAAACAGGACGGCCCTGACCTCCTTCCTCGGCGCCGGCTATTACAACCACAATATCCCCAAGGCCGTGGATGCCCTTTCCGGGCAGAGCGCGTTCTACACCGCCTACACGCCCTATCAGGCTGAATGCTCTCAGGGCACCCTGCAGGCTATCTTCGAGTACGAGACGGCCATTTCCAGGCTTCTGGACATGGACATCGCCAACGCCTCCGTCTATGACGGCGGGTCAGCCATTTTTGAAGCCGCGGCCATGAGCTGCCGCCTCACCCACCGCGAGAAGGTGGTGATCGACGGCTGTGTGAATCCGCTGTGGCGCGCCATGCTGGCCACGTACAGCACCAACCTGCCCATGGAGATCGTCACCGTGCCCCAGAAGAACGGCACAAGCGACATGGAGGCCCTGCGGGCGGCCGTGGGTGACGACACCGCCTGCGTGGTAGTGCAGAACCCGAACTTCTTCGGTGTTGTCAGCGACTTCAGCGAACTCTTCGCCCACGCGAAGAGCCACAAGGCCATGTCGGTCATTTCCGTCTATCCCATCATGCAGGCCGTGGTGAAAACCCCCGGCGAGATGGGCGCGGATGTGGCCGTGGGTGAAGGGCAGAGCCTCGGCATGCCGCTTTCCTTCGGCGGCCCCTACCTCGGCCTCATGGCCTGCACCAAGAAAGTTGTGCGCCAGCTTCCCGGCCGTCTTGTGGGCCGTACCACGGATACCCAGGGCCGCACCGGCTACGTCCTGACCCTGCAGGCCCGCGAACAGCACATCCGCAGGGAGAAAGCCACGTCCAACATCTGCTCCAACCAGAACCTCTGCGCGCTGCGCGCCCTGATCTATCTCTCCCTGGTCGGCCCGCAGGGGCTCGTCCAGGTGGCCGAACGTGGCATGGCCCTGGCCCGTTACGCCGTACAGAAGCTGACCGCGCTTCCCGGCGTCAGCCTCCTCAATGACCAGCCCTACGGCAATGAGGTGGCCATCAGGCTGCCGAAACCCGCGGAAGAGATCGTTGAGTCCATGATCTCCCGTTATTCCGTGGTTCCCGGTTATCCCGTGAGCCGCGGCTACAAGGGCATGGATGACGTCCTGCTTCTCTGCTGCACGGAAAAGAATTCCAGAGAACAGATTGACAGCCTGGCGGAGAGCCTCGGAGGTTTGCTGTGAAAACAATCTTTGACGAATCCGTCCCCGGGCGCGTCACCCGCGGCATAGTCCTCGACGAGGATCCGTCCCAGCCCAAAGCCAGTGACATGCTCCCGGCCGGCCTGCTGCGCGGATCCGCCCCCAGGATGCCTGAATGCGGAGAGCTCGACGTTGTGCGTCATTTTACCCGCCTCGCGGAACTGAACTACAGCGTTGACGCCAACTTCTACCCGCTCGGGTCCTGCACCATGAAGTATAATCCCAAGTTCACCGAGACCGTCTGCGCCCTGCCGGGATTCACCCGCGTGCATCCCATGCTGGCCCAGCTCGGCGAAGCCGGCGCCGCTGCCAGCCAGGGCGCTCTTGAGGTGCTCTACGAGACCGAGAAGTGGCTGTGCGAGATCACGGGCATGAAGGGCTTCACCCTTCAGCCCATGGCCGGCGCCAACGGTGAATTCACCGGCGTGTCCCTTATCGCTGCTTACCACAGGTCCAAGGGCCGGAACCGCCACATCATGCTTATTCCCGACTCCGCTCACGGCACCAACCCCGCTTCGGCCCATATGGCCGGCTTTGAGGTTGTCGCTCTGGAATCCGTGGATGGCATCGTCGATCCCTCCGCCGTGCAGGCGGCCGTCGACAAGTACGGCGAGGACATCGCCGGCATGATGATGACCTGCCCCAACACCCTCGGTCTCATGGAAAGGAATCTGAAGGACATCGTGCGCATCCTCCATTCCGTGGACGCGCTGCTCTATTACGATGGCGCCAACATGAACGCCATCATGGGCAGAATGCGTGTGGGCGACGTGGGCTTCGACTGCGTGCACCTGAACCTGCATAAGACCTTCGCTACGCCTCACGGCGGCGGCGGCCCCGGCAGCGGCCCCGTGGGTTGCAGCGAACGCCTTCTGCCCTTCCTGCCCTCTCCGAGGGTCGAGAAGCGTGCGGACGGCACCTTTGGCTTTATGTCCGAAAGCAGCCTGAGCATCGGGCACATCGGTCCTTTCTACGGCAGCTTTGGCGTTATTATCAGGGCTCTCGCCTACATGGTCAGGCTCGGCAACGCCGGTATCAGACGCGTTGCGGACTACTCCGTGCTCAACGCCAACTACCTGAGGAAGAAGCTCGAGGACGTTCTGCAGGTGACCTTCAACCGCATCTGCATGCATGAATTCGTGGCCTCCGCGCCCGAGGGCATGCGCGCTCTCGACATCGCCAAGGGCCTGCTCGAGCGCGGCTATCACGCCCCGACCATCTACTTCCCTCTGCTCGTGCATGAATGCCTCATGCCCGAACCCACGGAAACGGAAAGCAAGCAGACGCTTGACGCCTTCTCCGATGCCGTCCATGAGATCGTGGCCGAAGGCAGGAAGGATCCTGAAACCCTGCTTTCCGCACCGCACGGACTGCCCGTGACGCGTCTTGATGAAACCAAGGCCGCCAGGCACATGGTGCTGACGGAAGACATGGCCCAGTAGCCTTTTCCCTATAAGTACAAACGAACGGCCGGTCGGGATTTTTTATCCTGCCCGGCCTTTTTTTATGCGTCCGGCATCGTGCGTTCCAACGGGTGAAAACCGTGCACCGCACGGACAGTGGAAACGCCACGGCCGGGGCCGGGAAGACAGCAGCGCCCGTCAGATACCTGCGGGGTTGGGTAACTCAGAGAACCGCCGTGTACAGGGCGGTACGCACGGCGCGGAGGGGGGCTGCCGTTTCTCCGGTTATAAGATAAATTAAAGTAAAACTTTAAAATTTTTTGCGCAACAGGGTATCGTAATCCGGCTGCACCCGGAGAAACGGTTTTGCGGCTTTCCGGAAGCCTCCTGGGAAAGCGGATCGCGCAAAAAAAGCGCAAATATGAATATATAAGTATATAATATATTTATATATTATCATATTTTGATATTATCAAAAATTGATACACTAATAGCGGAGAAACAGCGTCATCCGGCATGCGGAGTGCCCCGGTTTTCCCTGAAAGCAAAAGAGAAAAATGGCTCTGGACAAGGTAAGTGCTTTTTTTGTATGGACAAATCCCTGCCGGTGCGGCAGACAGACACTTTTTCAGGAGAATTATTTATGGCCAGCCAGGCTCTGATCAAGGACTTTGAGACGTACCTCGGAAAGGAAAACGTCTTTTCCTCCGAAGCGGACCGCCAGACCTACGCGTATGACGCCGCCGTCCTCAAACCCGTTATCCCCTCCTTCGTCCTGCGTCCCACCTCAGCCGAGCAGCTCGGCTGGTGTGTGAAGAAGCTCTACGATGAAGGCATCCCCATGACCGTGCGAGGAGCCGGCACCAATCTTTCCGGGGGGACCATCCCGGACAAGACGGAAACGGCAGTCATTCTGACGAACGGCCTGAACCGCATCATTGAAGTCAATGATCAGGATCTCTACGCCGTGGTGGAACCCGGCGTTATCACGGCCGACCTCGCCGCCGCAGCCCTTCAGAAGAATCTTTTCTATCCCCCGGATCCGGGTTCCATGGCCGTTTCGACCATCGGCGGCAACATCGCCGAGAACGCCGGAGGTCTGCGCGGCCTCAAGTACGGCGTCACCAAAGACTACGTCATGGGCGTTGAGTTCTATGACGCCACGGGCGCTCTGGTGAAGAGCGGCTCCCGTACGGTGAAGTGCGTGACCGGCTATAATCTTGCTGGCATGCTCATCCAGTCCGAGGGCACCCTCGGTATCATTACCCAGGCCGTCATGAAACTCGTGCCGCCGCCGAAAGCTTCCAAGGCCTGCATGGCTGTCTTCAAGGACATCCAGGGCGCGGCCGAAGCCGTGGCCGGCATCATCGCCGAACACATCCTGCCCTGCACCCTCGAATTCCTGGACAACAACACCATTGTCCGTGTGGACGATTTCACGCATATCGGCCTGCCCCGCGATGCGGGTGCTATCCTCCTCATCGAGGTTGACGGCCATCCGGCCCAGGTCGCAGACGACGGCGCTGCCGTCGAGCGCGTGCTCAGGGAACACGGAGCTGTGGATGTGCACATCGCCGGAGATCAGGAAGAGCGCAACAAGCTCTGGGAAGCCAGACGTCAGGCTCTGCCTGTCTTGGCCCGCGTAAAGCCCACCACGGTTCTCGAGGACGCCACCGTGCCGCGTTCCAAGATCCCCGCCATGATGAAGGCCATCAGGGAAATCGAGCTCAAGTACCGCGTGGACGTAGGAACCTTCGGCCACGCCGGCGACGGCAACCTCCATCCCACCTTCCTCTGCGACATCCGTGACAAGGAAGAATTCCACAGGGTGGAAATGGCCATCGACGAAATGTTCGATACGGCCATCAGCCTGCAGGGCACCCTTTCCGGCGAACACGGCATTGGCACGGCCAAAGCCAAATGGATGGAAAAGGAAACGTCCCGCGGCACCATCCTCTACTCGCAGCGCCTGCGCCGCGCCCTTGATCCGAAAGGTCTGCTCAATCCCACCAAACTCGTGGGCATTTAGGAGTGCCTGAGATGAGTGAACTGAAAAAGCTGGCCAGCCGTCTGATGACCCTGGACGACAAGCTGGTATTCTGCATGAAATGCGGCAACTGCCAGGCCGTCTGCCCCATGTTCGGGGCGACGCACATGGAGGCTGACGTGGCCCGCGGCAAGCTGGCGCTCATCGGCAATCTTGCCCACGAGATCATCCGCGATCCCGAGGCCGTTGCCGACAAACTCGGCCGCTGCCTGCTCTGTGGTTCCTGCCAGGCCAACTGCCCCTCCGGCGTGCGCATCATGGATATCTTCATGGAAGCCAGGGAACTGGTGTACGCCTACCTCGGGCTGAATCCTGTGAAGAAGATGATCTTCCGCATTCTTCTGGCCAAACCGGATCTCTTCAACTTCACCATGCGTGTGGGCGCCCCCGCTTCCCACCTGCTCTTCAGGAGCACGGGAGCACCGGAAAAGACCGTGTGTGCGCCTATTCTCAACAGGCTTATCGGTGACCGCCACCTCCGTTCCCTGCCTGTGCGTCCCCTGCACGCCATCGTCGGTTCCCTCAATGAGAGCCGCAGGAGCGGAGGTCTCAGGATAGCCTTCTTCCCCGGATGCATGGGTGACAAATACTATGTCGATATGGCGCTCGCCTGCCTCAAGGTGTTCCGCCACTATGACGTGGCTGTGTACATGCCTTCCAACTTCGCCTGCTGCGGCATCCCTGCTATTTCGAGTGGCGATGCCGAGGGCATGGTGAAGGAGCTCAGGAAGAACCTCGCCCTCCTCGAGGACGCGGGCTTTGATTATCTGGTCACGCCCTGCGGTTCCTGCACGGACACCATCAGGGAGTATTGGCCCCGCTACGCCGAGCGCATCAACCCGGCCGCCGTGGCTCTTGCCCGTGAAATCGCCGGCAAGGCCATGGACGTTTGTGAGTTCATGGTGAAGGTGCTCGACGTGAAGGCCGTCCAGCCCAATCCTGACGCCGTGCCCGTGACCTACCACGACTCCTGCCACCTGAAGAAGGGGCTCGGCGTATTCAGGGAACCGCGCACTGTCATTCAGGCCAATCCCGCCTACAGGCTCGTGGAGATGAAGGAAGCTGATCGCTGCTGTGGCTGCGGCGGTTCTTTCACGCTCTATCATTACGATCTCGCGAAGCAGATTGGCCAGCGCAAGCGTGACAACATCGTCGCGAGCGGAGCGGCCATCGTTTCCGCCGGCTGTCCGGCCTGCATGATGCAGATGGAAGACGTGCTCTCCCATAACGCGGACGCTGTTGCCGTCAGGCATCCTGTGGAGCTCTTTGCCGAGACCCTGAAGTAAGACTCCGTCAGCAATATCAGAAAAGACGCCGGCCGCCGTGCCGGTCAGGAAAAGGCCTTTCCCGAGAGAACGGGGAAGGCCTTTTTTATGCCCCCGGGCGCACGCCCTGCATGATGCGTCTGTGCCGCCAGATAAAATAGGCTATGGCCAGGGGAAGGCAGGAACCTGCCCAGGCCATGGGACTCGAGATGCAGACGCCCATGATACCGATGGCCGGAATAACGAAGAAAGCGGCGATGAAGCGCATAACGAGTTCACCGATGCCGGCTACCGTGGGAACGAGGCTGTTTCCGAGCCCCTGCAGGGTATTGCGGAAAATGAAGAGCAGGCCCAGCACCCAGTACATGGTGCCCTGCACCCTGAGGTAGAGGCTGCCCATGCCAACCACATTCTCCTGTCCCTGTCCCACGAAGACGCGCATGAGGGGTTCGCCTGCCAGAAAAGCGATGGCTGCGGCAACGCATGAGTAGGCGAGGGCGAGGTAACATCCGTGCCGCACGCCGAGCAGGATCCGGTCCGGCCGTCCGGCGCCGAGGTTCTGCCCTGTGTAGGTGGCCATGGCGAGACCAAAGCTCATGAGAGGCATGACGCCCATGGAGTTGATGCGCAGGGCTGAGGTGAACGCGGCGACGGCTTCGGTTCCGAGGGTGTTCAGGGCCGCCTGAATAATGATGACACCGATGGCGATGACGGAAGTCTGGAAGCCCATGGGCAGGCCGGTACGGAGAAGGCGCCAGTTGAGAGCCCGGCCGAGGTGGCGGAAGTCACCTCTCGTGAAGTGGAGCCACGGTACTTTAAAGACGATAAAGCCGGCGCACAGCAGGGCTGATATGCCCTGGGAAAGCACAGTCGCCAGGGCCGCGCCTCCGACGCCCATACCGAAGGACAGAATAAAGAGCAGATCCAGAAAGATGTTGAGTGTGCAGGCGATGATGAGAAAGAAGAGCGGGGATCGGCTGTCGCCGAGAGCCGTGATGGTACTTGAAAGGATGTTGAAGAGCAGAGTGACGCCCACGCCCCACATGGTGATTTCCAGATAGGAAACCGCATCCCCGAGGATGTCCGCCGGCGTGTTCATGAGAACGAGAATGGGACGCGCTGCAGCTACCCCGCCGGCTGTCATAACGACGGCTATGAACGCACACAGAATGAGGCTCGCCAGAAAGCTGCGCCTGAGACCGAGCCTGTCACGCGCGCCGAAACGCTGGGCGCAGATGATGGAGAAGCCCGTGGCCATGCCGATGACAAAGCCCAGGATAAGGAAAAGAATGCTGCCTGTGGCGCCAACGCCGGCGAGCGCGCCGACGCCCAGCGTGCGGCCCACGATGATCGTGTCCACCATGCTGTATATCTGCTGGAAAGCGTTTCCGCAGAGCAGCGGAAGGGAGAAGAAAAAAATGAGGCGCGCGGGGCTGCCGTGGGTAAGTTCCTTGGCCATGAATTTTCCTGAATGGCCCCGCGCTTTGCTATGCTGCAGGGGCTAGGGGAGAGCGCAGCCGAGATCCGGGACGACGAGGGCAGGTTTTACGGCCTCGCGGTTCAGATCTTCCTGTGTGGCTTCTCCGCTTAAAACGAGGATAAAATCGATGCCGGCGTTCTCCGCCAGTTTCTTGTCTGTCATGAGCCGGTCGCCGGACATGACAAGCGCTGATTTGGGATAGATTTTGAAAAGGGGGACAAGAATGTTCGGATCCGGCTTGCCGAAAATTTTGTCAGGCCGCCGTCCCGTGGCGCTCTCGTACATCATAAGCATGCTTCCCACGTCGGGCAGGGGGCCTTCGGGGGAAGGACAGACGAAGTCGGGATGGGTAGCGAAGAAAGCGACGTTTTTCTTCTGCAGAAGCAGGCACGAGCGTGCCATCTTCTCGTATGTGATTTCCGTATCGTAGGCCAGAATGACGCACTGAGCTCCTTCTTCCTGCTGGACGAGCTCGGGCATGCGGCGGGCGAGGTCGGCCTGGAAGTCGTGGTTGCCCACCACGTAGGCGGTGCGATAGCCGTTTTCGCGGAGATAGTCCACAAGAGGACCCGTGGGGCAGATGAACTGATCAAGGCGGGCCGGAATGCCCATCCGGTTGAGTTTGGCGACGTAGGTCTGGGGTGATTTCGAGGTGTTGTTGCTCAGAAAGCGGAAATCAAGCCTGTCCCAGTTGCGCAGGATGCCGCTGACGGCACCGGGAATGGGAATGTCTCCGAGGTAAATGGTGCCATCCATGTCCAGAACCACGCATTTTTTCTGCGTCCAGTCTATAGCCATCGTAACCTTCCTTTTCGTCGTTGACTGAGCCGTGCAGGTTACGAGGAACAGAGAGGGCGCGCAAGAGCCCGGGCTGCGGCTGGAAGTGACTGAACCCGCTCTGGAAGCGGCCGGAAACGCAAATATTGATCAACAAAAATTTTTATTTTAAGTCACGGACGTGACATAACTATGTCTTTTACGTGACAAATTTGGAGGAGAGTGTGAAGGAAACCACAGTCGTCATTATCGGCGGGGGCGCCACCGGCACGGGTATCCTGCGGGATCTCGCCATGCGCGGTGTCAGGGCCCTGCTCTTCGAAATGGGGAGTGTCGCCAACGGGACCAGTTCCCGGTTCCACGGGCTCCTGCACAGCGGCGCCCGCTATGCCGTGAGTGACAACGAGGCCGCTGCCGAGTGTATCAGGGAAAATATCATCCTCAAGCGCATCGGAAAGAGCTGCGTGCAGAACACGGGCGGTTTTTTCGTCCTCACGGAAAAGGACGATCCTTCCTATGTAGAGAAGTGGGTTGAAGGCTGCCGCCGGGCTGGTATCGATGCTGTAGAAATCGATCCCGCCGAAGCGAAGCGCATGGAACCTGATCTGGCTCCTGACGTAAAGCGCGTGTTCCGTGTTCCGGATGGAACCATCGACGGCTTCCGCCTCGTACAGCAGAACGTCATGAGCGCCCGCCGCTATGGCAGCGAAGCCCTGACCTACCATGCCGTGACAGGGATCACCACGTCCAACGGCCGGGTGACGGGCGTTGACGTGCTCGACAGGGCCACGGGTGAAAAATACCACGTGGCCTGCAGTATCGTGATCAACGCGGCCGGTTCCTGGAGCGGCCAGGTAGCCCGCCTCGTCGGACTGGACATCCCGGTCACACCCGACAAAGGCTCGCTCATCATTTTCAACCAGCGTTTCGCGGGCCGGGTCATCAACCGTCTGCACAAGAGCTCAGATGGCGATATTTTCGTGCCTCACGGCTCCATCACCATCCTGGGCACCACGTCCACAAGCGTGAAGGATCCGGCTGAAAGCAAGCCTACTACAGCTGAAATTCTGCACCTGCTCGACTGCGGCCGCCCTCTCATCGCCAATCTGGACTCGTTCCGTATTCTTCGTGCCTTTGCCGGTACGCGTCCCCTGTATACCCCGGGAGGCGCCCAGGGCCGTGCCGCCAGCCGCGGATTCCACATCAGTGATCATGCAGAAGAAGGCGTTGACGGACTGGTGACCATTTTCGGCGGCAAGTTCACGACGTTCCGGCTTATGGCCGAAAAAGTCTGTGACCTTGTGTGCAGGAAGCTTGGTGTTACGGCAGCCTGCCGTACCGCGGATGAGCCCATTGTCATGCCTCCGTCTCCAGAGACCAGGGCCAGGGCCCGCAAATGCTTCATGCCCCAGACCGTGGGGCTTGTGGCCGACCGCCTTGGCGACGACTTCGCCGACCTCGTGGAAAAGGCCAGCGGCTCAACCAGGCCGAATCCCCTGCTCTGCGAATGCGAGATGGTCTCCTTCAAGGAAATCGCGTACCAGGCCGCCAAGCCCTCCACGCATTCTCTCAACGATATCCGCCTCGCCACGCGTATGGGCATGGGAACATGCCAGGGTACGTTCTGCGCCCTGCGCGCTGCCGGATGCCTGTGCGAGAACGGTCTTTCCACATCCCTGAGCGGCGGCCCGCTGGGCGATATCGCCGCTTTCGTGCAGGAGCGCTGGAAGGGCGTGCGTCCCGTTTACTGGGGGCAGCTCGCGCGCGAAATGGAAATGACGCGCATGGTGCACTGCGCCAACCTGGCCCTCGATTCCTCTCTCGATGACGCGGCCAGGACCGAAGTGGAAGGCAGCTTCTCGCCTGATTTCAGGCTTCCTGAAGCAGTCATGCCGGAGGCCTCGTCCTTCGCGCGGCGCGGGAACGCCCGCTCCACCCAGAAGGCCGATACGATCGTTGTGGGCGGAGGTCTGGCCGGCCTCACGGCCGCTCTTGTGGCTGCCCGTCAGGGCCAGAAGGTCACGCTCATCTCCCGCGGTGCCGGCGCGCTCGCCATCAGCACGTCCGCCATTGACGTGCTTGGGCGGACCACGAAGGGCCTTGTGTCCGGGAGCACGCTGTCGCATATCGGTGAGCTTCCTGACGGACATCCCTACCGTCTGCTCGGCGCAGACCGTCTCCTCGAGGCTTTTGGCTTCCTGTCCCGCCTGGCCGCCGCTGACGGCTGGAAGTACAGGGATTTCGGCCTGGAATCGGACAATACCTATGTGCCGAGCTTCATCGGAACGCTGAAGGCCACGGGTTTTGTCCCGCGGAGCATGGACGCTGCCTCCGCCGGAAAGGCGAAGCGCATCCTGGTCTGCGGCGTGGACGGCGTGCGCGACTGTATGCCATCCCTGCCCGCCGAGGTTTTCGCCACGAGGCCCCAGTTCGAGGGGGTGGAATTTTCTTCCGCTATCCTGGACAGCCCGGTGCATTCCGGCTACCGCGCGCTGACTGCCCTGGACGTGGCCCGCGCCTGCGATGGCAGCGGCTTTGAAGTTCTGCTCGCCGATCTGGCGCGCAAGGCCCGCGGTTATGACGCCGTGTTCCTGCCTCCTGTGCTGGGCACGCTGCCCGGCGATGAAAAATGGATCCGCGCCTGCGACGCCGCAGGCTGCCCGGTAGTCGAAATGGCGGCCATTCCTCCGGGAGTAACCGGTATGCGTCTCGGGCATCTCTTCAACGAGGCGCTGCGCCGCGAGGGTGTCACCTGCGTGGAAAATACCCTGATTAAGGGGTGCGAGATGGAGAACGGCCGCATGACAGCCGTTCTGAGTTCCAATACCGACGGTGTGCGCCGCTTCGAAGCTGACAGGTTCATCATAGCCACGGGCGGACTGACCGGCGGCGGCCTGACCCTTGAACCCGGAAAGTGTACGGAGGAAGTGCTCGGACTGACGATTTCCGTGCCCGCCGAAACGACCGAGTGGACCGCGCCTTCCGTGTTCGGATGGCAGCCTTTCGCCTGTCTGGGCGTGCCTGTTACGAAGGACCTCCTGCCGGGCGCCGGCGGTTCACCGTTTGCCTCCAACGTCCGCTTCGCCGGACGTATCGTGGGCGGTTTTGATCCTGTGTTCGAGAAGAGCGGCAATGGCGTGGCTCTTGCCACCGGCTACTGGGCCGCTGCTGCCCCGTGGGGAGAAAACTGATGCCAACTATTCACGTCAATCCGGATCCGTGTATCGCCTGCACAACGTGCACGGTGTTCTGTCCCGTGGCCCAGGCGACCGGTGAGTTCCTCGGTCCGCGCATGATCGGTCCCGCGCTGCAGCGTTTCCGCCTGCTCAACATGGCCGAGGATAATTCTCTTTCCTACTGCTCAAACTGCAAGAACTGTGACATCTCCTGCCCGCAGGGCGTGCAGGTCGGTGCCATCAACATGGCGGCCCGGGCGGAAAGCCTTGCCACGGAGCATCCGCATTTTCTGCGCGACTGGATCGTCAGCCACAGCGAGACGCTGGGGCATCTCATCAGCCCTGTTCCCGCTCCGCTGAAGAACTACGCCATGCGGAACTGTCTCGTGCGCGGGGTGCTCGATGTCATCGGCATCGACAAGAGATCGACCATGCCTTCGTATGCTCCGAAGCGCTTCCGTCAGATCCTCGCTGGCATGAAGCAGAAATCCGGCCTCACGAAGAAGGCAGCCATCTTCCCCGGCTGCTATATCGACCTCTACGATCCGAAGGCGGGAGAAGACCTCGTCTGGGCTCTCAACCAGGCCGGCTATGAGGTTGTGTCGAGCGATAAATTCTGCTGCTGCGGCGTACCCATGGTGGCAAGCGGCTTCATGAAGGATGCCCGCAAAAACGCGGAGCGCAATCTCAGCGTTCTGAAGGAGTTCGCGGCGCAGGGTATCCCTGTACTTACGGCCTGTCCTTCCTGCGAGCTCATGTTCAAGGAGGAAATCCCCACCTTCTTCCCTGAACTGTCGGAGGGGATGCTGCCCCTTCAGGATGCGCAGGAATTCCTGCTCCAGGCTGTGCAGAACGGAGAGTTGACTCTCCGGGAGCCGAAAGGGCAGAAAAAACTGCTGTACCATGCTCCGTGCCACCTCCGGGCTTTGGGTATCGGCCTCCCCGGCTATACCCTCATGCGCAGCCTTGGACTGGATATCAGCCCGGCCAACGCCGGCTGCTGCGGCATATCCGGCAGCTACGGATTCAAGAAGGAGAAGCATGACATCTCCATGCGTGTGGGCGCGGAGCTCTTCGAAGCTGTGCGCGGGAGCCGGGCCGAAATCGTGGCCACGGAATGTGGCACATGCCGCCTGCAGATACAAAGCGCTACAGGTGTTGAATGTCTGCACCCCGTGAGTGTGATCCGCCGCTTCTGCGAAGAAAAATAGGCGGTATTTCTCTCTGCACATGAAAAGGGCCGGAATATTCTCCGGCCTTTTTTTGTCCTGTCAGGCCGGGGCTCAAAGCTCCTGCCAAAAAAGAAGGGCCGGAAGGAAATCTTCCGGCCCTTTTGCCCGAGGTGAATCTGTGCTTTTGTGCGCTTTCTTCCTGCCTGAAGCTACATGAGGAACCTGAGCGGCACGAGAGAGAGCTCAGGAATGAAGAGCAGGAGGAAGAGGACCGCGACTTCCACGAGGAGGAACGGCATCAGCTTTGTCACAAGATGTGAGAACTTTATTTCACCGATGCCGCTGACGACATAGAGAACCGTGCCCACAGGCGGGGTGATAACGCCGATGCCGAGGTTCAGGATAAAGAGCAGGCCGAAGTAGTACGGGTCAATGTTGGCCTGCTGGATCAGCGGGTAGAAGACGGGAGCGAAGATAAGAATATTGGGGGTCAGATCCATGACCATGCCCATGAAGAGCATGAAGACCATGATGGCGCAGAGCAGGAGCTTCGGAGAATCGATAAGCGGCTGGAAGAGATCGACGACCTGCTGCGGGATCTGGGCCAGTGTGATGAAGAAGCCGACTGCCGAGGCCGTTGCCACGATGAACATGACCACGGCTGTGGTCCTGGCGGCCCTGGCGCTGACGCGGATGAGTTCACGGACGGAAAGCTCGCGGTAATAGAGCATGCACACAATGATGGCGTAGATGGCCGCGAAGGCACCGCCTTCCGTGGGGGTGAACACGCCGAAGCGGATGCCGCCCAGGAGAAGGACGGGCATCATGAACGCGGGCGTGGAGTCCTTGACGATGGCCCAGATCTGGGCAGCCGTGAAGGTCTGGGTGTCATGGTAGCCGTCTTTGCGGACGATGAACCACCACACGACCATGAGGATGAGGCCTATCATGATACCGGGGGTGAGACCGATCATGAAGAGCTTCGTAATGGAAAGGCCGCTGATGGTCGCGCCGAGAATGATGAAGTTCGTGCTGGGCGGGATGATGGGGCCGAGAATGGCGCCAGACGCAATGACGGCGCCGGCGCGGCCTTTATCGTAGCCCACCTGCTGCATCATGGGGAGCAGGAGACCGCCGAGAGCCGCGGCTTCGCCGACTGAAGAACCCATGAGGCCGGCGAAGATGATGCTGGCCACGATGGCAGCGTAGCCGAGGCCGCCGCGGATGCGGCCGACCATGACTTCAGCCAGGGCGACGACGCGTTTGGAGAGGCCGCCGGCAGCCATGATTTCACCAGCGAAGACGAAGAAGGGAATGGCCATGAGGGGGTAGTTGTTCGTACCGTCCAGCATGGTGTTGGGGATGATCATCGCGTCCCACATGCCGGAATGGAACATGAGCACGATGGAGCAGAGCACGAGCACGACGGCCAGAGGCACGCCGAAGCACATGAAGAAGAACAGGGAGCCGAGGAAGATAAGAAGTTCCATAATCGCCCCCTACATATTATCCTTGAGGACTTTGGAAATCTTTTCTTCCTTGGTCATCCTCGGGTTGAATTCGGAAGCCTTCGTGCGGATCATCCGCACGAGGTCGCGCAGATAAATGATGATGGCCGCGCCGGCACAGATTGGCAGGACGGAGTTGATGAAAGTCATGTTGATGTTGGTGGCCACAGAGTAGGTGTCCTTGGTCTGCAGGACGTAGGCAATGCCACCGAAGAAAAGCAGGGCCATGGCGCTGAGGGAGAAGAGCGTCGCGATGATGTCCACGATTTTACGGGCCATGCCGTGCAGATGATCCGTCACGAGGTCAACGCAGATATGCTTGTGATGATAGAAGGCTTCAATGGCACCGAAGAAGGTGATGTAGATGAACAGGAAGCGGGCCCATTCTTCGGAGGGCGGGAAGCTGGAACGGAAGATATATCGCAGGAAGGCATTGTAGGACACGAGCCCTATCATGCCGAGAAAAATAACAGCGCAGAAAAGCTGAAAAAGGAAGGCGGAAGTGGATTCCTTCGGCTGGCTGCTGCCGGAAGGCTTCTGCGCCTCCGGGGCGGCAGTGGTCTGCTGTGTGTTGGAATCGGCCATAGAGGCACCTCAAGCTGGGAAAAGGGAACATGAAAAACGGCCGGCTGCGTCCGTTGACGGGCTGATCGCTTTTAAAAAAAAAGCGGCCCCCCGCGTCAGACGGGAGGCCGCAGAAAATCATGCGTTACTTAGCGTAGCTGGCAGCGCTGTCAAGAATTTCCTGAGCATTGGGAACATAGTTGCTGGACTTCGGATCGGTGAAGAGGCTCCAGCTGCGATGGCCGGCTTCGACCATGAACTTGTGCAGTTCGGGGGTGGGCTCGGAAACCGTGCCGCCATGGCTCTTGATTTCGTCAATAGCCTTCTGGTCGATCTTCTCGGCGTTGGCCCAGGTTTCCTCGGCGCACTTCTTGGCGGCTTCGTCAAACCACTTGCGATCCTGCTCGGGGAGCCCCTGGTAGAACTTCTCGTTGATGTAGAGAGCGTGGATCACGAGGATGTGACGGGTCGTGGTGATCTGGGGGCACTTTTCATACATCTTGTCGGCAACGATATCGGAGAAGGGGCTGTCGCCGCCATCGATGATGCCCTGGTCAAGAGCGGCAGGAACTTCGGCGAAGGGCATCGGCTGGCCGCTGATGCCGCATTCCTTGGCGAAGTTGGTGTACAGGGGAATGTTCGGCACACGCATACGGAGGCCGTGGATATCCTGAATGGATTTCACGGGCTTCTTCGTGTAGAAGTTGCGGAAGCCGAGAGGGAAGGCGTTCAGCATACGGAGGCCGGACTTTTCCGGGAAGCCCTTGTTGATGAGCTCGAAGGTCTTGCCGGTCATGGCGCGATGGGCGTGAGCGTAGTCATTGAAGAGCATGGGGGTTTCGAGCATGCCCATGGAATGCTGCAGAGAAGAAGTCTGGGTGCCGGTGGCGCACATCTGGATGACGCCCTTGCGGGTGTTGGCGATGTAGGCGCTTTCCTTGCCGAGCTGGCTGTTCGGGAACACCTGGACTTTGTATTTTCCGCCGGAAAGTTCTTCGAGGTACTTGCCAAACTGATGCATGGCAACGGTTTCAGGTTCGCCTTCGGGCTTCATACCGGCTATCTTGATGATAGTGGCGCTTTCGGCAGACGGTGCCGTGAAGCAGGTGAAGCCGGCCACGAGGGCACAGATGGAGAGCAGTGCGGTTACGCGTTTCATCAGTCTTCCTCCTGATTGTGGAAAAGATTGCCCCAGTCCTGGGCACGCTGACGCCGCCAGAAACGGCCCGGAAGCCGCACTGATGGCGTTAATTCAGTACTTTTCTTATAGTAGCTCGGTTTATTTTCGTCAATTGTCACACAAAAAACATGTAATCGACATTGAAAAGTCAATGATAAAATCCGCGCCGCGCGGCGCCAGGAGAGAGAAATATGCCGGAACTTCCGGAAGTGGAAACCATTGTCCGCACACTGCGCCCCCATGTGGAGGGGCTCTATCTCGTGAAAGCTCTCGAGGTGAAACGCCCCTGTGTTCTGCCTGAAGGGCTGCCCCTGTCCGAAGCAGAAGGGCTTCGTCTTGACGGAGTCTCCCGCCGGGGAAAGCTCATTCTCATGAATCTGGATACGGGGGAGGCGGGCAGGCTTATGCATGTGGTCCTGCACCTGCGCATGACAGGAAGCCTCCTGGCACAGGACAGGGAAGCCCCCTTTGACGCGGATGCCATGCCCGGCATGGCGGGGAAATACACGCGCTGCCTTTTTGGCTTTGCCAGGACGCCGGAGGGGCCGTGCACGGAACTCGTGCGCTTCGATGACGTCCGCACCTTCGGACGCGTGCTCGTGGGCGGAGACAGGGTTCTTGAATCGTGGCCCTTCTGGAAGAAACTCGGTCCCGAGCCTCTTGAAATGAGCGCTGACGAGTTCGTCCACCGTCTGCACGGGCGGCGCCAGGTGAAGACCATGCTCCTCGATCAGACCGTGATCGCCGGCATCGGCAATATCTATGCGGACGAGTCTCTGTTCAGGGCCGGCATACATCCGGCTGCGCCTGCGGACAGGCTGAGCGCTGAACAGAAGCGGAAGCTCTTTGACGCCCTGCAGTACGTACTCCGCCTCTCCATCAGGGAGTGCGGCAGTTCCATACGGAATTACCGCGATGCGGAGGGCAATGCCGGTGCGTTCCAGAACAGCTTCGCTGTTTACGGGAGAGCAGGAGAAAAATGTGTACGCTGCGGCAGTGTTCTGAAAAAAATAACAATAGGCGGCAGAACTTCCACTTTTTGTGAAAAATGTCAAAAAAACCAGATAACTTGTTGATATGCCGTCAAATTTGAAATACTAACTGTAACAGGCGGCAGAGCCTCGGATGCGTCTTCCCCCCATCTCAGGACTTGCTAAACGCGAATTTTAATAGTAATTGTTATTAAAAATTAAGACGAGGCTACCTATGAACGGCATGATTCAAACTCGAGTGACGCGACAGCGAACGGTTATCCTGGAAGAGCTCCGAAAGCTAACCTGCCATCCGACAGCGGACGAATTATGCGATATTGTCCGCCGCCGTCTGCCCCATATCAGTCTCGGTACGGTTTACAGAAACCTCGATCACCTGGCTGAGGAAGGCATTGTTCTGCGGCTCGACATGGCCGGGAAGTCGAAGCGCTATGATGGCAACATTCAGCCCCATCAGCACGTCTGCTGCATCTACTGCGGCCGCGTGGCCGATGTGTATCCACCCAACGGGCAGAAGGCCAGCATTGAAGGAGTCGAAGCCCCCGGCTTTTCCCGTATCGTTGACGCCCGCATTGAATTCGACGGCGTCTGTGATGAGTGCGCGGCCAGACTGGCCCAGACGATGCCCGGAAATATCAAGCTCCGCCCAGATTTTACGGATTCACGCTCTGACATGTAATCCCGAAGGAGGAATGTATGTCTGAAATGAAAGATATGTGGCGCTGCCCCACGCCCAACTGTGGCTATGTCTACGATCCCGACCGTGGCGACAGGCGCCACCACATCCCCAAGGGAACCAAATTCGAGGATCTTCCGGACGACTGGGTCTGCCCGGTCTGCGGCGCTTCCAAGAAAAACTTCCACCGCCTCTCGGACGAGAAGTAAAGCGGTTTTGTTTCGGATCAGAAAAGGCAGCCTTCGGGCTGCCTTTTCTGTTTTGTACGCCCGGTGTGGAGTGTCCCGCGGAGAAAAGTCGGAAAGCGGAAAGAAGAAGTATCTGTGCGCGCGGGGTGGGGGAGAGGCGGAGAAAACTCTCTGAATGGCCATCCGTGCTTACACGGTCCGTTACGCGTTGCTGTCGCCGGGAAGGCGGCAGATGGCCGCGTAGGTCCCGTGACAGGCTCTGAGCAGGTCGTCCGGCGCGAGTTCCAGCTGAACTCCCCTGTGCCCGGCGCTGACGTAAATAGTATCGAAAAGTATGGCGTTCTCATCGATGAAGACGGGATATTCCTTTTTCGCGGCCAGCGGCGAGCAGCCTCCGCGTACGTAGCCGGTGAGAGGCTGGACCTCCTTGAGGTGCACCATTTCCACGTGTTTGTTGTCCGAGGCTTTGGCGAGGGCTTTGAGATCAAGTTCCCCGCTCCCCGGCAGACAGGCCATGATGACGCCTGTTTTGTCCCCGCGGGCCACGAGGGTCTTGAAAACGCGCAGGGGATCGGCGCCGATTTTTTTTGCCATGCTGACGGCGGAGAGATCGGAGAGATCCACTTCGCTTTCGTGGATGGAATAGCTGATCCCGAGTTCGTCGAGAAGGCGGGCCGCATTGGTTTTGGTAATCTGTTCCTTGTGAGCCATCAGAGTGTGTCCTGTTCCGTCACGGCGTCCGCGGGCACGGGCGCCGCATAGATGCTGTCGAGTTTTTCCCGGAGCCCTTTTTCCTGCGTCCGGGCCATGGCGTCAAGTTCGGGCAGGAGCCAGTTCCTGACGTTTTCCCGGAGCTCTTCACGCGATCCCGTGTTGGGTACCGTGATCCGGCAGGCCGCCATTTTTTTTGCTTCGTCCCACTGCCAGCTCTCGATGGAACTGATTTTTCCGTCGTCCCAGTGCCTTTCCGCAGCGAGCCTTTCCCCGCGCGTTTTTCTTCCGGCTGAGACGCCCACGGTCACGGGTGCCGGAGAAAAGACACCCCTGTGCCAGCCGCACTCAAAGTAGAGCGGGATTTCGGCCGCGAGGCGCTGTTTTCCTTCAGCCGCTCCCCTGCGGAAAAAGTCCTGGATGTCTCCGAGGACCAGGGTATGGCAGAACTGTTCCGTTTCATGTCTGAGAGCCGGGGCCGCGGTAAACGCGGCCATAAGCGCTTTTCTGTCCACAGCGCCGTCTTCTGTGAGAATTTCCGGTCCCAGCCGGCGGGTCAGCCACTGTGCCGCCTCACCTCCGGGGCCGTAATAATCATGTACGAGACGGTCCGCGCTCACGCAGGGAATGCCCTCTTCTTCCATCAGGGCGAGAACGGTGGATTTGCCGCTCCCGGGATTCCCCGTGATGACAATGTCCTGCGGCATGCGGCCGAGAGTCAGGGCGCATGCGCGGAAGTCATCGGGCGGAGGGCAGGAAAAGGCCATGCGCTTCTCTGTCAGGGGATGCCTGAAAGCGATGTGCCAGGCGTGCAGCATCTGGCGGGGAGCCATCCGGCTTATGGGCCCCGGAGCGTAGACGGCATCTCCGAGGAGAGGATGCCCGAGACTTGCGAGATGAACGCGGATCTGGTGCGTGCGGCCCGTGAGGATGTGGACGCGCAGAAGCGAGGCACGGCCTTCAGGCGCTTCCCAGAGCTTTGAGAAGCGTGTGTGCGCCTCGCGGCCTCCCTGTGAGACCGGTGTTACGGCCATGCGCACCCTGTGCAGGGGATCCCGTCCTATGGGGCTGTCCACGGCTCCCGATTCCGGAAGAGAGCCCGAAGCGAGGGCAAGGTATTCCTTCCAGACGCGGCGTTCCGCGAAGGCGGCCGTGAGCTTCAGCCTGGCCTCTTCCGTGAGCGCCACGATGATGAGTCCGCTCGTGTCCTTGTCGATGCGGTGCACGATGCCGGGCCTCTGCCCTTCCATGGCGAGAAGTGATGGGTATCGGGAAGCGAGGCGCTGGATCAGGGTTCCCTCGGGGCATGACGGGCAGGGATGCACGGTAAGGCCTGCCGGTTTGTTGCAGACCACGAGGCTCTCATCCTCGTAGAGCACGTCGAGTTCTCCCTGTTCGGCCCGCAGAGAGCCTTCTGCAGGGGGAAGGGTGATTGTCACATCCTGCCCCGGGAGAACCTTTCTGGAGGGCTGTGTCACAACATGGCCCTCCACAAGGCACAGCCCGTCCGAGATAGCTTTCTTCAGCGTCTCTCTGGAGATAGCGCCGGCATCAAGGGCATCCCTGATGGCGCGGTCGAGGCGCAGGCCTCTGGCGCCGTCAGGGACGGTGAAGCTGAAGCGGGTTCCCTCCGGGGAGCCGGCTGATCTGTCTTCTCTTTCCGGCATCAGTTATGCGCATTGCCGAGGACGGTCATGGTGTGGAAGGACTCACCTATGGTTCTGCCGTTGTGCAGATTGGGCACTTCGGCGCCGGGGGTGAGCGTCGTGATTACGGCGCGCCCGATGATAAGGCGCTGATCCTCGTCGGCAGGCTCATCCACGCGGATGCCCCAGAGGTCATGCATGATAGCGGGGCGTCCTTCGTAGGTGCCGATGTAGAGGACCACGTGGCCGTTCATGACTACGAGCGTGGCGAAGGGGACGCCGCTGCGCATAAGGGTGGCTTCCTTCTCAGCCGAGCTCATGCCGGCGAGGGAGGTGGGATAACCCACGCGTCCCTGCGAGCGCGAGTTTCGCGGCAGCCAGATGCCGAAGGGCGTCATGAGGTCGCGGGTCATGGCCGAGCAGTCGCGCAGCCCGAGCATGCCTCCCCAGCCGTAATGCTGGCCCAGAATCTGGTTTCCGAGGCGCGCGAAGTTGGCAGGGGTCATGGCGATGGGCATGGTGTTGACGGTTCCGTCCGGAACGGGCACGGCACGCGGCGAGGCGCTGCCGTCGGAACCGGCGACGGGTACGTAGACGCTCGAGGTGCTGACCATGGGGAGGACAGTGCCGATATTGGCTTCGCTGCCGTTGAGCGCAACGTGTTCGCGCACGATAGCGCCAAGGCGGCTTCCCTCCCAGCTGGCCTCAAAGGCGGGAGATACGGTGGCCACGTCCCTGGCGTCGACCCAGCCGCTCACGAGAGGCGTCTCGACGTAGTACCAGGCGCCGTCCTGCGACCTGTGGCAGATGAGCACGGGCTGACCCATGGGAAGCCTCGTGTACTGGAAGTAGTCGAAGGTATTCTGCATGGGATCGGGCGTGGGTTTCGAATAGCGCGGCGTATGCGTCGGCATCTCACGCACATCCGTGGCGTGGGTCGTGATGGCCGCCGCGGTCATATTGGGGAATGACTGTATGGCGGCGTTGGCGCGCATGAGAGCCCATTCTGACTCATTCCACTTCTCCGAACCGTTTTTCCAGCCGCGGGCCCTGCTGTTCAGCATGGACGACACTTCGCCTTTGCGCACGGACGGCCTGTCCTGGTGCCAGGGGCTGAAGAACTTCGAGCGCCAGCGCGCGGCCTGCGCGGACTGCGAACTCATGTCGATAATGCGGCGCTGCGGATTGGAACCCAGATAGGCATTGAGGTCCTGCGGATGGGAGCGGATATCCGCGATTTCGCCGGGGCCGTTGTACGCTGGCCGCGCCGGCGTCACCGGCCTCTTGTGCGAACAGGCGGCAATGACGCTGATGGAAAGAAGAAGAAGGAGAATACGGAACAGGGCTGAAGGCATGGCACGACCTCTGTGTGATAAAAGAATTTCAACCTCCGCGGGCAGGAGTCTTTCCCCACTGCAGGGGGAGAAAGGCCCGCATTCAGGCAAAATGTTATCCTGGCGGTTTGAAAACGAATGCCGGGAAGGCATAATACTTCCTCAGCGGGGGGTGTGCAAATCAGCGGATTTCAACGCGCGATTTCTTTACGTAGTCTACGGGATGGTAGGACTCTTTGGCCTTTCTGAGTCCTTCCTCATCAAGATCCTGGGCGCGGTTGATGTAGGTGAAGCCGGGACCTTCCGCGTTGACAAAGGCGTAGTTGATGGCCTGGTAGATGCCCCTCACGTCGTTGATGCCCTTTTCGAAATGAACGCCGATGGTGCCCGCATCGAGCTTTTCCCCGATGGTGAAGGCCGCGATCTCGCCGTTGATGTAAATGGAACCGCCGCAAAGATTCCGGAAGGTGGAATAGTGGGCCAGTACCTGGTTGATAGCCTCATTTTCGGCCTTGAGGGACGCGGAGTCGGCGCAGTTGTGCCACTGGCACCACGTATCCTGCAGGGCGAGGCAGTCCTCGATCATTCTGTCGTCCACAGGGTGATAGTCAGGCTGGCCGTACGTCTTGATGAAGGCGGACAGATGATTTTTTTTCTTGTGGAAGCGGTTGCCTGACAGTGTGGCGAGGTCGCTCTGAAGGTAGAGGTATTCCCACTGTCCGCGATCTTCCTGCACGAGGCAGGCGTCGCCGAGGGCGTCTTTCCAGATGGCGCAGAGTTCATCGGGGATACGGATGAATTTCATGCCGGGCTGAAGCACGGCCTTCCAGTCAACGGCGTTCCAGTCGCCCACGGGTGCCCAGCAGGCGATGCCGCAGGGATTGGTCTGCCTGATCCAGCAGAGGCCATCCTCAAAGGACCATTCCAGGCCGTAATATTCCTGCCAGCCCCAGAGGTTGACGAGGCTGTAGTCGAGGGAATGCACGGGAAGTTTTTCCCAGAGTGCGTAATAGTCGGAAGCACGGGACAGCGTCACGGGCGTAAAATTTTCAGGCATTTCGGAAACCTTCTGTTTGAGAAAAAAAGAGAGGAGGAAAAAGTAAGACTTTTTCCGCGTCTGTCACCCCCGGCGAGCGGAAGGCGTTTTCCCCTCGGGCGGGAGGGCGCGCATGGCGAAGCGCTGCCAGTCCAGCCGGAAAAATACGAAAAGCATAACGCAGCTCTGCAGAACCTGCGAGATGAACATGGCGCAGAAGACGCCTGAGGCGTTCTGCCAGACCATATGTCCGAGCACGTAGCCAAGGGGAATGCGCAGGCCCCAGAAACTGGATCCGAAGATGTAGAGGTTGTATCGGGTGGCGCCCGCGCCAACCATGACTCCGCCGAGAACGGTGGAGATGATGGAGAAGGGGCCGCAGGCGAGATTCCAGGAAAGATAGGAGACGATGTAGCGCCTTGCGTCCGGTGCGTTGGAGAGGAAGGCGGCAAGCGTGTCCCGGAACGGCCACATCGCCGCGGCAACTATGGTGAGGAGCAGCGTGGCCGCCCAGAGGAGGGTCAGGGAGGCTTTTTTCGCGCCCTTTCTGTCCCCGGCGCCAAGACAGTTGCCCACAAGCACGGCCGCGGACATGTTGAAGGCCATGCCGGGCATGAAGACGAGGGCCTCGATGCGCAGGCCCGCCGTGAGGCCGGCGAGAGCCGCGACACGTTCCACGGGAACAGTGGCCACCAGAATGAAGAGCACGAGATAGCCGGACTGCCAGACCAGGGAGGAGATGCCTGCGGGTATGGCTACGCGCACGAGATAGGGAAGGCCCTTCCTGAGCCAGCGCACGGGCGGCAGGCTTGCGGCGTGCAGGTGTCCTGCCCGGAGAAGAAGAACACAGTTCACGGTGGCGCCCACAAATTCAGCGGCGAATCCGGCCCAGGCTATGCCCCTGTATCCCCAGTCGGGAAGGCCGAAGAGGCCTAGACCCGTGCCGATGCAGATAAAGGCGTGAACCAGAGCCACGAAGGCGGCCACGAGGAGCGGGGGAATAACCATGCGCGTGGCCCGGAAGATGACGCCCGTTGCCGAGTACACGTACTGGAAGGGCAGGGCCAGCATGAAGATTTTCCAGATTTTCCCGGCCACGGGACGTATGCCTGCGGGGATGTTCGTAAGCGCGAGGACGAGATCCGTGAATGCGTAGCCCACGGCGCCGATGATGAGACCGGCGAAGAGGCTGCCGAGGCAGGTGGCTGTCACATAATACTCGGCGCGGCGCCGGCGCAGAGCTCCGAGGGACTGGCTTATGGCCGCTGTGGCGCCTGAAGCGAGGCCCATGCAGACGACATTGAGAAAGAGCTGGGCCTGGCTCGCCATCCCGAGGGCAGCCTGCACGTCTTCACTGAGCTTTCCGGCTGTCCAGACGGGAGTGAACGAGATGATGAAAACAAGATACATCTGCAGCATCTGGGGCCAGGTGAGGCGCCAGATGGCTGCAGGCGATATGGAGAGATCAGGGTTCTTCAAGACCGGGCCGCTGCGGCGGACCTCCCTTAGGCGAGGCAGGAAGAAAGATCCTCGAGGGTCTCCCTGCGGCGGATCAGTCTGTCCTTTCCGTCCGCGGTGAGGAGAACTTCGGCGGGACGCATGCGCTCGTTGTAGGTGGAGGACATGGAGAAGCCGTAGGCACCGGCGTCGAGGACGCCGATGAGGTCGCCCTCCCTGATTTCGGGCAGGCTGCGGTTCTTCGCGAGGATGTCGCCGCTCTCGCAGATGTTGCCGGTAATGGTCTGTTCCATGACCGGGCGGCTGCCGTCGCTGCCGGCATAAATCTCCACCTCATGGAAGGAATCGTACATGACCGGACGCACGAGGACGTTGAAACCGAGATCGGTTCCCACATAGCGGCGCTCGCCGTTGTTCTTCACGGCTTCCACGCTTCCGAGGAGCAGGCCGCATTCGCCCACGATGTAACGGCCGGGTTCCACGAGGAAGCAGCCCCGGTAGCCGGTTTTCTCCATCCAGGCCGTGAGCTTTTCGTCCATGCTCCTGCCCACAACCCTGAGGTCGAGACGCTTTTCCGTATCCTTGTGGTAGGGGATGCCGAAGCCGCCGCCGAAGTCAAGCACGTTAAGATTTCTGAGCATGTCTTCCGGGAACTCGCTGACGAAGGCCAGCAGGAAATCCACGGCGCGCAGGTACTGCTCTGTCTCAAGAAACTGGGAGCCGATGTGCTGGTTCACGCCGGTGAGCCTGAGTCCGTATTTCCGCACAAGGCTGAAGGCCTCATCGCGGTCCTCGGGGGACACGGCGAACTTGGTGGCCTTGCCCGCGGTGATGACCTTGGCGCTGTGGCCGGCGCCGACACCGGGGTTGAAGCGGATCATGACGTCACCGCCGGGATTGAAGCGTCCGTACATGTCGAGCTGGGAAAGGGAGTCCACGCTGACCAGGAGGCCGTTGTCGATGGCGTTGTGCATCTCATCCGGCGAGATATTGTTGGAAATGTAGACGATGTCCTTTGCCGTGAATCCCGCGATCTTATCCATATATAATTCACCGGGGCTCATGGCATCCACCATAAGCCCTTCCTCACGCACGATGGAAAGGATGGCGGGGTTCGTGTTGGCCTTGACCGAATAGTCCGCGCCAAAGCCGGGGACCGAGCACATGCTCATGACCTCGCGGCAGCGCTGGCGGAGTATGGCCTCGCTGTAGACGTAAAGGGGAGTGCCGTACTTCGCAGCCAGGGATCTGGGGCTGTGACCGGCGAAGAAATTGATGGAATCCGTATATTCCGAACGAATATCTGCCATTTTGTGCCTCGCTGAAATGGAGAAGAATGTGCCGTTTTGAGACGAACGACTATGCTTTCCGAGTCTTGTTCCTGTCAAGATCCAAAATGCGTCTCCTGCAGAGGGAGCGTCCTTCCTGGGCGCCGGAGTCTCCCTTGCCATAGCCCGGCTATTTATATAAGAAAAAGAACTTATTCCTGTTGTCAGATCCGTGATTCACGGCCGGATTTCTTCCGTTTCCACTGACGCAGGGCCGCAACTGAAGAACAAACACCTACTCATGGAGAGTATTATGCCCATAGAAAACGGCGATACTGTGAAGGTTCACTACATTGGCACTTTCCCTGACGGACAGGAATTCGATTCCTCCCGCCGCGAGGGGCGCGAACCCCTGGAATTCGTGGTCGGCAAGGGAATGATGATCCCCGGTTTCGAAAAGGCTGTCAAAGGCCATGAACTTGGAGACCGCTTCGTGGTGGACATCCCCTGTGATGAGGCCTACGGCCCCGTGAACAAGGATCTCATCTTCACCGTGCCCCGTGACAAGGTTCCGAGCCATATCCCCGCCAAGGTCGGCACCCCCATTCAGCTTTCCAACGAACAGGGCACCATGTACGCCGTGATCTCCGAAGTCACAGACACGGAAATCACCCTCGACGCCAACAATCCCATGGCCGGCAAGGATCTGCGTTTCGATATTGAAATCGTTTCCGTCAACTAGACCGCTGACTGGAGGCCCCCCCATGAGCAGTAACAGCGCGCGGCTTGACGCTATCCGTGCCATTACGACCTACAAGCCGGAACCCGCGGATTTTAATTTTCACGAAACCAGCCCCATGGATGTGTATTCCTGCAACGTCTTCAACGACAGGGTGATGCGCGAACGCCTTCCCCGTGATGTGTACAAGGCGCTGCAGAAGACTATCCGCTACGGGGAAACCCTTGATCCGGGCATTGCCGACACGGTGGCCGCAGTCATGAAGGACTGGGCCATCGAGCATGGCGCCACCCACTATACGCACATCTTTTATCCTCTTAACGGACAGACCGCCGAGAAGCATGACAGTCTCTTCACTCCGGACGGCATGGGCGGCGTCATCGCCGAGTTCTCCGGCTCCATGCTCATCCGGGGCGAGGCGGACGGTTCCTCCTTCCCGTCGGGTGGCCTGCGGTCCACCTTCGAAGCCCGCGGCTACACGGCCTGGGACGTGACGAGCCCCGCCTATCTGCAGGAAAACCCCAACGGTATCATCCTGTGCATCCCCACCATGTTCCTGTCCTGGAAGGGCGTGTCCCTCGACAAGAAGACGCCCATGATCCGGGCCGGCCAGGCGCTCAACCGCGAGGCCAAGCGCGTGCTCGGCCTGTTCGGTGTGCACACGGATCTGCCTATCGTGGCCTACGCCGGGCTTGAGCAGGAATACTTCCTCATCGACAACAACTACACGTTCGCCCGCCCGGATCTGCTCGCCGCCGGCCGCACCCTGTTCGGTGCCCGTCCGCCCAAGGGACAGGAATTCAGCGATCAGTATTTCGGCGTCATCCCGCAGCGCGTCCTTTCCTTCATGATGGAGGCCGAACGCAAGCTCTACAAACTGGGCGTTCCCGTGCAGACCCGCCACAATGAGGTGGCTCCCAGCCAGTACGAGATCGCGCCCCTTTTCGAGCCGGCCAACGTGGCCGTGGATCATAACCATCAGATTATGGCCGTGCTGCGCAACACAGCCAAGCATTACGGCCTGAAGTGCCTTCTTCACGAGAAGCCCTTCAACTTTATCAACGGCTCCGGCAAACATCTGAATTACAGCATCGGCAACGCCGATCTTGGCACGCTCTTCAACCCCGGCGATACGCCGCAGTCCAACGCCAAGTTCCTCATCTTCTGCGCGGCCTTCATCCGCGCCGTGCACAAGTACGGCGGCCTGCTCAGGGCCACTGTGGCCTCGGCCAGCAATGACCACAGGCTCGGTGCCAACGAGGCCCCGCCGGCCATCATGTCCATCTTCCTCGGCGATCAGCTGACGAACGTGTTCGAGGCCTTCCGCTCCGGACACTTCGAGCACGCCGATGGCGGGGCAAAGAAAAGCATGAATATCGGCGTGGACACGCTGCCTCCGCTGCCGCGTGATCCCGGCGACCGGAACCGCACAAGCCCCGTGGCCTTCGTCGGCAACCGCTTCGAATTCCGCGCCCTCGGCTCCAGCCAGTCTGCGGCCGATTCCATTACGGCCCTGAATGCCATGATGGCGGATTCCCTCGGATTCGCGGCCGACTGGCTCGAGAGCATGCTGAAGAAGGGCCATTCCTTCAATGAGGCCCTGCAGAGCTTCGTCTCCCATGTCATTGAGGAACACAGCGCCGTTATTTTCAACGGCGACGGGTATTCCGAGGCGTGGCATAAGGAAGCGGTGCGCCGCGGCCTGCCAGATCTGCGCAATACTCCCGAAGCCATGCCCGAGCTGGTGAAGCCCGAGGTCATCGACCTCTTCGAGCGCATGCACATCATGAACAGGGATGAGCTCAGGGCCCGGGAGGAGATTTACCTCGGCCAGTATTCCAAGACTATCCACACGGAGGCTGTCCTCTGCGTCCGCATGGCCAGGACCGATATCTATCCGTCCGGCCTGCGTTATCAGAAGGAACTGGCTGATACCTGCGTGTCCCTGAAGACTCTGAACAAGGACTACAGGACAGATACTCTCGACAGGATCACCGCGGATCTGCGCAGCCTGCAGACCGCGGCCGACGAACTCGAGAAGCTCGTGGAAAAGGCCGAGCGCTTCCAGGGGATCCCGGAAAAGGCCCGCAACTACTGCGACTCCGTCCTTCCGGCTATGGACAGGCTCAGGGAAGCGGCCGACCGGCTGGAGACCGAAGTACCTGGGGATCTCTGGTCCCTGCCCACGTATCAGGAAATTCTGTTCAGCAAGTAATATTTTCGTTACACTGATCTTTATGGATTGGCCCAGCCTCAGAACCGGGATATCCCGGAGGCTGGGCCTTTCCTGCCAAAAATGAGCGCTGCTTTAAGGAGATTTTTGCACATGATGCGCGTTAAGAATCAGCCCCTGGCCGATGATCCTTCCCTGATCAGGAACGTTCAGGAAGAAGTTGCGGTTGAAAACCGTCCTTTCCTCGAGTTCATTACCCGCAACGCGAAGTACATCATCGCCATTGTTGTGGCCCTCATCCTTGCGCTGGCCGGAACGGGACTGTACCGCTACATGCAGAAGAGCGAGCAGGAAAAGGTTCAGACTCAGCTGGCCCGCATTCAGCAGCAGAAGCCTGACGCCGCGCAGCTGAAAGCCCTTGAGGATCTGGCCGCCGGAACACCCGAGCGCCTGCAGCCTGCTGTCAACGCTGTTCTCGCGCAGAGCGCGCTTGCCCAGGGCAAGTTCGAGGTCGCGGCCGCTGCCTACGGCCGCATCGCCAGGGACGCAGCCGACAAGCCTCTCGGTTTTGCGGCTCTTCTGGGTCAGGCCGGCAGCCTGTGCAACGCCGGCAAGTATGATGAAGGAATAACGCTTCTCCAGTCGGCGGTCGCGAAGGCTCCGGTCAATGCCAGGGGCCAGATCAACCTGATGCTTGCCGAGGCAGCGGCCAGGGCCGGTAAATACGACCTTTCGGCCAAAACGTTCGACGAACTGGCCGGCGGCAGGGAAGGCTCCGAGGCCGACTACTACCGTCAGCGGGCCGCTGATGTGCGTGAACTGGAGAAGCAGGCTAAAGCCGAGGCCGCAAAGCCGGCCGAGGCAAAAAAGTAGGGAAAGAGTACGGCCGGCATGCCTGATGCCGGACTGGTAAAAAGAGGCTTTCCCCGAACGACCCGCCGGAAAGAATTTCCCGGAGAGGAGGTTTTTATATGAGCAATCCTCTGTTGGAGGGCAGGAAAGGCGAGCGCCATCTGCTGCTTGGCAATGAAGCCATTGTACGCGGCGCCCTTGAGGCCGGTGTCCATGTTGTCACCTGCTATCCCGGTACGCCTTCTTCTGAAGTCCCCGATACGTTTTACAAAATGGGCGGAAACGGCAAACGCTACTACATGCAGTATTCCGTCAACGAGAAGGTGGCCATGGAAGTGGCCTGCGGCGCGGCTCTTGGCGGCGCCATGGCTCTCGTGACCATGAAGCATGTGGGCCTGAACGTCGCCGCTGATCCGCTTTTCACGTCAGCCTATACCGGTCTGCCCGGCGGCCTTGTCGTGCTGAGCGCTGACGACCCCGGCTTCCATTCCTCGCAGAATGAGCAGGACAACCGCAACTACGCGCGCGCTGCCCATCTTCCCTGCTTCGAGCCTGCCTCGGCCCAGGAAGCCAAGGACATGACCCGTGAAGCCTTCCGCCTCGCCCGTGAGCTGCAGCAGCCGGTCATGCTCCGTACTACCACCCGCATCAGCCACATGCGCGGCGCCGTGAACTTCGATGATCTTCCGGAAGAGGAGCAGCCCAGAGTACCCTTTGAACGCAAGCCCCAGCGCTTCGTTCCCGTGCCCGCGGTTTCCCGTCTGCTCCATATTGCCGTCATGGAGAGAATGCGCAGGGCCGAAGCCATTTCCGAGACGAGCCGCTTCAATAAGATCACGGTTCCGGCTTCCCAGCCGAAACTCGGCGTCATCGCTTCCGGTGTTTCCCGTGATTATCTCGCCGACGCCCTCTACGCCGGCAGCTGGCAGGACAAGGTCAGTGTGCTTGAGCTTGGCATGACCTGGCCTCTTCCCGAGGAAATGATTGTCAGGTTCCTTTCCGGATGTGAGCGCGTGCTCGTGCTGGAAGAAAATGATCCCCTGCTCGAGACTGCCGTGCGCGCCATTGCCCAGAAGCGTGGTATCAGGGTGGCCGTGGAAGGCAAAAACGATATCCTTACCGAGCAGGCTGAGTATTCCACCACGCTTATCATGCGTGCCCTCTCGGCGTTCCTGAGCAGCCCCTGCCAGATTTACGCCCCCGCTCCCGCGAAGGATCTGCCCCGCCGTCCCCCGAACCTCTGTGCCGGCTGCTCCCACAGGGCCGTGTACTACGCTGTCAGGCAGATCTTCGGTGATGACGCCTATTATTCCAGCGATATCGGCTGCTACACGCTCGGCATGCTTCCGCCTCTGCGCTGCGCTGACTTCCTGTTCTGCATGGGCTCCTCCATTTCCGCAGGCTCCGGTTTTGCTCTTGCCACCGGCAAGCCTGTGGTCGGTTTCATCGGCGACTCCACGTTCTTCCATTCCGGCATGACCGGACTTGCCAACGCGGTGTTCAACAAGATGAATCTGCTCATCGTCGTGCTCGATAACGGCACCACGGCCATGACAGGCCATCAGCCGAACCCCGGCATGATGCAGGATATGCTCGGTGATATCTGCCAGCATCTCGATATCGAGAACATCGTTCGCGGTTTCGGCGTGACCCAGGTGAGGAGGGTGAAGTCCTTCCAGCTCAAGTCCGTCATGGACGCCATCAGGGAACTCAAGGACATGGACGGCGTGCGAGTCCTCATTTCCGAAGAACCCTGTGCCCTGTACGCCAGGAGACGCCTGCACAAGGGCATTGACCGCTACGCCTATGTGGCGAAGCAGGACGAAGGAGCCAAGCACTGCTTTGAGCAGTATGCCTGCCCGGCTTTCTGCCGCCGCGGCGGGGAGTACGCTGTTGACGAGACCCTGTGCACAGGCTGCGGCATGTGCCTGCAGATCGCTCCCGGCTCCTTCAAGCTCAAGAAGCGCGGTTAGGAGGCTGATATGGATACGCAGAAAAGAATCCGCATTTATTTCACGGGCGTGGGCGGACAGGGCTCTCTGACCGCCACTTCCCTTCTGGCCCGCACGGCCCTCTACGCCGGCTGTGACGTGGTGGCCGGCGAAGTGCACGGCATGGCCCAGCGCGGCGGCGTTGTGGAGTCCGTGTGCCTCCTCGGCGGCTGGCGCGCTCCGAAGCTTGACTTCGGCGAAGCTGACCTCATGCTCGGCTTTGAGCCTCTGGAAACCCTGCGCGGCCTGCCCTATCTCAGAAGCGACGGCGTTGTCTTCTCGAGCTCTGACCCCATGCCCCCTGTGGGTGTGAACCTCGGCGTGGAAACCTATCCGTCCATCGATGAAATCAAGGCCAAGGTTGGTGCTGCTTCGAGGGCCAGTCACTTCCTTCCCTGCAGGGAACTGGGTGAAAAGGCCGGCGCGGTCCAGGCTGGCAATACCGTCCTGCTCGCCGCCGTGTGCGCTTCGGGCATCCTGCCCTTTGGCCTCGACGTCTTCGAGGAAGCTCTGAGAAAATTCCTGCCTGCCAAGATTCTGGACGTCAATCTCAGGGCGCTTGAGATTGGTGAGTCCATACTCGCCGGCAAGTAGTCCGGTCTTTTTCATAACGAATCGGAGGGAGTCCGGCTGCGGCCGGGCTCCCTCTTTTTTTAGAAGCAAAAAAAAAGACCTGCCGGATAATCCGGACAGGTCCTTCTGATTCGTGAAAGGGAGACGCGCCGTTATTTGTTGGTCTTCAGGAATGTCTTGGCGCGGGTGGCTTCAGGGCTGTTGGGGTATTTTTTGATGAGCTCGGCGAGGCGCGCTTTCGCGGCCTTATCCTGCTGCATCTTGCTGAAGCAGATACCCTGCTTCAGATAGGCGGCCGGAGCCTTGTCGGAATTGCCGTACTTGGTGATCACCGTGTCGTAGGCGAGGGCGGCGTCATTGAACTGGTTCTTCTGGAAGTAGCATTCGGCGAGGTAATACTGGGCGTTGGGAGCCTTGGGATTGCTGCCGAAGTTCTTGATGAAGTCGCTGAAGGAGCGCTGGGCATCGCCGTACTGACGGGAGTTGAAGGAATTCACGCCGGCCTCATAGAGAGCCACGGACATGTCCTTTTCAGCTTTGGGGGCCTTGGGCTGGGGCGTTTCCTGTCCCCAGGTGTCACCCGAGGGCGCTGCGCCTGCGGGCTGGGCCTGGGCTGCGGGAGCCGCTTCCGCGGCCTGAGCCGTACCCTGGGAGAGCGCTGCCGGCGCCTGGGGCGCTGTGGCGGGAGCGGCAGCCTGGGCGGCGCCTGCGGCTCCTATAGCACCAGCTGCACCGGCTACGCCGGCCGCACCTGCGGAGCCTGCGTTGCCGCCGGCCAGGGGAGAGCCGAGGTTGAAATTCATGGCCATGCTGGTCTCAATCTGATGGAGCGCCTGTTCATGGCGGTTCAGCTTGTCAACCATGGCGGCGGCGCCGCCGGCATTGCGGATATCGACGAGCTGGCCTTTGATGTCATTGAGTTCCTCGCGCAGTGACTGTACCTGGTTGTACATATCGGCCTGCACGGGCTGCATCTGACGCATCTGGGCGTCATGCTGCATAATCTGGGCTTCCATTTCATCGCTTTTGCTCTGCGTGGCGCAGCCGTTCAGAGTAAAGGTCAGGGATGCCGCCAGAACCAGAAGGGGTAAACGCTGTACGTTCATTGAATTAGCCTTGTGGGTTGAATCTGTTGTTAGGCGTGCCGGCGGTCAATTTTGCTGCCGGCATACTTGCGGCCTTTGAAAATGTATATCAGGCCACCGATAACAGGGACGAAGACGCACAGGAGAAGCCAGCGCACCTTCCGTTCGAAATCATTGTTGAAGTCGTGGCTCCAGAGGTGCCAGAGACTCCACAGATTGGGCAGTATGGGAATGGCTGCGACGAGCACGTGCCACCAGTGAAAAATCATGCGTCCTTCTCCTTTTTGCGCCGGCTGGCGCCGTTGTCCTCCCTGTCCTGCCCCAGCAGCATGGCAAGGGCCGTAAGTCCGGCTCCCACGCAGATGCCGACATCGGCTATATTGAAAGCGGGCCAGTGCGCGTCCCGGATGTAAAAGTCGAGGAAGTCGACAACTTCCCGCATGCGTATCCTGTCCGCCAGATTGCCGAGGGCGCCGCCCATGACGAGGGCGAGACCGGTCCAGAGCAGCGGGGCGCGGCCGCTTTTCCTGACAAGCATGATAATGGCCCAGGCGGCCACAAGTGTGGCCGCCAGAAAAAGCCAGAACTGCCAGTCAATGTCAGAGCGGTTGAGGAATCCGAATGCGGCGCCCCGGTTGCGCACGCTCACTATGCTGAAAAAGCCGGGAATGACGGGAATTTCGCTTGTCAGCGTAAGGTTTTTGACAATCCAGAGCTTCGTAAGCTGATCCAGCGCCAGAACGGCTGCGGCAGTGGTGAAGAAAATGCGCCACCGGGACGACATTAGTTGTTCCCCTCTTTGTGGGCATCAAGCTCATCGAGCATGTGCGCGCAGCGCGGGCACACGTCAGGATGGGCAGGATCGGCGCCGATTTCGGTGGAGTAAATCCAGCAGCGGGGACATTTTTCGCCCTCGGCCTTATCGACCTTCACGGCGACGCCGGCGGAAAGGCTGTCTTCGGCCAGGCTGGCAGGCTTCGAAGCGAGTCCTTCAACGTGGATCTGGGAAACGATGCACCATTCCCTCAGATCGGCTCCCGTTCTGTCCAGAGCGCCCTTTACGTCATCGGAAACGTAGAGCGTGATGGACGTGTCGAGCGCATGCCCGATGACACCCTGCTGGCGCAGGGGTTCGATGGCTCTCGTCACGGCGCCGCGTACGTCCTGAAGGACTTTCCAGTCGCCGCGCGCGTCCCCGGGAAGAATCCAGGAGGCGCAGTCGACGGGCTTCAGGGCGAAGACGGTGGGCGCGCCTTCTTTCAGCGAATCGGGGAGATAGTCAAAGATCTCGTCTGCCGTGAAGGAGAGGATCGGGGCGAGGTCACGCACCAGAAGTTCTATGATGTGGTACATGGCCGTCACGGCGGAGCGGAACTCCACGGTGTTCCTGGCCGAGCAGTAGATACGATCCTTGAGCACGTCGATGCAGAGCACGGAAAGGTCCGTGACGCAGTACTCATGCAGGAGGTGGTATACTTTGTGGAAGTCGTAGGACTGGTAGCCTTCCTGCACGCTCCTGTAGATTTCGGCTGCCTTGCTTACGGCGTAGCGGTCGAGAGGCAGGAGTTTGTCCAGGGGAAGGAGATTTTCCGTCTTTACGCCGTCAACACAGCCAAGGATGTAGCGGCAGGTATTGCGGATGCGGCGGTACGCGTCAACGAGACGGTTGATGATATCCTGGGAAATACGGACGTCCTCGCGGTAGTCAGCACTCGATACCCAGAGCCTGACAAGGTCGGCACCGTATTTGTCAATGAGTTCCTGGGGGGCGATGCCGTTGCCGAGGGACTTGGACATCTTCATGCCCTTGCCGTCGACCACGTAGCCGTGGGTGAGGACTGACTTGTAAGGTGGAATTCCTTCGTTGCCGATGGAAACCAGGAGGGAGCTGTGGAACCAGCCGCGGTGCTGGTCGCTGCCTTCAAGGTAAAGGTCTGCCGGATAGCGGAGTTCGGGCCGCTGCCTGAGCACGGCGGACCAGGTGGTGCCGGAGTCAAACCAGACGTCGAGAATATCCGTTTCCTTGCGCCAGTGCTGGCCGCCGCAGTGCGGGCATTTGAGGCCTTCGGGAACGATGTCCTTGAGATCAGCCTCGAACCAGTAGTCGCAGCCCGTAGGATGTTTGGCGAAGCGGTCGCTGATTTCGCGCATCCATTTGGGATCGTTCCAGGCCTCGCCGCAGTCTTCACAGACAAGGGCGACGATGGGGACGCCCCACTGGCGCTGACGGGAAATGCACCAGTCCGGACGGGTGGCGATCATATTATGGATACGATCGCGGCCCCAGGAGGGAATCCAGGTTACTTTGTTGTCAATGGCGTCCAGGGCCCTCTTGCGGAGATCGTTCTTTTCCATGCTGATGAACCACTGGGTCGTGGCGCGGAAAATGAGCGGCTTTTTGCAGCGCCAGCAGCACGGATAGGAGTGCGTGATGTGCCCGCAGTTCATGAGCGCGCCTGTTTCCTTCAGCTTTTCGAGAACGGGTTCGTTGGCGTCGAAAACATTCATACCCGCGAAAAGGGGAACAGTCGGCAGGAAGACAGCGGCGTCGTCCATGGGCGACAGGATATCCAGATTGTACTTCAGGCCCACTTCGTAGTCATCGGGGCCGTGGCCGGGAGCGGTGTGAACGCAGCCGGTACCTGAATCCAGTGTGACGTGTCCGCCAAGAACGATGGGGGACGGCCGATCATAGTAGGGATCGAGAGGCGCCAGGGGATGGCGTGCCTTGATTCCTTCGAGAGCCTCGCCGGCAGCCTCGCCGATGATCTCGTACTTTTCCCATCCGAAAATCTTCGCACAGGGCTCGAGGAGATCGCGGGCGAGGAGGAACTGCTCACCGCCGGCTTCAACGAGGGCGTAGGAGAATTTCGGATTGAGGCAGACCGCGCAGTTGTCCGGGATGGTCCAGGGCGTCGTGGTCCAGATGATGACGTAGCAGCGGGAAGGATCGGCCTTGGGGAAAACTCTGGTTACGGCGGGATCGTCGAGGCGGAAACGGACGTAGATGGAGTAAGAGTCGATGTCCTTGTATTCGACTTCGGCTTCAGCGAGGGCGGTATGGCAGTGGCCGCACCAGTAAATGGGCTTCTTGGCGCGGATCACGTTGCCCTTTTCCACGAAGTTGGCCAGCTCGCGGCTTGTGGTGGCTTCGAATTCGGGCACCATGGAAAGATAGGGATGTTCCCAGTCGCCGAAGACGCCGAGGCGCTGGAATTCGGCCTTCTGGATTTTTACCCACTTGGTGGCGTACTCGCGGCAGATCTTGCGGACCACATGAGCGGGCAGAGTCTTCTTCTTGCCCTTCAGTTCCTCTTCGACCTTGTGCTCGATGGGCAGGCCGTGGCAGTCCCAGCCGGGGACATAATAGGCATGGTAGCCCTGCATGTTCCGGGACTTGATGATGATGTCCTTCAGAATCTTGTTGAGGGCGTGGCCCATATGGATGTGGCCATTGGCGTAGGGCGGGCCGTCATGGAGAACATATTCACCGAGAGGGGCATCCGTGCTGACCATGGCTTTGAAGGCATCGATATCGTGCCAGTGTTTGAGCCTCTGGGGCTCCTGCTGGACGAGGTTTGCCTTCATGGGAAATTTTGTTTTTGGCAGATTAAGGGTTTTCTTATAGTCGCTCATTGTAATTCCTGGAAAATAAAGTGTCTGCCGTCTGACTAGGGAATGGCGATTGCAAAGTCAAGAAAATCAGGATGTCGGACGGTGAGAGGTGCGGAAGAAAAGGTGAATCAGTCCTGCCGCTGTTCTGCTTCCAGAACAGCCATGTCACCGTTCTTTTCCATGGCCGCGACGAGTTCCCTGAGCGCGGCCAGGCTTTTCTCGGCTTCTTCGGGATCGAGTTTATGCATGGCGAAGCCCGCGTGGACGATGAGATAGTCGCCGACTTTGGGAGGTTCGGGCAGAAGCATGGTGGAGCATGTGAGAAGCGTGCTTCCATTGCCGACCCTGACGCGGCACATGGTGTTTTCGAGAATTTCAACGACCTGCGTGGGTACTGCGAGGCACATGAGCAAATCCCTCTTTGTGAAACTGATTTCCTGAAACAAAAGAAGACAGGGCGGAGCAAAGCTCCGTCCTGTCTTTTTACTTCAAAACCACTGCGTTGTCAGGCCTTAAGGGAAAGCTTAGTCGGCTTTCTTTTTAGAGCACCGGCACTTGCAGAAGCAGAATTTGCCTTTGATTTTGTCGATGATGGCACGAACTTCCTTATCCTGGGTAGGATAGAGAATCGTGTTCCAGAACACGACGAACAGGGGCAGGGTGATGAACATCATGATGTAGGCCCAGTTCTTCGAGTAGATGAAAAACTGGTAGAAAGTATCGAAATGCATAACGTTGCCTCCTGTCCCTTAGTCCTTGTAATCAGGATGCTGATACAGGATCGGCATATGGTAGACGATGAACCTGTAGCAGGTGACGATCATCGTGATGACGAAGACCGTGATCATGATTTCGGTGAAGCTGGGGAAGTAGCGGTCCGCGGACGGCAGCTGCCAGTTGTAGGCAATCATGCAGATGGTGAAACGGTTCAGCACGATACCCAAGACGGCGTTGACAGACGCGAACTGGCAGAGAGCGATGTTCTTCTCACGGGAGCCCTTGGCGTAGAGCAGGGAGGGTAGAAGGATGAAGAACAGCATTTCGATGAGCCACCACACACCGTAGCCGGTGAAGAGGTAGGGAATGTTGCCATGCACCAGCATGTCAATCAGGCGGAGCATGAAGTAGGAGAACAGGATGAGGGAGCCGGCCTTGGCGAAGCCCAGGGTGACAGTGTCGGACTGGGCAAGGTGGGTGGCGTCCATATAGCGGCGGCAGCTGGCGCTGTGATGCGAGCACATGCCTTCAAAGATAACCATGGAGCAGCCGGCGACCATGGAGCTCACGAAGAAGAACATGGGCAGGAACTCGGTGTACCAGAGAGGATGCAGCTTGCCGGGGGCAATGACGAACAGGGTGCCGAGAGAGGACTGATGCAGGGTGGAAAGGCAGACGCCCATGATGGTGAACAGGATGCCGCACTTTTCAACCCAGTGGCGCCACTTCAGCAGGAAGGGGAACTTCTTGCCGAGCCATTCGCAGGGAGCCACGGACCATTCAATAAAGAGAACGGTGAGGTAGGTTGCCACGCAGAGGCCGACTTCGAACAGCACCGAGGTGGTGCCGGGGAAGAAGAACATGTAAGGCAGACGGAGCGGATGACCAAGGTCGTACAGCAGGGCCACGACAACGAAGGCGTAGCCGAGGAAGGCGGTCAGGACGGCCGGACGGGCGGCTGAGCTGAACTGCTTCATGCCCATGACATAGCAGGCAACGGTCGTGAAGTAGCCGCCTGCGGCAAGGCACACGCCGCAGAGCAGGTCAAAGCCGATCCACATGCCCCAGGGCTGATAGTCATCGAGGTTGGAGACAGCTCCGATGCCCTGGGTGAAACGCACAACGGTGATGACCAGACCGATGGCCAGCAGCGTGTAGTTGATGATGTTGCCAGGAGTAAGCTTAAGGAACTCCTGCATGTTGAACAGGTGATCCTTAGTGGGGATGATGATTTTAGGTTCTTCCATTTACTTGTCCTCCCCCTCGGTCTTGGAAGCTTCTTCCTTGGCCATGGCAGCCTCCATGGCTGCACGGGCCTTGTCCGCAGCTTCCTTGCCCTGCTCTTTCTCAATGCACTGCAGGGCGGCGTCCATGACCTTCTTCTTTTCGTCGACGACGGCCTGGGCCTTCGCGGCTTCAGCCATGGCTTCGCGGCGTTTGGTCATGCCGTAGGCACCGCCGAAGATGAGGGGCCAGAAGGCGATGATCATGGGCACGGTGCCAAGGGCGCCGTGGGTGAGTTCGCCCATGGGCTCAACGCCGAGTTTGGTATCAAGACCGCACTTCTTGGCGACAGGGGCAGCGAGAGCGGAGTTGCCGGTCGGGATCTGGGCCACACCCTTGGGTTTGGGCATGAGCACCATCCAGGCCGTACCGCCGGCGTCCTGCTCGCCGTAGACGTAGTCGAGGTATTTGTCAGGATTGGCTTCGATGCGCTTGTGAGCGATTTTGATCAGGTCGGAACGGCGGCCAAAGGTCAGGGCGTCCATGGTGCAGGCTTCCACACAGCCGGGCAGCTGGCCTTTTTCGAGGCGGTTGTGGCAGAACGTGCATTTCTTGATCAGAGGATCGAAGGGCTCGTCGTATTCGAAGCTCGGCACGTAGAAGGGGCAGGCGACCATGCAGTAACGGCAGCCGACGCACTGCTTGCCGTTATACGTCACGGAACCGTCGGGGTTCTTCGTGTAGCATTTGGTGAAGCAGGCGCTGGCGCATGCCGGGTCGTTGCAGTGGAAGCACTGCTGCTTGCGGAAGTAGAACTCGTTGTTGCCCATGTCCCAGCGGTTGACGACGGTCCACTCGTTGGGGGTCATGCGGCGGTGCTTGTGCGTGACGGTCACGTCAGAGAAGGGCACATCGGGCTTCTTGAGATTGTTGACGATGTTGCAGCCTTCTTCGCACTTGCGGCAGCCGATGCAGCGGGTCATGTCGTGCAGCACGCCGTAGCCGTTGTCATAGTAAGGGAAGGTATGGCTGGCTTCGGCCACCTTTGCGGTGCCGAGAGCAGAAGCCACTCCTGCTGTTCCCATAAAGGTCAGGAATTTTCTGCGATTCATATAGCTCTCCCCTACTTGTCCAGAGACTTGTGGCAGCCGGTGCAGTCAGTGTTCTCAGGACGGGCGACGTTCATGCCGGTATGGCATCCCATGCACTGCAGGTGATAGGCGGCCTTGAGAGCCGGACGGTCGGTCTTGTTGGGATCAATGGTCGTTTGATGGCAGCTGCTGCACTTCGGAGGCGTCACAGACAGCGGGCTGTTGTGATGGCAGACAGCGCAGACGGTCTCGGGCTGGGTATGGAAGGCACCAGCGAGCTTGTTGTCCTTGATCCTGTCCATAAGGGATTCGATGTGCCTGCGGTGGTTGAAGACGCAGGGCTTGTACTCCTTGGCAATGGCGTCAATCGTCACCTTCGTGGGGCCAAGAGAGGAGGGAGCGGCCACAGGCTTGGTAGACTGCACCGTCCTGGTGGCCAGGGCGAGATTTTCGCTGCCGGTGAGCTTGCCGGACGCGCCGGCCTTCATCTGGGCGGGAGTGACATCAACCTTATGGCAGACGCCGCACCACTGCGCATCGCGGGCCGGAGTCACAACCTTATGGCAGCCGGCGCAGTCGCGCTTGGCGAGCTGGGCTTCATGGCAGCTGACGCAGCTCGAGGGGGTGTTCCCCTTTTCAGGCTTAGCAATATTGGTGGTATGCATGGCCTGTTCGAGGGTAATGAAATTGCCTTCCTTCTTGCCCTCGACGGTGTGGCAGTCAGTGCAGGCCTGCGGATCACCGGTGTGATGGCAGGTTTCGCACTTCTCCACTGCTTTTTCGTGAATAAGGTGATTGAAAAGTACCGGTTTCATGCCGGCAGCAGAGGGAGCTGCTTTAGCCGTGACCGGGAACATAACACAGGCTGAAGGCGCACCACTATCCGTCTCGGGGAGTTCCGCAGCGCTTCCGGGAGCTGCGCCCCAGATGATCAGACAGAAAGTACAGGCCGCAGCCATCGCCGTCTGCGTGAGCAGTGCCTTACCGTTCCTCATGTGAACATCCTTTTGTATGCTGATCATTCCCTGGACTGACCGTTACCCCATGCGACGGACAGTCTCCTACCCTGATTGGGGGGGATGCATACGCTTTTTTTAGGTTAGACAACCCGTTTCTAAGCGTCAAGGTGCTAGAGAAAAAAATCACGATGCTTTTTTGCCCTCTACCCCGACTATAGAAACAAACACTGATTACCATAAAGCCAACGTTTTGTCATGGGTCTGCGGCTTTCTCTGTTGATTACTTTCTGTGTTTTGCTAACTGGCTATATTTGCACCTAAAAGGGAAAATACGGACTCCCTGAATGCCTTTCAGAACCGCTTTTTCCCGCGTTATGTGCCTTTCTGAGGGTGCCCTGTGGCCATTTTACCAGGAAGTTTGGCAAATATAGTTGTGCTAATGATAATTATTTGTGAATAGTTACTCCCTTTCCCCTGACGTTGTGGACTCCGCGAAGCCTCCGCGGGGGGCAGTTTTTTTCAGGGGCCTGTTCCGGAAGGCGCAGGAGGGCCGTACTGCCGCCAGAAAACCGTTTCCCTGCAAAAATCCCAGTGGTCCGAAGGGGGTATACATGCCGCATGATGGAGGGATATACTCCCTCTGGTACTGATGATATGGGGTATTCCGGCGTGCGGTATTTCCTGCCGGAGGAACTTCCGGAAAGCTGGATCTGTTCCGGCGCTTCCCTATATTAGTATTGATACACCCTTTCGTATCCGGGGCCGCTTTATCTGAGGAGAGCTTTGGGAAAGGCCGGGGCCGTCTGCCCGGATTCTCTATCCGCAAAAAGCGTAACCGGACAGTCTGGCAGTCACGGTTGTGACCCGGGAGGCAGCTCACCATGCAGTACACAAGCACATACCTGTCACCGCTCGGAAAAATTCTTCTTTCCTGTGACGGAGAGGGGCTTACCGGCCTCTGGTTCGAAGGGCAGAAATACTACGCCCGCTGCCTTGGCAGCGAACACGAAGAACGGGAGAAACCTGTCCTGAAGGAAGCGGAGCGCTGGCTCGATATCTATTTCTCAGGCAGGGATCCGGGCTTTACGCCGCCTCTTCATATGATTGGCACGCCTTTCCAGATCTCCGTCTGGAATATCCTGCAGAAGATTCCCTATGGGACGACTACAACGTATGGGGCAGTCGCCGCAAAAATCGCCGAGGAAAGGGGAATCGCCCGGATGTCCGCGCAGGCCGTAGGCGGTGCGGGCTCACACAACGCCATCTCCATTATCATCCCCTGTCACAGGGTCGTCGGCGCTGCCGGCAGTCTGACCGCATACGCAGGCGGCATTGATAAGAAAATCTGGCTCCTGACCCATGAGGGCGTGGATATGAAACGGCTTTTTGTTCCGAAGGGGAAAGCAGATATCTAAAACCGTCTTCATCCGGTGCGTCCTCCCCCCGGAAAGGACCAGGTCAGGAAAGGCTGCAGCGTTGTCTTCAGCCGCAGTCTGTGGGATGTCCGGGAGCTGTGGAGTCGTTACATGGCGCTGCAGCATGGAAGAAAAACGGCCGGTCACCGCTACACTGATGAAGGCCGGGGAAGCGCCCGCGGAATGCGGCAGGAAAGTCCGGGAACTGATGTTCTGCTGAACCGGGAAGATTTGCTGTCTGCGCCCGGCTCTGCAGCCTTCTGAAATGGCAGAAAAAATGAGAAAGGACCGGATACACAGGGGAGAGTGCCCCCGGATACCGGCACATGGCCGGAGCGGGGAACACTGGAGAACGCAGCGTCCCAGGATTGAAGAGGGGGACGTCCTGTATCTGAAGAAAAGCAGGACGGATCCCAATCCGGACCGCATGGTCCGCTGCCCCTGCGCCCGTGAAGAAAATAAAGTGGAACGGATTTCTTTCAGGCATTGGGCAGTCCGGAGATGACGTGTCCCGTTCAGCCCAATGCCTGGAACCGGTCTGCCATTTCTGAAAAAGCAGTGTGTTTTTTTGCAACAAAAAGTCCGAGGCCGTTATTCTGCCCCCCCGGATAGCGGCCCGGGAAAAATTTTTCCGGGGTTGTCCCTGTCTGAAAATATTTCTGCAGGGCGCTGAAAAAGAGAGGTGTTTCCGATACAGACGGGCAGCGTTTTGCACACGGTATGCCGTTTCAGCCAGGTAAACCTTGTGCAAAAAAGAACATTCAGCGGTTTGTTGCAAAAAAGCATATACAGACGTTTGTCAAAGTATTTCAGCAGGTTGGAGAAATTTTGTTGTTCTTTTGCATGGAACAGGCTGAAAAAATACGCTCCCGTTTGTCCTTGATTAATATTTTTTTTCGTTAAATTTAAGATAGTTAAGTAAAATGGCACGCAATATGCTCATTATTTGTCAATAAGGCGGAGGCCGGGTGCGCAATCGCAGGGAGCTTCCGGGACATTTGAAGCCAACCTTTTTTGGAGGATCAAATAATGAGTGACAATCTCGTCCTTTCCCCTCAGGAAGAACGCGTCATCAACAAGACAGTCGACCGCAGGGGCCGCGAACGTGTCTACAAGATTCTTGAACGCAACCAGTTCACCATTCCTTTCGTTGATGTCGAGCGCGCCAGGTGGTTCACCGAGAGCATGAAGCAGACGGAAGGCGAGCTTCTCACACTCCGCTGGGCCAAGGCTCTGAAAAACGTAGCCGAAAAGATCACGGTCTGGATTACGCCTGACCAGCTCCTCGCTGGCCGCGTCGGCAAGCTTGGCCGTTACGGAATCCTCTACCCTGAAATAGATGGTGACTTTTACCGCGAAGTGATTGGCAACCTGCACAACCGCGATAAGAGCCCCTTCAAGATTTCTCCCGAGGATCTCAAAATCGTTATGGAAGAAATCGCCCCCTACTGGGAGGGCAAGACCTTCCACGAGCATCTGAACAAGGTACTCCCCGCTGAAATCCGCCAGCTCACGTACGTTGACGAGCGCGGCCTGAAGTCCAAGTTTGTTGTCTCCGAAACGTCTTCCTACCGTTCCGCCCTGCAGTGGGTGCCGGATTATAAGAAGGTTCTTGAGCGCGGCTTCATTGATATCCAGAACGAAGCCAAGGCCAAGATGGCCGCCCTTGATCTCAACAACTCCGTTGACCTCTGGGAGAAGAAGCCCTTCCTGGAAGCCATGATCATTGTCTGCGATGCCATCATGATCTGGGCGAAGCGTCACGCCGGCCTCGCCCGGGACCTCGCCGCCAGGGAGGCTGATCCCAAACGTAAGGCCGAACTTCTCCAGATAGCCGAAACCTGCGATCGCGTGCCCGCCTATCCGGCCCGCACCTTCCGCGAAGCCATGCAGTGCCAGTGGTTCGTGCAGATGTTCTCCCGCATCGAACAGAAGGCCAGCGCCATCATTTCCAACGGCCGCATGGATCAGTATCTGTGGCCTTACTACAAGAAGGACATCGAGGAGGGCCGCATCACCCGTAACGAGGCCAAGGAACTTCTCGAGTGCATGTGGGTCGACATGGCCCAGTTCATTGACCTTTACATCAATCCCGAAGGCGTCGAATTCCAGGAAGGCTATGCCCACTGGGAAGCCGTCACCATTGGAGGCCAGACCCCCGAGGGTGAGGACGCTACGAACGATCTGTCCTATCTGTTCCTGGAATCCAAGCGCGAGTTCCCTCTGAACTACCCTGACCTCGCCGCCCGTATCCATTCGCGTACCCCTGACCGCTTCCTGCACGAAGTCGCCCTGACCATCAAGGACGGCTCCGGCTTCCCGAAGCTCATCAATGACGAAGAAGTGGTCTTCCTGAACACCGTTAAGGGCGTGCCGGTCAATGAAGCTCTCGACTACGCCATCTCCGGCTGCACCGAGACCCGTCATCCCAACCGCGATACCTACACCTCCGGCTGTGTGTACGTGAACTTCGCCACAGCCCTCGAGATGACGCTTTACAACGGCAAGATGCTTTTCTACGGCGACGAGAAGCTCGGCCTCGAGACCGGCGATCCCACCACCTTCAAGACCTGGGATGAATTCTACGGCGCTTTCAAGAAGCAGCAGATCAACCTTCTGCACAAGGCCTTCCAGCAGCAGACCGTGGTCGACAAGCTGCGTCCCCAGCACTTCGCTGCTCCGCTTTCCTCCGTGCTGCATGACCTCTGCATGAAGAATATGCTTGACCTGCACACAGAGAAGATCCCCGGCGGCGTTGACTTCTCCTACTTCGAGTTCCTTGGCTACGGCACCATTGTCGATTCCCTGTCCGCCATTAAGAAGCTTGTGTTCGATGAGAAGAAGCTGACCATGAAGCAGGTCATCGATGCCTGCCGCTGTGACTTCAAGGGCTGTGAGCCCATCCGCGCCATGCTCCAGCACGCGCCCTGCTACGGCAATGACGATCCTTACGCCGACAGCATCGCCCGCGACGTGGATCGCACCTGCCAGATCGAAGCCATCAAGTGCAGCAAGGAACGCGATATTCACTGCGATGTGCGCTACGTGCCGATTACCTCGCATGTGCCCTTCGGCAAGGTTGTTTCAGCCACACCGAATGGCCGTCACGCATGGACCGCTCTTTCCGACGGTTCCTCCGCTTCCCATGGCGCCGATACCAACGGCCCCACCGCCGTTCTGCTCTCCAACTATCATTCCAAGAACTATGATCTGATTAACCGTGCCTCCCGTCTGCTCAACATCAAGCTCTCCCCGAAGAGCGTGGCTGGCGAGTCCGGAACCCAGAAGATCATGTCTCTCATCAGGACCTGGTGTGCCCTGAAGCTGTGGCATATCCAGTTCAACATCGTGAACCGCGATACCCTCCTCAAGGCTCAGAAGGAACCTGATAACTACCGCAACCTGCTGGTCCGCATCGCCGGTTATAGCGCGTACTTCTGCGACATCTCCCGCGAGCTGCAGAACGACATCATCGAACGCACCGAACACGAAGACTTCTAAGTCCTGATCTGTACTGAGTGAGGGGGGAGGAGAGCGTATCTTCTCCCCCCTTATTTTAGCCTTCCAGACAACAGGGGGAATGACATGATGAGCGACGAACAGGCTGAAGGCCTCGTCTTCAATATCCAGAAATTCAGTGTGAATGACGGCGAGGGGATCCGCGATGTGGTTTTTATGAAGGGCTGTCCGCTGCGCTGCCGCTGGTGCAGCAATCCTGAATCCCAGGGCCTCAGTCCCGAGCATGCCTTCAACCCGCAGCGCTGCCTTACAGCCCAGGAATGCGGTTACTGCCTGAAGGTCTGCAGGACCGGAGCGCTGACGCTGATAAACGGCCTCATCGCCTTTGACATCCGAAAGTGCAGGCAGTGTTTTGCCTGCCATGAGGTCTGCCCTACCGGGGCCCAGACCGTCTATGGCGAGAAGAAGAAGGTCAAGGATATCCTTGACCTGGTGGAGCGTGACGGCGTCTTCTACACCCATTCCGGCGGCGGCATGACGCTGTCCGGCGGCGAGTGCCTGGCGCAGTACGATTTCGCTATTTCCCTGCTCCGCGCAGCCAGGGAAAGACGCATCAATACCTGTATAGAGACCTGCGGCTATTATCCCTACGAGCATCTGAAGGAAGCCTGCCGGTATCTCGACAAGCTGATCATGGATATCAAGTGCCTCGATCCCCAAAAGCATAAGGAAGGCACGGGCGTCGACAACAGGATTATCCTCGAAAACTTCACCCGCGTCATAGAGGATTACCCGGATCTTCCCATCCGCGTGCGGACGCCCATTATTCCCGGATTCAATGATACCGAGGAGGATGTCAGGGCCATCCGCGCCTTCATCCCGCGCCGGATCAATATTGAGTACGAGCTGCTTCCCTATCACCGGATGGGGCAGCCAAAGTACGGCTATCTCGGCAGACGCTACGATTTAGCCGGAAAGCAGCTGGACAAAGAAAAAATGAAGCGGCTTATCGAACTTGCTAGGTGAAAACCGCAGGCAGGGCCGTGTGAAGGGAGCTCTGGCTCCCTTTTTTTGTGCGGCCGGACAGACCGTGGCAGCCAGTTTGGCGGGAATGAGCAGGGCCGCTAAACTGTACCCATTACAGTGGACAGAAAGATTTGCACACACTCCAAAA
>URBN01000013.1 GCA_900546145.1 uncultured Desulfovibrio sp. | reverse complement strand
GGTGTCGGATGCAGGGCGGCCACGAAGCCGGCTGCACTGACGCCGGGCAGCGCATCGAAGAAAAAGTCCGTGCGCAGATGCTGAACAGAGCCTGCGGGCGCTGTCCAGGGCCCCCTTGTCTCGATGCCGCGGCAGAGGGGGGACAGACGGTCCCGGATATAGCGGGCAACCAGGGCCTGCTCCTCGAGATTCTTGGCGCTCCAGGGTTCCGTATCGGTAAACGGACGCGTGCCGGCCAGGGCCATGCTCTGCCAGGAGGTTCCCTTACCCTTTACCAGAATCTCCGGCGTGGCGCCGAGCCATGTGCCGCAGGCTGGGCTGTGTACAAGAGAGACCATGGCGTTGGGATAGCGCCGGCAGGCATTCAGGAAGGCATGTCCGGGACTGCAGGTAAAGGGGACGGACTGGCTTCGTGCGAGCACGATTTTACGGAAGACACCGCGTACGAGGGCATCGTGAAAGAGGGAAAAGGCTCTCGCGTAGGCAGGAGACGGCGTATCAATGAGAACGGGCCCTGTGGGAGAGGAAGCCTGTGCCTCGGCCGCGGGAACAGAAACGAGGGATCGCAGAAGATCCCGTATCTCGTCCCAGCCCGTGGCGCTCTGCTCATCCCTGATGAAGATCAGGGGCGTGCCCAGTCCGGACGCGAAAGGCGCCATGAGAAAGCCGCTTCCTTCGAGCGCGGCCGGACTTTCCGGTGTAGAGCAGCCTCCGTCCTTCTGGCGTGTCATGCGCACCATGCCGTCAGGCTCGCGGTATACGGCGAAGGAGCCTGCTTCCGTGGCGAGGGCATCGAGGGCGCGGGGAATGAAGGAAAACGTTCTGGGAGCCTCTGACTGATGCTGGGGGGAGAACATTTACTTGGCTCTTCTGAGGGGGACAATCATGTTGAGGACGCGCGCCGTGGAGACGAGCCTGCCCTGCCTGTCCCGCACTTCCACGTTCCAGAGGTGGGTTGTTCTGCCGAGATGGAGGCAGTGCGCTTCAGCAGTAACGATTTCCCCATAGGGGACGGCGTGAACGTGGTTGGCCGTGACACTGGTTCCCACGGGTTTATAGCCATCCGGCACAAGTCTCGTGGAGCCGAAACCAGCCAGGGCCTCTTCCACGGCCAGCATAGCGCTGCCGCTGAGGTAGCCGTAGCACTGGGCTGTCCGGTCGTCCACGGGCATTTCGGCCCGGACAATGATGTCGCGTCCGCTGCCTTCAGGGGGCAGGAGGGTAATGCCGAGGGTGCCGAGAATTTCACCTTTCTGGCCGGAGGCGGGGTCATAACACGCAGGGAAGGAAATTTTTTCTGCCATGGCTCTTTTGTGGAGAAGCGGTCCCGGGGACCGCTTCTCCCTATTTTGTCGGAGTGTGAAAGAATGGAAAGGCTGTCTTCAGCCCTGAACAGGGAAGCTTAGCACCCTGACAACGTAGTGGCAACGCCTGTGTCCGTGGGGCTCATTGTCCGTCAGGAAGCTGGAAAACGACGAAATGCTTCGTTTCCCCGACCTGCTTCCAGCGGTGCCGGACCCACTGGGGGACGGTGTAGCCCGTGCGTTCGTAGCCATCGGGGCGCTCGGCGTCCATCTGGTCGCGCTCCATGAAAACGGTGACGCGTTTTTTTACGAGTTCGTCGTACACTTCCTGGTACTTGCCGTTAATTTCCCAGTTTTGCAGCCAGTCCGAGGAAATGACAGGCATATCATCGTTGAGGTAGTAGGATAGTGTGAAACCGGGCAGCGTCTTGTAATTGGCGCCGTATTTTGCGCGGAGGCTTTTGAGTTCCGCGAGTTTCTCGTACATGACCCTGTCGACGCGGACGCCGGAAGCCTTCGGGTAGATGTCGCCCGCGTTCATAACAAAGTCGGTGGAGAGGAGCGGACGCACGGGGAAGACATAGGGGTAATGGTAACCCACGCCGAACATGACCGTGCCGCAGACCACGGAGATCCAGAGCAGGGCCGTGCTGGAGCAGCGTCCCGTGTATTTTTTCAGGGCCTGATGACAGAGCACCAGGACGAAGATCAGGGGGCATGCGAAAAAGGCCGGGATTTTATAGCCGCCGGAGATAGCCACGGACCAGGAGACCAGGAGGGCCAGACCGAGGCCGGCAGAGGCCCTGAGCAGCGGGTGCGGGCTGTCGGGATCCCTGAGCCAGGGGGCTGTGAAAATTTTTGGCAGGAAGACCATGACGCCGCCCAGAAGCACGAGCAGCGTGGGCCAGGAGAGCCCGTAGCCTTCCCAGACCCTGTGCGAGACGCACATCCATATGTACCAGACGGCCAGTACCACGATATAGCAGACCGTGGGCGCGAGAGCCCCGGGAATGGTTTTTCTGCGGGCGAGGAAAAAGGCCGCTGGCAGGCAGGCGATAAGGGGCGGAAGCCAGTTCTGCGTGATGTAGATGCCGATGCCGGCATCGAGAGCCTCGCGTATGTCGAGCTGCCCCGTCGTCATGGCCGTGAACTGGGACCAGGCTCCGGCATTCCAGAGAAAGAAGGAGAAGAGCGCGTGCGCGCCCAGCCAGCCCAGAAGCACGCGGAGGGATTCAGAGCGGCTGCGGCAGATCCAGGCAAAGACTACGGTACCAGCGGGCACGAGCACGAAGGACTGCTTGCAGAGAGCGGAGCAGGCCACGAGAACGCCGCCCAGGACGGGCCAGCCCGAGGCTGTGAAGAAGATGCCGGCGCCCGCGAAAAGGATGCCGTCAGCCGTGTGCCAGGGCATGCAGGGGAAACTGTGGATGCCGAAGATGAAGCCCGCCGTGGCGAGAAGCGGCAGGGGAATACCGAGCTTCTCAAAACTGAAGATCTTCGAAAGGTAGCCCGCCGCGAACCAGGAGGCCGCCAGCATGGAGCAGAGGAAGCCGGCCTTGCCGGCGAGCACTTCGATGCCGTCGGGTGTGAGCTTCATCCAGAAGGCATGCCAGAAAAGGGGCAGGGAGGGCTTGATGTAGAAGAAATCCCTGTAGGGGAACTGCCCTTCCAGAATGCGCCAGGAGAAGCCGTAAAAATAGCCGAAGTCCGTGGTGTCCATGCCCACGGGAACGTACAGGAAGAGATAGGCCAGGGGGACGGCCAGGGCGATGAACCAGGAAGCCGCGCGGACTGTCTTTGAGAGGACCGGAGCCGCCCCGGAGAATGTGGTGGGTGCTGTCATAGGCGTGAGATGCAAAAGCGGAACATCCCTGTCCGTTAGGGCACGAATGCTCCGCTTCGCTTATCCTCTGTGAAGGTCGTTTAGAGGGAATATTTGTAATAGGCAGCACAGCTGCCTTCCGTGGAAACCATGCAGGGGCCGACAGGCTCGAGAGGCGTGCAGGCCTTTCCGAAGAGGGGACACTGCTTCGGTGTGATGACGCCGCGAAGGACATCGCCGCAGCGGCAGCCCGGAATCTTCGGTACTTCGTGAATGCTGACGTTCAGACGCTCAAGGGCGTCCATGTCTTTGTATTCGGGGCGAAGGCCGAGTCCGCTTTGGGGGATCATGCCGAGGCCGCGCCACAGGGCGTCGCGGGGCTGGTAGACCTGCCTGATGAGGGCCATGGCCGTGGGATTGCCGTCAGGAGAGACTGCCCTCGGGTAGGCGTTTTCCACTCTGGGATCCCTGTCCCTCAGGCTTTCGGCCAGCATGCACAGCGCGAGCAGGATGTCCGCGGGCTCGAAGCCGCCCACGCAGCCCGGCGTGTGCCAGGTGTCGCGCAGGAACTGATAGGGCTTCAGTCCCGTTACCATGCAGCAGTGCCCCGGAAGGAGAAAGGCGTCAACGCGGCACTCTCTGTCAGAGAGCAGTGCCGTGAGAGCCGGAGGCACGAGCTTGTGCAGGGGAAAAACGCAGAAGTTTTTCAGTCCTTCCCTGCGGGCCGCCAGAATGGTTCCGGCCACTGTGGGCGCTGTCGTTTCGAAGCCGATACCAAGGAAGACCACTGTGTCCCCGGGGTTTTCCCTCGCGATCTTCAGGGAGTCCAGGGGCGAGTAGACAACGCGCACACGGGCTCCTTCAGCGAGGGCATGCTTGAGGCTGCGGCCGCCGGGTCCGGGAACACGCAGGAGATCGCCGAAGGTCGTGATAATCACGTTGTCCTTCCCGGCCATTTCCATGAAGGCAGCCACCTCAGAATCGTGGGTAACGCAGACCGGGCATCCGGGACCGGAGAGGTGGACAACGCCTTCGGGAAGGAGGGAACGCAGGCCGCTCTGGAAGATGGAAACAGTGTGGGTGCCGCAGACTTCCATGAAGCGCATGCTTTTCCCGTCTATGCCGTCGAGGGCCTTCTCGAGGCGTCTGAGGAGGCTTCTGCAGAGAACAGGATCGCGCAGGAGGCTGTCGATGCGTTCCTGGGTGTTTTGCTGCTCCTTGGTTTCTTGCATGGCGGAATGTCCTTTATGGCAGGAGTGGGGCAGCGTCCAGGCCTTCCTCAATGGGCAGGCCGCACATGAGGTTGGCGTTGGCGAGAGCCTGACCCGAAGCACCGCGGCAGATATTGTCTATGGCGGAAACGATGATGAGGCGTCCGGTCCTGGGATCGACCACGAGACCGAGATCGCAGAACATGCTGCCGCGTACGTACCGTGTCTCGGGAAGCCTTCCTGCGGGGAGGACCCGTACCCAGCGGGCACTGGCGTAAGCTGCCTCGTAGACCTTGTGCACGTCCTCAATGGCCGTCTTCGGATCCGTGAGCTTTGTGTAGATAGTGGACAGGATGCCGCGGTTCATGGGCACGAGATGCGTGTTGAAGGACAGCGTGACAGGGCGTTTCGCGATGAGGGAGAGCTCCTGTTCGATTTCGGGAGTATGGCGGTGCGTGCCGAGGCCGTAGGCCTTGAACGTATCGTACACCTCGCAGAAGAGGGAGCCGACCTTGGGCTTGCGGCCAGAGCCGGTAGTGCCTGACTTTGAGTCGATAACGATGTCATCCGGGCTGATGAGGCCGCGGGAGAGGGCGGGATAGAGACCGAGAATGGACGAGGTCGGATAGCACCCGGGATTGGCCACGATATCGGCAGAGGCCACCCTGTCAGCGTAGAGCTCGGGCAGTCCGTAAACGGCTTCGGGAAGGAGCTGCTTCTGCGTATGCTCGACTTTGTACCACGCCTCATAGACAGAAGCATCGTGGATGCGGAAGTCGGCAGAAAGGTCAACGACCTTGATTCCACGCTGATGGAGCTCAGCCAGCATGTCCATGGCCTTGCCGTGAGGAACGGCGAGGAAGACCACGTCGCAAAGTTCTTTTGCCCTGTCGGGATTGTAGACGCTGATTATGACGTCCGAACCGGGAAGTTTCTCGAGAAAGGGGTAGAAGTCACCGAGGCGTTTTCCGGACTCCGTGCGGGAGCAGGCCATGGTCAGTTCCATGTGCGGATGGCTGGCGAGAAGGCGGGCCAGCTCCATGCCTGTGTAACCGGTAATGCCGACAAGACCGATTCTGAATTTTTTCACTGCCTTTTCCTCCGCTACTTCTGAGAGTGGCTGACGTATTTCATTTTCAGTTCGTAGATGATGCTGTCGAGCATGCTGCTTTCATCCGGGGTGAGACCGTTGGTGATCTTGTCCCTGAGCATGGCCAGCGTGTCGATGCCGTGCTTGGCGAGTTCCGCGTTGGGCGTCAGGCTGCCCGTTTCGGGATTGGGCACTTCGCCGAGCTGGACCAGCGTCGAGGAGGCGAGAGAAAGAATGAACGTTGAGAAGGAAATCTGGGGGAGCTGGCCGGCATTGCCGGTGTTCTGCCCTGCATCTGTATCGGACATGGGAAACTCCTGAATTGGCGGGGGAAAGGCGGAAAAATGCGTTATTTCGTGAAGCTGGCCATGAAGCATTTGAGATAGGTGGTCTCCAGCATGGCGCTGTTGGCCGGATGATCAGGTCCCTGGCCGCCCTGATAGAAAATGCGTGCTACGCGCTGTGTTCGGATTGCGGCCCGGGAAATGGCGCTGCGCAGCTCGAGGGCGTCGAGGTGCTGCGAACAGGAACTCGAGACAAGCACGCCGCCTTCCCTGACAAGGTGAGAAGCCAGGATGTTGAGGCGGGTGTAGGCCATAAGCCCCTGCTTTCTGTCCTTTTCGCGTCTGATGAGGGCGGGCGGGTCGATGCTGACAACATCGAAGCGCCGTCCCTTATCGTAAAGGGAATTGAGCAGGTCGAAAGCATCCCCCTGTATGGTCTCGCAGCCGCAGGCAGGCGCGTTGCGTTCCATGTTTTTGCGGCAGTACGAGAGAGCCTGTTCCGAAGCGTCCATAAAGGTCACCGATTTCGCACCGGCACGGGCTGCGGCTACGCCGAAGCCGCCCACGTAGCTGAAGCAGTCGAGTACGTCGGCACCGGGGCAGCATTTCGCGGCCGCTGCGCGGTTCAGGCGCTGGTCATAGTACCAGCCTGTCTTCTGACCCGTGAGCGCGGGGACGAGATAGACGCAGCCGTTTTCCGGCACTTCCAGCTCCTCTGGCACACTGCCTTCCGTCTGGTTCTCTGTGGGCAGTCCCTCGAGAATGCGGGAAGGGAGATTGTTGTCCCAGAGCAGGGAAGAGGGGTGCACGAGCTCCGTGAGGGCATCGCGGATGAGAGGCTTCCGCGCCTCCATGCCGGCCGTGGTAACCTGGATGGTGAGATGGCTGCCGAAGCGGTCAATGGTCAGACCCGGGAGAAAGTCTCCTTCGCTGAAGCAGAGGCGGTAATAGGGGGCATTGAAGCATTTTTCGCGCAGGGCGAGGGCCGAGGCCAGACGGGAGCCAATGAGATTCCTGTCGAGCGGCACATCCGGTTCGAACGAGTGAATCCGGCCGCAGATGAGCGTCGCGGGATTGATGTAGGCCGAGCCAAGGGGCTTGTCCCTGTTGTCGAGAACCGTGACTTCATCGCCCGGCCTGAAGCCTTTGAGAGGCGTTTTCTGTGTGCTGACCTCATTGGAGAAAATCCACAGATGGCCGGCCCTGAGTCGCCTGTCATTTCTGCTTTTAATGGAGAGAACGGGCAGTCCCATGACAAAGCTCCTTTACTTTGCACCACGCGCGGAAAGGGCATCCACTGCCTGAGTGAGTGTCCGCGGACCGGGCGTGACGGAAACGTTCACGAAGGTGCCAAACTGGTGCATGAGAAAGGCCCCGGCCAGCTGGGGCAGGGAGAGTACCGCGCCCGGGTGCGTGGAAAGCGTTACTGTGCCGGGAGCGTCGATGAAACTTTCGAGCCTGGCGCACTGGTTCCTGCCGGCTTCATCGTCCCGGCTGCACAGGCCGCGGCTCGAGATTTTGAGCACCATGGCAGCTGCGTGGGCGTCAGGGGTGATGTTGCGGGCGAGTTCGGCAGTCAGGGAGTAGTCCCTGACTGTCACTGTGGCGTCACGCACCCCCTGCGCGGCAGGCAGATAGGTGAAGTCCCAGGAAAGGTCACAGAGCCCGCTGAAACGGGCGAGCCCCTGCTGTCTGTTTTCCTCGAGTCCCGTCGAAGAGAGGTCCACGTCGCCTTCCACAACGCGGGTGCCTGCGAGACTGATACCGAAGACTTCCTCAATGAGTTCCCGGGGGATGCCGGCGCCGCGGATATGGGCATCGGCCGTCATGGGCTTCACTGACTTCCACGCTATGTCGGTCTTTTTGATGGTGAAAGGTGCGGCCGGGGGAAGCGGAATACTCAGGTTTTCGATGCTGATGGTGCTGAACATGGGCCCGTTTTCCTGAAGGGCCCTGGCGAACCCAATGAGCGTCTGCGGGTTCTGGCTTCCCCCCGGGGCGGAAAAGGCCATAATTTCGCTGAGCAGAGCCGCGCTGACTCTGATACCGCGGCATACCGATCTCTCCAGGGTTACGGTCTGTCCGCCTGAGGTGATGCTCAGTCCGGAGAGGACATATTCCCTGATTGCACAGTTGCCTATGCCTTTTATCTCGATATTCCTGCAGGATATCGAGGAGTTTTCCTGTGCCGTGACGGTTGAGTTTGCGAAGCTGTCGATGCCGGCGCCTTCAATGTAGACGCCGCCGGCAGCCTGGGCGAAGGGAGGTTTGTTTCCCGCGAGATACTGCCTGAGCAGGTTGCAGGGCATGGCGATGTTCTTCATGGAGACTCTGGCCACTTCACTGCGGCTTCCTCCATTTTCAGAGCGCACGCCCGTGAGAGTGAGCCGGCTCAGTAGAGGGACGAGCGCGTCGTCCTTCATGATGAGGCTGCAGATGCCTGGCAGACACGCAAGAATGCCCCTGAAGGACACAGTACCGCGCATGGTATCCGCGTGCAGGGTGCCAGAGCCTGTGGGCGTCCTGCGTATGGAACTCCAGTTGACCACGGTGAGCTCACGGGTGATCGGAGAGAAGACCACGCTTCCGGCCGTTGTCTCGGAACCGGGGCCTGCGAGACCGGCGAGAGTCTCCCTGGCTACGTCCTCCATGGCAGACTTGGCGAAGAGGGCTGAGCCCGCAGCGAGGCAGAGCAGAAGCGCCGTGGTGACAGTGATGGCGATAATGATTTTTTTCATGTCGTGTCTGACGGACCTGTCGTTCTAGTCCACCCTGTGGTGGCAGCCTATGCTCTGCTTGTTGCGCATGGCGGACTGGGTGATGACGTAGGCTGTCTGGATGCCGTGAAAGAGGTCAAGAAGCCTGCGGGACAGAGGGGTGAGTTTATAGAAATCATGTATGTGGCGCACGAGCTCGCGCATTTCCTCAAAGGCGCGGCGCAGGCGGACCTGGTTTCTCGTGATACCCACGTAATTCCACATGGTGGTGCGGATGCGGGCCCAGTCCTGAGCAACCAGGGCGGGGTCATCGTTCCCTTCGTGGCCTTCGTGATTCCAGTCGGGTACGGCGCCGGCAAGGCTGTTGGGGACGCCGCCATAATGACGGTTCAGGCGAGAGGAGATGTGCTTTCCGCAGCCGACGCCCCAGACCAGAGCCTCGAGCAGGGAAGTGGAGGCCAGGCGGTTTGCGCCGTGCAGGCCTGTGCAGGAACATTCGCCTATGGCGTAGAGGCCGGGCATGGAGGTCTGCCCGTTCAGATCAACGAGGATGCCGCCGCAGAAATAATGGGCGCCGGGAACCACGGGAATGGGATCTGTGCGGATGTCGATGCCGATATCCTGGCATTCCTGGAACACCGTGGGAAAGCGCGTGGGCAGATCGGCTTCGACGCGCGTGGCGTCGAGGTAAAGACAGGGAGCGCCGCTTGCGAGCATTTCCTCCATCATGGCCTGGGAAACGATATCGCGGGGTGCGAGGTCGCCGCGCGGATCGTGCTTCTTCATGAACGGCACGCCCTTGTCATCCACAAGGTGTGCGCCTTCGCCGCGCATGGCCTCGGTGATGAGGGGGCAGCGGGCCATGGCGTCAGAGAAGAGTGTCGTGGGGTGGAACTGCATGAATTCCAGATTGGCGAGCGAAACACCCGCGCGCGATGCCATGGAAATGGCCGATCCCACGCAGGCCGGGGAGTTCGTGGAGTGCAGGAAGACCTGTCCCACGCCTCCTGTGGCCAGAACCGTGTGATCGGCGATGATGGTCACGATGCCGCCCGTGTTTTCGTCGAGCACGTAGGCTCCGATGCAGCGGTTCATGACTTCGTAGCGCATCTGGGACGTGGGCGCGCTGTGGTGCGTGGTCAGAAGATCGATGGCCGTATGTCTGTAGAGAATGGTGATGTTTTTATGGGTTCTCACTTTCTCACGGATGCCGTCCATGATGGCTTTGCCGGAGTAGTCGGCCTTGTGCAGGATGCGCCTGCGTCCGTGACCGCCTTCTCTTGTCAGATCCCAGTTTCCCTCCGCGTCTTTGTCGAATTCGACGCCTGAGCGCTCGATGAGCACATGCTCCACGCATTCCGGTCCTTCGACGCAGAGGTTGCGCACGGCTTTCTTATAATTGTACTCATGGCCGGCCACCAGGATGTCGTGCTCGAGAGCACGGGCTTCCTCGGCTGTATCCTCAGTGGCAGCCTTATAGATGATGCCGCCCTGGGCCAGCTCGGAGTTCCCTCCGCCAAGGTGATCGCTCTCGGAAATGATCAGAACCTCATGCCCGGCGTCAGCCAGGGTAAGAGCCGCGGAACAGCCGGCCAGCCCCGAACCGATGACCAGAACGGGTACGTGATAGCGTGTTTTTGCCATGATAAGAAGACCTCGTCAGTCTGCGCTTTTCCCGCAGTGAGCCAGCCCTCCGGAATGAAAAGCCGGAATGAGGGAAGGCAGTTTCCTCCACTATACAGCAGATACCGGGAAACGCACGGATTCTTTTTTTCCTGTTCCGGCTAGCGGCAGGCTTCCAGCATGCGGGTGAGTGAGAGCTTCGCGGGGGCGCGGTCCGCGTCGTTGAGAACCACGGTCCTGTACGTGCCGTCTTCAATGCTCTGCAGGGAACTGAGCAGCTTTTCGGGCGTGATTTTCGCCATATCGGGGCAGAGCGCGTCCTCTCCGTCCAGGAGAGGAATGATGGTGCATCTGTTCATGTGGCGTCTGGCGAGGCGTTTCACGAGATTGCACTCCGTGCCCACCACGAGCAGGCTGTGTCCGTCAGTTTCCTTCGCGAAGCGGGCGGCGTCCTTGATAAGGGCTGAAGTAGAGCCCGCGAGGTCACAGAGCGCTGTCACATCAGGAGCGGCTTCGGGATGCACCGTGACGCGGCAGCCGGGATGGGCGCGCCGGAGAGCCTGAATCATATCCGGCGTGTAGGCTGCGTGCACGGGACAGTATCCGGGCCAGAGCAGCAGGTGGCGGTCAAGGGGCTGGGCATCAGGGTTTCTGATGCCGTTCTCATCAAGTTCGAGGACGTGCCAGGACTGCTCGTTCATGCCCAGATCGCGGGCGGTGTTCCGTCCGAGGTGCATGTCTGGCAGAAAGAGCACATGGTCCGATTTTTTAAAGGCCCACTGCATCATGACCCGGGCGTTGGCGGAGGTGCACACGGAACCGCCAAATTCCCCGATCACGGCCTTGAGCGGCACGTCGGTGTTGACGTAGCAGAGGGGCAGGAAACTGAGCCCGCGTTTTTTAAGTTCCGTGAGCACGGCGCGGGCGGCGGAGGCCCGGGACATGAGCGCCATCCGGCAGTCCGCGTCGGGAGCCGGCAGAAGGACCTTCTGCCCCTGTCTGGCCAGCAGCGCGGCTGTTTCTCCCATGAAAGTGACGCCGCAGAATACAATGAATTCGGCGTCCACGTCAGGGATGCGGCGGGCGAGTTCAAGAGAGTCGCCCGTGAAGTCGCAGTGCGCGATGACGGCATCGCTCTCATAGTGGTGCCCCATGATGCAGAGGCGCGAGCCGAGGCGCTTCCTGATTTCCTCTATGGCGGTGAATATTTCCTGCATGAAATGTTTCCTCTTTTGCGGCGTCAGAAACGCCTGATGATGAAATCGGGGTGTGGCTACCCGTCAGACCGGGAGCGGACAGATCTGCCGGCCCGCCGCGTCCGGTCTCTGGTCCGGGCGCCGGCCTGAAGAAAAAGAAAAGCTTCTAGTCCTTCGGCTGCAGCGTCATGCTGAAGTCGGCGGATACTGCGGAATGGGTGAGTCTGCCCACGGAAATGAAGTCCGGGTGTCTTGGCCCGGTAAGAGCCAGACTGCGTATGTTTTCCAGACTGACGCCGCCGCTGACCTCGGTTTCTATGTCAGCGGGCACGAGAGCCAGAGCTTTGCCGAGCATGGGGGCGCGCATATTATCCATCATGATGCGGTCCACGCGGCAGGCCACGGCCTCCCTGACGTCATCAAGCGTGCGGCATTCCACCTCGATGGGCGGGCAGCGGTCCCAGAATTCTCTGAGTCTGTTCACGGCCAGGGTTATGGATCCCGCCTGATCGATATGGTTGTCCTTCAGCATCAGCATCTCTTCGAGGTTCCTGCGGTGGTTGGAGGCCCCGGCGAGCTGTACTGCGTATTTTTCGGGCCAGCGCAGGCCGGGAGTGGTCTTGCGTGTGTCGAGCAGCCGGACTCCTGTGCCCTCCAGTTCCCTGACGTAGCGGGACGTGAGATTTGCTATGCCGGAAAGATGGCTGATGAAGTTGAGAATGACACGTTCCGCCCGCAGAAGGACTGTGGCGTCAGCCTCGAGATGCACAATCTCGGTCATGGCGGGGACTGTGCTGCCTTCCTGTACCAGAAGTTCTTCGCTGAAAGGAGCTTTCAGCTCCCTGAAAATTTCGGGGATGACCGGCAGGCCGGCGACCATGGTTTTTTCCTTGGCCGTGATGCGCGCCTTCATGGGGACGTCAGGCGTGAAGACGCCGATGCTGGTCAGGTCCTCCCCGTCCTCATCGAGGGCGAGGCGGATAGCTCTGTGAAGAAATTCGAGGCTTTTTTGAGAAAAATATTCAGCCCACGGCGTTGTCATGCTTGTCCCCTGTAATGGCTTTTGCTAGAAAGAAGGCGCTCAAATAGAGAAGTTTCTTACCACCCGGAACAGTTATCTTCAAGCCGGCCCAGGCTGCAGATCCCGGACCATGCGAGGCAGGACATGAGCGAAGCGACCAGAAAAGAAGCCAGTGCAGACCGTGGTGAAGAGAAAACAGTGCAGCCGGCCGGGCAGATCCTGACAGAAACTTCGGGATCCGGGGCCGCCCCTGAGGCGGCGCCGGCTGCTGTTCCTGTGGAAACGGTTCCGCAGCCGGCCCCTCAGGCCGGAGAGGCGCACGATGCCGGCTCCGCTGCCGTAGAGAAAAAATCAGAGAGAAGCGGCTCGAAGGACCGGCACAGGCATAGCGATGACGGTCAGCAGGAAAGCAATGAGTGCCGGAATGCCGCCAACGAGGCGTCCTTCGTGCACCCCGCCGACCTTGCAGACCATCTGGAAAATCTTGACCTCAAGTCCCAGGTCTGCGCTCTGAGACGTATGCCCCGCGAGGACGCAGCCGACGCTCTCGCTGAACTCGACGAGAACGTGGCCGTCGACGTTCTGGAGAATCTTGACGCTGACGACGCAGCCCAGATTATCGCGGAAATGGAGCCCGATGACGCAGCCGACGTCCTTGACGAACTCGATGAGAGCCACAGAGACGTGCTGCTCGGCCGTCTTGCCAAGGAAGACTCCGAAGAACTGCGCAACCTTTTGAATTTCCCTCAGGATTCAGCCGCCGGTGTTATGAACACCGAAGTCATTATGCTGGAGGAGTCCTGGACAGTCGATCAGGCTATTTCTCATATCCGCTCTGAAATGGAACTTGAGAAGGAAAGCCCGTATTACGGCTATGTCGTGGATGAAAAAGAAAAGCTTGTCGGCGTTCTTTCCCTGCGTGACCTCATGCTGGCCAAGCCCGGCATCATCGTGGGTGACGAGGTTGCAGGTCAGAACGTGGTGAGCGTGCGCTACGACATGGACAAGAGAGAGGTGGCCAGCGAACTCAGCCACTACAATTACATGGCTCTTCCAGTCGTCGACTACGAGAATCACCTCATGGGCGTGGTCACCTATGACGATATCATGGACATCATGCACGAGGAGGCGAGCGCCGACATGCTGGGTATGGTCGGTGCCGGTCCTGAGGAAAACATTGACACGCCCTGGTACGAGAGCGTCGCGAAGCGTCTCCCGTGGCTGGGGGTTAACCTCGTCAACTCGGCCCTGTCCGCCTCCGTGGTCTACCGTTTCGACGGCACTATCGCCCAGATGGCTGTCCTGGCCGTGCTCATGCCCATGGTCGCCAACCAGGGCGGTAATTCCGGTCAGCAGGCCCTGGCTGTCATGATCCGTCAGCTGGCCTCGGAAAAGGTGGATCGCAAAAAAGCCATCAAAGCCGTTCTGCGCGAGGGCAAGATCGGCTTCATCACGGGCTTCGCTATGGCCATTGTCGCGTTCATTGGTTCCTGGATTTTTTCCCACAACATGATTGTGGGCATGGTAATGGGCGGCGCCATGCTCTGCGATATGGTCCTCGGTGCAGTGGCCGGAGGCTCTATTCCCCTTATTTTTAAAGCCCTTGGACGCGATCCCGCCCAGGCCTCAAGCATTTTCCTGACGACTATCACCGATGGCTGCGGTTTCTTCATTTTCCTGGGGCTCGCCACAGTCTTTCTCTTCTGAAGCCCTCATGGGCCAGATCGCAAAAACGTCCTTTCCGGAATTGTGCGGAAAGGACGTTTTTTTATGCACCCGCGTGAGCGTATTTGATAGATGAAGGTCCGAGGTCTGGCAGGGGAAAAGTCACAGGCGGATACCGGGAGTATCTGCAGCGGGGCGGAGTCTGAAGGTCTGTGCGGGCTGCTCTCTGGTCTGACGAACAGAAATCCCGTCTGGGCGGCAGAAACGGATGGACCTGCAGAACAGTCCGGAGTCCGGTATCTGTCCGGAAATATTTCTGAAGATATTGCCGGACACTGTAGCATCATTGCCAGCCTGATAAAAAGGCGGGGTTTCCCTGGTAAACAGGGTCCGGCCGTTAACTGCAGGTTTGTGAAAATCAGAAAACCGCCGTGTACCGGAGGGTACGCGCGGCGGTGTAAAAAGAGGGACTCTGTTCAGGACTCCCTCCTGCTGATTTCCTAGGGATGGCGGAGGCGCATAGGAGTCGAACCTACCTCAGACCTTTCAGCCTGACACCAGTTTTGAGGACTGGGCGCCACACCGGTGACGAAACACCCCCGTACTGCGTATCAATACCCTGTGAGGCTCCGGCTGGCAAGAGCCCGGTTACGCCTTCTTCACGAAGGGGAAATCGGTTCTGTAGCCCTGTGCCGTGCAGTGGGCTACGAGGACACCCGAAGCGTCCTTCACGTCCACATCGTAGGTGACAACGTGTTTTCCCCCGCGGACAAGGCGCGCTTCGGCGACAAGCGGTCCTACGCGTCCGGGAGCGAGATACTGGATGGAAGTGGAAAGGGAAACAACGCCGGTTTTGGCATCGCTGTTGCAGGCCGCTCCGAACGCTATGTCAGCCAGCGTGAATATGGCGCCGCCATGGACGATACCCATGCCGTTTTTCACTTTCTGTGTGATGGGCATGGTGACGCGGCTGTATTCGGGACGCGCTTCTTCGATGTGCATTTCGAGAAGCCTGTACATGTTGTCGAGTTCGGCCAGCGGATTGCTGTTTTTTTCAGTAGTATTCATGGTGCTCCTTGGCAGGCGCATCCCAGGATGCGGCCGGCATTTTTCCGGGGCGGGGGGATTCCCCATTTTGAGAAGAAAAAAGAAGCAGAGGAAACCAGGCGGCCTCCTCTGCCTTTGAAACTGCTGTTTTCAGTGGAAGGAGCTACACAGCCTGCTGCAGGCCGTCCAGCTTCCAGCTGCCCGTATCGTGTTCGCGGACGAAGGTCCAGTATTCACATGCGTGTTCGGGCTGTTCCTGCTTCGGATCTTCACGCATGAGCACGTCGAAGTAAACGGTGGCGCGATCCTTGTCCCCGAATTCCTCGAATTTGGTGAGCTGGGCGTTGATGAGCAGGATTTGGGTCTGGCTGGGATTGGGATCCTCCTCCTTCTGGCGGCGGAGTTCCTCGATGACCGGAGCCGTGGCGAACTGGGCGATGTCGTCGATATCGCGGCGGTCCCACGAGGACTGCATACGGGTGTATGCCATTTTGGCGCCCTTGAGGAACCCGTCCACATCGAACCCGGCCGGAATGTCGGGGTTATCACTGGTGAAGGCGCCGGCGGTGCCGCCGCTCTGTTCTCTCAGTGCGTCCCAGCCTGAGGGCTGGGCGTCGCTGCGCTGCATGCCTCCATTGTCAAAGGGAGTGCGCTGGTTTCCTCCATACGAAGTACCGTAGGCAGCACGATCCTGGGAACCGTTCTCCTGAGTCTCGCGGCGGCGCTTCAGGAATCTGAAGAGCAGCCAGATTACGGCGCCGATGAGAAGGATATCCAGGAGGCCGATACCGCCTCCGGAACCCATCATACCGGGGGCTCCGGCACCCATGCCCGCACTATGGCTCCCGAAGAGGGAGCCGAGGAGGGAACCGGTGAGAAAGCCGCCAAGCATGCCGCCGCCGAAGCCGCCGAAGAAGCCCGGACGGCTCTGGGGAGCGGCCTGGGGAATGGACTGGCGCTGCTGGGGGGCTGTCATGCCGCCGGGTGTGTAGCCCGGAGTCTGGGGACGGGGCGCGGGGGCTCGCATGGCAGGCTGGCTGCCGAAGGATCTGCCTCCGCCCATGCGGGCCGCATCGGCATCGCAGGGTATGGTGGTCACTGCGGCCGTAAAGGTCAGGAAAAGAAGAGCGAAAAGAACGCGTATTTTCATGTGGTATGACTCTTGCCGGGAAACCGGCGGTGCTGAGATGACCTGGCCCGGTCAGAGGCGGGCCGTAAGAAGAGAAAACGTCCGGGAGCTGTCCCGAACCCTCAAAATACTATTATAAGTGCAGAAAGGGCTTAAGACAAGGAGTGGCAGACCTGACGCATCAGGCCCCGCCGGTGGGGGTAACCCAAAACTGAGCGGCGGCATCGTGAGCGTATGAACGCCATATTTGGTAATTCCAGCCGGGAAATCCGGGATCCCGGGGTTCCCACAGCACGGCAGGGGGTTTCATTGCGGCGGAAAGCGGGTTCCGGAGTCCGGCTGCCCCCTTTCCGCCCGTGCCCGTGCGGCGCTTCCGGACACGCCCTGCTGTCTCCTGTGGCGAAACGGCAGAATAAAGAGGTCTGGAACATGGCCGGGATGACTGTCACCTATAGATTGCTTGATATGCCAGCCCTGACGGGGAGGACCCTAATCTCCGTTCAGGCTGTCAACGTACAGCCAGAAGACGGTGCTTGTCCTGAGAGGGGCGGGCTTGCCATTGGGGCCTTTAAGGGGAGCGCCCGCGCGGTAGGCTCTGCAGCTCCACCAGCCAGGGCGGTTCAGGACGGCCCCGAATTCCCCGGCCGCATTGGTGCGCTCCGTGATAGATTCCTGCCAGCGCGTGGGTGCCTTGGCGTTATCCGTGTTGATACGCTGGATTTCGACGTGCAGATCCTTTTCTGGCTTGCCGTCCACGAGCACGGTGGCGGAGAAATAGGCGGGTGCCGTGAGTCCGAAGGGGCAGACCAGAGGGACAATCTCAAAGCTCAGCCCAACGGGCAGATGCCATCCCCAGTCCTCTCCATAAACGGGCAGCATGGTTTTGACGATCTGCTGTTCATAGCCCTGCCGGGCCTGTTCCCACCAGGGGCGCGTTTCAATGGAGAACTGGTAGAGACCGCGGCGGCTGAGGCCAACGTTCGTACCCCAGGCTTTTTTCCCGAGATAGCTGATTTCCTCGATGTCGCCGAGGAGGTCGTCGCGGGCCACGGGTTTTTCCCTGAGCCTGGCTTCGTGATCGAACCGGTAGACAGTGAAGATGCGGGGCATATCCATGTCCATCCCCTCATGTCTGAAAAGATCCATCCCCGCGATGAGCATGTCCACTTCCTGGTTGATGACTTCAGGGGAGGCGCAGGCCAGTATGCTGGCGTTGACGGCAGCCACGGTGTCGGACATGCTTGAAGCGTTTTTTCCGGGAAGGGATGCTGCCGGCGGGGGAGTCTGTCCCTGAGATGCAGACGGCGCGGCCGGTTCGGGCGCGGGCTCAGGAGACGGCCTGGTTCCGTTTCCGGCTGCGGCAGTTTCAGAAGCTTTCTTCTGCTGGATCTGACCGTCTTTCTTTTCGGCGGTCTCCCCTTTTGCGTCCTGTCCGGCCTCTGAGGATTTTGACTGCACCCCATCCCTGACGGAGCCGGCTTTTGCAGCCTGATTCCCGTTTCCGGCAGGCGCTGCTTCCGGGGCTTTTTTCAGCTGGGACTGGCTGTCCTTCTTTTCCGCAGTCTGGGCCTTTGCGTTCCTGCCAGCTGCAGGGACGGCAACCTGCTTCTCCTCTATGCTGGTCTGGCTCGGAATGAGCAGCGTTGTCTGCGCGTGTCCCGTCAGAGGAGTTCCTGCCAGGAAGATGAAGAGGGAGAACAGCAGTGGTATGTAAAATTGAAATTTCGGCATGGTCGGCTCAGGGTAGAAGGAGCGGGCAACAGTTTGTCTTAAAAAGATAGCAGGAAAAGCGTGAAAAGTCACTTAATTACTGTGTTTACGGGCCTGATGGGATAGGATAGAATAATCAGCCCAATTGAAAAGCGGCCTTCGGATTCCCGGGGCCGGGGGAGGTGCTATGGGTGTGGCGGAAGCGGCACTGCTCGTCATCTGGTGTATTTCCGGATTTATTTCTGGCGTCTGCAGCCTTGGCGGTGCCATCTTCGCTGTCTCCGCGGCGCCGTTCTTTCTGCCTCTGCGCGATGTCATCCTGGTCAGTTGCATCCTGAACTTCTTTATTGATGCCGGCGTGGCCCTGATGCATCTGCGTTCCTGCCTCTGGAAATCTCTTCTGCCCATGCTGGCGACAGCGCTGCCGGGCTCTGTGGCGGGAATCTATATCTTCAGGGTGCTCCCGGAATTCTGGCTGCGCATCCTTGTTGGCTCCCTCCTTATCGTGTTCTCGCTGTGGACGGCCTTTGGCCGCGTCAGGGCCCGGCGGGAAAGTACCGGCATGGCAGCGGCAGCTGGCTTTTTCGCCGGTGTATTCGGAGGATCCATCTCCCTGGACGGTCCGCCGGCCGGCATCTATGCCGTGTACGCAAACTGGGAGCCCAGGCAGATGCTTGGTACCCTGAGCGTCTTCTTTTCCATCCGCGAATTCTTCACCTGCATCCTGCAGTATCGGGCCGGCCTGTATACGCCGGAGGTCATACATTATTCCCTGATCGGCCTTCCCGCCTGTATCGCCGGCCTCCTTCTGGCCTATCCCGTTGCAAACCGCATAAGCAGGAGCCTCATGCAGCGGCTCGTGGTGCTGATTGTTATCATTGGCGGAATTATCTGCATCGTGAGGGCCTTCTGAGGCATTCAGAAAAAAGATTTCCACCTGTCTGCTGGCGGATCCGGGCCGGATGCCCGCCTGAGCTGGCCGGAAAAATATCAGATAACTGTCTGTTCTATCGTTTTTTTGTTTTTATTCCGCCAGGAGATATCTTCCTGGGGAGGGATGAGACCAGGGCCTGGGAGACTTCTTCATCATCCCCGGGGACACGCCTGGCCGGATATCCGGTGACTGTCTTCCGCATCCGCTGATCCCGGCTGGCCTTTTTCTCTGTCTGAACCTGGCTCTTTTCACCCGCTGCCAACAATGATAGTATTCACGGGCTGACATTACGATGTCAATGCAGATATGTACCGATTCGTTAGTCGGGAATTTAGGCCTCCGGAGCATTGCCTCAAACGTGAGTAGCCTGTCCTGCGGGACGGTAAAAGCGGATGCGAAAGACCCTCAAAGGGAAAGAACGAGGAATGGAACGTAAAAGCTGACTTTCCACGTTGAACTGACAGCCTTTTATACGTTTCCGGTAACGGCACACTGAAGGGCCGCGGATGCCGTCCGGCGGCGGGATCCGCCTTATTTCTGCGCACAGAGGGGATCCCTGTTATGACGACATTCATTTTCGGCGATTATATTTATGAAACTCCTATTTTTGTGATCAAAGCCCTGAAGAAGGCAGAGATTCCCGAGGCCCTGGAGCAGATGGAAAAGCTCAGGCGCACGGGTTTTCTCGTCGGCTATATCCGATATGATGCTGTCTCCCCCGTACCGGACGAGGAAATGCAGCCGGATCCGCATTTCGAACCGGCTCCCTATGTGCATTTCGTGCTGTTCAGGCATCGCAGAAAGCTTCCTGAGCTGAAGCCTGCAAGTCCCGCCTTCTGCCCCTCCTTCTCGAAGCATGTCAGCCTGAGGACGATGGAGACCGTGCGTGGCGCCGTGCTGTCTTCCAACGCAGACGCTGATGTAGAGGTCTCGCAGGAGGCTGTTTTTTCCACAGCCTGTCCTGGACGCGCCGTGTATGACCATTTCGTGCGCCTGAACCCGGCGGCTCCCCACATCTACTTCAAGGATGATTTTGAGGAGCTCATCTGTCTTTCCGACAGAAAGCTTCTGGAGACGGAGAAAAAAGATTTTGGTGAGCCCGAGTACATCACCCTGCAGGCGGCTTCCGAAGAGGATGCGGCCTGCATTGCCTCACGTGCCGAAACCTGTGCCGAGAAGGGGTCTGTGAAGCGCAGTGGGTGTACTGTCACACTGACGTTCCGCAAAGGGGCTGTCGTGAAAGACATGCTGGACGCCTTCTTCCCCGGACCCGGTGCCCTTGGCCGTACCGGCACGCCAGATGATCTTTTCGGTCTCGAGCTCCGCCGCAGGGGCATTTTCGGAGGCGTCATTGGTGTGCTCAGCCTGCACAGCGTGGTTTTCTATTCCGGCTGCAGAACGTTCGAAAAGCGTCCCGGAGACAGTCAGTACAGGCTGGCTCTCGGTGCCCGCATCAATAAAAATGTTTCCGCTCAGGCCGCCTACGAAGGAATGCTCGCAGAAGTCAAGGAACTGACTCTTCCGTCTGACTTCGCTCTTGAGGAGCGTATGCGTCTTGAGGACGGCAGCGTTTTTCTGCTCGAGAGGCATTTGAAGCATCTGAAACAGCTTGGCGAAAGCCACGGGATTCCCGTTGAGTCTCTTCAGAAACTCATCGACGGCCTTGAGGACGCCGGCGTCCTGCCTGTGCCCGGAATGCAGGACCGTTTTGCTCCGGAAGTCCTGAAATCATCCTGGAGCAGACTGCCAGCCGAATGGAGCGGCATGGTTGAGGCCGGGGGCGTCTCCGAACTCAGGCTGTCTCTGAAAGGCAGCGGCGCTTTGGATCTTTCGGCCTCCCGGGCCACAGATCCGGCTGCGGGGAGCAAACCGCTTCTGGGACTTTCCAGGAAGGCGCTCGACGACCGCAATGATTTCATGGCGCTCTCCTCGAACTATCACCCCTGGTTCGATGACGCCCTGCAGCGCGTGGCTGGCGGGGAGTGCTTTGATGTCTTCTTCGTGAACCGCTTTGGCGCGGCCTGCTGCGGAGCGCACAGCGATCTGATCTTCGAGGTGAACGGGGAACTCGTGACACCCCCTCTGACAATGGGCGGCGTCCACGGCGTCCTCAGAAACCTTCTTGTGGAGAAGGGCGTGATCAGGGAAAAGGAAATGAGCATGACCGAGGCTTTCGCAGCGAACCGTGTTTTCTGCGCGGATCCTGTATACGGCACAGTTGAGGTCGACCTGCAGGACCCCCGCAGGGCGGCAAAATAGGTCCATCCCTTTGTGAACGACAAAGCCTCCGGAAGATTATTCTCCCGGAGGCTTTTTTTGTGCTGTATTTTGTTCTGACCTGGCCGCGTCTACCCCGGAGAGATGACGACCGACATGGCCGAGAAGCTGGCCGTGCATTTTGTGCCTTCCCCGAGGCCCAGCTTCTGCATGGAGTCCATAGTCATGAGCGCGGCCATGCCCGTGCCGTCCGTGAGTCTGAGACGGACGCTGCATTCCAGAACGCCTTTTTTGATGAAGAGGACAGTAGCCTGGAGATTGTTCGGGCAGCTGGTCATGGTGTTTTCGGGAGAGAGCACGACCCAGGGCGCCTTGACTGTAGCCGTGACCGTCTGACCGAGGTGCAGGTTGAGGCTGCGCATGCTTTCTTCGGAGATGAGCGCTGTGATCTGCAGGCCCGAGACAGAGGTCAGCGTGACGCTGGACATGTTTTTGCTTTCCGTGATGTCGGTTATTTCACCGGCAAAGGCGTTACGTGTGGAAGAGTGCCGCAGGGCCTCGCGCCGCAGGTGGGCGTGCATAATTTCCCTGGCCTCGCTTTCTCCGAGTTCCTTCAGGCGTATGGCCTGAAGAGGGCTGGCCAGACCGAGGTATTTCTGGACGAGGGAGACGGGAATGCCTCTCTCCAGAAGTTCGATGCCCCTTGTGTGGCGGAGAACTCTCGGGCCTCCCAGTTCTTTTTCGAGGCCGCAGGCCTCGGCCGCCTGATAGAAGTTCTTGCGTACGTAACCGGGGTCAATATGCGTGATGGTGCCGTGGAATTCCGTGAGTGCGGGATCTTCGACAATGGACAGCATCCTGTTCATGGCCTGTTCTTCTACCTGCACGTCCCTGTCTCTGGTCACGTGGATAGTAGACGTGGAAAAGACAAGGTCACGGTTGTCGTTGACGTTCAGGGCTTCGCTGAGGCGGAGCCCTCCATGGCGGATGAGAAGATAGACCATGTAGAGGCGCAGTCTGATGCGTCTCTGTTTGGGAGTGCCCGCTTCGGCCGGCCACCTCTGCCAGAAGGTGTCCAGGGCTGAGAGGTTGGAGGAGGAAAGGTGTTTCGTCATAGGCAGATCCAGGCGGAATGCCGCTGGCTTTAGTTCTTTCTCCTTAACACTCCTGGAGGAAAAATAGAATAGCACCACGAATTTTGCCGGGAACGTGATTGAACAGTCCCGCTTGTCCTGCCTCCGGGCGGCGCCGGCTTCGTCTGTCTGTGCGGCTATCAGGAAATCCAGTGCAGGATTTCATCCTTCGATGGTACGCGTCCTGTGCACATCACTTTGCCGTCAATGACAACTGCAGGTGTGGCCATGACGCCAAGGGCCATCATCTCTTTGAAATCTGTCACCTTTTTAACACTGGCGGCAGTTCCCGCCTCCTGAACGGCGGTAAGAACGAGTTTTTCCGTTTCCCTGCATCTCGCGCAGCCGGGGCCGAGGACTTTGATTTCCATGGCGAATCTCCTTTTTAGAAAAAGCTGGCCTGAAGAATGTTGAAGAACCAGCCCACAAGCGTAAACAGAACGAGCAGCATGGCGAGGAAGACAGCCAGAAGCTTCCATTGCATGACCTGTCTGAGCATGATCATTTCCGGGAGGCTGGCCGCAACCGTGCTCATGCAGAAAGCCAGCGTTGTGCCCACGGGGAGCCCCTTGAGCAGCAGACTCTCCATGACAGGGATAATGCCCGTGACGTTCGTGTAGAGTGGGATACCGAGGGCGACGGAGCAGGGAACTGACCACCACTGGCCGGCTCCGAGATGCTCCGTGAACCATTCCTGGGGAACGAAACCGTGCAGCAGGGCGCCCGCAGCGACACCGAGGATAAGCCATTTCCAGACCCGTCTGAAAATGGTTTTCGTTTCGGCGTACGCGAACGCGTGGCGCTCCTTCAGCCCGATTCTCGGACCGCTTTCCGTCTGGCTGGCTGAGCTGCCGGAGGAAATGTCCCTCAGGGCGTCCGTGACAAAGGGCTGCAGCCAGCGCTCTGCGTGGATGGCGTCCATGAACATGCCGCCCGCTACGCCCGCGAAAAGTCCGACAGCCACGTAAGCTGTCAGGAATTTCCATCCGAGCAGCCCCCAGAGAAGCACCACGGCGACCTCATTGATGAGCGGCGATGTGATGAGAAAGGCCATGGTGATGCCCACGGGAATACGCGCCATGGTGAAGCCGAGGAAAAGGGGAATGCTCGAGCAGGAACAGAACGGGGTAATCGCTCCGAAGCCGGCTCCCAGAAAATAGCCGATCACCCGTCCCCTGTGCGAGAGATAGTCCCTGACCCGTTCCACGCGCAGCCCGGCCCGGAGCCAGCTGATGACGTAGATCATGAGGACGAGCAGCAGGAGAATTTTGGCCGTGTCATACAAAAAGAATTCAACGGCGTCTCCGGCGGGTGAGCCCTTTTTCAGACCGAGGAGATCGAAGGTGATTTTCTGGGCGGACGGTTCGACAACAGAATACAGCGCGTACCAGAGGAGAAGAGCCAGAATGGCGGTGACGAAATACCTGATGCTTCCGGCGGTTTCAGGAGCCAGGCGGAAAAATGTTCGCAGCCGGTTCTGTCCGTGGTTCGCAGTGAAATGTTTTTCCCCGGATTCAGCTTGGTTCATGCCCATACTTTTTCGTTCTTCCCGGTTCATTCCCCGGATGGGGACGGTTTTTTTCCGGGCATGGCCGTCAGGAGAGAGCGCTTTGTCAGCATGTCGCCCGTGCACGCCAGGAAGGAATCCAGACAGCGGATGGCCAAGCTGTAGTAGATGCTGGTTCCCCGTTTTTCGGAAGTGACGATGCCCGCTTCCCGGAGAACGGAAAGATGTCTTGAAACTGTGGAGATATCATCACCTACCAGAGTCTGCAGATCGCCGACGCACTTCTCCCCGCTTCTGAGCGCGTCGGCGATGAGAAGCCGGCTCGGGTGGCCGAGCGCCTTGAATATTCTCGCCTGGGCGGCGATGCGTTCCCTGTACCGGAGCATGTGCGCCTCCTGATATTTGTCTTTTAAGCCAAATAAGCAAATAGCGGGGCATTGTCAAACGAAGATGAGGGGAAGCAGTCCGCGTATGCTTCATCATTTCTCAGGTCCGTCATCAGGGCACATGGCCTGCTCGAGCGCCCGGACTGTTCCGGCAAGGGCATCGAGGGGAACGGATGAGTAGCTGATGACAAATACGTGGGGCAGGGCTCTTTTTTTATCGTGGAAGAAGCGGGAGAGCGGGGAGATTCTGACCCCAAGGGAGAGTGCCCGATCTGCGATGGTCTCATCGTTTTCGGAGGTCCTGAGCGTCAGGAGAAAATGCAGCCCCGCGTTCTGCCCGGAGACGGAAGCGAGCTTTCCGAGAGGGCCTTTTGCAATGAGCGCCATGAACGCGTCGCGTTTCCTGAGGCAGAGCCTGCGCATGCGGTTCAGATGCGTCTCGAAGGACCCGAGTTCCATGAACCGCGCCAGTGTGTACTGCTCGAAGTTGGACACAGCGCAGCTCAGATAGGAATTTTCCCGGGTGAAGCGGACGGAAAGTTCGGGAGGCAGCACCATGTAGCTTATGCGCACAGTGGAGGCGAGAGTTTTCGTGAAGGTGTTCATATAGATGACCCGGCCCAGTGCATCGACGCTTTTCAGGGTCGAGAGCGGTTTGCCGGACAGCCTGAATTCGCTGTCGTAATCATCCTCGATGATGTACCTGTCACTGCGCTTCGCTGCCCACCCGAGGAGCTCGTAGCGCCGCGATGGTGGCATGACCACACCCGTCGGGAAATTATGCGAGGGACTGACGTGAGCCACGCTGGCGCCGGTCTTTTCAAGGGATTCCACCGTGACCCCGCTGCTGTCGAGGGCCGCGTAGGCTGTCGGCACGCCAAGGCTTCTGTAGACCTGTCCCGTTCTCGGGTATCCAGGGTCCTCCATGGCATACACAAGGTTTCTCCCGAGGAGTCTGACAAGCAGGGCGATGAGATATTCCGTGCCTGGGCCGACCACAATCTGCGAAGGATGCACCTCCATGCCGTGGAAGGCCCTGAGGTGGTCAGCGATGGCTTCCCTGAGCTCCGGCACGCCGCCAGTGGGCGGATTGGTGAGCAGAGCCTGCTGGTCGCATCTCAGTTCCCTGCGCATGATGCCGGACCATACCGAGAACGGGAATCCGGAGAGCTCGTTCTGGCTGGAGGTGAGATCGGCCAGAAGTTTTTTCTCAACAGGCTTTTTACCCATCTCAGGTTTCGGGAGATTGGTGTTTCTGAGCGCGGCGAGAGCCTTCAGATCACTCGCGTAGTAACCCCGTTTTGGCAGGGAAATAATGTAGCCTTCGTCGAGAAGACGCGCGTAGGCGTTTTCCACCGTTATCACGCTTATACCCAGATTCTTCGCGAAAGGGCGTTTTGAGGGCAGACGCTCGCCGCTCCTGATATTTCCGGCGAGAATGTCGTCCCTGATGCGGCGGGAGAGGTAGGAATAAAGCGGTTCTGACCTTGTTTTTTCCAGTGTGTACGTGAGCATGGCCCTGCTTTTAGCCGAATCTGACCTTTCTGAATATATCCAATCTGAAACTTTTTTTTATGGTCAGAATGATGTGGAGTGTCCCTCGCAAAAAGAAATCCACTGGGAGGACAGACCTATGGCAGAAAAAAAGGAAGACCGCTCCGCACTGAACCGCGAGCTTGCCCAGATGTTCAAGGGCGGCGTTATCATGGATGTTACAACCCCCGAGCAGGCGAAGATCGCTGAGGAAGCCGGAGCCTGTGCCGTCATGGCTCTGGAAAGAATTCCCGCGGATATCCGCGCCGCGGGCGGTGTCTCGCGCATGTCGGATCCCGCTATGATCCGCGGCATCCAGAACGCCGTCTCTATTCCGGTCATGGCCAAGTGCCGCATCGGACACTTCGTCGAGGCGCAGCTCCTCGAGGCCATTGAGATTGACTATATCGATGAAAGCGAAGTGCTTTCGCCCGCGGACGACGTATATCATATCGACAAGACCAAATTCAGGGTGCCGTTCGTCTGCGGAGCCAGGGATATCGGTGAGGCTTTGCGCCGCATAGCAGAGGGAGCCTCCATGATCAGAACCAAGGGCGAGCCGGGTACCGGCGACATCATCCAGGCCGTGCACCATATGCGGAAAATGAATCAGGGAATTTCGCATATTTGTTCTCTGCGCGAGGATGAGCTCGGTGAGGAAGCCAAGGCCCTCGGCGCTCCGCTCGATCTCGTTCGGTCGGTCTGGAAGAATCACCGTCTTCCCGTCGTGAATTTCGCGGCCGGCGGCATCGCTACCCCCGCCGATGCTGCGCTCATGATGCAGCTCGGCGCCGAAGGTGTCTTCGTGGGATCCGGCATATTCAAATCCGGGGATCCGGCAAAGCGCGCCAGGGCCATTGTCCAGGCCACGACGAATTATACCGATGCCGCCCTCATAGCCAGACTCTCCGAAAATCTCGGACCTGCCATGGTCGGCATCAACGAAGAGGAAATCAAGGTTCTCATGGCGCAGAGGGGCATCTAATGCAGGTTGCTGTTCTGGCCCTTCAGGGCGCGTTCATCGAGCACGAGCACGCTCTCTCTGATATCGGCGTGGAGAGCTTTGAGATTCGTGAGGCCGGCGATCTGAAGCGGGATTTTGACGGCCTTGTGCTGCCCGGGGGAGAGAGCACGGTCCAGGGCAAGCTTCTGAAGGACCTCGGTCTCTTTTCTCCTCTGAAGGAGCGCATAGAAGACGGCCTGCCCGTGCTCGCAACCTGTGCGGGACTCATCCTGCTCGCTGAGCGTCTTGAAAGTGACAGCACCGTGTGGTTTGGCACTCTGCCCGTTACCGTGCGCCGCAACGCTTACGGCAGGCAGCTCGGCAGCTTTCACACGGAGGGCGGCTATGAAGACGTGGGAACCGTTCCCATGACCTTCATCCGTGCGCCGGGCATTGTCTCATCTGCGTCCGGAGTACGCGTCATGGCGAGGGTTGACGGTGCTGCCGTTGCGGTGGAATACGGACGTCAGATGGCCATGGCTTTCCATCCCGAGCTTGATCCGGACCGTCGTCTCCACAGGCGTTTCGTGAACATGATCTGAATGGCGGCTGGGGAAAGAAAGTCCCCGTTCTCCGGGAAAAAGCCGGGGAACGGGGATTTATCGTTTTCAGGGGAGTGTTTCTGGGAGACTACCTGGCGCAGCCTTCCCCGATGAAGGGATTCTCGAGGCTTTCCTCTCCGATATTGGACTGCGGGCCGTGCCCCGGATAGACGGTGGTGTCCGGGGGCAGCGTGAACAGATTATCCCTGATACCTTTGATGAGTTTTTCGTGATCGCCGAAGGGGAAGTCTGTTCTGCCCATAGAACGGTAGAAGAGGCTGTCGCCCGTGAAGACGCTTTTTGCGTCAGGAAAGTAAAAGGAGACGCCGCCTGGCGTATGGCCGGGAGTAGGAAGAATTTTGAAATGGAAGGGGCCTATGGTATCTTCCCCATCAGGGAGATACTCTTTCCTGAATTCTGGAACTTTGGGCAGACCCCAGAGTCCGCCTTTGGTAGATTCCGTGTTTTCGATGGGCGCGTCGCCTTTCGGGCAGTAGCAGGGCGTGCCGAGTTTTTCCTGCAGGGCGTGCACGCCGTAGAGATGATCGAAGTGCTGGTGCGTGATGATAGTCGCGAGCAGGGTGAGGTTTTCCCTGGCAAGAAAATCCAGAATGGGTGCCGGGTCGCCGCCCACGTCGATGGACAGGGCGTTTTTGCCGTCATCCAGTATATAACTGTTGGTCTCGATGGGGCCGAGAGGGAAGCTTGTGACACGCATGAAGGAACTCCTCGATAGCGGACTGAAAGTCCGGCTCCGCGCCGGGCGTAGGCCGGAAGAAGAAAAAGGCGGCCTCAGGGGGAGATCCCCTTGCAGGCCGCTCAAAGTTGCCATTAAATGAAAAGCCGTGCAATACGGCGGGCAGCCGGAACGCTTTCCCGGAATATGTTTTTCAGAAGGATTTTTGTCTGTGAACACCTGTCTTCAGTCTCTTCCCCTCTCGGGCCGGGATCTCAGTGATCTCTCCGGCTTTCTTCTTGAGCAGTTTGCCCAGTTTGTCCATTTTCAGGGCGGAGATCTGTATTTTCCTCCGACCTGGTCCAGGAAGGACGCCGAGTACATTGCCGGGGAAAGGACTCTTATCGTTCCTCTCCTCTGGCAGGGCCGGGGAATTGGCGCCGTACGCCTGCTCGGCGTGGGAGCCAAGGAATCGCGTCAGGTCATGCCCAGAATGAAAAGCATCGCGGCGCTTATTCTGGAAGTTGTGGCCCGCACGCGTGCCTGTTCCGTGGACGCATCCACCGGCCTCTTTACCGAGCAGGAGCTCTATACGCGGGTGGCTGACGGGGCCGAGCGGGTGCGCGAGCTTCTTTCGCAGGCTCCTGCTGCGGTGGAGCCCTGTTCGCCTTCTCCTCTGCATCTTTTCTGCGTGGGCATCGTGGTCATCCGCCTCGTGAACGCGCAGGCACTCGCGGAAATGGGGGGATATTCCTATCTGGAACGCTGTGTGGCGAAACTTGCCGCGGCACTTGCGGATGGCCTTCCCGGTGACATCCTGCCAGCCAGGGCTGGCCGCGCCGATTTTGCCCTGCTTCTGAGCAGCGTGACGGGCCGCGGCGCCTGTCAGCGCGCGGCCGAAGAAGCTCTCTCCCGCATGAGCGCCGTCTCTCTTGACGAGGAGCTGGTGCCCGGAAAGGCTGTGCCCGTGCTGGCAGCAGGACATGCTCTGTTCCCGCAGGACATGCAGGCCGCAGAGCTGCGTTTCAGCCCGGCGGATCAGGCCAGGGAGCTTCTGGAGAAGGCCAGAATGGCGGCCGCCATGGCGGCTCAGCGCAGAAATGGCGCTATTATGCCTTTCGTGCGCATTCTCCTGGACGGCGGTGTTATCCTGAAGACGCTTTCATCCGGGCGCGTGGTCATCAACCTCGGGAGGCGCACGGGTGCACGGGAAGGGCTGAGCTTCGCGTTCTACAGCGGTGCGGACGGTTCCTTCAAAGGCGAGCTCGTCCTGCTGCAGGCCGGCAGTCAGGAATCCACGGCTGAGATCATCCATCTTGCGGATCCTTCTGTTCTGCCCGCGGCGGGCGACATCCTGTCCCTCGAGGACCGCGGCCAGACCTATGGTGCGGGAACCGAAAAAGGTGGGGAGGAAAGCGCGGATCCGGGGCAGCCTGCCGGAAAGACGGAAGCAGCGGCCGGAGCAGACGAAGACGCCGGGAAGGGAACCGAAGGCGGCGGATTTTACTGCTACGGACACGGCGAATTCATGGCCCGCCTGCGCCGGGTGTCCGGCGGGGCAAAACGTTTCGCCCTTGCCCTTTTACGCCCCGATGGGGATGTGAAGGTGGGACAGGGACCCGATTCCTTCTCTGATGTCCTGAACCGCGCGGCCTTCCTCTGGAATCAGCGCGTGGGCGGAGAACATGCCTTTGCCGGATATTACGGCATGAACGGCCTGGTTTTCTGCCATCCCGGAGGCGGGGAAGAACTGCTGGAAACATACAGGGCTTTTGACAGCGCACTTGCCGGCGAAGGCGTGCACGCCGCGGTCGGACTGGCCTTCTGGCCGTTCCTGCACTTCGGGCGCGGGGAAATGATGGAATGCGTTCTGAAGGCTCTGGAATACGCGAGACTCCTTCCCGAGCCCAGAGTTGGAGCCTTCAATTCCCAGGCCATCACTATCAGCGCGGATCGCCGCTACAGTCAGGGCGATGTTTTTGGAGCGGTCGAGGAATACAAACTGGCCCTGCTGGCTGACGCGGGCAACGCACTCGCCTGGAATTCCCTTGGTGTATGCATGGCCGCTCTTGGGCGCCAGGAAGAAGCCAGGCGTTATTTCGAAAAATCCCTGGAGCATACCCGTGATATCGGGGAAAAAGCCCAGGCTCATTATAATCTGGGGACCGTATGCTATCAGCTCGGCGACACGGAAGGCGCTGAAACCCATTTCAGGGACTGCCTTGCGGATATGCCGGATCACGTTTACGCGCTGGTCCGCCTCGGTCAGCTCTGCGAAAAGCGGAGCAGACTGGACGAAGCCCTGGCCTATTACGAAAAGGCTGCCCGTGCTGAGAACAGGAAGCAGGGGAGCGCGCGCGACGAGGGCTCTTTGGCCCTGCGCTGCCTTGCCCGCGTGGCGGCGGAGCAGAGCCGCACGGCTGAGGCCAGACAGATGCTCAGTGACGCGCTGCGCCGTAATCCTGATGATGCCTCGGCCATGCTTATGCTGGCAGAACTCTATCTGAAAGAGCGCGGGGCAGCGGACATTGCGGAAATGCTCGCCCGCCACAGTCTGGGAATTGTGAGCCAGCCCCGCGGCTGGGCTCTGCTTGCCGAGGCGCTCAGGAGGCAGGGCAGGGAAGAGGATGCCGCTCTGTGCGAAGTGAAGGCGAAAGCCTGATATTTTCCGTAAGGAACAGAAACAGAGACGCCGCCTTACTCGTGACTTGAGTCATGAGTAAGGCGGCGTCTCTGTTTCGTGAGAGCGAAAAACGGGCTACGCGTCGAAGAGCATTTCGAGATCCTCGCGCGTGAGGGACTTCCAGGTTTCCTGGCCGGGAATGATGGCTTCGGCGACGTTGCGCTTGGCGTCCTGCAGTTTGAGGATTTTTTCCTCGACGGTATTCTGGCAGATGAGTTTGTAGGAGAATACCTGGCGGGTCTGGCCTATGCGGTGCGTTCTGTCCGTGGCCTGGCTTTCGACCGCGGGGTTCCACCACGGGTCATAGTGGATGACGTAGTCGGCGGATGTCAGGTTCAGGCCAGTGCCGCCTGCCTTGAGGGAAATGAGGAAGATGGGGATATTTGGCGAGTTGTTGAAGCGGTCCACCTGCTCGAAACGGTCCTTGCTCGCACCGTCCAGATAGCAGAAGGGAATCTGGGAGAATTCAAGCCACTGCCTGATGATTTTGAGCATCTGGACGAACTGGGAGAAGACAAGCACCTTGTGCCCGCCTTCGACGACTTCCTGCACCATGTCTTTAAAGGCTTCGAATTTGCCGGAGGGCAGGTTGTTGGAGAAGCCGGGGATATCGATTTTAAGCAGGCGCGGATGGCAGCATATCTGACGCAGCTTGAGCAGCGCGTCCAGAATGGACATCTGACTTTTGGCAAGGCCTTTCTCGTCCACATCGGCCAGCACCTGGTCACGCAGCTTGCGGGCCACGGCCGCATAGAGTTCGGCCTGAGCCTCCTCGAGGGCGCAGCAGGTGACGCTTTCCACTTTGGGAGGCAGATCCCGGGCCACTTCGGCTTTGGTGCGGCGCAGTATGAAGGGTCTGACCCTGGCGCGCAGGTATTCGAGCGTCTCGGGATCGCCGTCCTTGATTGGCTTGATGATCCCACGCTGGAAAGAATGCTGGCTGCCAAGGAAGCCCGGCATGAGGAATTCGAAGAGCGACCACAGCTCGAAGAGGTTGTTCTCGATGGGCGTGCCGGACAGGCACAGGCGCATGCGTGCGTTGAGCTTGCGCACGGAGCGGGCCGTGATGGTGTTCGGATTCTTGATATTCTGCGCTTCGTCGAGGATGATCGTGTTAAATTCAAATTTTTCGATTTCCTCAAGGTCGCGGCGCAGCAGGGCGTAAGTTGTTATGACCAGATCGGATTTGCCGATCTGCTTGAACATGTTTTCGCGGCGGGTTCCGTAGATGATGAGTCTCTTCAGGGAGGGAACGAATTTTTCGGCTTCCCGCTCCCAGTTTGGCAGCACGGAGGTTGGGACGACGATGAGGTTGGCGCCCTTGTGCCTGTGCTCCACCATGTACTGGATGAAGGCGAGAGTCTGAATGGTTTTGCCGAGGCCCATTTCGTCGGCGAGAATGCCGCCGAATCCGTAATCAGACAGGAAGTTCAGATAGGCGAGGCCCTGCATCTGGTAGCTTCTGAGCTGGGCGTTGAGCCCCTGAGGGGCGGGAACGGCTTTGACTTCCTTGAAAGAATGAATTTTCTCCCTGAGCTTGACCCAGTAGGCGTCGGTATGCGCTTCAGGCATGTCGTCGAGGAGTCCGTCCAGCATGGGCGCCTCGAACTGTTTGAAACGCTGCTGCGGGGGTTTCGACGGATCAAGACCAAGTGTAGTGAGCTTGTGGGAGATTTTTTTCAGCCATTCCTCGGGGAGGGAGGTATAGGAACCGTCCTTCAGCTGTACGTAGCGCTTGCCCCTGGTCCAGGCGTTCCAGATTTTTTCGAGGGGAAGGGTCTGTCCGTCATAATCGACGGTGATGTCCAGCGAGAACCACTTTTCTTTTTCGTTGCTGGTGACCTTGGCCGTGATTTTGGACTTCGTGGAGCGCACCTTATAGCGTGACAGGGCCTTTTCGCCAAAGACGCGGTAGTTTTCCACGAGCTTGGGATAGGAATCCAGGAGGAAGGAGATGGCCTCCTCGGGCTCAAGGAACCAGAGCTTGCTGGAACGGGCCTGAAAGCCCATGGAAGTGAGTTCCTGCATGAGCTGGTTTTCTTCTTCCTGGTGTCTGCGCACGAGGTAGGTTTGCCCCTGATAGGCGTAACTGCCCGTCTGAAAATCCGGGTTTGGACCGGGGAGGGTGAACTCGCCGTGACGGGTTTCGTAAATATTGTCGATTTCGAGTGTCAGCAGGCTTCCTTCTTCGTCCAGGAAGAGTTTCGGATTGTAGGTAGCCGGCTGGAAGACTGGCTCCATGATTTTGAGGAACTGCTGCGGCTCGTAGAGTTCCGAGGCCGGGAGTTTGGTCCACACGCGGTCAAGGAATTCGGAAATCTCATCGTGCGGCACCACAGGACGCTCGTAGATGAGGCTCTTCACAAGGGACGGATAGAGGGCTGTCTGCACGGGGTAGAAATTGTGGCGGTAGCAGACCCAGAGGGGCATCTGCCCGTGAAAAGTGATAATGGGGTCTCCGCCGTTGTCCTTCTGTTCCGTCTCCGTGATGTTGATCATCGGACGGCCTTCACGCTTCAGAATAACATCGAAGCTGAAACCGTTGTCATCGAGTTTGGGCTTCAGCTTGAGATCGAACGGAGAGTTCTCAAAGCGGCAGGGTTTGTCCGTGTCCTTCCAGAGCTTGTAGTATTCCTTGCGCATGGCCCAGAAGAACCATGAGGTGAGACCGTCGGGGATTTCCACTTTGTGGCCGTAGTAGTCGAGGTGCTGGCCGATTTGCTTGCAGACCTGGGGCAGCTCCGGCGAGAATTCACACCACCCTGGGTTTTCAATGATCTGTCTCAGAGTCACTTCATTCTGCACGCTGGACAGGCCGTTCTTGTTCTGCCGGGAGCGGAAGAAGGAGACGAGCAGGCGTCCGGGCTCGGGATCGAAGCGGAAGACGAGGTAGTGAGTGCCCGGTTCCGGTTCCATTTCCGTGGTGAAGAAGTGGCGGAAGCTCGTCCTCCAGTCTGCGGCGGGAGCGTGTTCCTCTGCCTCTTCTCCTTCCTCTTTGCGCAGTTCGTCAACGAGTTTGAGAGCAAGGGCGGCCACGTGGCTGCAGACGCCGGTGAAGGCTTCTGAGCAGTTGCACTGACTGTGGGTTGTTCTGTCGGCTATGGAAAAGGTGAGCTTTGGCGTGTAGACTTGGAAATCATCGCCCTGGATGTTGCCTCTGACTTCCCAGACCTCTCCTTCCTGGATATCGACCTTTTGCACGCCACTTTCCGAAAGGATATAGTTGCCCGCGTCCCGGATGTACTCCGGCACTTTGTCGTTGAGAAAAGCCTGACACTTTTCCAGAATGGCATTGTGTTCTGATCTGCTCATTAATTTCCTCGTGGCCCCGCGTGCGAAGGAGCCTGATCTGATGCCCGGGTGGCTGGCTGTATAAGCAAGTAAAGGACCTATAGACTCTTCTTTCTACACCATTATGCATAATGCAAGCAACTATTTTTTTAAAAGAGTGCCGCATAGGCTGAAACATGTGCCTTTTATGTATCAGCTATGCGCAATAGCGTTGATTTTTATCTGTTTTTTCTCTCTTTTGCTTGAAGAGGAGGCCTCCGCCGGAGAAGATGTTCCTGTGGATGGAGGACGTCTTGTTCTCGGAACCATAGGCGAACCATCCAATCTTAATCCCTATATCAGCACGGATTCCGCATCGCATGATGTTGCAGATTTGCTCTTTATCGCGCCTATCCGCTATAATAAGAACCTTGAGCTTGAGCCTTTTGCGTGCAAAAGCTGGACCATGTCAGAGGACGGACTCAGGCTGACCCTGCATATGAATCAGGGCATACGCTGGGAGGATGGCGAGGAACTGACCGCAGAAGACGTGGTCTTCACAGCCAGAATGGCCGCGGACCCGAAGGTGGGAAGTCCCTACGCTGAGGATTTCCTCCATATCGCCTCTATCACAGCCCCGGATCGCTATACCGTGGAGGTAGTCTACTCGAGCTATTACGCGCGCGCTCTTGAAACCTTCACCTCGGCCATTCTGCCGAAGCACATTCTCGAAGGGAAGGATGTGCGCACCTCCGATTTTTCCCGCAGGCCCGTGGGCGCGGGGCCCTATCGCCTGAAGAGCTGGGAGTCAGGTTCCCGTCTGACCCTTGTGGCCAGTCCCACTTATTTTCTGGGCCGCCCCCATATCGACGAGGTTATTTATCGCGTTATCCCTGACTCGGGCACCATGTTTATGGAGGCGCGCTCTGGGCGTATTGATCTCATGGGGCTGAGCCCGGAGCAGTACCTCTGCCAGACAAATACGCCGTGGTGGGAGAAAAATTTCCACAAATACCGCTATCTGGCCTCGGTCTATGTGTATCTCGGATTCAACATGGATCATCCTTTCTTCAAAGACGTGCGCGTCCGCAGGGCCATTTCCATGGCCATAAGCCGCGAGGATCTCGTTAAAGGCGCGCTGCTCGGACAGGGGGTTCCGGCCATAGGTCCCTATAAACCCGGCACTGCGTTTTACCATCCGACGCTGAAGCCGGTTAAACAGGACGTGACCGAGGCACGCAGGCTCCTGCGGGAGGCGGGGTTTGAGGACAGGGATGGTGACGGCATTCTGGAAAAAGACGGGAAGCCGTTCGCTTTCACTATCCTCACCAATCAGGGCAACTCGGAGCGCATTCTGGTTTCCATAATCATTCAGAACCAGCTGCGCAGGGTGGGCATCGATGTGCGTGTCCGTACCGTGGAATGGGCGGCCTTTATCCGCGAGTTCGTCAACAAGGGACTGTTCGACGCGCTCGTCCTGGGCTGGACCGTTACGCCGGATCCGGACATCTATCAGGTCTGGCATTCCTCACAGGCCGTGCCCGGAGGACTCAATTTCATGCATTTCAGGAATAAAGAGCTTGACGCGCTTCTCGAGGAGGGACGCGTCACCCGGGATCAGAAGCGGCGCTACGAAATTTACTGCCGCGTGCAGGAGATTCTGGATCGCGAGCAGCCGTACTGCTTCCTCTATTATCCCTATTCCCTGCCCGTGGTGCGCAGCCGCTTCAGGGGGATCGAGCCTGCCCTGGCCGGCATCAGCTGGAATATGGACAAATGGTGGATACCGAAGGAGCTGCAGAACGAGGTGCTCGTGCCGTAGGCGGATCCGTCAGAAGGCCGGTAGAGGTGGAGGAAAAACGGACAGGATACCCATTCTGACACCCGGGTGCGGAATACTCTTTCAGAAGTTTCTGCCCTCTGTCTCCCCGCCGCCGAAGGATTCCTGTCCGGATGACAATACGTTCGCTGCAACAGCGTTCGGGATTGTTTTGTCCAGTCCCATATTCGTATAAAAAAGGGATGTGAATAAAAAAGCAGAAGCGTTTTTTTCACATCCCTTCTTTTATTTCTCAGGATCAGGAGTGGCGGCCGGGGGTTCCATGACTGGGGGTGTTCCTGTTTCCGGAAGATGTCCCGTTCGGATGAAAGCGTCCACAAGCCCGAAAACGATTTCGTTGCCGCAGAAGCTGCCTCTGGAGATATTGGCTCTGAATTCGTCAAGGCGTGCCTCGAAGCCGTGCAGGATTTCCGGTGTGAGGCTGTACATGTCGGCTTCAATACCGTAGCCGAGGCTTTCAATGTACATGGCATTGTACCGCTGTTCCACCATGGCCTTGAGAGGAAGGGTCAGGACGGGCTTTCCGAGGTAAAGAGCCTCGGTCATGAGCGTGTGGCTGCCGCCCTGTATGACGTAGGAGCAGGAGGCGAGCTTGTCGAGAAAGCCGTTTTCGTCCTTCTTCATGAAGATTACGTTGCCATCGCGGCCTTCTGTGCGGCTGTAGCCGTAGACATAGCAGGTGCGCTGCGTGCCTTTTTTCAGAAAATCCACGAGACCCGTGTAGACGGAATTGCTCTGGTAGACGACCACATGTCCTTCATCGGAGGGTTTGCGCGCGATGACGCTTTCCCTGAGTATGGGAGGGACGACCCTGGCGTGGTACTGGGGCAGGACGGGAGGCTGATAGAAGGAGACGATGAGATTGTCCTGTGTGGGACGGAAAAGATATTTGGGCGTGAGCCCCTGCACGAGGGTGTCCCACCAGAGGTCCCCGGGGATATGATGCCTGCAGCAGGTAATCACGTGCTGGTGGTCCAGAGTGAGGCAGGGCAGTTTTGTGCGTTCCGCGGCCCGGGGGACGAAATACTCAAGATCGGTCATGCACACATCTGGTTCGAAGGCGTGGATGAGATCCATGAGTTCGTTGATGTACTTATCCCTGTGCAGGAGCGTCGGGACGGCTCTGGCGATGGTGGCGGGGATGTCCACTTTGTAGTTTTTGAAAACGGTGCCCAGGTTTGGGATGCGGTGAACGGGGAACTCTCCTTCCAGAACGGAAGGGGCGTCATCACTGCAGACAAAGAGAAACTGATGCTGCCTGAGGCGGCGGGCTATGGTGAGCCCGCGCATGGCGTGGCCGTGCCCGGTACCGTGAATGCCGTAGAGAATGCGTGCCATTGCGTGAATCCAGCGAAAAAGCGGGGGCCAGCCCGAAGCGGCCCCCGGAAAGGAGTGTTGCCTAACCGCGGCAGGCCAGTTTGTAAATGGCGGCTGCGGAGGCGCGGTCGATGATGCCGAAATTGCCTATATGGCGCTTTTCGGGTTCGAGCATGTCTACGAGGCGGGGAATATCCTCTTCCTTTGCTCCGAGTTCCGCGAACGTGACGGGCATGCCGCATTCATGCAGGAACTCCCTGAACCGGCGGATCCCCTCCTCCGCAATGCCCCTTTCTCCCTGTCCTTTGTCCTCAACGCCGAAAACCCTGACGGCGAGATCGCGAAGACGGCCGGGTTTTGCTCCGTGGTCGAGCATCCATGTCATCCACGCCGGGAAAATGACGGCGAGCCCCGCTCCGTGTGAGCAGTCATAAAGGCCCGAGAGTTCGTGCTCGAGGGCATGGGAGCCCCAGTCCTGAATGCGTCCGACTCCGCAGGTGTTGTTGTGGGCGATGGTGCCGGCCCACATGAGGTTGGCCCGGGCGCCGTAGTCACTGGGATTTCTCAGGGCCCTCGGGAGATTCTCCATGACGGAAAGCAGAATGGCCTCACAGAGACGGTCTGTCAGGTCAACGTTTTCGGAGGGCGAGAAATAGCGCTCGAGTACATGGGCCATCATGTCCGTGGCGCCGCACGCGGTCTGCCATGCGGACAGCGTGAAGGTGAGCTCGGGATTCAGCAGGGCGAAGCGCGGTACGAGGATCTGCGCGTGGAGGCTCCTCTTGCGTTTGTCCTCTTCGCGTGTGACGACGCTCGCCCAGGAGCTTTCCGATCCGGCTGCGGCGATGGTCAGGACGCTGCCCACGGGCAGGGCTGCCTCAGGCGTCCTTATGCCTTCGTAGAAGTCCCAGACATCACCATCGCTGGCCGCGCCGCAGGCTATGCCCTTGGCGGAGTCAATGACGGAGCCGCCTCCAACGGCAAGAATGAAGTCGCACTTTTTTTCCCGGGCGAGCTCTATTCCTTCACGGATGAGGCTGAGGCGGGGATTGGGCTTTACTCCGCCGAGGGAGATGTGCGCGATGCCCGCTGCGTCCAGGGAGTCTTCGACCCGTTTCAGAAGCCCGGACCGCACGCAGGAGCCGCCGCCATAATGAATGAGCACGCGCCTGGCGCCAAGGGCCCTTATCTCACTGCCGGCCTTTCCTTCAGCGCCGCGGCCGAAGATAAATTTTGTGGGAACGTGAAAAACGAAATCTTCCATGAAAATGTCTCTCTCCTCCGGCAGGGCCGGAACATTTTTCCGTCAGGGACGGGAAGGTTTTGATGTCTGTTCCGATGTGTCAGCGTACTCATCATCGCGCACGACTTCCAGAATGCCGGGCAGTTTGCGGATGGCCTCGATGGTATCATAGAGTTCCGTGGCGTTTCTGACCTGGACGACGAGGTGCATATTGGAACGCCCGTCGATGAGCGTTTTGACTGAAAGATTGCTGATATTGATGTTCTTTTCGGCGATGGCCTTGGCGATGGAGGCCAGCATACCGCTGACGTTCTTCGCCAGAATGAAGATGCCGGCGTCATAGGGCTGTTCCACAACTTCGCCATCCCAGTGTACGGAAATGATGCGTTCAGGTTCCATGTTGGGAACGTTGGGACAGTCGGCTCTGTGGACCGTGATGCCCTGACCGCGGCTGATATAGCCGACTATGGGGTCACCGGGAACGGGGTTGCAGCATTTCGCGAAACGCATGAGCACGCCATCTACGCCCGCGATGCTGACGCCGTAGGTCGAAGGCTTGTGCTGCTCGGCGGAATTTTCGGCCGCCTGCGGCTGGATCTGCTGCTTTGGCGTGCCCGGAGCGGGCATGCCGGGATGGAGGATGGCGTAGAGACGGTTCAGAACCTTGCGCGGCGTAATATGGGCGTAGCCTACGGCTGCGTAGAGGTCGTCATCCGAGTCGAAATTCATTTCCTGGGCGACAATGGTCAGCTGCCCTTCCTTGTCAGCCTTCTGGACGTTGATGCTGACCTTGCGGTCTTCCTTCTCGAGGAGCTCCCGTCCGAGGTTCAGTGCCCTGGTGCGTTCCTCTGTGCGCAGGTAATGCTGGATGCGGTTTCGGGCCTTGGCCGTCTTGACCATTTTGAGCCAGTCACGGTTGGGTTCCCGGTTGGGCTCAGTGATGATTTCGCAGGTGTCGCCGTTCTTGAGCGGCGTGCCCAGGGGCACAAGACGTCCGTTGACCTTGGCGCCGGCGCAGTGCTGCCCCACCTTGGTGTGGATATGGAAGGCAAAGTCCAGAGGCGTGGCGCCTTCGGGCAGTTCTTTGACGTCGCCGGCTGGCGTGTAGACGTAGACTTCGTCATGGAAGAGATCCATTTTCAGGGAGTGCATGAACTCCTTGGAACTGGCTTCGTCACGCTGCCGTTCGAAAATTTCATTGAGCCAGGAGAACTGGGCCAGATCCTTGCTGTTGACTCTTCCGTGCTCCTTGTACAGCCAGTGAGCCGCGATGCCGTGTTCAGCCTGCCTGTGCATCTCCTCCGTGCGGATTTGAACTTCGATACGCTCTGCGTCAGGGCCGATGATGGTGGTGTGCAGGCTCTGGTAGCCGTTGGCCTTGGGCATGGAAATGTAGTCTTTGAAGCGGCCCTGTACGGGCTTCCACTGCTGGTGCACGAGACCGAGCACGGCGTAGCAGTCCTTCACGTCCTTGACGATGACGCGGAAAGCCATGATGTCGTGCATCTCGTCCAGGGTGAGGGACTCAGCGAGCATCTTTTTGTAGATGCTGTACTTGTGTTTGATACGGCCGTATACCTCGCCAGTCAGTCCGTTGGACGCCAGAAGATCCTTCAGCATGGCGACGGTCTTTTCAATGAACTTTTTCTCGACGACCTGGTGATCTTCCAGCCACTTGGTGATCTGGCTGTACACGTCCGGCCGCAGGTACTTGAAACTCAAGTCCTCGAGATCGCGCATGATGTTGTAGAGGCCGAGGCGGTTGGCCAGGGGCGCGTAGATATCCATGGTCTCCTGGGCAATGCGCTTCTGCTTGTACGCTTTCTGGAAGTCCAGCGTGCGCATATTGTGCAGGCGGTCGGCGAGCTTGACCATAATCACGCGCATGTCGTGACTCATGGCCAGAATCATTTTGCGGATATTCTCGGCCTGGGCCTCTTCCTTGTTTTCGAAGACAATTTTGCTGATTTTCGTCACGCCGTCGACGCTATCGGCCACTTCATCGCCGAAGTTCTCGGCGATGTCATCAATGGTCACGGAGGTGTCTTCCACGGTGTCGTGCAGGAGTCCGGCGGCCACGGTGGGTTCATCAAAACCCATTTCAGCCAGCGTGTCAGCCACGGCCAGGGGGTGGGAAAGGTAAGGCTCGCCGGAAAGGCGGGTCTGCCCGGCGTGCGCCGCGGCAGCGAAAACATAGGCCTTCTGGATTAGCTCGAGATTGGCGTCCTTGTTTTTCGCCGCTACCTTATCGAGTATTTCCTGAATTCGAATCATGATTTCCTCTCTCGGAACAGGCGTGCCTGCGGGCGTTCACGAAAATGTCTTCCCTGTTTTGTTACCCTTAATGGCAGTCGTTGCCAAGATGCGCGCTGCGATCCTTCCAGCCGTGTCTGCCGGTAAAAAAAAACGTCCCGGGGATGTACCGGGACGCTTCATAGAAAACAGTTTCGCCGCTGCTACTTGGCTGTCTTGCCGCCGGCCAGAGGCGCTGCGTTCAGCATATCCTTCAGCTCTTTGCCCGCCTTGAAGAAGGGCAGGCGCTTGGGTTTGACATCGACGATCTTCCCGGTATTGGGGTTGCGGCCGGCGTATCCCTGGTATTCCTTGATGTGCCAGGAACAGAATCCCCTGATTTCGACTCTGTCACCCTTCATGAGGGCGTGCCGGATGGTGGAGAAGAAAGTCTCCACCACTTTGATGGCTTCATCCAGCGTCAGCCCCGTCTCATCGGCCAGCCGCGCACACAGCTCACTTTTGTTCATACAAAACTTCCGTATCGCTTATGGTTTGAAAAACCTGTCCCGGTCACAGGGGAGGCAGGCCATCGCCCCAGAAGATTTGAATATTATTCCCTTTTCCTCACCTTCTGGAGAGGGAAAGAGCGTCTTTTTTTGCAGGCTCTCTTTTGACACTGAACCCCTGAAAAGGCAATACCAGAGAACGCTCTCGGAGGAAACACGGATCTTTCCGGTTTGCCCTTGAAAAGGGCGGAAAGGTGCTTACAAATTTTTCGGAACGGGATCCTCTCCCTTTCGTCCCCCTGGGAACTTTCAGGGAATACGCCGGCGCGGTTCACTGCATTGCTGTGCGTATCAGAGCATTACCCCGACACCTTGTACGTGGACTGAAAAACCCGTAAGGGTCTGAGGATCTGTCTGGAGGAGCTCTCGTAAGTAAGACTATCACGGAATAGCAGAGAACGTTAGTCACCCGAATCCCGTGAATTTATCCCCGGGAAAATGCCTTATATAACTCTGCAGACTGACTGATTCAGACAACCGGCGCTTCACGCGCCTCAAAACACGGAGTGTACATGCTGACATTGAAACCGATACGTTCCCTGGCCCTGGCTGCGGGCCTGGCTCTTGCAGCCCCCTCAGTCATGGCAGCTGACGGGAATTCACCGGCAAAGGCGCCGCAGGCTGCGGGAACTCCGGCTGCCGCGTCCCAGGCCGCCGGCCAGGAAACCCGCCTTCGCCTTGCCAACGGGCTGTCCGTCTATATTCTGAAGGATACCCGTTTCCCCATTGTCTGTACCCGTCTTTACGTCCGTACGGGATCCACACATGAGGATCCCGCGCAGTTCGGGATCAGCCACGTTCTCGAGCACATGGTCTTCAAGGGGACGGAATCCCGCCCCAAGGGACAGCTGGCGAAGGACGTGGAGGCGCTCGGCGGATACCTCAATGCCTACACGAGCTTTGACAAGACCTGCTATCTCACGGACATGCCGTCCCAGCACTGGAAGACCGGCATCGATGTGGTACGGGACATGGCCTTCCATCCCGCGCTCGATCCGAAGGAACTTGAGAGCGAGAAGACCGTCATTATTTCCGAACTCGAGGGGAACGAGGATAATCCCGAAAGGCGGCTTTATCAGGATCTCCAGACGGCGTCCCTCGCCGGAACACCCTACGAGCACCTCATCATCGGCTCGCGCGATACCATCAGGGCTGTAACCAGTGACACCCTGAGGGCCTATATCGACCGTTGGTACCAGCCCCAGAACATGCTTCTCGTAGTGGCCGGCAATGTGGATCCCGTGGCCGTCAGCCAGTACGTGGAGCAGACCTTCAGCGGCCTTAAGGACGGCAGTGTGCTCCCCGACGAGAAACCGGTGGATGTTGACGCCCTGGCCTGCGCCCCCGGAGCTGAGCGGGTCAAGGTGATCCGCGGCCCCTGGAACAAGGTTTATCTCGGTGTTTCCTTTGCCGTTCCGGGGCTCAGAGATCTGAGGAGCCTCGACTTTGATGTCCTGAGCTATCTTCTGACGGGCGACGGCACGGCCTACTTCGAACGCAAATACCACCTTGAAAAGCATCTGGTGGACAGCATCGACGTCTCCAACTCGGGCATGAACCGCGTGGGCATGTTCACCATCACCGCCGTACTGGACGCAAAGAACGTGAAGCCCTTCTTCGCTTCCCTGGTGAAGGATCTTTCGGACCTGAAGATGAGCGTCTTCACGGATAAGGAAATGCAGCGCGCGAAGTACAACCTCGAGGACAGCTTCGACCGTTCCGCCGAAACACTGAACGGCCTCGCTTCCTGGCGCGCTCTCATGGAATTTGATCTTGGCGGCCGGCAGGGCGAGGAGAATATCCGGACGGCCCAGCGCCAGGTGAATTTCGAACATATGGCCGCGATGTACGCGCGCTATATCCGTCCCGAGCGCATGGTCGTGCGCGTGCTCGCTCCCAGGGACGCCCAGCTTCCCGATCTCTCAGCGGAGCTGAATTCTCTCTGGCCCGTGCCTCAGACTACCAGCCACGCCAGCGCGGCTGCCGTGGAGAACGGCCGTGAAATCGTCGATCTCGGCGGTGGACGCAGAGTCATTCTGCTGCCGGACCATACCATTCCCTACATGTCTATGACCCTCGCCCAGAGCGGAGGCAATGCCCTGCTCAGCCCCTCTGATGCCGGTCTTGATACCCTGACTGCAGCCACGCTCACGGACGGCTGCGGCAGCATGGATCGGTCGGCTTCGGAGAAGTTCCTCGCAGAGAGGGCGGCTTCCGTATCCGTCAGGGCCGGTCTGCAGACCTTCGTCATCAGTGCCACTTCGCCCACCCGCTACAGCGGGGACGTTTTCGGCTACATCACCACCATGATGGAGAAACCGTCCTTCAGCGTCCAGGAAATGACCCGCGAGGCTCGGGACATGGCAGCCTCCCTCATGCAGCGCGAGGACAATCCTATGGCCCTCGCAGCGGCCAAGGTGCCGCCCTTCCTCTTCGGAAGCAGCCATCCCTATGGTATGGATCCCCTTGGCAGCATGGAGAATATCCGCCGGTTCACGCGTGATGATGTTCTCTCCTACTGGAAGAAACAGAAGGGACAGCCCTGGTCTCTCGCTGTGTGCGGTTCGTTCGACAGAGACAGTGTGCTGGCGTTCGCGAAGTCCCTGCCAAAGCCTTCAGAAAAGGCCGTGGCCGTAAACGTTCCCCAGTGGACGAAGGAAAAGGTGCTCAGCCTGCCTGTGCCCAAGCGCAACAAGGCCCATCTCATGCTCATCTTCCCGACTGTGAAGCGCACCAGTCCTGATGCCCCCGCGCTCGAACTCCTGCAGTCCGTCCTCGATGGCCAGAGCGGCCTGCTCTTCAGCCAGCTCAGGGATGTGGAGGGCCTCGGATATACGGTGACAGCCGTGAACCGCTACCGCCCCGAATGCGGCTTCATGCTCTTCTATATCGGGACAACCCCCGACCGCGTGGACAAGGCGCGCGAGGGCTTTGAGCGCATCATCCAGGACGTCTGTGACAAGCCCCTGCCGAAGGAGCTTCTCGCTTCCGGCGTCAACCAGATCGAGGGAAGCTACTACAGGGAACGCCAGAGCCTTTCTTCCCGCAGTGAGGAAGCGGCCACGCTTTCCTGCCTCGGTGAGCCCCTCGACATGGAAAAGGACATCATCGGAAAGGTGAAGACACTCACGCCCGAGGATGTGCGCGCCGTGGCGCAGAAGTACCTGAAGGGAGGTTACGAGGTGAAGCTCGTCCCCTAGCTCTTCTCTTTCCCTGAATAACGCTGTATCCAAGGGGGCGGCGGGGAGATCTTTCTCCCTCTGCCCCCTTTCTGCGTGAAAGGTACCTGCAAAAGAGGTGTGAAACGTGGATATTTCAGCCATTGTGCCCTGTTATAACGAGGAAAAGAGCCTGGCTCTTTTTTATCAGGAGTTTTGCAGGGATATCGCCCGGATCGAAGGCGTGAGCTATGAGCTCATCCTTGTGGACGACGGATCGACGGACGGGACGCTCCGTGAAATGAAGGAACTGGCCGCGAAGGACAGCCATGTACGCTATCTCTCCTTCTCCCGTAATTTTGGCAAGGAATCCGCGATTTACGCGGGCCTCGAGAACGCCCGCGGCGATTTCTGCGTGCTTATGGACGCTGACCTCCAGGATCCTCCGTCCCTGCTTCCCGAAATGTATGGCTATGTGAAAAACGGGGAGTACGACTCCGTGGCCACGCGCCGTGTCACACGGAAGGGCGAGCCGAAGATCCGTTCCTTCTTCGCCAGACAGTTCTACAAACTTATGAGCCGCATCTCCAAGGTTGACCTCGTGGACGGGGCCAGGGATTACAGGCTCATGAACAGAAAGTTCGTGAACGCCATACTCTCCATGCAGGAATACAACCGTTTCTCGAAAGGTCTGTTCGGCTGGGTCGGCTTCAGAACAAAGTGGCTGGAGTACGAGAACGTGGAGCGCGTGGCCGGTGAAACGAAATGGTCTTTTTTCAAGCTTTTCCTCTATGCCATTGACGGCATCGTGGCTTTCTCGACGTTCCCGCTGATCATTTCCGCTGTGATCGGCGTCCTGGCGTCGACGCTCTCTCTCGGCTATCTTTCCTACGTGCTGGTGAAGAAGATCCTCTTCGGCGATCCCGTCGCAGGATGGGCCTCCAGCGTATCTGTGGATCTCTTCATCGGCGGAGTCCTGCTCTTCTTCCTGGGCGTCATTGGCGAGTACATGTCCAAGATCTACCTTGAAATCAAGCGCCGCCCCATCTACATTACCCGCGAAACGAACATCGACCATCCCGTTCTCAGTAAGTGAGGCGGAGAGTCCGGGCGGAACTGACCGCCTTTTGGGAGAAAATATGAACACTGAGGAAATGCTGAAGATTCTGGTCTGCCCGAAGTGCGGAGGCGCTCTGACCGCCCTGCCTGGCGCGGAGAAACCCGAGGGCTTCTTCTGCGGCCACTGCGGCGTGGTTTATCCCATACGGGAGGAAATTCCCGTCATGCTCATTGAGGAAGCCATAGACCGTGCGTCCTGGGACGCCGGCACGCGCGAGAAGGAGAACCGTTCATGAGGATGGTCATCGGTTCCGATCTGCACGGCGCTCCGGACAGTCTCCTTTTTCTCACGGACCGCGTGCGCGAGCTGAAGCCCGACAGGGTTGTCCTGCTCGGAGACCTTCTCTACCACGGCCCCCGCAATCCTCTTCCCGGAGGATATGGTCCAAAAGGTATGCCGGATCTCTTCCGCACCCTCATGGATCTCGCTCCGGTGACGGCCGTGCGGGGCAACTGTGACGCGGAAATAGACTGTATGCTGGTGCCTTTTCCCATGGCGGAAAGCGCCATCATCGATGCCGACGGCCTGCAGATTTACGCCAGCCACGGCCACCATATTCCGGAAGTTCCGCCTATGAACGGCTTTGCCCGTGGGACTGTCTTTCTCCGCGGCCATACCCACGTACCGCGCGGCGAGACCATTGATGGATTCACGTTCTGGAACCCCGGCTCCATGACGCTTCCGAAGCGCGGCTATCCGCGTTCCTGGGCTGTCTACGAGGACGGCACGTTCACAGTGAAAGATTTCGAGGGCGGAACTGTTCTCAGCCATAGCGTTTCCGAAAATGGGGCCGGGAAATAATGCGTCCCGTATTCCGCCTCAAAGAGGGGGTCAGCCTGGTGCTGGCCTCCGGTTCTCCCCGCAGACGCGAGTTCGTCGCCGGCTGGGGCGTGCCTTTTACGCAGCGCACTGCCGATTCCGAGCCGAGGCCTGAAGGTGGGGAGGCCCCTCTGGCGTACGTGGTCCGCTCGGCTGAAGCCAAACTGGCGGCGGCGCACCCGGGCAGCAGCGAGCTTGTTATCGCCGCGGATACGGTAGTCGTGCACGGCGGAAAGATTCTCGGCAAGCCTAAGAGCGACAGCGAAGCGCTCGCCATGCTGCAGGGACTCTGCGGCAGCGAGCATCATGTGGCTACGGGCGTGGCTCTGGCCTTTCCTGACGGGACCCACAAAGCTTTCGCGGACAGCTGCGCCGTGCGCTTTGCGCCCTGGGATGAAAAGTCTCTGAGGGCCTATGTGGCCACAGGAGAATGCCGTGACAAGGCAGGCGCCTACGCCATACAGGGGCAGGGCGCTTTTCTTGTGGAAAGCATCAGCGGATGCTGGAGTACTGTGGTTGGGCTGCCCATCGAAAGGGTGACCCGGATTTTCGTCACGGGTGGCTGGCTTTTTCCGGCAGTGTAGGTTCCTCAGTACTCTGAAGGCCGGCGTGGGGCTTTGACAGCATCCACAAGAGTTTCATCGAGCGTGGGATGGGCCACCATGAAGGAGTTGAGGCGGCTTCCGGAATACTGTCCCATGAGCAGCAGTTCTGCCGACAGCGTGAGCTGGGTGGCACAGCCGCCTATGGCCGCTATGCCGGCCATCTCGCCATTGCGCCAGACGACCTTGACGAAACCCGAAGCATCACCCCTTGCCTGGCTGATGACGTTTGACGAGAAAAGGGACTTTGATACGAGAATTTCGCCGCCGAGAGCCGCGGCTTCGCGCTCGGTCAGACCCACGTGCATGATTTCCATGCTGCCGTGCAGGCAGTAGGGGCAGGGCCCGGCCTGGTAGGGAGAAAATTCCAGACCGAGTATGGTACGGGCGACATATTCGCCCTGATGGGAAGCGGCGTGGGCAAAGAGCATCTTGCCGTTGACATCGCCGATGGCCCAGGAATTCGGAGACGACTGCAGATAGTAGTCCGTCGTGATGAAGCCGCGCCGGTTAAGCGCGCAGCCCGCGTTTTCCGCGTCCAGGTGCTCTGTGTTCGGCATGCGTCCGGCAGCGATGAGTCCCTTTTCGGCAGTATAGGTTGCGCCGTCGGCCAGTGTGAGTCTCGCGTTGCCGTCCTCGTCCTCCTCCAGAGACTCGGCGCGCACGCCCACAAGGCAGAGGACGCCGTGCTTTTCCAGCGTGTATCTGAGATGGGCGGCGATATCCTCATCCTCTGTTGGGGCGAGTTGGGGGGCTGCCTCGGCGATGATGACGTGCGTCCCCATATGATAATAGAAATCGGCCATCTCGACGCCGATCGTACCGCCGCCGGCGATAATGAGGCTTTTGGGCACAATGTTCTGCTCGAGAAGTGATGTGGAACTGAGAACGACATGATCGTCAGGTGCGAGTCCCGGGTAGGTCGATGTGTGTGAGCCGCAGGCGAAGATAATGTTCTCGGTTCGGATGACTGTGTCATCCCCGGATCTGTCCCTGATTCGGATTTCATTGGGGGTGAGACAGTAAGCATGGCCCTTGTAGAGGTGAACGCCGGCATCGATGAGTGAATTTGCGACTTTCCTGCGGGAAGCTTCCACAAAAGCGTTCACGCGTTTTTTGAGTACGGGAAAGTTGACTGTTTCTATGCCCTGCAGAACGCGCTGCCGGCCGAGGCTGTCCAGTTCGCTCAGCGGCGTGATGGCACCGAGAAAGAGTTTTGTCGGAACGCAGCCGCGGTTGAGACAGGCTCCGCCCCAGTCCCGATCCTCGATAATAGCCACTTTTTTATCGTGGCTGGCGAGAACGCCGGCTGCGGCGGTCCCACCGGGTCCTCCGCCGATGATGGCAACGTCAAAATTATCCATGGGGGGCCTCCCGGGCCTTGTTCTCAGGCTGTGCTGTCCTGGGAGAGTGTGAAATGGCGATCTGCTTCAGGCTATACCGAAGCGGGGAAAAAGAAAACGCCTTCCCTCTGGCTGCCGGCTGGCAGGGAGGGAAGGCGCCGATATTCATGGGAGCGGAAGCCTAATCCTTGAAGGGAGAGAGCTTACGCAGTGTGGATATGATCTCCGGGAACTTGGAAATAGCGAAGTCAACTTCCTCCTGCGTGTTGTAGCGGGACAGGGAAAGTCTGGTGGAGCTGTGGGCATACTTAAACGGCACGCCCATGGCATGCAGCACGTGAGAGGGCTCGAGAGAGCCGGACGTGCAGGCGGAGCCGGAGCTGGCGCAGATGTTGTACTGGTTCAGCATGAGCAGGATGGCTTCACCTTCGATGTTCCTGAAGGAGATGTTGGTGGTGTTGGGCACGCGGTTTTCGGTGTCGCCGTTCACGAGCGTGTCCGGGATCTGGCTGACGATGCCCTTTTCGAGGCGGTCGCGGAGGGCAGCCACGCGGGTAAGTTCATCGTGCATGCTGTCCTTGGCCAGCTGGCAGGCCACGCCAAGGCCAACGATATACGGGACGTTCTCCGTGCCGGCCCTGCGGCCCTTTTCCTGGTGTCCGCCGCGCATGAAGGGACGAAAGAGAACGCCCTTGCGCACGAACAGAAGACCAATGCCCTTGGGGGCATGGAGCTTGTGCCCGGAAATGGAGAGCATATCGACCGGAACATCAGCGAGATCCAGCGGGATCTTGCCGGCGGCCTGAACGGCGTCGGTGTGGAAGAGAATTCCGCGTTCCCTGGCCATCTCGGCCATCTTTTTGATGGGGTAGATATTGCCGACTTCGTTGTTGGCCCACATGATAGAGACAATGGCGGTGTCGTCATCGAGGGCGTCGCGGTACTCATCGAGGTTGAGACGGCCCTTGTTGTCGACGCCGAGGCGGGTCACGCGGTAGCCATGGCGTTCCCAGAAGGCACACGTCTGCAGAATGGCCGGATGCTCGACAGCGGTGGTGATGATGTGCCGCTTGGTCGGCTGCGTCTGCAGAGCGGACCAGATGGCGGTATTGTCACTTTCCGTGGCGCAGGAGGTGAAGATAATTTCCTGCGGATGGCAGTTCAGCATGTCGGCCACCTTCTGGCGGCCTTCGTCCACATATTTGGCGACCTGGCCGCCGAAGGTATGCATGCTGGAGGGATTGCCCCAGTATTCCTTGAAGAAGGGAATCATAGCCTCGGTGACTTCAGGGGCGACCATGGTGGTCGCGTTATTGTCGAAATAAATGGGTTTCATTACTTCTGAGCCTCCTCAATGACAATGTCGGGCTCGACCTGCTGGCGCAGGATCTGCTCGATCACCTGGTGCAGGGTGACCTGGGAAGCAGCGCAGCCGTGGCAGGAGCCCTGCAGTCTGACGCTGACAACTTTGCCGTTGATGTCGACGAGCTCGATATCGCCGCCATCAGCCTGCAGCTGGGGACGGATCATGTTGATGACTTCCATGACCTTCTGCATGCGCTGCAGGTTGGAGAGGCCGGCGGTTTTTTCTTCCGCGGGCTTCTTGACCGGCTGCTCGACGGTTTCACCCTCGCGCTTCAGCTCGGCTTCGAGGATTTCGGCGATCTCATCGCGGCATTCACCACAGCCGCCGCCGGCCTTCGTGAAGGCGGTGACGTCGTCAACGGTCTTGAGGTGATTTTCCCTGATTGCGCGGATAATGGTCTGGTCGGTCACGTTAAAGCACTTACAGACCAGTTTGCCTTCTTCCTGCGTCCTCGGCATGGCGGGTTCACCCTTCCACTGGCGGATGGCAGCTTCGAGAGCTTCCTGGCCCATGACAGAGCAGTGCATCTTTTCCCTCGGAAGGCCGTCAAGAGCCTTGGCGATATCGGCGTTGGTGATCTTGAGGGCGTCGTCCACCTTCATGCCGATGACCATGTCGGTCAGGACGGAGCTGGAAGCGATGGCGCTGGCGCAGCCGAATGTTTCGAAGGAGGCTTTTTCAATCACGCCCTGGTCGTTGATTTTCAGGTACAGCTTCAGGGCGTCACCGCAGGCGATGCTACCCACTTCGCCGATGGCGTTAGCATCAGCGAGAGGTCCCGCATTATGAGGATGTACGAAATAATCCTGCACTTTTTTAGAGTAATTCCACATAGTTAAATCTCCTTCCCCTCGGAATACTCAGTGAGTAGCGTCCGCGGTTTTTTGACTAAATCCTGTAGTGTTTTGGAATGCAGATAGCCTCGCAGATGTCTGTCCATGTCTTCCCAGAACTCACGCGTGGTGCATATGTCCTGCCGAGGGCAGTAACTGGTGAGGCAGCTGACGGGAGAAATTCCTCCCTCAAGAGCCTGGATGACATCGTCAAGTCTGATGTCTGCCGGGGATTTACAGAGCTGATAGCCGCCTCCGACACCCCGTACGGCCTTGAGGATTTTCAGGGGTCTGAGGGCTCGGACTATCTGCTCGAGATATCCCGATGAAATTTTTTCTTCCTTCGCGACAACGCCAAGCTGAAGACGCAGATCCTGCGTCGAGGCAAGCCGGATGAGGAATCGGAGCCCATAGCGCGTTCGTGTTGAAAATCGCAATGAATCCTCCACTTACCTGCCGGTGACCGGTGCGGTGAATCCGTATGGTGTGCCCTGGTACACGTAATAGTTCAGCCAGTTGCTGTAGAAGAGCGAGGCGTGAGCACGCCAGTTAACGACCGGCGTGGCATCGGGATTGTCCCCAGGATAGTAGTGCCTCGGCAGATTGATTGGCAGGTTCTTGGCCACGTCACGCTTGTACTCCTTGTCAAGCGTGTCCCTGTCGTACTCGAGGTGCCCGGTCATGAAGACCTGCGTATGATCCCTGCTCTCCACAGTAGTCAGGCCGGCTTCTCTGGAATCGGCCAGCACGGTGAGTTCGGGAACGCGCAGAACGTCTTTGGTCAATACCTCGGTATGACGGGAGTGCGGGGCGTAGAAGACATCGTCGAACCCGCGGAAGAGATTGCTTGTGGGCTCCAGAACGCTGCATTCGAAAACGCCGAAACGCTTGCTCGGAAGGTCGTGCTTCGGGATGCCGTAGAAGTGATACAGCGCCGCCATGGCAGCCCAGCAGATGTACAGTGTCGAGAAGACATGACCTGTGGAGGCGAAATTCATGATGCGCATGAGCTCTTCCCAGTAGTCCACCTGCTCGAAGGGCAGGTGCTCCACCGGAGCTCCGGTAACGATCATGCCGTCGAAGTGGAGATCCCTGATTTCATCGAAGGTCTTGTAAAAACGCTCGAGGTGCTCGAGAGGCGTGTTTTTGGAAACATGCTCGGCCGTGCGCAGAAGCGTGATATTGACCTGGAGGGGCGTGTTGCCGAGCAGCCTCAGAATCTGAGTTTCCGTGGCTATCTTTGTGGGCATGAGGTTGACGATGGCAATCTCGAGAGGGCGGATGTCCTGCGTGCGGGCTCGGTCCTCGGTCATCACAAAGATATTTTCTTTTTCCAGTGCTGTTCTGGCGGGGAGATCTGAAGGAATTTTAATGGGCATGATCGGCTCGGTGTTTCTGGAGGTGTCGCTTTCCCAAAAGAAATAGGCTGGGGAGACGCCTTGTCAAGGTGTATATTATATAAAAACTTCTTAGGCCGTGCGCAAGGGTGTTTCTGCCATTGCCACAAGTTCGTCAGGAGCGCTGATGATTTTCCACGCGCCGGAGGAGCGCAGTTCCTCCTCACCGCGGAAGCCCCAGGCGCAGCCAACGGAGGGAAGGCCCGCCCTGGATGCCGTGATCATGTCCACGCTGCTGTCGCCCACATAGACGGAGGATCCGGCAGTGGCCTTCATCTCCTTCATCAGGGAGAAAACCGGAGCCGGGTCGGGTTTGAGGGGGATTCCCTGTCTGTGGCCGTGTACGCAGGCGAAGGCGCCGGGGAAGAAATGTTCTACGAGAAGTCGGGTCTGGGCGTCGGGTTTATTTGAGATGACGCCGAGAAGGCATCCTCTGTTCCCGAGTTCCCGGATGGTTTCGGACATGCCGGGGTAGGGGCGTGTGCTTTCTGTGAGGCGGGCGTTGTAGTTCCGCTTTCCTTCGTCCACCAGGGCACTGAGGCCTTCGTCCGGGAGATTTTCCCTGACAGAGGCGGGCAGGCATCGGGAAACAAGCAGCCTGAAGCCGTTACCGACCATGAGGCGGTAGGCGTCAACAGGATGCTCCGGCCATCCGTGGGCTGTAAGCAGTGAGTTACAGGCGCCGGCGAGATCGGCCAGCGTGTTCAGGAGCGTTCCATCGAGATCGAAGATAAAGGTTTGGAAAAGAGGAGGCATGGCGGACCAGCGGAAAGGGATATATGTGAATGAAATGAAGAGTATGAAGCTATCCTTTATAACTGTTAAAATCAAGAAGACATGTAAGACGCACGCTTTTCTGGGTTCCGTGAGAAAGATCACGGGCTCAGGCTTTTTGCCTGCTTCTGCCAGGTACGGGATCTGCCGGGAACCAACAGATTGGGACGGGCCATACTGACCTGCTTTCGGAAGGCGCGGGCGCTGTGCTCCCTCTGTCCGGAGGCCGTGTTCCGCTGCCGGGGATTTGTGCTCCGCTCCGGAATGGGTATATGCACTGGAGAGACAGAATTCATGCTTCTCCGGGAGGACGTATGCTGCTTGTGGCCTGTGATTTTGACGGGACACTGTACCGTCAGGGAACAATAGCGGAGAGTGACAGGGATGCCGTGTCCCGTTTCCGGGAGCGCGGCAATCTCTTCGGCATCGTGACGGGCAGGGGCTCGACAACGCTGTTCCGGGAACTCGGGAAGCATCCCGTTCCATTTGATTTCTGCGTGCTCAATAACGGAGCCCTGGTCCTGGATGGAGAGGGACATGAGCTCTGCAGGACACCGTTTCCTGACGGAGTCAGAAGGCAGATTCTGAAGGATGGCTCTATTCAGGAAGCCAGTCACTGTGCTCTTTTCGATGGAAGGGACATGTATGTTCTTGAGGGGGGAGACGGATACTGGGTCAAACCGGGGTACGCCATGCCCGAGCTTTCCCTTGTCAGGGCTCTTTCGCTGCCAGTGCAGCAGATAAGCCTGTCCTATCCCGACAGAGAGACAGCCCGGATTCTGGGAGGGAAGCTGGCTTCGCGTCTCGGAAGCACGGCCAGAGTGTTCCTGAGCCTTGCTCTGGCGGATATCGTTCCTGCGGGCGTGAGCAAGACAGCCGGGGTACTCGGCACTGTCAGACAAATGGGCTGGCATCCGGAACGCATCATTGCGGCTGGAGATGACGGCAATGACGTAGATATGCTGAGGAATTTTGAGGGATACGCCATGGAGGGGGCTGACGCGGCCGTGCGTGACGCTGCCAGGGCCAGCATGGCAAGCGTGCAGGATTTGTTGGACGGGATCCTGGAGTGAGCAGAACTGTATGTCGGGGCTGGTACGCTCTCCGGATTCGGTTCTTGGGTCCGTAAGCCGTGTGATTCGGATGTATAGGCAGGCGCAGATGTTGAAAAAGCTCTTTTCTTGACGCCCAAAAAAGTCACATATACTATTCCTAAAAGTCCAGAGGCGTACAGGCCTTCCCTTGGAAGTGCCGTATTGGGGAGTGGCACGTTCGCTGCCGCTGTATTCCCCAAGCAATCAGGGAGTTCAGAATGGTACGTTACATTACTACGCTTGAAAGGCTCGGCAAGGACGTGACCTGGCTTATTCTGCAGCAGGCGCGTGGGATTCCGGAAGCCAAGGTTATCGATGATTTCATGGTCGACAGGACCATCGTGCAGATGTTCGCCAAGGCCGATCTTTCTGAACGCCTGTGCATCACGGCAGCAGTGCGCCAGATGAGCGGACATTGTGTTTATTTTGCCCCCGAGGATAAGTGGGAAGGCGCCATCGAACGTTTCCCCATGCAGCTTCTCGGCGCTGTCAGCTATTATATGGACGGCATGTTCGTCCATGGCCTGCCGGTCAGAAGCTGGGTGCCGGAAAATGAAGTGACGTTCCCCGTTATCAACTGCGGTTCCCCCGACGCGCACCCCGCTCATGTCATCGCCGACATAATCTGTATGCTCAACCTGAGCCATGACGATCTGCGCAATGTGCAGGTTGCCTGGGTCGGCAGCCCCTCCGGCTCCCTGCACTCGCTCATTACGGCGACGCGGTACTTCCCCTTCAGGCTGTCCATAGCCATACCTCCCATCGTGGACACGCAGAGTATCCGTACGTTCGCTCAGGAAGTCGGTCTGGGCGTAACGTTCTGTGATTCTCCTCAGGAAGCTGTAAAGGAAGCCCAGTATATTTACATCGGTTCGCGCAACCAGCTTGATTTCCAGTCCATTCAGAAATGGGCTGTGCAGCCGAATCTTCTGTCCTTTGCTGCTCCCGAGTGTTACATCCTGCTTGGGACCAATCCTACGGACTGCCTGCCTTTTGAGCCTTCCATTCTGAATGGGCGCCGCTCGCTTCTTCTGAAGCAGGCCGAAAATCGTCTGCGCGTTTACAAGCGCATGCTTCACTGGGTCTACGACATGTAGCTCCGTGTACCGCTGAAACAAAAAATCTCCGGCCAGATGACCGGAGATTTTTTGTTTCAGCGTTTTCTGTCTTTCTTTTTATCCTCAGACACCCTGAGGTTCACGGGCCAGAAATCCGTGGATCTGGCCGGGGCGTACCCCGAACTGAAGGCGTCGAGGAGATTGCCGAAGTAAACCCGCATGCGCGGCTTCAGCCTGAGGCCCCGCACATCGGAGGAAGAATAGAAAAGGCGTGTGGCGCTGTCGCCCGTGAAGGTGCGCCCGGCCGCGCTGCCGGACAGGATGAGGCTCCAGAAGCCGCGGCGCGCGTGGATGGCGTCGGTCTGCTGTTCAAGGAGATCCTGCTGGTAGGCTTTGGGAAAATCAGGATCGTAAACCACATAGGCGCAGCCGCTTCTGACCATTCTCGAGCTGAGCGTGGTGCCGTCTCCGAGTTCCAGGTCGCAGAGAATCCGGCCCTGTTTGTCTTTTTCCTGTTTTTCCGCGCGCAGTGTGACCTTTTTCCCCGCTGCCGTCTGCTGCAGAAAGCGCCGGCTGATTTCAGCATAGTACTGGGCGTAGCGCTCCTGCTTTGCCCTGCCTTTTCCCGCTCTGGCAGAGGGGGCGTCCTTCTTTTTCTGTTCGGCCGCGCCTTCAGCGTGAAAATCCCGTCCCCGGAAATCCCTGCTGTCCGTGACTTTTGTGGAACGTGTCAGGCTGGTTTCAAGATCAGGGGCGTCTATACAGGCCAGGCGGATAATTCTGCCGTCCTTCAGCTTCAGCGTGTCGCCGTCCAGGGCTTCGGCCACAACGCCCGACGGCCGCTGTCTGAAGACGGGCGGGAGGTCGGCTGTCTTCTCCGGAGTTCTGCGTACGGATTCCTGGGGGGTGGCGTCAGGGGCTGCAAATACGTCGCCTGGCGCTGCGGCGAGAGCCAGCGCGAGGCAGAGAGAAAGAATGACGCGGTGTTTGTTCGTTCCGGTGCGGAAAAGCACAAAACCGCCCGGCGAGGCCTGAGGCTGCACCGGGCGGAGGACACTGCAGCCAGGAGCGGATGAGTTTCGCGCTCCCGGCTGCGTTCTGAACTGCGGAGAATTAGTTTTCATAGTAGGAGCGAAGCGGCTGGCTGCGCACGGGATGGCGCAGTTTGCGCAGGGCCTTGGCTTCGATCTGACGGATACGTTCACGGGTAACGTTGAAGAGTTTACCAACTTCCTCGAGAGTGTGGTCGCTCTTTTCGGCGATGCCGAAGCGCTTGCGCAGAACCTGCTCTTCACGGGGCGTGAGGTCAGAAAGCACTTGGGCGAGCTGCTCGGAGAGTTTTGTATTGATGACTTCTTCGGCAGGAGCCACGGCCTTCTTGTCCTCGATGAAATCGCCCAGGCTGGAATCTTCCTCATCGCCGATGGGCGTTTCGAGGGAGATGGGTTCCTTGGCAATCTTGAGTACCTTTTTCACCTTCTCAACCGGATATTCCATGCGCTCGGCGATTTCCTCGGGCGTGGGATCACGGCCGAGTTCCTGCACGAGGTAGCGGGACGTGCGGATGAGCTTGTTGATGGTCTCAATCATGTGCACGGGGATACGGATGGTTCTGGCCTGATCCGCGATGGCCCTGGTGATGGCCTGACGTATCCACCACGTCGCGTATGTGGAGAATTTGTAGCCACGCTGATATTCGAATTTGTCGACGGCCTTCATGAGGCCGATGTTGCCTTCCTGGATAAGATCCAGGAACTGCAGGCCGCGGTTTGTGTACTTCTTGGCGATGGACACCACGAGACGCAGATTGGAGCGGATGAGTTCCTGCTTCGCGCGCATGGCCGCGGTGTTGCCGTGCTTGATGCGCCAGAGCACTTCCTCGAGGTCATTGACGCTGAGGCAGCACTTGTCCTGGAGCAGACGCAGGATCTCGATCTTGCCGACAATCATTTCCTTGAAGGAAAAGACCTCGTCAATGTTCATATGCAGCTCCCTGGCCACATCGGCCGGGGGCATGACACGTTTCTCCATCTTGTCGAAGAGTTCCTGAACTTCGGCCTGCGGCTTACCGGTGGAAAGGAGGTAGGCGGAGAGGTCACGGCTGCAGTTGTGCATCTGGCGCACGTAGTCTTCAACGGTCTCGATGACACGGTCAACAAGCGTTTTTTCGAGCTTGATGTCGCGCAGTCTCTTGACGATGTCTTCCTTGAAGCTGAGCATCTCCTTCTGGATGGTGAAGGTACGCTTGTCGCTGTTGGTCAGGGTTTCGTCGAAGCGTTTGTAGAGCTTGCGCTTCTTCTTGAAGACGGTCTTGATTTCATCGAGCAGCAGGATGACCCTCTGACGCTGGTTCATCTCATCCTCGCTGGGATCGTCCTCCTCGATGGTTTTGACCACGTCCTTGAGCTTGATGCGGTTCTGGCGCAGTTCTTCGCCCACGTTGATGAGCTCTTCAATGGCCACGGGCACTTCGGCAAGGGCGTAGAGCACGTCCTGCTCGCCCTGTTCGATCTTCTTGGCGATGACGACCTCGCCGTCCCTGTCAAGGAGCGGCACGGCACCCATCTCCCGGAGATACATGCGCACGGGGTCAGTGCTGCGGGAAGAGTAGTCGGCGGTATCTTCGTCGTCCGCGATATCGATGGAATCCTTGTCGTCCTCATCGCCGGCGGCGTTGGCGCGGGAGGTGATTTTCTTCCCCTCCTTTTCGGAATCCACGATGGTAATTTCCAGCTTTTCGAAGATGCCGATAATCTCTTCGAACTGCTCCGGGGTGTTCATCTCCACCGGAAGCGCCTTGTTCACTTCATCGAAAGTGAGGTAGCCGCTGCCCTTACCTTTGGCAATGAGAGACTGCATCTGCTGGATGTCTTTAAAATTGCTCATCTTTCTTCTCCGCGAGGGGTTTCTGAAGGGCTCCGAGATACTGCAACCCGGCGCCGAAATCGCCCTTTTCGTCATTTTGACGCAATGCTGCAGAAAGCGATAATTTTTGTACTTTGGCGTAATACCTGTCAAGCTCTTTTTTTAGAGCCTTCATTTCGGCATCTGCCCTGGTTCGTGGGGGGGCCTCCAGGCCCCGGCAGCGGTCCCAGAAGGCGCGCTCAGCGCCCTGCAGTTCATAACCGGCCGTTTCGTCTGGCGTAGCCATGATTTTTCCCCACAGATCCCGGGCGAAGGCGCACTTCAGCAGGGGCTCGGCGCCCATGTCTCTGATGACGCCGGCCTGCTCGGGATAGCGTACGAGGCAGGACATGATATCCCTCTCACGGGGGCTCATCTGCGCAGCGTCGGGCTCCTGTGCGGAGCCTGTCCTCTGGGCGCCGGGAGCCTGAGCCGTTCCGGACTGCTTTTTTTCGATTTCAGCCCTGGCTGCCTTGCGCACCTCGGCCTCATCGAAACCCAGGTTGCGGGCTATGTAGGATATGGCCGGGCTGATAAGCTCGGGAAGCTGAATGCTCCTGGTGAAGTTTGCGGACCACTGCAGGGCTTCCATGGGAGAGCGCTCGCGCAGGGTCATGACACAGAACTTGAGAGCCGGAATGGCGTCCGCGGCCAGCTTGTTGAAGAAATCCGGCCCTCTCCCCCGGAGAAGACTGTCGATATCTTCTCCCTCGGGCTGAAGGATAACCCGGCATGTGGCGCCGCGTGACAGAAATTTTGCGGAGGCGGCGAGAGCTGCCTTGCGTCCGGCGTTGTCGCCATCGTAGAGGAGCATGACAGTCGGAGTGTAGCCCAGGATACGCTTGACCTGCTGATCCGTAAGCGCCGTGCCGAGGCCGCCCACGGAGTTGGTGAAGCCGAACTGGTGCAGGGTGAGGACGTCCATGTAGCCTTCCGTGACGAAGACAGTTTTGGTCCGCCGTATGGCCGCTCCGGCCAGGTCCAGTCCGTACAGATGCTCGCCTTTTTTATAGATGGGAGAGTCCGTGGTGTTCACGTATTTGGGGGCGTCCTTCGTGTTGTCGATGATGCGCCCGCCGAAGGCGATGGTCGTTCCCGATGTGTCTCTGATGGGGAACATGAGTCTGGCCCTGAAAGGATCGTAGGCCTGACCCGTCCTGGAGGAAATGCCGATAAGGCCGCCTTCCGCCGCCAGTTTCAGGTTGCAGCCCATCTGCTTCAGGTGGTTCGCGAGGTCGTGCCAGTCGTCCATGGCCCACCCGAGGCCAAAGCGCTCCAGCAGTTCCTCTGTGATGCCGCGGCTCTTCATGTAATCCCGGCAGGCTCCGCCCTTCGGCGAGAAGAGGTTCTTCTGGAAGTGCGCCTGAGCCAGCCTGTACATGTGAAGGAGCTGTTCGCGCATGCTGCGCTGCTCCTTCGCCCTGCGCGCTGCGCCGGGATTTCGGGCCGTCTCGTCAACCGTGACGTTGGCCATTTCGGCCAGCTGGTTCAGGGCTTCCCTGAAGGTGACTCCGTGGTATTCCATCCAGAAGTCGAAGATGTCACCGTGCTTCTGGCAGCCGAAACAGTAGAAGTATCCGTCGGGATTTACGGAAAAGGACGGCTTGGTCTCCTCATGGAAGGGGCAGGGGGCCACGAAGCGGCTTCCGACCTGCTTCAGTGGCACGAAGCGGTTGATGAGTTCAACGATATTTATGCGCTGCTTGATGAGCGCAATGGCGTCGCTGCTCCTCATGTCCCCCTCCTTTGAAGAGTGTGCCCGGCGCGGACAGCACCGGACACACGGGCAGTTTCCGGACAGAGCCGGGAATGCGTCACTTGAGAATAGCTATGGTCATGCCGTCACCGCCGCGATCGGCCGGAGCCGTGCTGTAGGAGGCAACCTGCGAGCATGTGCCGAGCCAGTCCTGAATAGCCCGGCGCAGGGCGCCCGTGCCGCGTCCGTGCACGATTTCCACCTCAGGGAGTTCCGCGAGGTAGGCTTTGTCGATGCAGGCCTGAACTTCGGCGATGGCCGCTTCCGCGCGCAGGCCGCGCACGTCGATGCTGAATGAAGCTCCCGCCGAGTGGGCTGCACTCTGCCCGGCCGAGGAAGGTTCCGCTTCCCCGTCGGAGGGATCTTTCTTTGAGGATGGCGCAGTGATGCGGCCGAAGACCTTGGCCTGCCGGCCCGCTTCTGCCGTCTTCTGCGCAGCTTCCTGAGCCTGCACGTATTCGCGGATGTCCTTCATGTCGGCCCAGAGACCGACACCGCCGAGGTCGAGACGCACGCGTTTGTGCTTCTCATCCACTTCGGTCACGCGGCCTTTCTTCCGGAAGACCGTGTGCATGACCATGTCATTGACGTGCAGTGTTTCGGGCTTCGGAAGGATGGATGCCCGTTCGGCCGGTTCAGCCATGCCGCTTTCGGCAAGGCCAGCACGCAGAGAGCCCATTTCCCTGAGCGCCTGCCTGTGTGTGATCCGGTCTTCCTTCCAGGCCTTCATCAGTTCCTGGGCCTTGCCCCGCACTTCCTCGTAGAGTTTGAGCCTGTCCTGCTCAAGCCTGTCGCGGTAGCGCTGGGCAGCGTCCTTCGCTTTCTGCTCCGCGGCCTTCATATGCTCAAGTTCTTCGGCCCGCTGGGCTGCGAGGTCGTTGAGTTTGTGCAGAAGGGCGGTCGCGTCCTGTCCGTCCTGAAGCAGGTAGTGTTCAGCGCGGGCGATGATGGACTCGGGCAGGCCGTGTTCGCGGGCTACGTCCAGAGCCTGGCTTGCGCCGACCTGATCGTAGGCGAGAGAGTAAAGCGGCCTGTGCGTGTCCGGATTGAAAAGCATGGAGGCCGCACGGGCGTGTTCACGGGTGAGGGCATAGCCTTTCAGAGCAGGAAAATGCGTGGCTGTCAGTACAAAAGTATGTTTGTTTATCAGTTCGTCAAGGACACCCTGAGCAAGAGCCGCACCCTGGGCGGGATCCGTGCCCGAACCGAATTCGTCGAGCAGAACCAGGCTTCTGCTGTCAAAGTGTTTCCACGCCTTGGCCAGATGGTCGATCTGGGCCGTGAATGTGGAGACATTGTCATCGAGGCTCTGCTCGTCGCCGATAAAGGCGTCGATACGGTCGAACCAGGGCAGATGCGAGCTGGGTTCCACGGGGACCGGCAGGGCTGCGAGAGTCATGGCCGAAATGAGTCCGAGGGTCTTGAGGCAGACCGTCTTGCCGCCTGCGTTGCCGCCGGTGACGATGAGCGCGCACTCGCCGGGGCGGAGGGTGATGTCCAGGGGACGGACGCGCTGGCAGGCCGCTTTCAGATGGTCAGTCCCGGTTTTCGCGTTGGGATTGCGGCGGCTGCCATTGAGTTCGCCGAGGAGCAGGAGCGGATGGCGGGCCTTCACAAGACTGATGCCGCTTTCCGGTGCCGTGAGGCTGACCAGGCGGCCGCCGATGTCTCCGGCAAAGAGACGCTTGGCGCGCAGAAAATCGAGCACGGTGAGAAAACGGAAGGCCGCTTTCGTGTTCTCAAGTTCGCTGTCCAGAAGGCCCGCCAGAAATTCCAGCACCTCGTGTTCGCGATCACGCTCCTCACGCTTCAGTTCCTGGATCTTATTGTTGATTTCCACCAGGAACATAGGCTCGAAATAGCAGGTTTCCCCCGTCTGGGACCAGTCGTGGATAATACCCTGAAGGCGTCCTTTGTACGTGGCCTTGAAGGGCAGGACGTAGCGGTCGGAGGACAGGGTCATGAATTCGTCCTGCAGGTAAGGCAGGATGTTGTGATCCTCCGCGAAGGAGCGCACTTTCCTGAGGCAGGTCTGATGCAGGCTCCTGAGCTCGACCCTCACCTGGTAGAGCTCAGGCGAGCTCTCGTCCCGTATATTGCCGTCATCGTTGATGCAGCGCTGAAGGGCCGCGGTGAGCTGGACGGGAAGCGGCGGGTTGGTGGCGAGGTACATGAGCCTCGGCCATTCCTTTTCACCCGTTGGTGTGCAGATGCTGTCCCTGAGGCTTTTTGCCGTCATGAGCGCGCCGCGCAGGGCCCAGAAGGCCTCTGTGTCGTAGCTGGCAGCTTTTGCTCCCTTCCTGGCCACGAGGTTCAGCAGACCGGAAAAGTCAGGGAAGTCGCCAGGCCCGCCGGCTGCCGGCTGACCCGTGAGGCTCAGGGTTTCAGGACTGCCGGCCCAGCGGGACGACTCCTCGTAGAGCTTCTGAGCCTCCAGAACCTCTTCCTCGGTTGTGAAGGGCAGAAGACCGGACGCCATGGCCGCGCCGCTCTGCGACTGACAGAAGGACGCGAGGACTTCGGTAACGCGGTTGAATTCGAGCGATTGGAGCGTGCGTTTATGAATCAAGGGATGCCTCTAACGGGAAAGACGGGTCCTGGACAGCCTGCGAAAGTTTCTTGCCGTCCACGCGGCCTTTGTAGCCCTGCATGATGGCGTTCATGACCTTTCCCATTTCTTTGGGAGAGGAGGCGCCGGTCTCGGCGATGGTCTTTTCGATGACGCCGGCGAGCTCCTCATCAGAGAGAGGCTTGGGGAGATAGGTTTCAAGGATGACGAGTTCGGCGTTTTCCTTGTCCGCCAGATCCTGGCGGCCGGCCTTCTCGTATTCGGCGATGGAATCGCGGCGCTGCTTGCCTTCCTTCAGGATGACGTCCATCATTTCCTCATCGGTAAGGGTTCCGCCGGGACGGCAGAGATCGACGAGGCGGTTCTTGACGGACGCTTTGAGCATGCGCAGCACGGAGACACGCTGTGTGTCCTTGGCCTTGTAGGCCGTGACGTAATCCTTGTTGATTTGTTCGAAAAGGCTCATGAAAAACTCCCCCTTCAGAATAGAAAAAATGCGGGAAACCATCGCTGGCTCCCCGCTTTTACGTCACAGAAAACAAAAGAGGCAGATTAATTCTGGCTCATCTTTCTGAGTTTCTTCATCAGGCGCTTACGAGCAGCAGCCTTCTTCTTCTTGCGCATGACGCTGGGCTTCTCGTAGTGCTGGCGCTTCTTCATTTCAGAAAGAATGCCGGCCTTCTCGACCTGCTTCTTGAAACGGCGCAGGGCCAGATCAAAGTTATAATCGTCATCGTTGAGAAAAACTCCGGGCACGGGAATCACCCCCCTCTTCTTGAGATGCACCGAAAAGCATCCGTGAGGAGTGACATTCCGGCTGCTGTGCATGAGAAAAGAGACCT
>URBN01000012.1 GCA_900546145.1 uncultured Desulfovibrio sp. | reverse complement strand
TGTATCACCGTTTTGTCTCCCCTCTGTCCTGTCCCGGGGCCCCGGGACAGGACAGAGGGGTCAATTATCGTTCGTTTTGGGGGTCACCGGAACTTTCGTTTGACAAACGAGAATGGGTTTCCCCTGCGGGAAAGTGTTTTTTAGCAACAAAGGTATGCAAAAAAACACGATTTAAAATTGAACTTTTGATAACTTGGTGAATTTATTGAATAAAAAATGGAAATTAAAGCGTTGCAAAAATACAATACTCTTGCTTGTCCGAAAAAACTATCTCTGTTTCCGGTCTGTATATGAAAAATCCTGAACCAATTCTTTTATATAAAAAATGATAAAAAAGCAAATAAATATGTAATATATTGTAATTATTTCATTGATTTTGCTATTTTGAGGCAAAATATAAGAGGACAGCGGAAAAATTAGATGAATAAAAAAGGAAAAAATATTTTTTATATCAGAAATAGTAATTGTTTTTATTAAATAAAAAGTGCTTTTGAGTTTCAACCGTTTTCTTGATGGGAAAATACTGTAAATCCGAATGGATACGCCCCTGGGTGAGTTTTTTTCAGGAAATAAATTTTTAAGGGGAAAAATAAGCAATTTTTTCACAAGATGGCCTTTATTTTGCTTATTGGTTCTTATCCCAAACTTCTTACCTAGGAGAAAGGTATGAAACGTATCGTTACTCTGATGTGTGCTCTGGCTCTGGTTTTCAGCTGTGCGGTTTCCGCCAGCGCTGTCGAGTATAAGGCTATGACCATCCGCGCGGCCACGGCCAACCCTGATGGCAGCCAGCATGTTGTCGCCATCGATAAGTTCAAGGAAATCATCGAGAAGGAATCTGGCGGCAAGATTAAGGTTCAGAAGTTCATCGGTGGCTCCATGGGCGACGAGCAGGCCAATGTGAAGCAGCTGCGTACGGCTGAAATCCACATGGCTGTCCTCGCCTGCGGCAACCTGACTCCCTTCGCTCCCGCAGCCGGCGTCTTCTACCTTCCCTATGGTTTTACCAGTCTCGACAAGAACACCAAGGTCTTCACCAATGACGCTTTTATGAAGAAGATGAACGACCTTATCGCCAAGCAGAGCGGCACCCGCCCCCTCGGCTGGCTGCGCGCCGGTTACCGCCACATCACTAACTCCAAGCATCCTATTACCAAGATGTCCGACCTCAAGGGGCTGAAGATCCGCGTGCCCGCCGTTGAACTGCAGCTCGCTGCCTTCCGTTCCTGGGGCATCGAACCCAATCCGCTTGCCTGGTCTGAAACCTTCAATGGACTGCAGCAGGGCGTTATCGATGGTGAGGAAAACCCCTACACCGTTATCCGTGACCAGAAGTTCTGGGAAGTGCAGAAGTACATCACCGAATGCCATTACCTGCTCTGGGTCGGCCCCATGCTTTTCTCCGAGCGCTGGTACAGCAAGCTTGATCCCGACACCAAAGCCCTCGTTGAGAAGGCTGCCAGGGAAGCCTGTGCCTACGAATGGAAGTGGGCTGACGAGCAGGAAGCCGTTGCCAAGAAGATGTGTGTCGATAAGGGCATGAAGATCGACCAGCTCACCGATGAGCCGGCCTGGGAAAAGGCTGCCCGCGGTGTGTGGCCCCAGTTCTACGACAAGATCGGCGGCAAGGAAAATGTTGATGAAATGCTCAAGCTGATGGGCGACTAAAGCCTTTTCTGGCTGCGGTCCGGCGCTTTGACGCCGGACCCGCCACTGGAGCCGGAGATGTTCCTGCGTGTTCTGAAAAATCTGTACGACAACTTTGAAGAATATCTGAGCGCGTTCTTCATCGCCGTCATGATCTTTGCCCTGACCACCCAGACGGTCTGGCGCGTGATCACCGGCGCGTCATTCGCCTGGACGGAAGAGCTCTCCCGATACAGCTTCATCTGGGCGGTCTTCTTTGCGGCGGCACTCGCCGTCAAGCGCGGCGCGCATGTGCGCATCACGGCCCAGTTCGGCCCCATGCCCCTGAAACTGCGTATGGTCTTCCGCGTTATCAGCGATCTCATCTGGATCGGCTTCAATATCTTTTTCGTTTTCGTGTGCTGGGACACTATCAGGGAAGGCCTGCAATTCCCCGAAATATCTCCCACACTGCATATCATTAAGGCCAAAGTGGAGATGATTCTGCCTTTCAGCTTCCTTCTCACGAGCTGGAGAATCGTTGAGGAGTATATCGTGCGCTGGCGCAAAGGCACTCTTCTGGACATGGTCAAGTACGAGGAGCATATCTGATGAGCCCACTGGAGATAGCCCTGATCGTCATGGTGGTGATGTTCATTATCGGCATGCCCATATACATGTCGCTGTGCATTGCCGCTGCCGTGACCCTGGTGTGCGGCGATATTCTCCCGCTCACCATCATTCACAACTCCCTCTTTGACGGCCTGAATCTTTTTCCGCTGCTCGCCATTCCCTGCTTCGTTGTTGCCGGCACCCTCATGGAGTACGGCAATATTACGAACCAAATCATCGATGTCGTGAAACAGATAGTCGGCCGCACCTATGGCGGCCTCGGAATCACGACAATTCTGGCCTGTACGTTCTTTGCCGCCATTTCCGGCTCCGGACCGGGAACGGTAGCCGCTGTCGGCACCATTCTTATTCCGTCCATGATCCACAACGGGTACTCGAAGGATTACGCCGCAGCAGCAGCGTCATCGGGTGGCACCATCGGCATTCTGATTCCGCCCAGCAACCCGATGATTATTTACGCCATCCTGGGCAACCTCTCCGTGACGGCCATGTTCACGGCCGGCTTTGTTCCCGGCTTCATCGTGGCCTTCTCCATGATTGTGACAGCCTGGCTTCTGGCGAGAAAGCATGGCTTCCGGGGCGATCCCAACGCGAAGTTTCATCTCGGTCACTTCCTGCAGAGCTGCCGCAAAGGCTTCTTCGCCCTGATGACACCCATCATTATTCTGGGCTCTATCTACTCCGGTTATGCCACTCCTGTTGAAGCGTCCGTCGTGGCTATTCTTTATGCCCTCTTCGTGGGCATCGTCATCAACCGCTCGCTTAGGCTCACGCATATTTATAAGGCTCTTCTCGAAGGCTCCATGATATGCGGTACGGTTCTTCTCATCGTTGGCGCTTCCACTCTGTTCGGCAAGATTCTGACTTTCGAGGAAGCCCCGCAGAAGCTGACCAGCCTCGTGCTCGGCATTTCCAAGAATCCGTACGTCGTGCTCCTCATGATCATCGCTGTTCTCTACATCCTCGGCATGTTCATGGAGACGCTGTCGACCATCATCATACTTGTCCCTGTCCTGCTTCCCATGATTCTGCAGCTGGGCATCGATCCCATCCACTTCGGCATCATTCTTGTCGTGACGAACAACGTGGCCATGCTGACTCCTCCGCTCGGCGTGAACCTCTTCGTCTCATCAAGGCTGGCAGAAGTTTCTGTGGAAAGGGTGTCTGTGGCAGTGCTTCCCTATCTGGTGGCGCTGACCCTGTGTATCCTTCTCTTTACCTTCTTCCCCAGACTTATTCTCTGGCTGCCTCATCTTCTGGGATACGGCCTCTAGCTCCTGAAGCCGCATACCACGGCTGATATTGAAGGTGGCGGCTGCCCTTCAGGGAAGCCGCCACCTTCGTCAGTTTTTTCCCCTTTTACGGGGCGTCTGCTCCGGATGTGTAAAGGAGAGCAAATTCATGAAAATCGGATTCTGGGGTGCTGGGACCATGGGCAGCTGCCTTGCCCGCAACCTGCTGAAGCAGGGACTTGATGTCGTCATTTACAGCCGCAGCGCGGAAAAAGCCTGCAGTCTTGCGAAGGAAGGTCCAAAAGGCACGGGCACGGACAGGCGCGCGAATCTCGTCCCCTGCGATGTCCTCTTCACCTGCCTGGCACTGCCTGAGCATGTGCGTGCGGGTTTCCTCAATGAGGGGAGTCTCTATGACGGCATGCCGGAGGGGAGTGTGCATGTGGAATGCAGCACCATCGGCCCCGCTCTGGCGGAAGAGCTTGCCGCGGCGGCGCAACTGAGGGGCGTAGGATATGTCCAGTCTACGCTCGGCAGGACGCCCCAGGCTGCCAGTGCGGCTGAGGAGCCCATGTTTGTGGGAGGTGGGGAGAATGCCGTACAAAAAGTATGGTCCCTGCTTGAAACGATAGGGAGACCCGTGAACGTGCATTCCGTGGCTGCTTCCTGTGCCGTAAAGCTTATCAGCAATCTGGTGGGAATGACGAATCTTGCCGTGCTGGCCGAAGGTCTCCGGCTCGGCAGAACGGCCGGACTCGACATGAAACAGCTCCTGGAACTTCTGACGGATACAGGAGCGCGCAGCTTTCAGATGGACGTGCGCGGCCCCTGGATTGCCGGAAGTGACTATTCCCCGCGCTTTGCCCTTGCTCTGGCTCATAAGGATCTGCGCCTCGGCACAGACATGGCCCATAAGTGGAAGGAGTCCGTACCTCTTTTCGACGCGGCCCGTATGCTTTTTTCGGCAGCGGAGACGCAGGGGCTGGGCGATGAAGACTGCGCTGCGGTCATGAAACTCAACGAGCGCGATTCCTGATTTGACTGGCTGACATTCCGGGGAAGGAGGTTTCCGAGTATCCTCTCCGGGCGGCCATCCCTGCTCCCAGGCACCGGTGAACACGGGTGACGTTCATTTATTGCACACTGCACTTCCTTGTCTGTCCGGGAGGGCTGATGTATACATCTAGAATGCTGGCCGATTATATCGAAGAACTTTGCGACACATTCAATGACGCCATGTGCGTCACTGACCGCAATGGCATTTGCGTCCTGGTGAACAGGCGTCACTCGGAGCTGACGGGCATACCCAAGCGGGACATAGTCGGACACCGTGTGCAGGACATGGTTCTGCACGGAGTCTTTGACACGCAGCTCAACTCCAAGATTGTGGAAACCGGTCAGGATGTAAAAAGCGTGCAGAACGTTTTTAACGGGCGGCGGCTTCTTCTGGATGGTCATCCCGTTCTCGATAAGAAGGGCAAGGTGGCCTACGTGGTCACAGTCATCCGGGATGTCACGGCTCTGACGGATCTGCGCCGTGAAATCGCCGCGCAGAAGGAACTTCTGGAGACCTTTCAGAGCCTGAATAACGCTAACGGCGGCAGTGCGCGGTATCCTATGGTCATGCAGAGCAGGGCTATGCAGCGTCTCTGCGCGGAGGCGGAAGCCATCGCTGATACGGACGCCACGGTCCTGCTCCAGGGTGAGACAGGGGTCGGCAAGGACGTGGTTGCGCGCCGTATCCATCATGAGAGCCGCCGGTCCTCTGCCCCCTTCATCAAGGTGGACTGCGGGAGCATACCCGAAAATCTCATCGAGACGGAACTCTTCGGCTATGCGCCGGGGAGCTTTTCCGGCGCCAGCCGGCATGGCAAGGCCGGCCTTCTGGAGGCTGCGAATACGGGCACCGTATTTCTGGATGAAATAGGTGAACTCCCCATGCCCATGCAGTCGCGTCTTCTGCGCGTCCTGCAGGATTTCGAGGTCATGCGCGTGGGCGCCACGGAACCGCGCAAGGTCGATGTGCGTATCATCGCGGCCACCAACAAGGATCTCGGACAGGAGGTGGCCAGGGGCACCTTCCGCCCTGATCTTTATTACCGTCTCAAGGTAGCCGTTCTGAACATCCCTCCTCTGCGGGAACGCCGGGGCGACATCCAGCCGCTGGCGGAAGCCTTTATGGCGTATTACTGTGCCCGATACCACAAGAAGCTCTCGTTCTCGGAAGAAGCGATGGACGTGATGTGTCACTATTCCTGGCCTGGCAATGTGCGCGAGCTCGAGAATCTGGTGCAGGGCATTGTAGCCACGGCCAAGCGCGGTCCGGTGAAGCCCGAGGATCTCAGGGGCATTACCGCTGAAAGTGAGGACGGAGAGGACAACCTTTCTTTTTCTCTCCCCACGCTGCGCGGGCATTCGCTCAAGGACATTATGAAGAGCTTCGAGGAGTCCGTGCTTGATCGCGGTCTCAGGCAGTTCGGCTCCATATCCGAAATGGCCCGTCAGTTTCAGATGGACCGCAGCACCATTTTCCGCAAGGTGCGCGACATGCAGGCCCGCAGAAAACGCCCCGAGAAGACCAGGCAGGGAGCTAACAGGCATCCCCGCTCAGAAAGGTCCGGCACCGGGCCAGGACGTCATCAGGATCGTTAGGGGAAATCCAGACTGTTTCCTTCCGGCCCCGGAACCATGTGATCTGGCGTTTTGCGTAGGCCCTTGTGTTGTGGAACCAGAGGCTCTTCATGGTCTCTTCGTCGATTCGTCCGGTGAGGTAGGCCAGCACTTCACGGCAGCCTATGCCGGTCCAGCCCGGCGCGCTGGCATCGCAGCATTCACGCATGGCCCTGCGTCCTTCGTCCAGAGCGCCATTCCTGAGCATGATATCGATGCGGGCGGCGAGTCCCGGCTCCAGCTTCGCGAGCGGGGTGCTGACCACAAGGAGCGGCCCTCTGCAGGGGGCGCTGCCTGCGGCGTTTCTGTGCCACCAGGTGAAGGTGTGTCCCGTCGCCTCGGAAACTTCGAGGGCCCTGGCTGTACGCTGCCTGTCATTTGGGTGAATTTTCGCCGCGTAGTCCGGATCGATCTTCTCAAGTTCCCTGTGCAGGGCGGGGGCCCCTTCCCGTTCCATGCGTGCGAGGATGCGGCTGTGCATCTCTTCCGGCACGGGCGGGATGTCCGCTATGCCGTGCAGGATGGTCTGAAAATAGAAGCCTGTGCCGCCCACAAGGAGAGGAACATGCCCTCTTTCCCTGATGGCGCGGATTTTGGATACGGCTCTGGCCGCCCAGTCAGCCGTGTCCGTGTGCTCCTGTATCCCGAGATAGCCGTAGAGATGATGCGGTGCGCGGCTCTGTTCTTCCGGGCTCGGCTGTGCTGTGATGATGGGGAAGTCGCGGTAAATCTGACGGGAATCGGCATTGACCACTTCCCCGCCCAGTTTTTCACAGAGCGTGAGGGCCAGAGCCGTCTTGCCTGCGCCGGTGGGGCCCGCGAGACAGATAACAGGCATGGCCGGCGTCTTTTCTTCCGCCATTGTTATTTCTCCGTCCGGCCATAACCGCCCTGGGGCGGATCCATGCAGGGCGTACTCGTGCGCATCTGGCCGTTCCTGTAAAGGGCTGAGAGGCGTTCGCTGACGTTGGGCGGGACGAGTTCACTCACGTCGCCGCCGTGGCTGGCCGCGGCCTTGACGATGCTTGAGCTTACGAAAATCCAGCGGTGGTCGGTCATGAAGAAAACCGTCTGCAGATTTCTCTGCAGCCTGCGGTTCATGAGGGCCAGCTGAAACTCGTATTCGAAGTCGCCTGTGGCGCGCAGGCCGCGGATCATGGCGCAGGCTCCGTGGGCATCGGCGAAGGTAACTGTAAGGTTATCATAGGGCTCGACAAGGAGCCTGTCCCCGAGATCGGGGAGAGCGTCGCGTACCATCTGCGTACGCTCCTCCAGTGTGAAGAGCGGGTGTTTGCCTGCATTATCGGCAACGGCCACGATGACCCTGTCAAATACGTGGAGCGCCCTGCGGATGATGCTCACGTGGCCGTTGGTGATGGGATCAAAGGTCCCCGGATAGACAACGGAATGCAGTTTGCTAGCCATGATGTGTTTCTCCGGGCACAGAGGCCTGGCCTGCGAAGCCTTTCTTCCTGGGCATGGGAGCAAAGCCGGACTTTTGGGTACTGCCGAGTTTCTGCTCCAGGGCCTGAAGGACATTGTCCGGAACCAGACCTTCCACACTGGCGCCGTTGCTCACTGCTCCTTTGATGATAGTGGAGCTGATGTAGAGCCATTTGTAGTCGGTCATGAGGAAGACGGTTTCGATGGACTGGTTGAGCCTGCGGTTCATGAGCGCCAGCTGAAATTCGAATTCGAAGTCTGAGACAGCACGCAGGCCGCGAAGAATGGCACAACAGCCCCGTCTGGCCGCGTAGTCGACAGTCAGTCCGGAAAAGGGAACGACTTCGATGGCGTCGCCGTGATTCCCAATTGCGTCACGGACAAGGGCACAGCGTTCCTCAAGTGTGAAGAGCGGCGGTTTTGACGTCTGGTTGGCCACGCCGACGATAATCCGGTCGAAAAGGTGCAGTCCCCGGCGGATGAGACTCATGTGGCCGTTGGTGATGGGGTCGAAGGACCCCGCGTAAAGGGCTGTGTGCATGGCGGTAAAAAAGAAGGGAGACAGCCTTCCGACTGCCTCCCTCATGCTGTTTTTCTGTGAAAGGACTCAGTTTTTCATCATGATGATGCGGGTCTGCCCGAAGAGCTTATCTGTGTCTATGCTGAGACTGGCGGGTACGTCAATCTCGAGACCGGCTTCGATTTCCATGACCACGTAGGCGCCTTTGGCGAGCCAGCCGCACTCGGCAAGCCCGGAAAGGGCTCCCTGAGCGAGGTGCCTGCGGTAGGGCGGATCCAGGAAGACGAGCCCGTAGGGGCCGCCCATGCCCCGCTCGGCGCCGTGCACGCGGCGCACTACCTTGAGGACGTCGGCTTTGACGATAAAGGCGCGGTCCGTGAGACCGAGCTCTTCTATGTTGTCTGAGAGGCAGCGCACAGCGTTCTGGGCCGTTTCCACGAACCAGGCGCGCGAGGCGCCGCGGCTCAGGGCCTCAAAGGCAAGGCTTCCCGATCCGGCGAAGAGATCAAGCACGTCCAGCCCTTCAAAGGAGCCGAGACGCGAGCTGAGCATGGAGAAGAGGGATTCGCGCACCTTGCCCATGGCAGGGCGGTACCCCTCTCCCTCGACAGTTTTGAGTCTGCGTGAACGCAGTGTTCCGGCTATGATACGCATGAATTAGATCTTCGAAATGAGACGGGTGAGATAGTATTCCATCTTCATAAGGGCTTCCTCGATGCTCTTCTGCTCCACCCACGGACGTTCGTTGACGTTGGCGATCTTCTTCTGGAAGATGTCCCACTTGCGGAGTACCTCGTCCGAGAGGAACTGCCAGTCGATCTTCGGCTGGGCGAGTTCCGCATGCGTCTGATCGGCTTCGACCGTCTTTCCGGAAATGGTCATTTCCTCGAGATAGGCGGGGATAATGGTTTCGAGTCCGAAACGCTGTTTGATGAGTCCGGAGAGAACCTGCTGCGCCTTTTCCTCGCCGTGCACGATGACGACTTTTGGTTTGTTGGCGGCGAGGTGGGAGAGCCACTCAAGAAGCTGGGTCTGACCCGCGTGAGCGGAGAAGCTGTTGATGGAATAGATTTTGGCGCGCACTTCCATGTCTTCGCCGAAGAGGGTGATCTTCTTGCACCCCTCGACGAGGGAGCGGCCGGGTGTGCCGACGCCCTGATAGCCCACGAATACGATGCTCGCGCCGGGACGCCAGACGTTGTGCTTCAGGTGATGCTTGATGCGGCCGGCGTTGCACATGCCGGAGGCGGAAATGACGATGGCGGGGTCGTTATAGGCGTTGATGGCCTCGGATTCCTCGCGCGACAGCGTGTAATGCAGATTGGGCAGTTCGAAGGGATCTTCGCCTTTGTTCAGGAGCGCCAGGGCGTCGTCATCGAGAAGTTCCCTGTGATGCCTGAACACTTCGGTGGCGCGGATGGCCAGCGGACTGTCCACGAAGATGGGCATGTCAGGAAGCTTGCCCCTGTGACTGAGCTCATGCAGGCAGTAGAGGACTTCCTGCGTGCGCTCCACAGCGAAAGCGGGGATGATGACCTTGCCGCCGTGGTTGTAGCTGTAGCTGATGGCGTCGGCAAGTTCGTCCAGACTGGTAGAGGAATCCTTATGATCGCGATCGCCGTATGTGGATTCCATGAAGACGTAGTCGGCCTGGGGCGGCGTCTCGGGATCCCTGACGATAAGGGCCTGCGGGCGGCCGATGTCGCCGGAGAAAATGATACTCGTTGTTTTGCCGTCTTCGGTTATTTCGAGCCGGATGGCCGCGGAGCCGAGGATGTGTCCCGCCTCGTAAAAAGTGGCCCTGATACCCGGGGCAGGTTCTATGGACTGGTGCAGGTCCACGGTTCTGACCTGCTTTGCCGTGCCCTGGGCGTCCGGAATGGTGTAAATGGCTTCAGGAGGGTTCTTGAGACCACGGCGGGCGTACTTTTTGGCCTCGAACTCAGCTTCCATCTCCTGAATGTGCGCGCTGTCTTCGAGCATGAGGGCGATGAGTTCACCCGTGGCTTTTGTGCAGTAGATCCAGCCGGTGAACCCGTGTTTGACGAGGGCAGGAAGAAGGCCGGAATGATCGATGTGGGCGTGGGTGAGAAGCACGAAGTCCACATTTTTGGCGCGGTAGACCTCCGTGTTGCGGTTGCGGGCCTCGATAGCTTTGTTGCCCTGATGCATGCCGCAGTCAACGCAGAAGCGTTTCCCGCAGGCCTCGATCATGTAGCAGGAGCCTGTTACAGTCTGTGCTGCTCCGAGAAACTGTATTTTCATTCGCGATCAGCTTTTTGCCCCCGTCCGTGAGGGCGGGGGAGGATGCGCTGCCTCCATGGTATCCTTACGTGATGACAGCCGGCGCGGGAGCGCGGGCCGCCGGAGGCCCTTCCGGAAACGGGAGAAAGCAACAGGCCGGTTCCGAAGAGCAGGTTTTTCTTAGCGGGAAAAAATATCCTGCGATGTGCGGTTATGCAAGAGCGTGCTTTTTGCAGGGTCGCCTGGCGGGCACAGGGAAATCGCCGTATGCAGAGGGCTGGGAAGGAGAGGTGCGATGTGTGGTAAGAAGGGTACCGGAATGGACTGGACGGAGCGGGCTGTCCCCGAATCTGTCTGTGGCCCTGTGCCTTCCCCTCCTGCAGGGAGGACCTGGGAAGAGCTCATGGGCAGGGCCATAGGACTCGCAGCCGGAGCGGCAGCCGCGGGCGAGGTGCCTGTGGGCGCGGTTATCGCCGACCGCTCGGGGACGATTGTGGGAGAAGGAGGGAACGCTCCTCTTAAAACCTGCGATCCCACGGCGCACGCGGAAATCATGGCTATACGCGGTGCCTGCCGGCGTCTTGGCAATTACCGTCTGGAGGGGTGCATTATGGTTGTCACGATGGAGCCCTGCGCCATGTGCGCAGGGGCCATCGTTCACGCCAGGCTTGACGGCGTTGTATACGGATGCCGCGATGCGCTGGCCGGCGCTGTTGTCTCGAGGACGGATCTTCTGGACGCCCCCTTCCTGAATCACCGGGTCTGGCACATGGGAGGCGTGCTGGGCGGGGAGTGCGCCGCTCTCATTCGTGCTTTTTTTGCAAAACGCCGATGAAACACGTAAAAGGAGAAACCGTCTCCCCCAACACCTGACGATGCCGTGCCCGGCGTTTTTCACGAGAGAGGATTGCTGTGAACGAGAACGTGGAAGATCTGACTGTACAGTATGAAGAGAATGGTCTTGTTGTAGTCAAGGAAGTGGACAAGGTGATACTGAGCCGCGGAGCGTGGGCGACCATCATTTTCCGTTTCCAGGAGTGGAGGCAGGAGCTTAAGGACTACGGTCCTGACAAATACAGCATCCGCCGTTATCACAAGGTGAACGGAGAATACCGCTACCAGTCGAAGTTCAATATTTCCAGCGCTGATCAGGCCCGAAAACTCATTGACGCCCTGGAGAGCTGGATGCCCAAAAAATAGATGTTCTTTTCCTTCGGAAACCCATGGGTGTCCGCATGCGTTTTGCAGCCTTTATTCTGACCTGCTGTCTTTTTCTGCAGGCTGCGCCGGCCAGGGCTGCGCGGCCTGACGTCCCCGGAGACTGGAAGCTCAGCAAAGTTGTGGTGCTGGCCTCGTCCGGAGTCCGCGCCCCGACGCATTTCGAAGAGCAGCTGCAGAGCATGGAGCTCGGACGCACCTGGAAGGAATGGGGCGTTGGGACCGGAGAACTGACACAGCGCGGCGCTGGCCTTATCCAGGCCATGTGGATGCCGCTCGGTATTGAACTCCGCAGGCTCGGGATGTTCCCTGCCTCGGGCTGCCCCGATCCGGCCGATGTCTATGTGCGCAGCGACACTCTCCAGCGCACCCGCACGGCTTCCTCAGCCCTGCTGGATGGCATCGCTCCGGAATGCCGGCTCGGCTACAGGGTTTCAGGGGAGGAAAAGGATCCGCTGTTCCACGCCCTGCGCGAGGGGTGGTGCCCCATCACGTCCGCGGCTTCCGCGGCAGCACAGGTCATCGCTTCTCTCCCTCATGGCAGCCTTGACGGCCTCACGGAGGACCTCGGTCCCTCTTTTGACCTTCTGAACGGACTGCTCCGGCCCGTCAACAAGGAAATGTGCGAACGTTACAGCTTCCCCAGCTGTCACGTAGATGAAATGCCCTCCAGCGTAACCGTGAGTCCCACGGGCAACCGCGTTGTGATCACGGGCGGGCTCGGCATGGCCTCCGGTTTTTCCGAGCTGTTCATCATGGAATACAGCCAGGGACCGGAAGATTGGAACAGCAGGGCCCTCGGCCCTGTTTCCGGGCAGAGCGGAATGCTCAGTGAAGAGCAGATCGGAGAGCTCTGGAACATCCCCACGCTGACCCATGGCGCCGTGAACAGGGCTCCCGTTGTGGCGCAGGCCCAGGCCAGCGGACTGCTCTCGGAAATCGCCAGCGCCCTGAGCGGCACGAACCGGGTTCCGGCCGTGAACAGGGCGCGCCTCGTGGTCTTCATGGGCAGTGAGAATAATGTGGGCCGCGTGGCCGGACTGGCCGGTTTTTCCTGGAAGGTGCCGGGCATACGGGCTGAAACGCCCCTGCTTCCGGGCTGTTCCATGGCTTTTGAGCTCTGGAACACCCCTTCTGGGCCGCAGGTACGGTGCTTTTTCATTACCCTGTCCATCAAAGCCCTGCACGAGAAAATTCCCGTAGCTGTCAACGGGCGCTACGCGGTTATCGAACCGCTCGTTCTGCCCGTGTCCGGAGAAGATGGCGAGGCCGTCGTCATGCCTCTTTCCCGTTTTGAGAAGATCGCTTCCTCGCGCGTGAGAAACGCGTGCGTTCCCCCGGAACCGCCCGTGGTGCGCGAAGTGGTGACGCAGGGCGCGGGTGGCAGTCACAGATAAGCAGATTCCGGTTTTTATCGGGTAAAGTGGGAAGACATGGAGAAAACTCTGCAGCCAGGCTCCAGCCAGGCGCTGATTGGTACTATGTGGATTGTGATGACGGCCGTTCTGTGGTCGTTCATCGGCCTCATCAGCAAATACTGCCTTGAAGCGGGAATGCCGCCCTTTGAGTGCGCCCTGATGCGTGCGTTCTTCGGCTGCCTCGCCTTTTTCGTGCACTGCGCCGTCACCGGCCAGCTGAAGATTCCCCTGAAGCATGCGCTCGGGTTCATGCTGTTCGGAGCCTGGGGCATTGGCGTGTACTTCACCTGCTGCCAGTACACCATCAAGCTCTCCGGCGCGGCCATGGATATCATACTCCAGTACACGGCGCCCTTCTGGGTTGCCATTTTCGCCCGTGTGTTCTTCAGGGAGAAGCTGACCCGCGCCAAGATTCTGGCCATTCTCATCGCTGCCTGCGGCACGGTCTGCGTCTGTCTCTCCGGCGGCAGTATCCCCGGTGCCGTGTCCGTAGTGGGTATCCTCACGGGCCTTCTGTCCGGTCTGTGCTATGCCACGCATTATCCTTTTACACGCTGGTGGCAGTCCACGTATTCCACGCCGGTCATCTTCGCCTGGATGGATCTTGGCGGGTGTCTGGTCCTCGCCGGCGTTCTCGGGGTAACAGGAGAGTGGCGTGCTGACTTCACCCTGCCCGTGTGGGCCGCGGCCGCGACAACAGGACTTGTCTGCACCTACCTCGCGTATTTCTGCTACGGGGAAGCACTGAAGCGCATCAGCCTTGTGCAGGCCGTTGTCACCTCGGAGCTCGAGCCCGTGCTTTCCATGACCTGGGTCTGGCTCGCGTTCGGCGAATGCTTCAGTCCTATCGGCTGGGTTGGCAGCGCCCTCATCGTGATTTCGGTTCTGCTCATGACCGTATTCCGCACGGACGCCTGAAATTCCTTCAGACAGCAGAAGCGGCGGGTTCCGTGTTCCGGAATCCGCCGCTTCTGTGTTTTCAGGGAAAGTTAGGCTTCGTAGAAGGCCCTGTAGGCCTCAAAGCAGGCGTAAATATCGACCACGCTCGAGAGTTCGAAGGGGCTGTGCATGGCGAGGAGCGCCGGGCCGCAGTCCACGACGTTCATGCCGTAGGCGGCCAGGAAGAGAGCCACGGTGCCGCCGCCGCCATGATCGACCCGGCCGAGCTCGCCGGCCTGCCAGGGGATGGCCCTGCGGTTGAAGATGCCGCGCACGGAGGCGTAGTACTCGGCGTGGGCTTCGCTCGCGCTGTATTTGCCGCCGGATCCCGTGTACTTCTCAAAGCAGGGGCCGAAGCCGAGGTTCGCGGAATTGTGCTTTTCGTGCGTTTCCTGGTAGTCGGGATCCATGCCGGCCGTGACATCGGCTGACAGGGCCTGCGTGGCCAGGAAGACGTGTCCCACGGGCGTCTCGGGTTCATGGGCGCGGGTGACGTCCTCGAAGCAGTAGCTGATGAAGCGGGAGGAAGCGCCTGTGGCGCCTTCCGAGCCGATTTCTTCCTTGTCCCAGACCATGAGGGCCATGTTCTTGGCAGCGTTGTCATCAGCCTCGCACAGTGCCTTGAGTGCGGTGTAGACGCAGATGCGGTCGTCCTGGCCGTAGCCGCCCACGAGAGAGCGGTCAAAGCCCACGTAGCCTGCGCGGCCGGCCGGAACTACTTCGATTTCGGCGGTGATGAAGTCTTCCTCGGTCACGCCGTATTTCTTCTGGAGAAGCTCGAGGATGGCCTGCCTGACGGGGGTATCGGATTTGTCCTTCGCGTCTTCGGGCTCGTCTTTCGGGCGGTTGCCCAGGATGACGTTGAGCTTCTCACCTTCGAAGGCGTCCTTAATGGATTTCGTGACCTGATCGTGGGCGAGATGAGGCAGCAGGTCAGCTATGGTGAAGAGGGGATCGCCGGGATCCTCTCCGATGCATACGGGCACGGTCGAACCGTCATCCCTGCAGATGACGCCGTGGAGGGCGAGAGGACGGGAGAGCCACTGGTATTTGCGCAGGCCGCCGTAATAGTGGGTTTTGCCCTGGGCAAAGCCGGCTTCTTCCACGAAGGGGTGCTGCTTGAAGTCAAGCCTCGGGCAGTCGGCGTGGGCGGCCACCAGGGAAATGCCGCTGCTCATGGGCTCGGTGCCCTTGCGGAAGGCGAAGAGGCACTTGCCGCGAAGCGTTTTGAGGTAGCGTTTTCCCTTCGGATCGTCGCCGAAGCCGTGGGCGCGGAGAGTCTTCTCGCAGAAGGCCACGGTCTCGCGTTCCGTCTTGCAGTGGTTCAGAAAATCGATATAGCCGTCGACGAAGGCGTACACATCGTCGAGCCTGTTCGTGTCACCGTAGACCTTCCAGGCGTTCTTGCCCTTGTAGGCCGGATTCTTCTGAGTGTTTTCCGACATATATGATTCCTTGTTAATGGTTTTTGAGCGCGTTTTTCAGGAGCCTTGTCACAGCCGGAATATCCTCATCGCGGAGCGTACGCGGATCGAGGCAGAAGGCGTCGTTTTCCACGCGTCCGATAAGGATGGGTGTGCCGGCGAGAAGCCTGCTTCTGAGCTCCTGGGGAGAAATTCCCTGTGGTTTGAGACAGACGAGCGTGGTTTCAAGCGGGTATTCGGGGAAGGCTCCTCCTCCCGTGCGGGAACTGTCCTCCGCGAGGGATATGGAGCAGGAGGAGCCGAGGGCTCTGGCGAAGCGCCGCTTTATCGCTCTGGCGCGCACGGCGAGATCTTCCGGCCGCGCCATGAGTTCGTTCAGAGTGGGGATTTCCCGCATGGCCTTCTCCGGTTCGTAATAGAGCCTGAGCGTGGCTTCGAGACCGGCATAGACCAGCTTGTCGAGACGCATGGCCCGCAGAAGGGGATTTTTGCGGATGCGGGAAATAATTTCTTTTCTGCCGGCGATGATGCCGGCCTGGGGGCCGCCGAGCAGCTTGTCCCCGGAAAAGAGCACGAGGTCGCAGCCCTGGCGGATGCATTCGGGCACGGTTGGCTCCGGAGGCAGGCCGCAGGCGGCCAGGTTCACCAGGCTCCCTGACCCGAGATCGTTGATGAGAGGCAGACCTCTCTCATGAGCGAGCCGCGCCAGCTCGTCCGTGGGTACGGCCGTATGGAAGCCGATGATCCTGTAGTTCGACGTATGGACGCGCACGATGGCTTTCGTGTTCTCACTGATGGCGTTCAGGTAGTCTTCGGGATGGGTGCGGTTGGTGGTGCCGACCTCACGCAGGGCGACGCCGGAAGCGGACATGACATCGGGAATCCGGAAACTGCCGCCGATTTCAACGAGCTCGCCGCGGGAAATGATCACCTCACCGCCTTTGCACAGAGAGTCCATGGCAAGGAAAACGCCGGCAGCGTTGTTATTGACTGCCACGGCGTCCTCGGCGCCGGTCAGGTCACAGATGAGCTGCGTCAGGATGCTGTGGCGGCTTCCGCGCCCTCCGGTTTTCCTGTCAAATTCCAGCGTGGTGTTGCCCGAGGCGGCCATGGAGATGGCATCGCGGGCAGAGCGGGGCAGGATGGAACGGCCCGTATTGGTGTGAATGATCACGCCCGTGCCGTTAATAACGGGCTGCATGCGCGGCGCAGCCATGCTTTTCGCGAAGGAGAGCATGTCGTCAAAACGGGCATCCAGACTGAGTTCCCCGGGATCCGTGATTTTCCCTCCGCGTACGTCATTCCGCCTTTTGTCCCAGTAGGCGCTGACGGCCTCCCTGATGAGGGGGCGGGGAGCTTCAGCGAGAAGACGCGCGGCCTCTGGTGAGCTGCCGTCACCAGCGGCCTTTGCCAGGGTGTCCAGGCATTTGTCCGTGGACGGTATGGCTTTGAAAAGATTCTGCAGATTCGGCATGGGAAATATCCTTGGTCAGCTGAGCCGTGAAAGTGCCTTCGTATGGGAGGCGAAGAAGTCCGAGAGCAGATAGAGAGAGCCGGTAACAAGCACGGGCCCCTTTCCGCCGGCGGCGCGGTCTGCGGCCGCGAGAGCCTCATCCAGATGAGAGTAAGACTCTGAGGGACATTGTGAAGACGTCCTGAGGAGGGCAGCTATGGTTTCCGCTTTCTCCGCGCGGTCGTTGTGCATGGCCGGGACGAAAAAGGGCACGCCGGGCAGGGTGTGGGCGAGCATTTCCAGAACGGGATGCCAGTTTTTGTCATGCAGGCAGGAAAAAACCACGGCCGCGGGCCGGACGCCGCCCTGCTCAAGGTAGTGGACAAGGCTCGTCATGCCGTGCGGGTTGTGGGCGCCGTCGAGGAGATAGGCCGGCTCTCCGGGGAAGGTTCCTTCCGGGACGAACTGCAGCCTTCCCGGAATGAAGGTCTTCTCAAGACCGCGTCTCTCGGAAGCGGGATCCTCAGGCAGGGCAAGCCAGGGGCGGATTTTCCGGAAAGCGGCGAGAGCTGTGCCGGCATTCATGCGCTGATGATCGCCGGCGAGGCCGAGCATGGTGCCTTCCGGAACGGGCGAAGCGAAGGCAATGGGCGCGTGAAGGCTTTCTGCGCGTTTCCTGAGCACGGATTCGGCGGCGGGAAACTGGGGCGCGGAGATGACGGGCGCAGAGGTGCGTATGGCGTGGGATTTGTCGTCTGCTATGGCTTCGAGCGTGGGGCCGAGGATGGCCGTGTGATCAAGAGCTATGGGGGCGTAGCAGACGAGATCCGCAGCCGTGGCCGTGGTGGCATCGTAGCGGGCGCCGAGTCCCGCTTCCATGACGGCGCACTTCACGCCGCGTTCACGGAACAGGAAAAGGGCCATGACGGTGAGAATCTCAAAGTAGGTAAGCCGAGGTTCGGCCTGCCAGGCGGCCAGGGCTGCCTCAAGCCACTCATCTTCGCCGAGAGGCCTGCCGTTCACAAGAATGCGTTCGGCCGGGCTCACGAAATGCGGCGATGTGTAGAGGCCCGTGGTGACGCCTGCCTCTTCGAGGAGGGAAGCAAGAAAAGATGCCGTGGAACCCTTGCCATTCGTGCCGCAGACCTGGGCTACGAGAAAGGGCGGTCTTTTGAGCCGCAGTTCCCCAAGCGCCCGGTCCATACGGGACAGGGAGAGATCCATGTGGAAAAAATTGAGTTTATCCAGATAATTCAGAAATTCCTGGAATGTCTGAAAGGGTGCGGGCATGAGCTGTGTCCTCCGGTCTGTGGGGTCCGGACGTCTGCCGGATCTGGTGCGGGCAGGATACTAGCCTTTTTTCCGCCCGTCTTGAACAGCACCGGGCGCTGTTCCGCAGCCCGCCTGCGCCCTTGACACGGAGCGCAAAACAGTGTCAATAGGAAGGAGCCGTATGGCAGTGCGTCCATAGCTCAGTTGGATAGAGCAGGAGCCTTCTAAGCTCTTGGTCGAGGGTTCGACTCCCCCTGGGCGCACCATTTTTCTGGAATATCCACTGACGGAGGAGAAGACTTTCTCTCCTCCGTCTTTTTTTTGCGCCCGGACTGCCCTGGCAGCGGGAGCGCCACAGCCGGCCACCGGGAGCGGAATCTGAAAAGGCGCGGACAGGCCTGCGGGCAGACGGACAGAAATATCATCAGACCGGAAGAAACAGACGGGAGTGCAGAACAGACCGGAACTGTGTAACTGTCCGGAACTTCCCGCGGAAAAAGGAGACAGATACGCGGAAAAGAACGCACTTTTTTCCCGCAGAGGCTCATGCCTGAGGGGAAAGCCGCGCACCCGGCAATAACCGGATGCATGGGGAAGTCAGCTGCGGACATGGTACCGGTGGAACACACGGGACTGAGCGGGAACGTTTTTCACAATTGAATACTGCCGGAGATGGACGGATAGCATTTTTTTACAAACGTGAAAAAACATTCTCCTGCAGTGCCATAAAAAAACGGCCGCCCGCATTACCGCGGCGGCCGTTCTGAGCGTTGAAACCGTAATGTCAGAAGCTCTTCCTGTCCGGGGCCTGTGCCATGGTCATGAAGAGTTTTACCCGGTTGAGCAGGTTGGCTTCGGAACTGCCGCCTTCGTAATCGACGGCCATGAGATTGACGTTGGGATAGAGCTGCTTCAGGCTCTTGAAGACGCCGCGGCCGACGATGTGGTTGGGAAGGCAGCCGAAAGGCTGCAGGCAGAGGGCGTTGGTGATGCCTTCGGAGATGAAGCGCAGAAGTTCTGCGGAGAGAAGCCATCCTTCGCCGGCCTGAAAGCCTCTCGAAATGAGTCTGCCGGCGTTGTGAACGAGATCCCGGAACCGGCCGAGAGGGGGAAAACGCGTGCCGGCGAGTGCCTTGCGCGCGGCGTTCCGCATGTGTTCCACTTTCTGGATGACGTACCAGCCGAAGAAGGCGGGCAGAGCCTTGCCTCCGAGATGCTGCCACTGGTAGACGGGATCGGAGAAGCAGTAGAGCAGGAAGTCGACGATGTCCGAGATGACCGGCTCTCCGCCCTCGTGGCGCGTCACATCGGCCATGTGCCGGTTGGCATCAGGGTGATAGCAGAGCAGAATTTCGCCCACGATGCCGACGCGCGGACGCGGCACCATATCCATGGGGATGGTCAGGAAGTCCCTGACCATGGCCTGCATGTCGTCAGCGAAATCGCGTTTTTTGTTGGCCGCAAAGTCGGCTCCGAGCAGATCTATCCATTTTTTCTGAAGCTCGTCCGTGTCGCCGGACGTCTTCTCGTAGGTGCGCGTGTGGTTTGTGAGGCGCTGCAGCATATCGCCGTACGTGACGGCAACAACGAGGTTGTGCAGAAGAGAGCTGGTCATGGTGAAACCGGGCTGGGATGTTCCTGTCTGGGCGCGCAGAATGAGAGAAGGAACATCGTCAAAACCGGCCTCGTGCAGGGCTTTTCTCAGCAGGGCAGGATAGTTGGTGGCGCGGCAGGGGCCGCAGGTCTGCGAGAGCATGAGTGCGCAGTTTTTCGGATCAACGGCGCCGCTCTGCAGGGCATTGATGAGCTGGCCGATGACCACCTGTGACGGGTAGCAGGAGTCGTTGTTGACGTACTTCAGGCCCGTTTCGATATCCTTTGCGGAAACCGTGGGCAGGACGTAGCAGTTGTATCCGGCCCCCCGGAACATATTTTCGGCCAGGGCGAAGTGGATGGGCGCCATCTGCGGGACGATGATAGTCCGGGTTGCGCGCATCTCCTTTGTGAAAACAGGGGATTTCGGCACCTCTCCCTGCGGCTTCACGCCTTTCCTGCGCTGGCGCTCGCGCCTGTCCTCCACAGTGGCGAGGAGGGAGCGGATGCGGATGCGCGCCGCGCCCAGTGAGGGGCCTTCGTCAATCTTGAGGAGTGTGTGCATTTTATTGGCTCTGTGAAGGAGTTCGGCCACCTGATCAGAGCTTATGGCGTCAACGCCGCAGCCGAAGGAGGTCAGCTGCACGAGTTCGAGTTCCTCGTGTTCCGTGACTACCCTGGCGGCACGATAGAGACGGGCAGGGAAGCTCCACTGGTCCACGATGCGCAGATCGATGTCCTCGCTGCCCGCCATCCAGGCCACACTGTCCTCCGAAAGCACGGCCGCTCCCAGCGAAGTGATGAGCTTGGGGATGCCGTGGTTGATCAGGGGATCCACGTGATAGGGGCGGCCGCAGATGACAACGCCGATGCCGTGCTTTTCGTGAAGCAGATTCACAATGCGCCGGCCTTCCTCGTGCAGGGCCGTACGGTAAGCGTCCTGGGCCACATGGGCTTTCTGGATGGCCCTGCGGATTTCGCCGCGGGAGATGCCGAACTCGTCCGAGAGCTGTCTTGCCAGGGATTTGTCATCAAAGGGGTTTACGAAGGGCGTGTGCATTTTGCAGCCGGAAGTCCGGATGTCCTCGTTGTTGAGGCGCACCACTTCCGGATAGCCGCAGGCTACGGGACAGCTGTAACAGTCCACGGAGTTCCTGTACTCGATGCGCTCGCGGGGGATGCACGGGAAGAAAATCTGGGGCACGCCCTGGCTGATGAGCCAGGAAATGTGGCCGTGGGCGAGTTTTGCCGGATAGCAAACGGACTGCGAAGGCATGGAGCTGATGCCCATGTCGAAGATCTGCTTGCTGGAGAAGGGCGAGACCTCAACGCGGAAGCCGAGTTCCGTGAAGAGCGTGAACCAGAAGGGGTAGCGCTCGTAAATGTTCAGCACGCGCGGAATGCCCAGGCGGCCGCGGGGAGCCCTGTCCGGGGGCAGAGGCGTATAATTGAAGAGGTGCTCTTCCTTCCAGGTGTAGATGCTCGGGAGCTGTTCCCTGTTCTGGGTGTCCGTTCTGGCACCGCGATCGCAGCGGTTGCCGGACACGAGGCGCTGGCCGTTGGAAAAGGTGTTGATGGTCAGATGGCAGTGGTTGCCGCATCCCTTGCAGCGCAGGGCCTTCGTGGTGACAGAGAGGCTCTTCAGTGAGGCTGCGGTCAGCGTGCTCGGCTCATAGCTGTCCTTCTTCTGCATGGCCAGGAGCGCGATGCCGTAGGCTCCCATGTGTCCGGAAAGGTTTGGACGGTGCACTTCCCGGCCGAGCATGTTTTCCATGACCTTGAGAAGAGCGTCGTTGAGGAAGGAGCCGCCCTGCACGAGCACGTGTTCCCCGAGATCCTTCGGAGAACGCAGGCGAAGCACTTTATAGAGGGCGTTGCGGATGACTGAGTAGCAGAGGCCGGCCGCGATGTCGTCGACACTGCGGCCTTCCTTCTGAGCCTGCTTCACCTTGGAATTCATGAACACGGTGCAGCGGGAGCCGAGATCCACGGGATGCTTCGCGAAAAGCGCGGTCTGCACGAATTTTTCCATGCTCATGCCGAGGCTGGTGGCGAAGGTCTGCAGAAAGGCACCGCATCCCGAGGAGCAGGCCTCGTTGAGGCGCACGTCTGCCACGGCTCCCTCGTCCACCTGCATGCACTTCATGTCCTGGCCGCCGATGTCGATGACATAGGTGGTGTCGGGGTGCAGGGCGCAGGCTGCCTTGAGATGGGCGACAGTCTCCACCTCCGAGACCTGGGCCGCGAGGGCCGCGCGCGCAAGGTTCGCGCCGTAGCCTGTGGTGCCTATGCCGCGCAGGCGCGCGGTTCCGGGGATGCGGTCGAGCAGATCGATGAGAAAGGGCAGCAGGTTCTTCAGGGGATCGCCGTCGTTGCGGTTGTAGGATTTGGCCAGCACGCGGCCCCCGCTGTCAATGAGCACGCTCTTGACCGTTGTCGAGCCGAGATCCACGCCGAGGTAGAGATCGCCGGAGGCTGAGTCCAGATCTGCTTCAGGCAGTCTGTCGAGCCCGTGGGAGACGCGGAATGAGGCGTACTCCTCCTCGTTTTCGAAAAGGCAGGGCAGGGAATTTTTGTTCTTCGCTTCGCCTCTGTACGCGGCAAGCCGCCCAATGAGCACGGAAACAGGGATGGATTCCTTTTCAGCGGATGCCGACAGGGCCGCGCCCTTGGCAACCATGAACTGACCGTCCGGGAAGGTGAGTGTCTGTTCAGGCGTAAGATTCAGTGTTTCGGCGAAACGTCTGACAAGCTCGGGGAGAAAATGAAGAGGGCCGCCAAGGAAGGCGACATTGCCGCGTATGGGCTGGCCGCAGGCGAGACCACTGATGGTCTGCTCCACCACAGCCTGCAGGACGGAGATAGCCAGATCTTCGCGTGAGACTCCCTCGTTGAGCAGCGAGACCATGTCCGTTTTTGCAAACACACCGCAGCGGGAGGCAATGGGATGTATGGCCTTGGCCTGTGAAGCGAGGGTGTTGAGGCCTGACGTGTCAGTGTGAAGCAGCGTCGCCATCTGATCGATGAAGGCGCCCGTGCCGCCGGCGCAGGCCTCGTTCATGCGCAGATCAATGCTGCGTCCGAAATAGAGAATCTTTGCGTCCTCGCCGCCGAGTTCAATGGCGACGTCCGTCTGGGGGGCCAGTTTGGAAATACTGCGGGAGGAGGCGATAACTTCCTGGATGAACGTGAGGCCGAGGGCGCGGGGCAGATCAAGGGCTGCCGAGCCGGTAACAGCGCCATGGACGGCGATGCCGGGGAAATGTTTTTCAAGGTCCTCGAGAATGGAGAGGAGCATCTCGCGCGTGGCCGCGCCGTGACGCTTGTAGCTGGAATAGAGCGTATTGCCTGCGGCATCCAGGAGCACAGCCTTGACTGTAATAGAGCCGACATCAATGCCCAGATAACGGTTATCCGACATAGTTTCCTCAATGCCCCGGAAAGAGCGGAGCGATCGCGCGGGAAAGGCCGCGGGATCTGTCCTTGGGGCAGGTGATCTCCGAGTCCGGACTGACAAAAACAGGGAGAATCCGGCTCTCCCATGCAGGTTATCAGAAAAGAACGATGGTCAATTCTTTATATATGTAAAGCAAGAGGGAAAACTGGGCAAGAGGGGGAAGCGTGGCACACATGGTGAGGTGTGCCGGGAAAGGACGCTGAAAATGCACGGTTTTTCCGGCATTGAAAAAAAATGGCAGGGGTCGTAAGGAGCATATAACAGCCGCGGGATCGCGTATGGGTTCCGGTTTTTTTCACGGGATTCAGCGGCGTGCGTCTGTGTCAGACGCCGGCCGGGGAAATGTCTCAGGCCGGCGTATTTCAACAACCAGGGAAACAGGAGGCGGCATTCCCCCCTGCAGGCCGCAGGGTCTTGTGCCGGTTGTTTATGAAAAAGTATCTGGCAGAATTTTTTGGTACGTTCTGGCTTGTTCTTGGCGGCTGCGGTACGGCCATCTACGCCTGCACCTTCCCCAATACGGGCGTGGGTTTTGTGGGAGTGGCACTTGCTTTCGGACTGACCGTCCTGACCGGAGCGTACGCCTTTGGCCACATTTCGGGCGGCCATTTCAACCCGGCTGTCTCCGTGGGCCTCTGGCTCGGCGGCAGGTTCCCTGGCAGGGATCTCATTCCTTATGTCATCTCCCAGTGTCTGGGCGCCATTCTGGCCGGCGGCGTGCTCTACGCCATTGCCACGGGCAAATCTGACTTCAGTCTGGCCGGAGGGTTCGCCTGCAACGGATACGGCGAACATTCCCCGGGCCAGTACAGTGCTACAGCCTGCTTCCTCTGCGAAGTGGTGATGACGGCCATGTTCATTGTGGTTATCCTTGGCTCCACTGACAAACGCGCTCCGGCCGGTTTCGGTCCCCTGGCCATCGGTCTCTGCCTCACCCTCATCCATCTCATCAGCATCCCGGTGACCAATACCTCGGTCAACCCAGCCCGCAGCCTCGGCGTGGCCCTCTTTGAAGGCGGCTGGGCCCTGGAGCAGCTGTGGATGTTCATTGTCGCTCCCGTTCTCGGTGCCATAGTTGGTGCCATCGTTTACCGCATCGTGGGCGGGGAAGACTAACCGTTTTCTCCATCTCTGACTTCTGCCGGGCCGTCCGCGCCCGGCTTTTTTTTCACTCGCAAAAAAGAAGGGCCGCTGCCGGTAAGGCAGCGGCCCAGACCCTGGGGAAGGAAGGATACGTCCGGTTAGAAGGTGTAGGCGAAGATGAGCTGCGCTTTCCAGGCGTCCTGGGCGTCGTAGCCTTCGGTCCTGTTGGCCTTCTTCCACGTATCGTGATCAATGAAGTTCACGATGTAGCCGAGTTCGAAGTTGATCTCGAAGTTTTCGTACATCTGGTAGGAGTTGACGAGGTTGAATTCGAGCAGTCCGTCATTGGTAGTCAGGTAGAGCTCGGGATCGGCAGAGAAAGAATCGTCGTAGGAGCCGCCGTTGCCGGATTCCCAGCTCCACGGATGAGCGGCGTACTTGGCCATGGACGGGCTGTTGGTACCGCCCCAGTAGGCAATGCGGAAGGTGTGCTTCAGGTCTTCAACAAAGCTCATGTCCGCTACCTGGAGGCCGATGCCCCAGGTGCCGGCGAGGGAAAGGTTGCGGTCGTAGAGAGACCCGCCTGAAGACCAGGCCAGGTTGCCGTCGCCCATGAAGGACGTGAAGTTGGTGCTCGGGGAGACGGAAGGCATACGCTCGGAACCGTTCTTCGGGTTGTCGTCATCACCGGAAGCGTACCAGCCGAAGATGCCGGGGGTGCCCCAGTCCATCTTGTATTCGACGAGGGCCTTGGCGAGCCAGCCCTGACGCTCGGTGCTGAAGCGGGTCTTGCCGCCGCCATCAACGCGGGCGATGGTGCCGCGGCCCTGGCTGCCGACATAGCCGTAGTTGATGTCGAATTCGATGTTGAGGGGATCCCAGAGGGTGAGTTTCACGGGGAGACCGGCCCAGAAAGCGGTGGTGTTGGCGTTCTTGGTGCGTTCGAAGGAGCCGTCGCCATCACCGTGATTCCACCTGGAGTCCATGTAGTTGGAGGTCATGTAGGGAGTGATGTCTGTTTCGGCATCGGTCTCGCCGCGGAAGGCGTTCTGGCCGATGACGCCGAGCATGGCCCAGGGGGTGATCTCGATACCGTCGAAGGTCAGGGGCAGGGTCAGGGCGAAGAGGTCTACGTTGTCGAGGTAGGACTTCTTGTTGTTGCCGCTGTAGTCGCCATCCTGGACATCGTAGTTGTCATTGAGGGGGCGGGCCCACATACCGGTGAGGCCGACATTCTCGTTGAACTGCATGTGGAAGGTGACGCCGGCCGCGTCATCGTCGAGAACAGCGGAGCCGCCGGCGACGTTGGGCAGGGCCAGAGCCTGAATGCCCATGCGGAAGGAAAGGGTGGTGTCGGGAACCATCCAGTCGATGTAGGCGTTCTTCACCTCGACCGCAACGCCGTCAGCGCCCATGGCGCCGCCGGAGCCCTTGCCGTACGTGCCGCCGCTGCCCCAGGTCTGGTCACCGATTTCAAAGAACACGGTGCCGGAAAGGGATTCGGACGCAACGGCGTCCAGCTGCAGGCGTACGCGCTGGGCAGCGGTGAAGCGATCGCTGCTGTCAGCCTTCTTTTTTCCGTTTTCAGCGGTGCGGGTCTTGTCAACGAAGTTGCCCTGTCCGCCGGCGAAACCGACCAGCCATTCGCCCTGCGCCTTGAAATCGATGGCGTTGGCAGAGGAGGCTGCGCTGAAGACGAGACCGGCAGCCAGGAGAAGAGTCAGACATTTTTTCATGAAAAGTACCTCATACGGGACCGGACCGAACGGATGCCCGTGTTTTTTTCGGAAGACGTTTCAGGAACGCCTCATTCCGAGCCTAGGCTCAGGGAATGAAAAAGTCTATGAAAATATGAAAAAAATAAAATTCATCACACTAATCATATATTAGTTTAAATTTTATAGCACGAATAACAGTATTTTCCGGGCGTTGCCGCTGACCCGGGAGATCTGAAATCCAAAGGGGCATGGCGCTTCGGGGTGCGCCGCTGAAAAGGCGTTCAAGCTTTATCCTCCTTGATTGAATGCAAATAGAATTTAAAATTCTATTTCAATAATGTCAAGTTTTTTTTACTATGAATATTGAAAAGAGGAGCAAAGGGCGGCAGAGACAGAAAAAGGCCGCGGCCCAAATGGGCTGCGGCCTTAAGACCCGGAAGGGAAGGAAGAAGTGGATTAGAAGGTGTAGGCGAAGATCAGCTGGGCCTTCCAGGCATCCTGGTTGTCCATGCTTTCAGCCCTGTTGGCCTTCTTCCACGTGTCGTTGTCGATGAAGTTCACGACGTAGCCGAGTTCGAGGTTGATCTCGAAGTTCTCGTACATCTGGTAGGAGTTGACGAGGTTGAACTCGAGCAGGCCGTCGTTGGTGGTCAGATAGAGCTCAGGCTCGGCGTTGGCGAAGCTGTCGTTGTAGCTTCCGCCCCAGCCGGACTCGTAGCTCCACGGATGAGCAGCGTACTTGGCCATGGTCGGGCTGTTGGTGCCGCCCCAGTAGGCCACGCGGAAGGTGTGCTTGAGGTCTTCGACGAAGCTCATGTTGGCAATCTGGAGGCCGATGCCCCAGGTGCCGGCGTAGTCGAGGTTACGGTCATAGAGAGAGCCGCTGGAAGCCCAGCCCCAGTTGCCATCACCCATGAAGGAGGTGAGGTTGGTGCTCGGGGAGACGGCGGGCATACGCTCGGAACCGTTCTTCGGGTTGTCGTCATCACCGGAAGCGTACCAGCCGAAGATGCCGGGGGTGCCCCAGTCCATCTTGTATTCGACGAGGGCCTTGGCGAGCCAGCCCTGACGCTCGGTGCTGAAGCGGGTCTTGCCGGCGCCGTCGGAACGCTCGATGCTGCCGCGGCCCTGGCTGCTGACGTAGCCGTAGTTGATATCAAATTCGATGTTGAAGGGATCCCAGAGGGTGAGCTTCACAGGGAGGCCGGCCCAGAAGGCGGTGGTGTTGGCGTTCTTGGTACGCTCGAAGCTGTCACCGCTGTTCCACCTGTCGCTCATGTAGTTGGAGGTCATGTAAGGAGTGACATCCGTGGTGGCGTTATTGGCACCGGAGCGGAAGGCGTTCTGGCCGATGACACCAAGCATGGCCCAGGGGGTGACTTCGATACCGTCGAAGGTCAGGGGCAGGGTCAGGGCGAAGAGGTCGATATTGTCGAGGTAGGACTTCTTGTTGTTGCCGCTGTAGTCGCCGTCCTGAACGTCGTAGTTGTCGTTGAGCGGACGGGCCCACATGCCGGTGAGGCCAACGTTTTCGTTGAACTGCATATGGAAGGTGACGGCGGCGCCATCATCGTCCAGCACAGCAGAACCGCCGGCGGCATTGGGCAGGGTCAGGCCCTGGATGCCCATGCGGAAAGCCAGGGTGGTTTCCGGAACGGTCCAGTCGATATAAGCGCGCTTCACTTCCACGGCCACGCCGTCAGCGCCCATGGCACCGCCGGAGCCCTTGCCGTACGTGCCGCCGCTGCCCCAGGTCTGGTCGCCGATTTCAAAGTATACGGTGCCGGAGAGGGCTTCGGAAGCGACAGCGTCCAACTGCAGACGGATACGCTGGGCAGCGGAGAAGCGGTCGCTGCTGTCAGCCTTCTTCTTGCCGTCGGCCGTAGTGCGGGTCTTGTCAACGAAGTTGCCCTGACCGCCGGCGAAGCCGACGAGCCACTGGCCCTGAGCCTTGAAATCAATAGCACTGGCGCTGGAGGCCGCGCTGAACACGAGGCCGGCTGCGAGAAGGAGTGTCATAAATTTTTTCATGAGTGGTTCCCCTCTTATAAAAATTGCGTCATCCTTGTACGCAATTCCAACGTATAGAAAAATTCCCTGTGTGGCAAGTAAAATGTAAAAAATTTTTGACTTTATTCCCAGGAGAACAAAAAAGTCCCTGTATTTTCAGCAGGTCAGCATTGCAGGAGTACGATTCGTTTTTGTATTCGAAATTGGCTAAAATTCAATAAAAAATGAATATTTTCAGCTTCTTGAAGAAGAAGAGCTTTGAAACATCTTTGTCAGCCCAGGAAACGGAATTGTATTGGTTAACGGTTTAAAAATTTGTACCACAATGCAAATACGTACCGCCCAGGCATCAGAGGACAGAAATGCACGCGTTTTTTGTGTGGACAACCGTCTGTCAGGGTATGGAAGACGCCGGAAGCGGCTGTGCGCTTCCGGCGTCTTCCTGATCCATCAGAGGTATTCGGGATTGGCCGCGGCCCTGCCGCCGTCGGTCATGATTTCAACGTATTGTTCCAGATAACTGTCCACAGGGATGATGGCGAATTTTTTCCCGCACATGGGGCAGCGGATAACGGCAGGCTGTGTCGGGGCACCGACCGGTATCTTGTCGTGGCAGTGGGGGCATTCGTAATAAAAGACGAGCGTGAGTCCGCAGGGTGCCACAGGATCAGGCATTTTCGTTCGGGCCATGGCGCTACCCTTTCCTTTCTGCGAGGCAGGTGCCGGTCATCTCGGCCGGTACGGGCATGTCCCAGAGAGAAAGGATGGTCACGGCCACATCGCCGAGCTTACCGTCCTTCAGGCTCCAGCCCTTTTCGTCATCCACGAGGATGCAGGGAACGGGATTGGTTGTGTGCGCCGTATGCGGACGTCCGTCCTCAGAAAGCATCTTTTCGCAGTTGCCGTGGTCGGCGATGATGATCATGCGCCCGTTGCGGGCGCGTACGGCCGCTTCCATGCGTCCGACGCATTCGTCTACGGTTTCGCAGGCTGTGACGGCTGCGGGAATGACCCCGGTGTGGCCGACCATGTCGCCGTTAGCCAGGTTGCAGACCACGAGGTCATAAATGCCGCGGTTCCAGTTTTCCACGAATCTGTCCGTGACCGTGCGCGCGCTCATGGCCGGGGCAAGATCATAGGTTGGCACATCGCGGGGAGAGGGGACGAGGATGCGGTCCTCGCCATCAAAGGGCTTTTCCACGCCGCCGTTGAAGAAATACGTCACGTGGGCGTACTTCTCCGTTTCTGCGAGACGCAGCTGGCGCAGCCCCGCTCTGGAAACCACTTCGCCAAGAACCATGGGGATGTCCTGATCCGGGAAGGCCACGGGGATGGTCAGGGCCGCGTCGTAGGATGTCATGGAGGCGGCGCCGGCCAGTTTCGGGAGAGTGCCGCGGTCGAAGCCGCTGAAGTCCTGTGACGTGAGGGCCGAGACGATTTCGCGCATGCGGTCGGCCCGGAAATTGAAGAAGAAGACGCCGTCGCCGTCCTTCAGCCCAGGTTCTTCCTGGCTGACCCAGACGGGTTTGACGAACTCATCGGTGACGCCTTCCTTATAAGAATCATCCAGAGCTCCGAGCGCGTCTGCCTTCCGGGGGCCTGAACCGTGGCAGAAGAGGTCGAAGGCCTGCTTCACGCGCTCCCAGCGCTTATCGCGGTCCATGGCGTAGAAGCGGCCGTAAAGAGCAGCGATGTGGGCGTTTTTCAGGTCCTTCAGCGCGTCCTGGAGCTGCGTGATGTATTTTTTGCCGCTCGAGGGCGGCGTGTCGCGGCCGTCCATGAAACAATGGACCAGAATGGGGACGCCGGCACTGGCTGCAGCCCTGCACAGGGCGATAAGATGATGAATGTGGCTGTGTACGCCGCCGTCGGAAAGAAGGCCCGCGAAATGGAGCCTGCCGTGCGCCTTCAGGGTTTCCTGTACTACTTTCACGAAGACGGGGTTGGTTTCCAGCGTGCCGTCTTCCATGGCCATGTCGATACGCGTCATGTCCTGGTAGACGACACGGCCTGCGCCGATATTGAGGTGTCCGACTTCGGAGTTGCCCATATAGCCTTCGGGAAGGCCGACGGCGCGGCCCGAGGCCTTAAGCTGGGAATGAGGGCAGGTGGCTGTGAGTCGGTCCAGATTGGGAGTGCGGGCCAGGCTCGTGGCGTTGCCCGGTCCGGCAGGGGCTATGCCCCAGCCGTCCATAATCAGGAGAAGTGTGGGTTTCATTATTCTGCCTTTTCAGCCTTTGCCGCCATGGTGCGCAGTTCCTCGCGGGACGAGGGGACGCTCCAGAGGGCTTCCAGGTTGTACATTTCGCGCGTGGCTTCCTGGAAGATATTGACGACCACATCGTTGCAGTCCACGAGCAGCCATTGGCCGTTGGTATAACCGTCCATGCGGAGGTATTCGTACTTCTTTTCATGGCAGCGGGCGGAAATGCCGTCGGCGAGGCTCTGGGCGTGGCGCACGGAAGTCGCCGTGGCGATGACCAGGCCGTCAGTGAAGGAGCCGCGTCCGGAAAGATCAATGGTGGTGACGTTCTGGGCCTTGTGTTCCTGCAGGAAGCGGGCCATGTCGGCCATTTTTTCCGCGGTGGGGAGATCGGAATAGACTTTCTTCTTGGGAGTGATGCTGTTCATAGTCCCTCATTATATCTTTTTAACATGGATAAGCGTGTTTGGTACGGGCGTTCTTGACGATTGCCGGAGAAAGGGCAAGAATTACCGCCCAATGTACCTACCCAAATAAGCATGTATAATCAAGCAGGTAAGGAGCTGGCCATGCTTTACGATATCAAAATGGAAAGTATGCCCCGGGAAGAACTCAAAGCCCTGCAGCTGAAGAGGCTGCAGGACGTGGCGAACCGGGTGTACTACAATGTCCCCTTCTATCATAAGCGTTTCGATGAACTCGGCGTCAAACCCACGGATATCAGGAGTCTCGATGACATCCGCCGCCTGCCCTTTACCACCAAGCAGGATCTGCGTGACCGTTATCCCCTGGGCTTCATGGCCGTCCCGCGTGAAAATATCGCGCGCCTGCACGCTTCGAGCGGCACCACGGGCCAGGCTGTTGTTGGCTGCTACACGAAGCGCGACCTGAAGAACTGGGCGCAGATGGGCTGCCGCTGCCTCATGGCGAGCGGCGTTACTCCGCAGGATCTCGTGCACGTGGCTTACGGCTACGGTCTTTTCACCGGCGGCCTCGGCCTGCACGACGCGGCCACCGAACTCGGCTGCACCGTCGTCCCCGCATCCGGCGGTTCAACCCGCCGTCAGACTGTCCTCCTCCGCGACCTCGGCGCCACGGTTCTGGCCTGCACGCCTTCCTACGCTCTCCATCTTTATGAAGTCGGCCTTGAGAACGGCATCGACTTCAAGAAGCTGCCCCTGCGCGTGGGCATTTTCGGCGGTGAGCCCTGGTCCAAGGCCATGCGCCAGGAAATGGAAGAGAATATGGGGATTGATACCCATAACATCTACGGCCTTTCCGAAATCATGGGACCCGGCGTGGCCATTGACTGCAGCGAACACAACGGTCTGCATCTCTGGGAGGACCACTTCATTGCCGAAATCGTGAATCCCGCCACTGGCGAGCCCGTGCCTGAAGGCGAGCTCGGTGAGCTTGTGCTGACCAACCTGACCAAGGAAGGCTCTCCGCTCATCCGCTACCGCACCCGCGACCTCACTTCCATTGACACCAGGCCCTGTAAGTGCGGCCGTACGCATGTCCGCCTGCAGCGCTTTGCCGGCCGTTCCGATGATATGCTCATTATCCGCGGCGTGAACGTCTTCCCGCAGCAGATCGAGAACCTTATCCTGAAGACGGACGGCCTGTCTCCCAACTACCAGCTGGTGGTTGAGCGCGAGGGCTCCCTCGATACCATGGAAGTCCAGGTCGAAGTGAACGAGTCCATTTTCCATGACCAGATCGGCAAGCTCCAGGAAATCCAGGCCAAACTGAAGAGCCAGATCAAGGACTTCTTCGGAGTGACTACGAAGGTCCGTCTCATGGAGCCCCATTCCATCGAACGTTCCAATGGCAAGGCCACCCGCGTCATCGATAAACGCGATTTGAAGAATTCTTTGTAAAAAATAAAAAAGTGCTTGACGGAAAGGGCTCTCCGGCGTAGAGTCCCTTTTCGTTGAGCGGGAGTAACTCAGCGGTAGAGTGCAACCTTGCCATGGTTGACGTCGCGGGTTCAAATCCCGTCTCCCGCTCCAAAATTTTTCGGCATCCCGTGCGGGAATAACTCAGTGGTAGAGTGCTAGCTTCCCAAGCTGGAGGCCGCGGGTTCAAATCCCGTTTCCCGCTCCATTTTTTCAGTGAGCCTGCAGAGTTTTCTGCAGGCTCTTTTTTTTGTCTCGTGTTCATGCGCCTGTTGCGGCCGGAGCGGAGTCTGCGCCGGAAAAGCCTGCTCCGCCCGCTCAGGGTACATGGAGAAAGGCGGAAAGGAACGCCCTCCAGGCCGCTGGGCGGCGGCCGGCAGTCTGGCATGCCCCCAGTCCGGTTTGCGGCCCCCTGGATTTTTCCGGCAGACTCCGGGGAGTACCCCGTTTCCGCAGCCTTCATCCGGAAAGGACTGTGGTGTGGAAGTCCGGGACGATGCCTGTGTCCGGGCACAAAAAAGCCGGCCGCGGGAGAGCAGCCGGCTTCTGAAAGACAGAGGAGACGGGACGTTCTGTCTTACATTTTTTTCTGAAGCCGATCGCGGACGAAGATGGCGATCATGTTCATGCCCAGGACGAGGAAGATAAGCACGATGGCAGTGCCGTACTGAAGCGGGCGGGTCTTGTCGATTTCCGTGCCGGCCGTACAGAGCACGTAGATGTGATAGGGCAGGGCCATGACGGGATCAAAGATGGACGACGGCGTTTTCGGCGTGAAGTATACGGCCGCCGTAAACATGATGGCCGCCGTCTCGCCGGCTGCTCTTGCAACGCCGAGGATGGCGCCGGTGAGCATGCCGGGAAGGGCGCAGGGGAGCGCCACTCTGGCGATGGTCTGTGACTGCGTGGCGCCGAGAGCGAGGGAAGCTTCTCTGTAGGTGTCAGGCACGTTCCTGAGTGCTTCTTCTGATGTGCTGATAATGACAGGCAGGGTGAGCAGGGCGAGCGTCAGCACGCCGGAAAGGATACTCACGCCCATGCCGAGGAATGTGACGAAGAAGGAAAGGCCGAAGAGGCCAAAAACAACGGACGGCACACCGGCCAGGTTGTTGACGCCAAGGCGGACGATATCGGCGAAGCGCGTGTTCCCGGCGTATTCATGGAGATAGATGGCCGAGGCCACCCCCAGAGGAAAGGCGATGATGAGCGATCCGAGGGAAAGTATGGCCGTTCCGATGATGCAGGGAAAAATGCCGCCCTCTGTCATCATGTTTTTCGGAGGCTCCGTAAGGAAGCTCCAGGAGATGACGGGCAGGCCTTCGATGGCAAGATAGGCGCAGACACCGGCCAGAGCGAGAACGTTGATGGCGGCAATGACTTTCAGAAAGAGAATCATGCACATTTCTGTGCGGCGCCGGCCTTCAGCTGATGGCAGATTGAGGGGCTGGGCGGTGGAAGAAGAAAGCGTATCCATGGTGTTTCCTCCGTCCTACAGGCTTGAGGTGCCGGCCTGGCGGTGCTTTTTGGCGATGTAGTCGGCGATAAGGTTGAAGGCCAGGGTCATGAAGAAAAGCACGATGCCGATGGCAAAGAGCGCGCGGTAATGGTCGGATCCGAAGGGAGCTTCTGCCATTTCAGCTGCGATGGACGCGGGCATGGGCCTTACGGGATCAAGCAGCGAGGTCGGAATTATTCCGCCGCCGCCCGCGCACATGAGCACAACCATGGTCTCGCCAATGGCACGGGACATGCCCAGCATGACGCTGGTGCCTATACCGGAAAAAGCGGCAGGAATGACCACGCGGATTATGGTCTGCCAGCGGGTCGCCCCGAGAGCCAGTGAGCCTTCTCTCAGCGAGAGCGGCACAGCGTGCAGGGCGTCCTCGGAAATGGAGCAGATTGTGGGGACGGTCATAAAGGTGAGCACGATGGACGCGTTGAGCAGGTTGAGTCCGGAATCAGCGCCGAAGGCTGTCTGAATGAAGGGCGCGAGAACGACCATGCCGAGGAAGCCGAGGACGACGGAAGGAAGGGCCGCAAGAAGCTCAATGAAGGGCTTAATGACGCGGCGGGTAGTGGGATGAGCCACTTCAGTGAGATAAACCGCCGTGAAGACGCCAAGGGGAATAGCAAAAAGCGAGGAAAGAGCCGTCACGGCCAGGGAACCGGCGAGCAGGGGAAGAATGCCGAACTGACCGGGTTCCTCCGTCGGATACCACAGCATGCCGGTAAGAAAGTCCCAGACGGAATAGTGCGTGAACAGGGGAAAGCCTTCGATGAAGAGGAAAAGGACTATCCCGAGAAGAGCCAGCAGTGAGATGATGGCCGTGACGCCCATCGTGTTTCTGATGACTTTTTCTTTAAGCGCGGAATGGTGCATCTGTTTGCTCCGGGTTCCTGGGAAATATGAAACCGTCCAGCCGGGTTGTCCGGCTGGACGGTGCTGTTTCAGGCGAAGCGCTTACTTGCCGAGCGGAATGTAGCCGACTTCAGCCACGTTCTTCTGACCCTTGGTAGGATCCAGAAGGTAGGTGACGAGAGCCTTGGCGTCACCCTGGGGCTCGCCGTTGGTGAAGATGTAGAGCTCACGGCTGATAGGCCAGGTCTTGGAGAGGGCGTTCTGGGCAGTCGGTTCCTTCTTGTCGACATGGAGACCCTTGACGGTGCTGTTCAGATAGCCGAGTCCGATGTAGCCGATGGCGTTGGGGTTCTTGGCGACAGCCTGCACAACGGCGCCGTTGGAAGCCTGCATGAGAGCGGAGGGAGCAACGCGTTCCTTCTTCATGATGAGCTCGTTCCAGCATTCGAAGGTGCCGGAGGAGGAGTCACGGGACACGACGACGATCTTGCCGTCCTTGCCGCCGACTTCCTTCCAGTTCGTGATCTTGCCGGCGTAGATGTCCTTGAGCTGCTCGGAGGTGATTTCCTTGAGCGGGTTGCCCGGATTGACAACAGGCACGATGGCGTCAACAGCGATGGTGGTGCGGACAGGATTGATGTTCTTTGCCTTGCAGGCTTCCTTTTCCTTGTCCTTCATGTCACGGGAGCTCATGGCAATGTTGCACTGGCCTTCCATGAGGGCTTTGATGCCGTTGCCGGAACCGCCGCCGGAAATGGAAAGCTGAATATCGGGATGGGAAGCCATGAAGGCTTCACCGGCTTTCTGCATGACAGGGAGAACGGTGGTGGAACCGTTGATGACCAGCTGGCCGGCCATGGCCGGGCTGGCGACAGCGAGACTGAGAACGGTCGCGGCGAAAATCTTGCTAAGGGACATTGTGATCCTCCTAAAGGTTTCACAGTAAAATTCGGGAGCTCTGTCTGTCCCCGCGCTGTAAGCGGGAACCTTCTCCATCGCCTGCAAGATTCCACGGGAAATGTTACCGTTGTGTGACGGGGAAATGTTAACCTTGTTAAGAAGCGCATGAAGCTCTTCCTAGTTACCCCGGGGTTCCCGTGCGGTATCCTTTCCCGGTTCTCACGCCTGAAACCGGATGCGGGAGGAAAAAAGCGTTAATTTCCGGGCTTTCAGGGATCTTCCGTCATTTTTCTTCCCGTTCTTTTTTGCGCGATTTGGTTGCATGATTTTTCCCGGTACCGCTTCCCTTCCTCTGTCCGGAGGAAAAAATCTGTGCCCGGCCAGGTCTTTCGGAGAGAGGAAAAAGGGCGCGTCACCGAATTGTAACATTCGGATCGTTGTATTGTGACCTCGGTTCCGTGTAGTACCGGAAATTGGAGTTGAACAATGTCGGAAGGCACCATTCTCGTAATTGAAGACGATGCGGACATCCGCAATCTGCTGCACTTCAACCTGGAAAAAGAGGGATTTACCTCTATTGAAGCCGGCGATGGCGTGACCGGCCTTGCCATGGCCAGGGAACAGAAACCCGCTCTCGTGCTGCTTGACCTCATGCTGCCCGGCATGGACGGTTTTGAAGTCTGCCGCAGGCTCGGCAGTTCACCGGATACCGTTGAGATACCGGTGCTCATGCTCACGGCCCGCGGCGAGGAAATGGATCGCGTTGTCGGTCTGTCCCTTGGAGCTGACGACTATGTGGTCAAGCCTTTCAGCGTGCGGGAGCTCATGCTCCGTGTGCGCGCCGTACTCCGCCGCCGGAGGCGTCCCGAAAACGGTCCGGTGGAGCGGCACGGCATACGCCTCGATCCCGAGGCCCACAGAGTGATTTGCGAAGGAAAGGAAGTCGCCCTCACGGCAACGGAATTCCGTCTCCTTGAGGATCTCATGCGCCACGCCGGCGCTGTCCGCTCGAGAGAACAGCTTCTGGACAACGTCTGGGGCTATACGTTCGAAGGGTACGCCAGAACCGTCGACACGCACATGCGCCGGCTCCGCTCAAAGCTCGGGGAATCCCAGAAATACCTGGAAACGGTCCGGGGTGTCGGCTACCGTTTCAAGGATTAGTGCCCACGGAGGGCCTGCATGAAGTCGTTCCGAAGCAGGATCATCACCGCCGTCCTCACGGCGTCTTTTCTGTCCATCGCCATTACCGTGTTCTATGGCGTACGCACCATTGATCAGACACAGCGCCTTGCCGTGCGCGACCGCCTCGTGAGCGATGCGGCCATGGCCGCCGATTACTATGCGAAAACCGGGGGAGCGGCAGAAGATCTCTACACGCTGCTCTCCGGGAGAATGCATCTTAAGGGTGTGCGGCTCACCGTTATGGATCCCTCCGGCACCATTGTCTTTGACTCAGCGAGGCCGAAGGGCGGCAGTTTTGATAATCATAAGGACAGGCCTGAAGTCATTGAGGCCATGAAGAACGGATCCGGTTACTCAACCCGTGATTCGGCTTCCCTCGGACTTGAGCTCGCCTACGCCACTTCGGCCATCGAAGGTGGCGGCGTGCTCAGGCTGGCCGTGCCCATGGAAAATGTGCACAGGGCCATCCACGATCGCACGGAGCTGCTCATTCAGGTCGGAATCTGGGCCGCTCTCATTTCCCTCATTATCGCTTTTCTCGTGTCACAGGCCCTGCGCCGCTCCTTCTCGCCCATGATCGATATTGTCGAAGCCATCGCGGCGGGCAGGTTCAACAGACGCATCCGTAAATATCCCGGCAAGGAATTTGAACCCCTGGCCCGTGCCGTCAACAGCATGGCCGAGGGCATTGAAGAACAGGTGCACGCCTACGCCGATCAGACGGCGCAGCTCGAGGCCGTACTCAATACCATGGAGGATGGTGTCCTGGTCCTTGGCCCCCGGGGCCATATCAGGCGCTGCAACCTGGCCCTCGAAAGGGCCTTCCCCGGCGTTGGCAACGCCCGCGGCCGCCAGTGCGTTGAAGTCATCCCTCATCCGGCCCTTCAGAAGACGGTGGACGAAATTCTGTCCTCTCCGTCTGACGGAACAGCCCGCACGGTGTCCCTGCACCTAGGCCTTACATCGGGCCAGGTCTTTTCCGTTCTGCTCTCAAGACCAGCCAAGCCCGATCCCCGTTTCGGCCTTGTGGCCGTGTTCCGTGACGTGACTGAACTCATGCGCCTCGAGCAGGTGCGCCGCGATTTTGTGGCCAACGTAAGCCATGAGCTGAGGACGCCGCTCACCGCCATCAGCGGTTACGCCGAGACCATCATCGGCGTGAACGACGTGGAGCAGTGCCACCGTTTCGCCGAGGTCATCCTGCGCAATGCTGACGGTCTCACCAACATGGTCAGGGATCTGCTTTCCCTGACCCGGCTTGAAAACAAGACCACAGTGGTCTCTATCAGCAACACGTCTGCCCGCCAGGCTTTTGACGAGGCCTATTCCGTCTGCCGCAAGGCCTTTGAGGACAGAAAAGTGCAGGTAAAGTGCACCATTGACGCCGGCTGCGCCGTGAAGGCCAACAGCGCCTACCTCACCCAGGTCTTCCGCAATCTTCTGGAAAACGCCTCGCGCTTCGCCGATGAGGGAAGTGTCGTGAACGCTTCCTGCCGGCTTTCCAACGGACAGGTCGTTTTCCGTATTTCCGACAAGGGACCGGTTATTCCGGCCAAGGATATTGAACGCATCTTCGAGCGCTTCTACAGCGTGGACAGGAATCACGCCCAGGGGGCTACAGGCCTCGGCCTCGCCATATGCCGTCATATTCTCGACCGCTTCCATGGCAGAATCTGGGCCGAAAGTCCCGACAGGGATAATCTCACGTCCTTCCTCTTCACACTGCCCCCTGCTGACAGCGCACCCGTGGAAACCGGGACGGAATCCTCCTCCGCCGGACAGAGCGGAGACGCGGCCAGGGACTGAACGTCTGAATGAACCGGCCCGCAGGGGCGGCACTTTTCTGAAAGGAACAATGTATGGAATACAGCATGACTGCCAATGACGTCTGTGTCTCCTACGGGGGAAAAGAGGCTCTGCATCACGTGAACCTCAATTTCCCGAAGGGCATGGTCACGGCCCTCATCGGCCCTTCCGGCTGCGGCAAATCCACCTTTCTCCGCAGTCTCAACCGCATGAACAACCTTATTCCCGGCTGTAAAGTAACGGGACGCATCACCCTCGACGGAAAGGATGTAAACACGCCTGACACTGACGTGGTCGAGCTGCGCCGCCGCGTGGGCATGGTCTTCCAGAAACCCAACCCGTTTCCCAAGTCCATTTACGAAAACGTGGCTTACGGGCTGCGTGTCAACGGCGTTAAGGACGAGGGGCTCATCGCGGGCAGGGTCGAGCAGGCCCTGAAGCGCGCCGCCATTTTTGACGAGGTCAAGGACAGGCTTTCCGAATCCGCCCTCGGCATGTCCGGCGGACAGCAGCAGAGACTGTGTATTGCCAGGGCCCTCGCCGTTGAGCCAGACGTCCTTCTCATGGACGAACCCGCCAGCGCTCTCGACCCCATAGCCACACAGAAGATCGAGGAGAGCATACGCGAGCTGAGCGGGGATCTCACCATCATCATCGTGACCCACAACATGCAGCAGGCCGCCCGTGTTTCAGATTTCACCGCGTTCTTCTACATGGGCAACCTCATTGAGACTGACAAAACGGACATCATATTCACGAGGCCCAGCAACAAGCAGACAGAAGACTACATCACAGGCAGGTTTGGTTAGCATGTCAGAACAGGAAAATTTTATTCACCAGATGATTGTGTCCTTACGGACGCAGCTTCTCGTTATGGGAGCCTCCACGGAAATTGCCGTGGACAACATGCGCAACGCCATCGTGAAGATGGACGCTCCCACGGCTCAGGCTGTCATCGACGGCGATGACGCCATCGATCTTCTGGAAAACCAGATCGATTCCTCTTCCCTGAGTATTCTCGCCCGCACCCAGCCCGTGGCCGGGGATCTCCGCTTTGTGGTCGCGACCCTGCGCATCGTGGTGGATATGGAGCGCATCGGCGACGAGGCGTCCACGGTATGCGGCCATATCATCCTCATGAAGGGAACGCCCGCGTCAGAGCTCCTCGAGCTTCTGCAGGAGCATCTCGACAACGGACTCCAGGCCTTCCGCAGGGCTCTGCGCATCCTGCGCGAAGCCGATGCCGAAGGGGCCCTGGAGATGCACCAGAGCTATGACGACGCCGAGCAGAGTGAGGTGGCCATTATTCAGAAGCTCATCGAGCGTATCCACAATCCCGGATCCGGAGCGGCACTCGATACTGTTTTCGTCATGCACATGATTCTCATCGTGCACTCCATCACCCGCATCTGGCGCCGCTCGGTCAATATCGCGGGGCACTGCTATTTTGCCTACCGTGGCGATTCCCTCAAGCACGTGGCGCCCCATGAGCACAAGGACGTCATCCATTTCTGATTTGCTGAACGCGCGTAAAAAAAAGCAGTCCCTTCCAGCCGGAAAGGACTGCTTTTTTTTACGTATGAGAAAAAACTAGATGAGCTGCTGCTTTCTGAGTTCGTTCACAAGGGCGCCCCTGTGCTCACTGCTCAGTTTGTAGAGAGGCAGGCGCATTTCCTCACTCATGCGGCCCATGATGCCGAGAGCGGTTTTGACCGGAATGGGGTTGCTCTCGATGAACATGGCTTTGTGCAGCGGGAAGAGGGCGTTGTGGATTTCAAGGGCCTTTTTCAGGTCACCGGCCTTGAAGGCCTGCCACATGGAAGCCATGCGCCTGGGGGCAATGTTGGCCGTGACGGAGATAACGCCGCAGCCGCCCACGCTCCACAGGGGCAGGGCGGTGAAGTCATCACCGGAGAGGACGGAAAAGCCTTCAGGGCAGTTCTGTACCACTTCGGAACCCTGCTTCATGCTGCCTGTGGCTTCCTTGATGCCCACGATATTGGAGAAGTCGCGGGCGAGGCGGCCTATGGTCTCGGGAAGCATGTTGCAGCCGGTGCGGCCGGGCACGTTGTAGGGCACGATGGGCAGGTCAACAGCCTTCGCCACGGCGGCATAATGCTGATAGAGGCCTTCCTGCGTGGGTTTGTTGTAGTACGGAGTGATGAGCAGGGCGCCGTCTGCGCCGGCTTTTTTGGCAAATTCGGTGAGCTGAATGGCTTCGATGGTGTTGTTGGAGCCGGCGCCAGCGAGAACTTTGACGCGTCCTTTCACCTGATCGACGCAGATCTCGATGACCTGCCTGTGCTCTTCGTGGGAAAGCGTGGCGGATTCGCCTGTGGTGCCAACAGGGACGAGACCGTTGACGCCTTCTTCAATCTGCCAGTCAATAAGCCTGCGGAAGGCCTCTTCGTCGACCTTGCCATCCCTGAAAGGCGTGACGATGGCGGTCATAACTCCGGAAAACAGCATAAAATATCTCCTTTGCCTCTGAAAACGTGCACCGGTTTTCTGCGATGCGGCGCGGGTGAGCCGGCGTCGGCAAAAACGCCGCTGACATAAATAAATTCTCTAACACAGAGCAATGAAAACGCAAGCGGATAACAGGAATGTTCAGTCTTCCGCAGACGGGCTTCCGCATTCCTCCTCGGTGAGGAACGGCGTTCCGGCGCCCGAAAGGATATTTTTTTTCTGCCTCAGCAGGCTTTTGGCTATGGCCGTGATGTCCTCTGACGCAGGGCTTTCAGGGGAGGCCTCCAGCAGGGGGATCTGCTCCATGACAGCTGCGGGGAGGCCGGGATCCTGACGCACGGCACCGAGAAAATCGGGCGTGAAACCGAGGAAATGTCCGCAGGCACCTTCGAGCCGTTCCCGCGTGAAATCCGTTTCCTCCGGATCCATGACATTGTTCACCACGTAGGAAAAGGATTTCGTGCCGAGCTGTCTGTGCATGACCTTGATGAGGGCGTAGCTGTCCGTGAGGGCTGTGGGTTCCGGAGTGGTGATCACTATCCTGAGACGCGAGAGGCGGGCGAGTTCTGTGACGTTGCCGCCTATGCCCGCGCCGAGATCAAGAAGGACGAAGCCGTAGCCGGAGAGACAGGGGGTGAGGCTGTCAGCGAGGGCCCGGGCCGAGGCCCTGGACAGGCAGATGAGATCCTCCGCACCGGAAGCTGCGGGCAGAAGGCCGAGCCCCGGTCTCGCCTCTGTGATGGCGTTCTCCGGAGCGAGATCACCCTCGAGCACGTCCTGCAGGCTGTGCGCCGGGGTGACCCCAAGAAGGACGTCGATATTGGCCAGCCCGAGATCGCCGTCGATGACGAGAACACGCTCGCCAAGACGGGTCAGAGCCAGGGCGGTGTTCAGCGTGATGTTGGTCTTGCCGACGCCCCCCTTGCCGCTCATGACGGCCAGAGTCACTGTTTTCTGCATTTCGTGCCTCTCATGGCGGCGCGGCCTGCCGCCCCGCCGAAGAGAAAGAGTTTTTCCTCGGCCCGCACGATGGCGCAGGCTGAGGGGGCCGGGGAGAGGTCCGCGGACGCAATCCGGTGGACGAGACCATCGTCGGGCAGGTTTTTCAGAACGCCGAGGAGGCGTTTCAGGAGCATGTCGCCAGCGGGCCGGGCGCCGGAAACGCGGCCCGGAATGACGCAGGCGGCCAGCGTTCCTGAGAGTCCTGCCGTGCCCATGTCCCCGCGCAGGGTCCGCGCGAGCCCCAGGCATTCCGTGGATTCCATGTCCGGAAGGAAGAGGATACTCACGTTCTCAGACAGGGAAAAGGCGTCGTCGCAGGGGCCGGAAGACTTCGTCAGCAGGCGGCTGAGCCTTTCGTCCTGTGCCTTCCGGCTCCGGATCAGGATAACGCCGAGGCAGTGCCCTGTGCGGCCGAGACGGCAGGCCTCGGCTCCGAGCCTTCTTTCGGCCTCTTTCCGGCCGCTTTCCCTGTCCGTGCTGTCAGTCATGGGATCCTACTTTTCGCCATTTCTGTGCAGTTTTTCGAATCTGTACAGAAGGTAGGCGTGAGCGAATTTGTCGATGTCGCCGTCCAGAACGCCGGCGCAGTCCGTGGACTCGCATCCCGTCCGGTGGTCCTTGATGAGCTGGAAGGGCTGTAGCGTGTAGGTGCGGATCTGGCTGCCGAAGGCGATGGCGTTCTTGCTGTCGTAAGCAGCCTGACGCTCGGCGTCGCGCTTCTCAATCTCAAGGTTGTAAAGGCGGGCCTTCAGGATGCGCATGGCCATGTCCTTGTTGTGGTGCTGGCTGCGCTCGTTCTGGCACTGGGCCGTTATGCCCGTGGGCAGGTGGGTGATACGCACGGCACTGGTGGTCGTGTTGACGCCCTGTCCGCCGGGGCCGGAGGCATGGAAGGTATCAATGCGCAGATCGGATTCCTTGATGTCGAGCTTGATTTCGCTGCCCACGTCGGGAATTACGTCCACGGAGGCAAAGGAGGTGTGCCGCCTGCCCGAGGAGTCGAAGGGGGAAATGCGGATGAGCCTGTGAATGCCGCGTTCGCTCCTCAGAAGGCCGAAGGCGTAGGAGCCGATGATGCGCAGGGTGACGCGCTTGACGCCGGCTTCCTCGCCGGCGAGGTAATCCATTTCCTCTACGCTGAAACTGTGCCTTGCGGCCCAGCGGGTATACATGCGCAGGAGCATCTCGGCCCAGTCCTGGGCCTCGGTACCGCCGGCGCCGGGATGGATTTCGAGGATGGCGTTCTGGGAATCCTCCTCGTCGCCGAGCAGGGTCACAAGTTCCGTGTCATCGAGATTTTTCTCGAGCACTTTGCACTGCTCTTCGAGAGAGGCTGTGAGTTCGGGCAGATCTTCCTCGCCGGCCTCGCCGATCATCTCGATGAGAGCGTTCATGTCGTCGTGGCTGGCCTGCAGGGTGTGATAGCGGCCGAGATTATTCTCGATGCGGGATTTTTCCTGAAGCAGGGGAGTCAGGGCATCGGGATTGTCCCAGGCTCCGGGTTTGGAGATTTCCTTTTCTATTTCGCCAAGGCGCGCTTTGTCTCTGTCGGCGTCAAAGACGCCCCCAGAGGGTCGTGAAACGGTCATTCAGGGCCTGGCAGCGCGGGCGCAGTTCATTTAACTGAAGCATACTTTCTGTTCATCCTGATTTGCCGCCAGAAAAGGACTGCCACCAGAAAGAGGCAGAGCGGCGGGATAAAGGGGAATAACCGGTGGTAGACGCTGGGCTTCGTGCTTGTCGCGGCTCGGGCCCAGAGGGCATCGGCCGTGAACTGAGGGCCCCTGAAGACGATACGTCCCAGAGGGTCGACGACGCAGGAGATACCTGTGTTCGTGCCGCGCACGAGCCAGCGGTTCTGTTCGAGGGCGCGCAGGGCGGTGAGATACATATGCTGGCGGGGAGCCGGCGTGTCGCCGAACCAGCCGTCGTTGCTGATGTCGACGAGAACATTGGCGCCTTCGCCGGTCCGGGCCTGGGCGAGCCACGGGAAGATGCCTTCGTAGCAGATGAGGGTGCCGATGGCCAGATTGTCCGTCCTGAGCGGCCCGCTTCCGTTTCCTGCCGTGTAGGCGCCCACGTCCTGAAGAAGCCCGGAGAGAAGGTCCCACTGCAGGATGGTGGGGACGTACTCGCCGAACGGCACCAGGTGCTCCTTGTCGTAGGAGCCGCCATAGACGCCGTTCTTCAGGATGAGCTGGGCCCTGTTGTAGACGCGCTCGCCCTGGATACCCGCGGATACAACGCCGATTTCGCCGGTGAGGAGCGGCATACCGCTTTTTTCGGCGAAGCCGCGGATGTCGTCCGCGTACGGGGATTTTTCGAGATCAAAGGGCATGGCCGTCTCGGGCCAGATGATGAGCCCTCTCGCTTTCTCTTCAGAAGAAATCCGTGTTCCGGCTTTTTCGATGGCTTTTCTGCTGAGGCCGATATAGGTGTCGGCCGTTGTTTTGCGGAAGGCCTCATTCCATTTCTGGTTCTGATCGATATTGCCCTCGGTCATGAGCACGGGAAAGGCGTTTTCTCCCGCCGGCCTGTCTGTGGCCGGCGTCTGCAGGACGGAAAAGACGCCGAAGCCCGTGAGGCAGGCGAAGATGAAAAGCCCGGGCAGAAGCGTGCGCGCCCCGCCGCCGCGGAAGGAGGCGGCGGAAAGAAGGATGCCCGCGGTCCACAGGCCGCCGGTGAGACCGGCGCCTACGAGGCAGGCCGGCTGGACAAGGACGGGCCATACGGCCAGGGCTCCGGAAAGGGGAAGCCAGGGGAAGCCGATCCCGTGTGCGTAGGCGTATTCCAGGAGAAACCAGGCGAGGCCCATGGCACAGGAGGAAGCTATACTCTCCTCTTTCCAGAAAAAGTGGGAGAGGAGGCAGAAGAGGCCGCACTGCGTGGCGAGGAGCGCGGCCACGAGAAAGGCGAGGACGGAGGAGAGGGGCAGGGAGAGGCCCCCCACCACGGACATGGGGAGGGCGAGCCAGTAGAGCGCGGCCGCGTGTCCGGCGGTTCCGGCGAGAAAACCGAGAAGCAGGGCCTTTGCGCCGCTCCTGCAGAATTTCCCGAGCAGAGCCAGGCCGAGCGGGCAGAGCAGAACCAGAGGCGGGCAGACCAGAACATCGTTCGGGAAGCCGAGCCACAGGCCCAGGGGAACAAAAAGGGCGGAAAGGATGACGGCCGCCTTCCCGGCCGCGCTTCCCTCCGGGGAGGGCAGTGCTGTCATGCTTTGGTTTTCTCTGGGGCGTCGGCGGATTTCATGCGCAGACGTTTGATGTGTTTCTTGTCCGCGTCGAGCACGGTGAACTTCCATCCCGCGACGTCAAAGGTCTCGCCCGCTGTGGGCACGTGACCGGCCTCGGTGCAGAGATACCCGCCTATGGTGTCCACGTCCTCGGAGTCGATATTAACGCCGAGTTCCTTGAGTTCCTCAAGATAGGCGCGGCCCGAGAGCTCGTATTCGTTGTTGCCGAGGTCGCGGATGTCTTCCTCGGCCGGCTTGTCATGCTCGTCCTCGATGTCGCCGACGATTTCCTCGAGCACGTCCTCGATGGTGATAAGGCCGCTCGTGCCGCCGTACTCATCGAGAGCTATGGCGATGTGCTGCTTGCGGGAGCGGAATTCCTGCAGGAGCGTTCTGATGGTTTTCGTTTCCGGAACGAAGAAGGGCTCCCGCATGATGGAAGAGACGGGGGACGCCTGGTGGTCCGGATCGATGAGGCAGCTTAGGAGATCCTTTGCGTGGACAATGCCCACGATATTGTCGCGGGTGTCCTTGTAGACGGGAATGCGGGAATGACCCGAGGCCACGACCTTGGCGGCCACATCCCTGAGGGACAGATCCTGCGACACGCAGTCGATGTCCGTGCGCGGGGTCATGGTGTCAAACACCTTCAGATCATTGAAGCGCAGGATGCCCAGGAGCATCGATTCCTCTTCTGGCTCGACCTCGCCGTCCTCGCGGGCGTCAATGATGGCCTGTTCCAGGCTCTCATCGTCCTCGCGCCCGAAAAAGCGGCCAAGTCTCGCCCAGATACTGTTGTGTCCTTCGCTGCCGTCGTCCAAAACGCTCTCCTTGATGTTGAAAGAAAAAGGCGCGCCGCCGGCTGTGTGCGGTGCCCTGTGATTTTCTGTTTTTACCGTTTAACCGCGGACCTGGTCAACAGTCCCCGTTCTCCGCGCCGTCCCTGCGCTTCCTTAAGCGCAGAAGCCCGAGCTTGTGCAGGTAAATCTCGAGGCAGTCAACGGCTGCGGGGGTCACGCCGGAAATGCGTCCGGCCTGACCGAGGCTCGAGGGACGCACGCTCGTAAGCTTTTCCACGATTTCCGCGGAAAGGCCCGGGATTTTCGTGTAGTCGAGGCTGTCCGGCAGACGCGTTTCCTCAAGCCTGAGCGTGCGCTTTACCATCTCGCGCTGTCTTGCCATGTAGCCCGCGTACTTGACGTCCGACTGGATGGTGAGCCGGGTGAAGCTGTCAGCGGGGAGGGTGGCGGAAAGCCCGGGATCGAGATTTTCCAGGTCTTCAAGCTCCACGTCGGGGCGGCGCAGGGCCTCGGCCAGAGTGCGCCCGGCGAGGTCACCCGCCGTGCCGCTGTTTTCCCGGGACGTGATGTGCGTGGCTTCAAGATATTCCGTTCCGCGTGCGACAGCTTCGCGGCGCTTCAGGAAGGCTTCCCAGCGCGCGTCATCCACGAGGCCCAGCCTGCGGCCTTCCGGAGTGAGGCGCATGTCCGCATTGTCCTCGCGCAGAAGCAGCCTGTGCTCGGCGCGGGAAGTGAACATGCGGTAGGGCTCCCTGGTGCCGCGGGTGACGAGGTCGTCGGCCAGGACGGCCATATAGGCCTCATCCCTGCGGGGGCAGAATGGCGGCAGGCCGCGCAGGCTGCAGGAAATGTTGAGGGCGGCCCACATGCCCTGCGCCGCGGCTTCCTCGTAGCCGGACGTTCCGTTGATCTGGCCGGCGAACCACAGATGGGGCACGGCCCTGGTCTCGAAGGTTTTTCTGAGCTGTGTGGGATCCGCGTAATCGTACTCGATGGCGTATCCTGGACGTACCATGACAGCGTGTTCAAGCCCCCTGATGGCGTGGATCATGCGCTCCTGGATGTCGAGAGGAAGGCTCGTGGAAATGCCGTTGCAGTACACTTCCGGGCTGTCGAGCCCTTCGGGCTCCAGGAAAACGTGGTGCCTGTCGCGCTCGGGGAAGCGCGCCACCTTGTCCTCGATGGAAGGACAGTAGCGGGCGCCCGTTCCCTTGATAATGCCCGTGAAGAGGGGCGATCTGTCAAAGCCTTCGCGGATAATGGCGTGCGCCTCAGGGTTGGTCCAGGTGACATAGCAGTCGGTCTGGGGCATGGGAGGCTTCGGACCGAAGAAGCTGAACTGCGGCAGGGGATCGTCCGAACCCTGGCGCGCGAGTCCTGAAAAATCGATGCTGCGCCGGAGAAGGCGCGGGGTGGTGCCGGTCTTGAGGCGTCCGAGGGAGATGCCGAGGGAGGTGAGGCTCTGACTCAGGCCTATGGCAGGAGCGTCGCCGAGACGGCCGGCCGGCATGCTGATGAGTCCGATGTGGATTTTTCCGTTAAGGAAAGTTCCCGTGGTCAGGAGCACGTTTTTCGCGAAAAATTCCATGCCCTGGCGCGTGAGTACCCCCGTGGCGCCTCTGTCGTCCGTACGCACGCCGGTCACCTGATCCTGCCAGATGAGCAGATGCGGCAGGGAGAAGAGCGTCTTCTTGACGGCGCGCATGTAGGCCTCGCGGTCCATCTGGCCGCGGGTGGCGCGCACGGCCGGACCCTTGCTCATATTGAGAACGCGGAACTGGATGCCGGCCGCATCGGCCCACAGCCCCATGTGGCCTCCGAGGGCGTCTATCTCCCTCACCATGTGGCTCTTGGCGAGGCCGCCGATGGCGGGGTTGCAGGAGAGGTGGCCTATGCGGTCCACGTTGCCGGTAATGAGGAGAGTCTCGTGCCCGAGGCTGGCCAGGGCAGCGGCCGCTTCGCAGCCGCCGTGCCCTCCGCCCACGACGATACAGTCAAATATCCTGTCCATGTCGTTTTACCGGGCCGCTTCCGCGTCGGCCGCCACGCGCAGAAAAACCTGGGCGTCGCGGACGGTGGACTGGATGGAGGAATGTTCGTTGGGCTCGTGGCAGCACTCCAGGATGGTGCTCCAGACGACAGCGGGAATGCCTCTCGCGCGCAGCAGGGCGGCTACCGTGCCGCCGCCGATGCCTACGGGCTTCGGCTCGAGTCCGGTTTCCCTCAGGGCGCGGGAAAGCGCCATGGCGCAGGGGACATCCGGAGCCGTTTCCGAGGCGGGAGTAAGCATGGCCTTTTCGATGTCCACTTTCACGCCGCGCCGGCTGCCGACCACTTCCGCGCGCTCCCTGGCGCGCCTGATGACGTCGTCGGGAGAGAGGCCGGGCAGGAGACGGCAGTCCATGAAGAAAACGTCCTTGCCCGGCAGAATGTTCACGCCGGCCACGTTTTCGAGGTGCCTCGTGGGTACGAAGGTATTCTTCGGCGGATCAAAGAGAGGATTGGACTGGGAGAAATCTTTGGCGAGGCCGGTGAGGGCGAGAAGCACGTCCGCGGCCCCGACCAGGGCGTTGACACCCTTCTGGGGCGTGGAGGCGTGGCACTGTACGCCGCTCACGGTGACTTTCATCCAGAAAATGCTCTTTTCAGCCACCTCAATGAGGCTTCCGTCCGGGGAGCCGCCGTCAGGCACGATGTAGAGGTCGTCCTTGGGGAAGAGTTCGGGCCTCGTTTCGAGCATGTAGCCGAGGCCTTTGGTATTGCCGCATTCCTCGTCGCTCATGAAGACAAGCTTTACGGTGAGCTCCGGCGTGACGCCGGCCTCGGTGAGAGCCCGGGCCAGGAGGAGCATGCTGGTGAGCCCCTGCTGGTTGTCTTCGACGCCGCGGCCGTAAAGCATGTCGCCTTTTCTGGTCACTTTCCAGGGATCCGTATTCCAGAGAGCCGGATCGCCTTCGGGAACCACGTCCATGTGGGCGAAGAGCCAGAGGGAACGGGAGGATCGGCCCGGAATGGTGGCAATGAGGTTCGGGCGTTTCCCGCCTGGGATGCGGCCGTCCGGCGCGTCCACATGCTCGATGCCGGAAATACCCATGTCCCTGAGCCATTTTTCGATGAGTTCGGCTTTGGCTCCTTCCCCGTGTCCGCCGTTTTCGGGACCGACGGCGCGGCAGGCCGTCAGCGCAGTCTGGATTCCCGGCACGTCTTCGGCGTGCGCGGCGATACGCGTGAGAAGCGATTCACGTTCCTGGGCAGTCATTTCCTCTCCTCCATGGCGGCGAAAGCGCCGCGCCTGAGAAACAAGAAAAGGAGGCACGAGGCCTCCTTCGGAAAAAATTGCGGCATGCCGCCTCACAGGAGACGGACGGCCGGTCGGCTAATGACCCTTGGCAGCACGCTTGGAAGCCTTCAGAGGGTTGACCTTCTGGGCAGCAGCGGCTTCAACCTTGATGTGGGTGGCGAAGTTGCAGCGGCCGCCGCTCCACTTGCGGGAGGGGGTGGGGTAGCTGGAGCAGAACTTCTCGCCTTCGAATTCGCACACGTGGCCGCATCCCTCGCACTTGTCGACGATCGGGGAAACCACGAAACCATTCACCATGACGCCTTTGTCGGTCTTGGTGGCATTCTGTAAAACGCTCATTATTGTCCTCCAGGCGCCGGAGGCGCCAGTATTATAAAAATTAGGTAGGCAACTATATTCAAAGGGGATGCGTTGTCAAGAAGAACCTTTTACCACGCTTCGGAGATTTGCTCAAGGCTTGCAAGTTTGGTTCCTACAGTGTAAACGTGACCGTTACGGTAAAAAATTTTTCCGTGTGGTGTCCGCTCCGTCCGCCGGTGCGGCTCCTCTATAATAAGGATATTTTTTTGGAGGTGCCTCTTGTCTTTTGTCACTGAAGCTTTTGCCATGGCCGGTCCCCAGGGGGCTGCCGGTGCCACTCCCAGCGGAACCGATATGCTTCTGCAGTTTCTTCCCCTCATCCTTATGTTTGTCATCTTCTGGTTTCTGCTCATCCGTCCGCAGCAGAAGCGTGCGAAGCTGCACAAGCAGATGCTTGCCGAGCTGAAGAAAGGCGACTACGTGATGACTTCCGCCGGTTTCCTCGGCCGTATCCTTGAGCTCACCGATGAAACCGTCCTCCTCGAGTGCGGCACTGCCCAGCTGAGGATGAGCCGCGCGGCCATCGGCAGCGTGACGGACAAGGACGGAAAGGCTCTCCAAGCTGCGCCCAAGAAGTAGCAGCCCGACTTTCCGAACGGCGCTTTCCCTCGCTTCGGCAGGAAAAGCGTCATTTTTTTCTTTCCTGGAGTTATCATGTCTGGATTGAGATGGCGTTATATAGTCATTTTCCTGGCTTTGGTCCTGACGCTGGCCTACTCCCTGCCTAACGTGGCCGGGCCCTCCCTGCAGAAGTTCCTGCCCAACAGCAAAGTGAATCTCGGCCTGGATCTGCGCGGCGGCATTCACCTCACCCTCGGCGTTGACGTGGACAAGGCCGTGACCAATTCCCTGGCCCTGACCGGTCAGGATCTGCGCCGTGAGGCCATGGATCGCAAGATCGTGGTGCTGCGGCCCCATGTGGTGGGCGGTTCCTCCCTGGAATTCATCCTGCCCCGTGCCGATGACGAGTCCGCGTTCACAGAATTTGCGGCAAAGCGGTTCCCCCAGCTTTCCCTGGGACAGCCCGTGAAGGGTGACGCAGGTCAGCTCAGGTATGTTGCCCACTTCACGGATCAGGAAGTCAAGCGCCTCGAAACCCTGACCATGGATCAGGCCCTGCGCACCATCCGCAACCGTATTGACCAGTTCGGCGTCGCCGAGCCTGATATCCGCAAGCAGTCCGACAACCGCATTCAGGTGCAGCTGCCCGGCATTTCCGATCCCCGTCACGCCGTCAAGATTCTCGGCCAGACCGCCCATCTCGAATTTCACATGGTGCGCGATGACGTGGACGCCACCAAGGCTGTCATGCCCGCGGGCGTCATTGCCCTGCCCCTCCTCGAGAAGTCCCACGGACAGCTCGAAAAGGAAGCCGGCATGATCGCCGTGGACAAGGATGCCGTCCTTACCGGCGAAGACGTCTCCGATGCCAGACCGGCCTTCGACAATCTCAACCAGTCCTACGTCTCCCTGACCTTCAACAGCCGCGGCGCCGACGTCTTCGAACGTCTCACCGCAGAGAGCGTCGGCAAGCGCATGGCCATCGTGCTCGACGGCAAGGTTTACTCCGCTCCCGTCATCCGCGAACGCATCGGCGGCGGCCGCGCCAGCATTTCCGGCAACTTCACCACGGACGAGGCCAATGACCTCGCCATTGTGCTGCGCGCCGGCTCTCTTCCCGCTCCCGTCAATATCCTCGAGGAGCGCACGGTCGGCCCTTCCCTCGGTCAGGAATCTATTGACAGTGGCATTCATGCCGGTGTTCTCGGCGCCGTCCTGGTCATGGTCTTCATGGCCGTGTACTACGGCATGAGCGGCGTCATCGCCGACCTCATGCTCACCTTCACCGTGCTCATCATTCTGGCCGGCATGTCCGCTTTCGGCGCCACGCTGACCCTTCCCGGCATCGCCGGTATCGTCCTGACCATAGGCATGGCCGTTGACGCCAACGTGCTCATCTATGAACGAATACGCGAAGAGATGCGGGCCGGCATGACGCCGCTCGCCGCTGTCAGGGCCGGCTTCCAGCACGCAGCCGTGGCCATCACGGACTCCAACCTGACAACGATCATCACGGCTGTCATCCTGTACCAGTTCGGTACGGGACCGGTGCGTGGTTTCGCGGTCACCCTGACTATCGGCATCATCGGTTCCATGTTCACGGCCATCTTTGTGTCCCGTGCCATATTTGAGACCTGGGCCCGCAAATGCGGCCCCAAGGGGCTCAGCATCTAACCCGGCGATCGCGATAAACGGGAGTTACGCATGTCACTGCATTTTGTAAAAGACAACGTCAATATAGATTTCGTGGGCAAGCGCAAGCTGGGCTTCTGCCTTTCCGGCACGCTCATCCTGCTTGCCCTCCTGAGCATGTTTTTCGGCCGAGGCCTGAATCTCGGCATCGACTTCGCCGGCGGCGTCATTGCCCAGGTGCAGTTCCAGCAGGCTGTCGCGGACGAGACACTGAAGAAGGCACTTGACAAGTACGATCTGCCGGGCCTCTCCATTCAGAGTTACGGCGAGGACAGCAGAAATTATCTTCTGCGCTTCTCCTCCGGCACCAAGAACTCCGTTGAACTGCGTACGCAGATTGAGGATTCCCTGGCCAAAGCCTTCCCCGACAACAAAGCGTCCATCGAACGCCTCGAGGTTGTCGGTCCCAAGGTCGGCAAGGACCTCACGGAAAAAGGCCTGAGCGCGCTCTTCTACGCCATTCTGACCATCGCTGTGTATATCTCCGGCCGCTTCGAGCAGCGCTGGGTGGCCGGCGCCATCATGGCCGCCTGCCTCTGGGGCGGCACCTATATCCTGGGCGCCATCAGCACGCACTTCCTCGGAGGAGTCATCGGCACCGGTACGCTGGTCTGCTTCGCCCTGGCCGTGACGCTTCTCGTCTGCTTCCTGATGCGGCTCAACTTCGCCCTGGGCGCCATCGCCTGCCTTATCCATGACGTCATTATTTCCATGGGTGTTCTCTCGGTCATGGGCGTTGACATCGATCTGAACGTCCTCGCTGCCATCCTCACCATTATCGGCTACTCCCTGAACGACACTATCATCGTGTATGACCGTCTGCGTGAGAACCTGCGCCTGCATCAGGACTGGGAGATCGGCCGGCTCATCAACCGGAGTATCAACCAGACCCTGGCCCGTACTGTGCTGACGTCCGGCACGACCCTCCTGGCCTGTCTGGCCCTCTTCATCTTCGGCGGCGGCGTCATCCACTCCTTTGCCCTGACCATGCTCTGCGGTGTTATCATCGGCACCTATTCCTCCATCTTCGTGGCTTCCCCCATCCTTATCGCCCTCGGTGACACGGCCTACTACGTTCGCGTCTACCAGAAGGTCGAATACGAGAAGCCCGGCGAGCACGGCATCGTTTAGCCGTCTCTTCACCCTGTTTCTCCTGCCTCGCCCGCGGTTCTCCGCCGGCGGGGCTTTTTTTGTTTCCCGGCATTGACGACAGAAATGTCATGCTTATTTTCTTGCTTGAAAATGAATGAAGCACGCCGGCTCGGGCAGTCCCCCGGGGGCCGCCCGTTATTGCGAGGTGCGTATGTCAGTATCCTATAAAGATTATTACAAACTGCTTGGCGTTGAGCGTGGCGCGGATGACGCGACCATAGCCAGGGCCTACAAGAAGCTTGCCAGAAAATACCATCCCGACCTCAATCCCGGCGACAAGTCGGCTGAGGAGAAATTCAAGGAAATCAACGAAGCCTATGAAGTCCTGAAGGACCCCAAGAAAAGGCAGCTCTATGACCAGCTCGGACCGAACTGGGAGCAGGGCCAGCAGTTTCAGGGCAATCCCTTCGGAGGCCAGGGTGGAACCCACTTCACCTTCAACGGCCAGAACATGGACGGATCGGGCTTTTCCGATTTCTTTGAGTCGCTTTTCGGCCGCGGCGGATTCGGAGGTTTCGGCGGCGCCGGCGGAGCGGGCGGCTATGAGGGCAACCCCTTCGGCGGCTCCTTCCGTCAGGCTCCGCGCAGGGGCCGCGATGTGGAGGCCGAGCTCGTACTCACCCTTGAGGAGGTTCTGGCCGGCGGCCCCAAAAAGGTCACGCTTAATGGCTCGTCTGGCGTCCGCAGCCTGAACGTGAATATTCCTTCGGGCATCCGTGAGGGCGCCAGGCTCCGTCTTGCGGGGCAGGGTGAACCCGGACCCGCGGGGGCAGGGGATCTTTTCCTGAAGATCCGTTATCTCCCCCATCCGTATTTCAAGGTCGACGGCGATAACCTGCAGTGCGATGTGGACGTTGCTCCCTGGGAAGCCGTTCTCGGGGGCAGGGTCCGTGTGCACACGCTTGAAGGCGACGTTGAACTCAATCTGCCCGCGGGCACGGGCTCGGGCAAGAAGCTCAGGCTCAGGGGCCGCGGCCTCGGGCCCGCAGGACACCGCGGCGATCTGTACGCCAGGGTCATGGTGAAGGTTCCCTCCTCACTGACTCCCGAAGAAAGGAGTCTGTGGGAGCAGCTCGCTTCCAGGTCGTCATTCAAAGCCCGCTAACAGGTTCGCGGGGTGTAAGCCATGAGCAATATCAGTCGTCATCAAAATTCTCTGCCGGTCCTATCCTCTCTCCTGGGAGAGGAAGAATTCCTGAGGCTGACCGGGCTTGAACCGGAACGCCTCGCGGATCTGCTCCAGCTGGACTGGCTCGATCATACAGATACGGAAAACGCCACCCTGTTCAGAGGCAGGGACGTGTACCGCGTCCGCAAGCTGGAGCGCATCTGCTGCGATTTCGGGCTTCCCGTGGTCGGAGGAACCATCATCGTGGATCTTCTTGAACGCATTGAGGAGCTGGAGCAGCAGGTGAGAAGCCTGCAGGGCTTCGAGGAAAACTGATTTTTTGAAGGACAGGGTCTGACTGCCCATAGGGGGCAGGGCAGACCGGAGGAACTATGGACATCGAAAAATTTACCGACAAGGCGCGTGAGTCCATCGGCGAAGCGCAGAGCATTGCCGCGGGCATGGGCCATCAGGAAGTTGACACAGGCCACCTCGCGCTGGCCCTGGTCCGCCAGGACAAGGGTATTGTTCCCAATATCCTGCAGCGTATGGGCGTCCATGTGCAGGCTTTCGATGTTGCCCTGGAAGAGATGCTGCGCAAGCGGCCTTCCGTGTCCGGACCGGGCATGGATCCCAGCAAAATTATGATCACCCAGCGTCTCGCCCAGGTCATCAAGGAAGCCCAGGACGAGGCAAAGCGCATGCAGGACGAGTACGTCAGCGTTGACCATCTCTTCTGCGCGCTGACCAATGAGCCGTCTGATTCGCCTCTTGGCCGGGTGTTCGCCGAGTACAAAATCACCCGCGTGAACTTCGTGAAGGCCATGGAGGAACTGCGCGGCGGCGCCCATGTGACGAGCGCCAACCCCGAGGAGACCGTGGAGGCTCTCTCCAAGTATTCCCGGGATCTCATCAAGGACGCCAGGGACGGCAAGCTCGATCCGGTCATCGGCCGTGACGAGGAAATCCGCCGCGTGGTCCGCATCCTGTCCCGCCGCACCAAGAACAACCCCGTCCTCATCGGTGAGGCCGGCGTTGGCAAGACGGCCATTGTGGAAGGCCTGGCTTTCCGTATTCTCAAGGGCGACGTACCCGAGAACCTCAAGGGACACAAGCTCTACGCTCTTGATATGGGTGCGCTCATCGCCGGCGCCAAGTACCGCGGTGAGTTCGAGGAACGTCTCAAGGCCGTTCTGAAGGAAGTCGAAAAGAGCGAGGGCAAGATCATCCTCTTCATCGACGAGCTGCACACCATTGTCGGCGCGGGCAAGACCGAAGGCTCCATGGACGCTGGCAACCTGCTGAAGCCCATGCTGGCCAGAGGCGAACTGCACTGCATTGGCGCGACAACCGTTGATGAGTACCGCAAGTACATAGAGAAGGATCCCGCCCTTGAGCGCCGGTTCCAGCCCGTCATGGTCGACGAACCGAGCATTGAGGACGCCATCTCCATCCTGCGCGGCCTGAAGGAACGCTTTGAAGTGCATCATGGTGTGCGTATCAGCGATTCCGCACTGGTCGAGGCTGTCGTGCTCTCCAGCCGCTACATTCCTGACCGTCAGCTCCCCGACAAGGCCATCGACCTTATCGACGAGGCCGGTGCCATGATCCGTACGGAGATTGACTCCCAGCCCACGGAACTCGATGAGGCGAACCGCAAGGTCATGCAGCTCGAAATCGAGCGTGAGGCCCTGCGCAAGGAAGACGATGATGCCTCCAAGGAGCGCCTCGGCAAGCTTGAAAACGAACTGGCCGAACTGCGCACCAAGCAGGCCGCTCTGAAGACCCAGTGGGAGAAGGAGAAGGCCGATATCGACCGCGTCCGCTCCCTTAAGGCCGAAATCGAGCAGACCAACAACAGCATAGAGGAGGCCAAGCGCGCCGGCGACCTGAGCAGGGCCTCCGAGCTGACGTACTCCACGCTGCCTGGTCTGAAGAAGGAACTCGAGGACGCGACGCACGCCAAGGGTGAGGAAGAACACCTCCTGCGCGAGGAAGTCGGTCCTGACGATATCGCCGAGATCGTGGCCAAGTGGACCGGCATCCCGGTGACCCGCCTGCTTCAGTCCGAACGCGACAAGCTGCTTAAGCTGGGTGACCAGCTGCACCGCCGTGTCGTGGGGCAGGACGAGGCAGTCAAGGCCGTGGCTGATGCCGTGCTGCGTGCCCGTGCCGGCCTTTCTGACCCGCACAGGCCTACCGGCTCCTTCCTCTTCCTCGGCCCCACCGGCGTGGGCAAGACCGAGCTTTCCAAGGCTCTGGCCGAAGCCCTCTTCGATACCGAGGACAACATCGTGCGTATCGATATGAGCGAGTACATGGAGAAGTTCTCCGTGTCCAGGCTCGTCGGTGCGCCGCCAGGATACGTGGGCTTTGAGGAAGGCGGCCAGCTCACCGAAGCCGTGCGCAGGAAGCCGTACTCGGTGGTGCTGCTCGATGAAATCGAGAAGGCCCATCCCGATGTGTTCAACATCCTCCTGCAGGTGCTGGATGACGGCCGTCTGACAGACAGCCAGGGACATACCGTGGACTTCCGCAATACGATCATCATTATGACGTCCAATATAGGGTCGAAGTACCTCCTGGACGGCATTGATGAGAACGGAAATCTGAAGCCCGGCGCAAAGGAAGAGGTGCTCACCGAACTGAAGAATCACTTCAGGCCTGAGTTCCTGAACCGTATTGACGAGACCGTGCTCTTCCTGCCGCTCAGACGTGACCAGATGTCGAAGATTGTGGAACTGCAGCTCGATCATCTGCGCGAGCGTCTGGCCGATCGCAAGATCACGCTGGATCTTACGCCCGAGGCCAGGAACTTCGTGGCTGACGAGGCCTACGATCCTGTCTACGGCGCACGTCCTCTCAAGAGGTACGTGCAGCATAACATCGAGACGCCTCTGGCCAGGCTCATCATCGCGGGCACCATCCGCGACGGTCAGCATGTGTCCGTGGGCGTGAAGAACGATGAGCTCGTGTTTGACGGCGAATAAGCCGGCCGGCATCATGAATGAGTAAATGAGGCGGTCCGTTTCCACGAAGGTGGAAGCGGACCGCCTTTTTGTTTTTCCGTCATATCCCGCGATCTTGCCCTGCCGCCACGGCCGGACTATTGTGACCGGGCGGCATGAATCCGTCAGGAAGCTCCTGCCGCCCTGATGTTCCGTGGCTGCTGCCAGGGACTTTTATACGAAGAAAAACGTTTCTCCGCCTGCCGCCTGGAAGGGGAGAGTAATCAAGGAGAGAAAAATGAGCACGAAAGCTGCTCTTGTCTTAGCCGCCGGAAAGGGAACCCGCATGCATTCCGGGCTCCCCAAGGTTCTTCAGAACGTTCTCGGCGAGCCCATGCTGCGATACGTCCTGGACGCCCTTACCCCTGATTTCGGCAGCGATGTCTGGATTGTCACCGGACACAAGGCCGAGATGGTCGAGGAAGCCGTCCCCGGCTGCCGCTTCATTCTTCAGAAGGAGCAGCTCGGCACGGGGCACGCCCTCGGACAGGCCCTTCCTGAACTGGCCAGGGCAGGTATGGACCGCATCCTCGTCATCAACGGCGACGCTCCGCTTGTGACGGCTGATCTCCTGCACGAATTCCTGTCAAAAGCCAGCGACTGCGATCTCGCCTTCGCCACCATCAGCCTTGATGATCCCGGCGCCTACGGCCGGGTTGTCCGCGTGGACGGGCATATCGAGGCCATCGTGGAAGCCAAGGATTACGACAAGACGAAGTACGGCGCCCCCACAGGCGAGGTGAACGCCGGCCTCTACTACTTCAGCCGCGCCCTGGCCGAGCGCCTCCTCCCCAAGGTGACCAACAAGAACAAGAGCGGCGAGTACTACATCACCGATCTCGTGGCCCTGGCTCTTGAGGAAGGAGACAGCGTGAAGGGTATCGTGTGCGGCAGCGATGAGAGCCTGCTCGGCGTCAACTCCCCTGCAGAGCTTTCGGGCGCTGAAGAGATTATGCGCACGCGCGTTGTGGAGCGCCTTATGAAGAGCGGCGTTATTCTGCATAATCCCCAGGCCGTGCGCATCAGTCCTCTCGTGCGCGTGGAACCCGGTGTCGAGATCACCGGCCCCTGTGAAATCACGGGGCGTTCCATCCTCCATGCCGGTGCGTGCGTCGAGGGCTTCTGCGTCATCCGCGACACGGAAATCGAAGGCGGAGCGGTTATTCATCCCTTCTGCCACTTCGAGGGCGCCCATATTTCGGGCGGCGCGCTGGTCGGTCCCTATTCCCGCCTGCGCCCCGGAGCTGATCTCGGACCCAATTCCCACGTGGGCAACTTCGTGGAACTCAAAAAGACGCAGCTCGGCGAGGGCGCCAAAGCCAACCATCTGTCCTACCTCGGTGACGCCCATATCGGCGCGGGCACCAATATCGGCGCGGGCACCATCACCTGCAATTACGACGGCCGCAACAAGTTCCAGACGACCATAGGCGAGCACGCTTTTATCGGATCGAACACCGCTCTGGTGGCTCCGGTGACCGTGGGAGCCGGTGCGCTCATCGGCGCGGGGTCCACCATCACCAAGGACATCCCGGAGGGCGAGCTTTCCATTGCCCGCGCCCGCCAGAAGAACCTCGGCAAGCGCCGTAAATAGGCGCTTCCGGAGCCTTCGGGAATCCCTTCAGCCCTGACTTTGTGTTGCAATAAAGCGTGCCAGGTGATACAAAGGACTCATGGACATTCTCGAACAGTTGGAAGCGGAAGTCAGTGAAATTCTGGCCCGCAACAGGGAGCTGCTTGCCGCTGCCAAGCAGGCGCGCGGTCTTCTCGCCGACAGTGAAGAGAAATGTTCAGCGTTGAAGGAAGAGAATCTTATGCTCCGTCAGTCTCTTGACCGCGAGAAATCTCTCCGGCAGGAAGCGGTTGCCCGCATTGACGCCCTCCTAAGCAAAATTCAGGCCCGCACAGGCGGAGAGTAGGATCTCATGAGTTCAGACAATAGTACCCTTGCCGTTCTTGGCGTTCAGATAGCCGTCAAATCCGGTGCCGATACGACCCGGATCAACGAAGCTATCGCCCTTGTCCAGAAGCGGTATGATGACCAGGTAACAAGGTCGCACGGGAGTCAGGGCAAAGACGCCCTGCTCACTTTCACGGCTCTGGAACTGGCCGATGAATTGCTGCAATTACAAAAAAATCAGGAGTCTGAACGCCAGCGCGTTCAGGATCTGCTGACTAAAATACAAGACGCGAAATAGATTTTTGCAAATCCCTGAGGAGTGCGTGATTCACGTCGCAGTGCCGACCGAACAAGCTTTAGAAAACGGGAGCTGGTGCTTGATCCCCATGTGCATGCCCGGCAATACGGGAAGCCTGACGGGTTCAAACTGGCGCCCACCCTGGGAAACCGGGTTCTCCACAGCAACTGGACACGGCTCCTTGGGGATTTGCATTTCTTTATAATTCGTCAAAACTTGGCGCAATCCATCGTCCCGCCGGCCATTCCGCCGGTATGGTTTCTTCTGTGCTTTTGAAAGTCTGAACCCGCTTCGGCGGGCTTTTTTTTGTCCTTTCCGGCAGAAGAAGTCTGTCGGTGCTTTCCCGGAGCGAAAGCTCTGTCGTTTAATATAAAGTGAGGCCGTGGATGGATTGGTTGTTCGTTGTCTATATAGCTGCCGCGGCAGTTGTGGGACTCGCCATAGGCGTAATCCTGCACAAGGCCGTCGTCACCAAACGGCTTGGTGACGCGGACGGGCTGGCGCGGCGCATCGTCCTGGAGGCCAGAAAGGAAGCCCAGGCCCAGAAGAAGGAAATTATTCTTCAGGGCAAGGATGACCTCTTCAATCAGAAGAGGGAACAGGAAAACGAATTCAGAGAAAGAGAACGCGAACTCAAGGCCAGGGAACATAAGCTGGAAGATGTCAGCAGCCGCCTTGAGGAAAAAATAGAGAAGGCCACCGGCAAGGAACAGGAACTTCTCCTCCAGGAGAAGGAACTGTCCCGGAAGGAACGTCAGCTCACGGAAAACGAGGCGTTTCTGCAGAGCCGCATCGATGAGCAGGAAAAGAAGCTTGTCGAGATTGCAGGGATGACCGTCGATCAGGCCAAGGAAGCCCTTTTCGCCGACATCGAGGCAAAGACGCAGCACGAGGCCGCGAGGATGGCCCGTCAGATTGAATCCGATGCCAGGGATCAGGCCAACCGTAAGGCCAAGGAAATCATCTGTAATGCCATTCAGCGCTATGCCGGTGATTACGTGGGTGAGCAGACAGTGACAGCCGTGTCCCTGCCCTCAGAGGACATGAAGGGCCGTATCATCGGGCGTGAAGGCCGCAATATCCGCGCCCTTGAGGCTGCGACAGGCGTTGATCTCATCATCGATGATACGCCGGAAACCGTGATTCTGTCCGCCTACAGTCCGCTCCGCCGCGCCATCGCCAAGATGGCTCTGGAGCGTCTTATTCAGGACGGCCGCATCCATCCCGCACGCATTGAGGACGTTGTACAGAAATGCAAGCAGGAGATGGACGTCAAGGTGCGTGAAATCGGCGAGCAGGCGACCTTTGACGCCGGTGTGCACGGTATTCATCCCGAGCTCGTGCGCCTTCTCGGCCAGCTGCGCTACAGGACAAGCTTCACACAGAACGTCCTGCAGCATTCCCTTGAAGTCTCGGCGCTGTGCGGCATGATGGCTGCCGAGCTCGGACTCGACGAGCGCAAGGCCAAGCGCGCCGGCCTGCTGCATGATATCGGCAAGGCTGTTGACCACGAGGTCGAAGGCCCCCACGCCCTCATCGGCGCCGATATCGCCAAAAAGTACAACGAGAGCAAGGACATCGTGCATGCCATCGCGGCCCATCATGAGGACGTGCGCCCCGACACGGTACTGGCTGTCCTCGTGCAGGCTGCAGACAGCATCTCCGGCGCCCGCCCCGGCGCCAGGAAGGAGCTTCTCGAGAACTACGTCAAGCGTCTTGAGTCGCTCGAGGCCATTGCCATGAGCTTCGAGGGCGTTTCCAAGGCCTACGCCATCCAGGCCGGCCGCGAGATTCGTGTCATGGTAAATTCCGAGACCGTGGACGATGACATGACCTTCATTCTCTGTAAGAAGATTTCGGAAAAGATCAGGGAAGAACTGACATATCCCGGCCAGATCCGGGTGACTGTCATCCGCGAGCGCCGCGCTGTGGGATATGCCAAGTAGCCACAGTCTCATCTGATGCGCTAGGGTCCCGCGGGGAGGTATCCCCGCGGGACCTTTTTTGTCTGTACAGGGGCTCAGTCGGGGAAGCCGTATGGCCAGGAGAAAGCTCTTCTGAGTGCGGAATTCCTCTGTGGAATGAAGAGGGGCGTGCTCTCCAGAGTACCGGGAAGCGTCCGCTGCCGGGAAGTCAGGGCCTCTTTCCTCCGGGGCTCCGGACAGCGGAGCGCAAAAAAGCCCGTCGGAATACTCCGGCGGGCTTTATGCGTGCGGTCGGTGAGGCGTTACTTGTGCGGTGTGTAGTCAGGGTCGTAATCGTTCAGGGCCTTGGCGACCAGCTTGGAGAGGCCGAACAGGGCGATGACGTTCGGGATGACCATGAGTCCGTTGAACATGTCAGCCAGCTCCCAGACGAGGGTCACATGGAGCATGGAGCCGAGGCAGAGGAAGCACATGACGCCGATGCGGAAATAAGTGATGACCTTTGTGCCGAAGAGGTACTTCACGTTCTGTTCGGCGAAGAAGTACCAGCCGACAATGGTGGAAAAGGCGAAGAAAAAGAGACAGATGGCGACGAAAGCGAGACCGAAATCGCCGAAGCCGCTGACAAAGGCCTTCTGGGCGAGTTCAATGCCCGTGGTCTTGCCATCGAGAACGCCGGTGGTGAAGATGACGAAGGCGGTCATGTTCAGGACCACGAACGTATCGATGAACAGGCCGACGATGGCCACGAGGCCCTGCTGGGCAGGGAACTGAACCTTGGCGACAGCGTGGGCGTGAGGCGTGGAGCCGAGGCCGGCTTCATTGGAGAAGAGGCCGCGGGCCACGCCGTAACGCATGGCTTCCTTGATGGTTGCGCCGATGACACCGCCCGTGGCTGCCTGGGGGTTGAAGGCACCCACGAAGATCATCTTGAAGGCGGGAATAATCTGTTCATAGTTGGAAAGGATTACGATGAGGCTGCCGAGAATGTAGAGGAAGGCCATGACAGGCACGATTTTCTCGGTAGTGGAGGCGATTCGCCCGAGGCCGCCAAAGAAGATAAAGGCGGCGAAGCCGGCGACAAAGAGTCCGGTGTACAGAGAGGGAATGCCAAAGGCGTTCTGGAAGGCAACGGCGATGGAGTTGGACTGCACCATGTTGCCGATGAATCCGAGGGCGATGATGATGGAGATGGAGAAGAAGATGGCCAGGGGACGGCAGTGCAGACCGTTTGTAATGTAGTAGGCGGGACCGCCGGTCACATGGCCCTTGTCATCCTTCGTTTTGAAGAGCTGGGCCAGAACGGCTTCGGCGAAGATGGTGGCCATGCCGAAGAATGCGGCAATCCACATCCAGAAGATGGCGCCGGGACCGCCCATGGCGATGGCTGTGGCAGCGCCGGCGATATTGCCGGTACCGACCTGGGCCGCGACAGCCGTTGCCAGGGACTGGAAGGAGGTCATGCCTTCCTTGCCGGCGCGCTCGCCGTGCAGGCTGAGGCCGCGGAAGGTGAAGCGCATGGCCTGTCCGAATTTGCGGATCTGCACGAACTTGAGTTTAAAGGTGTAGAAGATGCCAACACCCACAAGCAGCGGAATAAGACCCGTGACGCCCCAGAGATACGAGTTAATAGCCTGAACGATGGCTGTAAGCTGATCCATGAACACTCCCCTTTTTTCAGCGGCTGTCCCCGTGCGTTCCTCATGAAGGACAGAACCCAGGATGAAAGAAAAAAATCCTCCCGCCACATGAATGGGGCAGGAAGGATGCTGGTGCGAAGTTGTGGTGTCGGAAGGACGAGATGTGTTTCCCGCCGAAGAAAATGAAGGGCCGGATACCCGGAGAAAACCCGGCAAGGCCTTCGGCTTTTGCCTTATCGGGCGCGGGACGCCGGCCCACAGGGAAAAAGACAGGCCGGCAACACAAAACAATGGAAAGAAACGTAATACAGATACTGTTCTCCGGTCAATGAAATGACGGAGCGATGTGCTTCAGCATTGGACAGAAAGAGGGAAAACAGCGCAGCAGCAGGGAGAAGTCTGACTGGAAGATCCCATGCGGCTGAAGAAAAGCAAAAAGGAAAACCGTGCTCTTGGAAAAAATTTTTGGAAAAGATTGACACTCCTGTCCTGGAAGCGTAGACATCGCGTTCGCCGCCTGAAAACAGCCCTTCTCTGAAGGTTCCTGAAAGAAGATTTCCGGAAAAAAGGGGGAAAAGCTGTTGACAGGCATGAGGGATGAGCGTAAAAGCCTCCCTCGCCGCATGAAACAGCGGGGCTTCAAAAAGCCTTCACAAAAAGTTTTTTG